>NZ_CAJJZH010000002.1:0-675962 GCF_905197545.1 Faecalicatena orotica
TAAGCAAACAAGTTTTTATTATTTCACTTGTCTACCTAGAAGGGAGCATATCAATGATGAGTAATCACTATTTTGCAGCACCCCTCTTTTTGTTTCATTGAAAAACTGGCCTGCTTAAATATGATATAACTGGACGTTTTGAGTAAACCACTTCTGTGATATGATGTCATGCAAGTAGAAGAATTCCATCATTACCATAGAAAAGAAATGAGGCTGTATTATGACTAAAAAAATTGCTGTCATCAATGATTTATCAGGATTTGGAAGATGCTCCCTCACCGCTGCAATTTCGGTGATCGCGGCAATGGGGGTCCAGCCGTGTCCCCTGCCTACTGCGGTCTTAAGTGCACAGACAGGGTACCCGAGTTATTTCTGCGATGATTACACAGATAAAATGGAAAACTTCCGGCAGGAATGGGAGAAGATGGATGCTCAGTTTGACGGTATTTATACCGGATTTGTGGCAAGTGAGCAGCAGATCGAGAAAATATTTACATTTTTAAAGACGTTTCAAAGGAAGAATACGTTTCTTTTAGTTGATCCAGTCATGGGGGATAATGGCAATGTATATGCCATGTTTACAGACCGGCTTTTAAGCCTTATGAAGGAACTTGTCTGGAAAGCGGATGCGATTACCCCTAACCTGACAGAGCTCTGCCTGCTGACGGATACGGACTACAGGATGATCCAGAATATGACGGATGAGCGGAATCTCTTGACTATCGTGGAACAGATGGCGAGGAACGTGATTAAAAAGGGACCGGATACCGTTGTAGTTACCGGAATCCATTTTCTGGATGGGGAAGACGGTGTGGAAAAGATGGGAAACCTTGCAGTATCCGGTAAACAGGTGAGTCTCTCTGCATTTCCATATGTAGGGGGGAGCTATTCCGGAACGGGTGACCTTTTCGCATCTGTCATAGCGGCGGGAATTGCGCGTGGTGATAAGATAACAGAAAGTATCCGGCTGGCCGGAGGTTTTATTGAGCGGGCGATTGTGGATTCTGTAAAGGAAAATATCCCGCGCAACGACGGGGTGAATTATGAACAGTTCCTCGGTATGCTGATGAAGAATACCGACAAGTAGAAAAGGAGGCCTAAGAGTATGAAAAGCAACACATCAAAAATTACTATGACAGGTCTGTTTGCGGCTATGATTACGGTGATGACAGCCTATATCTGCCATATCCCGTACGGTGCAAACGGAGGGTATATTCATTTCGGGGATGCACTGATTTATATGGCGGCAGTCTTTCTCCCGAGGCCATACGCGCTCACGGCGGCTGCAATCGGTGGCGGAATGGCGGATATCCTGACGGCGCCGATGTGGGCTCCGGCGACGATTATCATTAAGATGCTGATTACACTGCCTTTTACGAGTAAAGAAGGCAGAATCCTTGCGCCTAGAAACATTGCGGCACCTTTCCTTGCGGCAGTTATCTCCGCCTCCGGGTATTATCTTGCAGAAGGAATTCTGTTTGGCTCCTTTATAGCGCCGCTGGCATCGTTTGCCGGAAGTGCGGTGCAGTCCGGCGGGAGCGCAGTCATTTTCCTTGTGCTGGCAGCAGCAATGGATAAGGCGCATGTGAAGAATAAAACCCAGAAAATACTGCATATGTGTGAATAACAGGCAGGGAAAAAAGAGAGGAAATTAATATGGCAGATATACTGTATACTTATAAAAATCAGGTTTACGCAAATATCACGAATCTCTGTGACTGCAGGTGCCGGTTCTGCATCCGCAGCCATGAGGACGGTGTCGGTGATGCAGAGACATTGTGGCATAAGGCTGATCCGACACTGGAGGAGATTATTGCGGCGATGGATGCATTTGATTTCACAGGGTATACGGAACTCGTATACTGCGGCTATGGAGAGCCGACCTGTGCACTGGACAATATGATTGCTTCTGCGAAGTATGCGAAGGAAAAATACGGGGTTGCGATAAGGGTCAACACGAATGGACTTGGAAATCTCTATCATGAGAGGGACATTGTTCCTGTTCTTGCAGAGGTGGTGGATTCGGTATCCATCAGTCTGAATGCACCGACAAAGGAGGCGTATATGGATGTGACACGGCCGAAATTTGAGAATGCATTCGAAGCAATGCTGGATTTTGCCGTGGAATGCAAAGGGGTGATCCCACATGTAAGGATGACCATTGTAGATGTATTGCCGGAAGAGGATATTCAGGCAAGCCGGGAATTGGCAGAATCACTGGGAGTAGATTTGAAGATCAGGAAGTTTGCCTGATGGTAAGAATATAGGGATGACATCTGAAAATGTCCTGCTTTGATGGCAGGACATTTTTTGCTTTTGTTAAAAGTGCATAAAAATCTTTCTTATTATTTGTGAATTTGTAAGAATTGACATATCGTGGATATACGCGTATTATAATGTTAAATAATATTTATAAACACTATTTAGAAATAAAGTTTATGAATAGGAAAACATTAATCAGATAAGAAAAAAGAAGGAGAAATGTATTATGGCAAAGAAATTATTTACAACAATTTACGGTCGCAATCTGGTAGGAGAATTGAAGAACATTGTACAGAGGCCATATCTGGTAGTTACGATGGAAGATTTATGGGATACCTTTAAAGACGAATTCGACGATGACTGCATCGTGCACTTTGTAAAAACTCTCGAATATGACGAGATTATGGAAAATGTTGAAAAACTTCCAAAGTTTGAATCTGTTATAGGCCTTGGTGGCGGACAGGCTGTAGATTATGCTAAAATGGTAGCATGGAAGAGTCATATGCCTCTGTATCAGGTTCCAACCTCGATTGCAACTAATGCAGTATTCGGACACCGCGCGGGAGTTCGTTTCAACAGCGTTGTAAAGTATGTAGGTTATGTAGAGCCGGTTGCAGTTTATGTGGACTATGATGTTATCCAGAACGGACCGAAAGCGCTCAATAGAAGCGGTGTCTGCGATGTACTGTGCTATAACAACTCACTGTTCGACTGGAAATATGCCGCAGACCAGGGAAAATGCGAAGAAAAGTGGCCATATGACGAAGAAATGGCTGCAGAAGTCAGAGAAGTATTCCAGTCAGTCGTAGACGGGCTTGATGATATCTATGCGCTAAATGAAAAAGGAATCCGCATCCTGACAGAAGGTTTAAGATGGGGCGGCGGGGCGTTCCACAACAACGGCTGGAACCCAAGGCCGATCGAAGGAAGCGACCACTTTTTATTCTATACATTAGAGTACATGACAAAGAAGAAATTCATCCACGGACAGCCGGTATGCCTGGGAATCTTCGTCGGATCTGCAATGGGTGGCAACGATCCTGACGGAATCCTTGATATCATCCACAGGGCGGGCGTCGAGATCAGGCCTGAAGGAATGGGGCTTACATGGGACGATGTATTTGCTGCAATCAAGTATGAAAAAGAATTCCTCGAAAACAACGGTTACTGGTATACAGTTGTGAATGACTTTAAGGTAACAGACGAATTCTGCCAGATGATCAAAGATAAAGTGACTGCCAAATACGGAGCGTGGGAGAACTAACGCCCGACAGGGCCGGACCCAAGTAGTATAAGCAGGACAGGGAGGATGATGTTTTGAGAAATAGAAGAGATCCATACGATATTGATTTTACTTCAACGACAGCGAAGGTGCCGTGGTACGATAAGATTATACACAGTATGTACGGCGCATATAGTTTTCAGGTTTCATGGGTTATATTCGGATACTATCTGGTTTATTTTTACACCGATGTGGTTGGATTAAGCGCCACGGTGGCGGGAACGATTATGCTGGTTGCCCGGTTCGCCGACTGCTTCACCGATCTGTGGGTCGGCTATATGCTGGACAATGTCTGTTACCGGTGGGGGCGTTACCGCTCCTGGGCGATATTTGGCATAGTGCCATTGTTTCTCCTGTTTGTGGGTGTATTTACTGCACTGCCGACAGAGAGTACGGGGCTGAAGATCGGGTGGGCGGCAATCTGCTATGGATGCTTTGGCTCTATCGGCGCGACGTTTTCCTTTATGCCCCAGATTGCACAGTTTTGTAATATGACGAGGAATCCAAGAGAAAGAGAGACGATAGCAGTTGTAAAAAGTGTGTGCACAAATCTGGCACAGGTTGTCGCAGCATCTCTGTTCCTCCCTCTGGTAAAACTGTTTGGCGGCAATAGTGGAAATGAAGCACAGGGATATTTCTGGGCGGCAGTGACGATCGGGCTTACCGTAATGCTGTTCCAGATACTGAATGTATTTATGACAAGGAAATATGAGCTGAACCGGGACGGCTCCTGCAGGGAACATCTCCGTCAGGTAGACCACGAGAACCTCCTTCTCCAGCTTAAGAGTTTTGGAAAGAACCGCCCGGCGATCATCCTTCAGGTCGGCGAGGTGTTAAAGCAGATTATGCAGGCGATCAAGAATGGTATGGTTATCTATGTATTTACATATTATCTGGGTCTGAAAGACTTTTATTCCGTTGCTATGTTTGCGTTTACGGTGGCACTGATGTTCGGCGTATTCTTTATGAAGCCTCTGATCAGACTGTTCAGAGATACGGGAAGGGCCTACCAGTTCTGCATGGTGGGAAGCGCGGCAGTCAGTATCCTCCTTTTTGTCCTGTGCAGGGCTTACGGGCCGGGAGCTGCGGCAGACTCTATGCAGTTCGGGATATTATTCGTGTTATTTGTCCTCAACGGTATTTTCAGCGGGGCATACTATTCTTTCTCAAATGTTATGATTCCGGCAACGGTAGATTACGGTGAGTGGAAGAACGGCAAAGGGCAGGCGGGAATCATCTCTGCAATCAACGGGTTCTGTATCACGATCGGTGCGGCACTCGGGGCACAGATCATGGGAATCCTGCTGGACGGTTCCGGTTACGTGGCAAATCAGGCACAGTCGGAGTCAACACTGACATGGCTGTTAGTACTTGCGTTTATCCTGCCGGCTATTGTGACAATGATCCATTTTATCGTTCAGATGTTCTATGGACTCAGTGACAAGAGGCTGGATGAGTGTATGCGTGAAGTGCGCGAAAGGCGCATGAATATGGAAGTGGAAAATAGTTAGAATTAATGATTGACAAATGAAAAATTTCGTTATACCATAATATTAAATAGTGTTTATAAATTATATTTAAGAATAAAAGGAGAAAAATCATGGCAAAAAAATTATTTACAACAATCTACGGACGTAACCTTGTGGGAGAGTTAAAAAACATCGTGCAGAGACCTTATCTGGTAGTGACGATGGAGGACTTATGGGATACCTTTAAGGATGAATTTGACGATGACTGTATCGTGCATTTTGTAAAAACACTGGAATATGATGAGATCATGGCAAATGTTGAGAAGCTTCCGAAGTTTGAATCCGTCATCGGCCTCGGCGGCGGACAGGCAGTTGACTATGCAAAGATGGTGGCATGGAAGAGCCACATGCCTCTGTACCAGGTTCCGACTTCTATCGCGACAAATGCAGTGTTCGGACACCGTGCCGGCGTTCGCTTCAACAGTGTTGTAAAGTATGTGGGGTATGTTGAGCCGGTTGCAGTATATGTGGATTATGATGTTATCCAGAACGGACCGAAAGCTCTCAACAGAAGCGGTGTCTGCGACGTACTCTGCTACAATAACTCCATGTTTGACTGGAAATATGCTGCAGATCAGGGCAAATGCGAAGAAAAATGGCCATATGACGAAGAGATGGTTGCAGAAGTCAGAGAAGTATTCCAGTCAGTCGTAGACGGGCTTGATGATATCTATGCGCTAAATGAAAAAGGAATCCGCATCCTGACAGAAGGTTTAAGATGGGGCGGCGGAGCGTTCCACAACAATGGCTGGAACCCGAGACCGATCGAGGGAAGCGACCACTTCTTATTCTATACATTAGAGTACATGACAAAGAAGAAATTTATCCACGGACAGCCAGTATGCTTAGGAATCTTCGTAGGTTCAGCTATGGGAGGAAATGATCCTGACGGAATCCTTGATATCATCCACAGGGCAGGCGTTGAGATCCGTCCGGAAGGCATGGGAATCACATGGGACGACGTATTTGCTGCAATCAAGTATGAAAAAGAATTCTTGGAAAGCAACGGCTACTGGTATACAGTAGTAAATGATTTCAAGGTGACAGATGAGTTCTGCCAGATGATCAAAGACAAAGTAATTGCCAAGTATGGTGAGTGGGATAAATAAGGTGTACATAAACTATGAGAGTATACAGAGTAAAAGATTATGACGAAATGAGTAAAAAGGCTGCAACCATCCTTGCAGCGCAGATTGTGTCCGGCCCGGAGAAAGCTCTGGGCCTGGCAACAGGCTCCACCCCGGCAGGGGCTTACAGATATCTTTGCAAGTGGTATCAGGAAGGAATTCTGGACTTTTCAGAAATCAGGACAATGAATCTGGATGAATACAGAGGAATTTCCAGAGAGGACAGCCAGAGCTACTATTATTTTATGAAAGAGAATCTGTTTGGCCATGTAAATATAAAGGAAGAGAATACGTTTATCCCGGACGGCGAGCGGGAAGATGCAGACGCCGTATGCAGGGAATATGAAGCACTGATCCAAAGCACCGGGGGCGTCGGACTCCAGCTTCTGGGACTCGGGAGGAACGGGCACATCGGTTTTAACGAACCGTCGGACAGCTTCATAAAAGAATGCCACTGCGTTTCACTTGCTTTGAGTACCATTGAGGCGAATAAGAGATTCTTCGAGAATGCTGAAGATGTACCGAGACAGGCATATACAATGGGTATCGGCACGATCATGAGTGCGGAGAAGATCCTGCTGCTGGCAAGCGGCGAAGAGAAGGCAGATGCCCTCAGCCGTATGCTTGGCGGACCGATTACTCCACGTGTGCCGGCCTCCATATTGCAGCTTCACAGGGATGTGACGGTCATTGCAGACGAAGCAGCCCTGTCAAAGATATGACATTTAGACAAAAAGGAGATGTCAGTATGAAGACAATCGAAAAAGATAAAAAATATTTAATACAGTGCTATACAACGGACGATATTGTATTTACCAGGGGTAAAGGAATGTATATGTACGATGAGTCAGGAAAAAAATATCTGGATTTCTCCGGACAGTTTTCTGCCTGTACCCTTGGACATGGAAATGAGGAAATGATTGAGGCCCTGAAGGAGCAGCTGGAAAAGCTGGTGTCTGTAACGTCCTGTTTTGCGACAGAGGAAAGAGCGGCTCTGGCGGAAAAAATGATTGAAATATCACCGGAAGGACTCGACAAGGTGATGTTCGGATGTACCGGATCAGACGCCAATGAGTTTGCGCTGAAGACGGCAAAATATTACAGAGGCGGAGGAAGAGTCATTTCCTTTAGAAGAGGTTTCCACGGTTCCACAGCAGGAGCTGCAGCAGCAACGGGTAAATCAGAGATGATTCAGGAAAATTCAGGGATTTCCGAACTGCTTCCGAGAGGGTTCGTACATTCTGCACCACCTTACTGCTACCATTGTGATTTCGGTAAAGAGCCGGGCACCTGCGGACTGCAGTGCCTGAAATATCTGGAGCAGACGATGCTGCATGAAGGCGGGGACCGCATCGCGGCGGTCATTTCAGAGCCAATCTTTGCGGCCGGCGGCGTGATTGTGCCTCCGAAGGGATTCTGGAAGGGTGTAAGGGAATTGTGCGATAAGTATGGCGCACTTCTGATCTTCGACGAGGTTGTAACAGGTATCGGCCAGACAGGATCGATGTTTGCCTGTCAGTATGAGGGCGTAACGCCGGATATCCTTGTCACCGGGAAAGGCCTGACGAGTGGCTATGTACCGGGATCCGCGGTTCTATGCCGCAGGGAGATCGGGGAAGCAATGAGCAAAATCAGCCTGCACGGACATACACACTCCTGCTATCCGCTGACATGCCGCAGTGCGCTTAAAAATCTGGAAATTATCGAGAGGGAACATCTGGTAGACAACAGCCGTGAGACAGGGGATTACCTGCATGAGAAGCTTCTGGTCCTGAAAGAAAAATACGATGTAATCAAAGATGTGCGCGGACGCGGCCTGCTTCAGGGCATTGAGATAGAAGGAAGCCCGAATGCAGACAAGTATGTACTCGGTCAGGAATTCTACGAAACCATGCTCGGAAACGGCCTGATTACCGAACTGGAAAGCCGTAAGAATCTGGAAAATGTAGTAGTCGTTATGCATCCGGCCCTGATTACTTCCCGCGAAAATGTAGATGAGGCGGTTGAAATCATTGACAAGTCTCTTAAGACCTGTTTAAAATAAACTACAGGTGAAAAATCGCGTAAATGCAGAGGGAGATTCAGACAATATGGCAGTAGAAAAGAAACCGGTCCTGACAGTAAAAAATATCAGAAATGTAAATATGGGAAATATCCTGCAGAGTATCATACGGAGTAAATCCACAACAAGGAGCATTCTTGCGAAGGAGAACCACATCAGCCTTATGACGGTCAAGCATGTGGTCGACGATCTGATAGCTGCCGGTATTCTGGTAGAAAAGGAGTCTGCAAACTCAGATGTGGGGAGGAATCCCAAGGTACTTGAGATTGCAGAGAATTACGGTAATATTGTGTGTGTGAATCTTACCTCTGAGGATGAGATCAGTTTCCTGATCTATGACATATATGAGAGACTCCTAAGGGAACGAAGCATTCCTCTGGAGAGTGAAAGAACTTACAGGGAATCTCTGTCGGACGTTTTTCAGGCCATCAGGGAGGAACTTGAAACAATATCCACTGCCACAACGGGTATGGCCGTTTTTGTGCCGAGTGCCTATGATGAAGAAGTGGATCTTGTAAACTATGATCTGATACCTGATTTTAAAGAATTACATATCAGGGAATTATTTGAAAAAGAATTTGGAATAAATAATATATTGATACTTCATGATGTATTTGCAGCGGCGAGGTCAGAGTATGACAGCCTGAACCCGGAAATGGAGAGCCAGTTCTACTTCTACTGCGGCTATGGGGTCGGAGGATATTTCATCCACAAGGACGAAGCGGTCGCGGGGGAAGAGAATATGGCAGGAGAGGTCGGAAAGATGCTCATCACAATGGATGGGAATGAGAATCGTTTTACCACTCTGGAAGAGGTTGTATCCATCTCTGCCGTGAAAAGAAAGATGAAAGAAGCGGGAATGAATCTGCATTTTTCCGAAATGCTTAAGCTGTATCAGGAGAACGACGCGCAGGCAGTACAGATACTGACTCCGGTGCTGAACACAGTATCAAAGGTTTTGTATAATCTCCTGTGGGTGTATAACCCTACCAGAATTGTAGTAGACAGCTGTAAAAGCGACTACTGCAGGATCATTACAGAACATTTCAAGGCATTTATGGAAGAGATGAAGAATGATGCAATCCCGATCCATGTACAGGCAAGGAATGCGAAATATGATGAATACCATATGATGCGCGGATGCTTCTATATGACGAGAAATGCATGGATTGACGAGATTGCAGATTCCATATAAGCGGGTTCCACAAACAGATTCGTCCGCAAAAAAGTTTGTACTGTCTGCATCAGGAAGTAGGAATGGAGTAATATGGAGAACGTAATTATCGGAATTGATCTGGGTGGCACCAATCTTCGTATCGGTGCAGTTACACCGGATAATGAAATGCTGTCTCCCTCTGTGATAAAAAGTTCGGCTGTTGCATATGCAGACAAACCAATCGAAAAGATCTGTGAAATAATCGCAGATTATATAGAGAAGAATCATATCCGGAAGGTGGAAGCGATTTCGATCGGAGTCCCCTCCTCGGTGGAGAATGACAAGGAAACGGTCATCTGTACCACAAATATCCGGAATCAGGAGGGAGAAGCAGTCTTTTCCCATACCAATATGGCAGAGGGAATCAGGGCATATTTTAAAGTACCAGTGTTTATCAACAATGATGTGAATAATATCCTGCTGTACGATATCGCGGCAAACCACCTTGAAAAACAGAAGGTGGTAGTCGGTATTTATATCGGCACAGGCGTCGGTTCATCCGTAGTGATTGACGGAAAGCCTCTGGAAGGAAAGAACGGGGCAGAACTGGATATCGGGCACATTCCATACTTTGGCGGGGATGTCAGGTGCAGCTGCGGGAAGACCGGCTGCTGCGAGTGCTATGCATCCGGATGGCGGCTGCAGGAGCTGCGCAGACAGTATTATCCGGACACCGAGATTCAGGATATGTTCACAAAGCATAAGGATGAAAAACCAATAAAGGATTTCATTCAGGCCTGTGCTTATATTTATGCAGTCATGGCCACGATCTTTAACCCTGACACGATCATCGTGGGCGGCGGGGTGCCGGAAATGGCAGATTTCCCGCGGGAAGAATTCGAGAAAGCCGTGAATGAGAATACAGGGAGGGACGTCATGGCTTATGGGTTTGACTATCTCTATTCAAAAGAATTCGTCGGCAAAGGCGTGATCGGCGCGGCTGTGTTTGCACGGCAGAGACTGGGGATATAAGAGAAGATGCGGCTGGGGGCAGCCGCATCTTCTTTATTTTGTCAGTACTTCTATTCCGTCTTCTTTTACAAGCACCATATATTCAATCTGTGCGGATAGTCCGTCGTCAATTGTATATACGGTCCAGTCATTGTCCTCGTCCACGAAGAAATCTGGGCTTCCTTCG
This sequence comes from Faecalicatena orotica, assembly GCF_905197545.1. Classification (NCBI taxonomy): domain Bacteria; kingdom Bacillati; phylum Bacillota; class Clostridia; order Lachnospirales; family Lachnospiraceae; genus Faecalicatena; species Faecalicatena orotica. Next base: position 10,617 of record NZ_CAJJZH010000002.1, read on the forward strand.
TTGATCATAGGTTCAATCGTAAACATCATGCCCGGTACGAGGAGCATTTCGCTTCCCTTAGGGGTTACATAGCTTACGAACGGGTCTTCATGGAACTGCAGTCCGATTCCGTGGCCGCCGATTTCTTCGACGACGGAATATCCGTTCGCCTGTGCATGGGTGTTGATGGCATCGGCGATATCACCTAAGTGACCCCACGGTCTGGCTGCGGCGAGTCCAAGTTCCACACACTCTTCTGTTACTTTGATAATGCGTTCTGCGCGTTCTGATATCTTTCCCATCTTAAACATTCTAGATGCATCAGAAAAATATCCGTTCAGTATGGTAGAGACATCGACATTGATGATATCCCCTTCTTCCAGAATGATGTTCTCATCCGGAATACCGTGGCAGATTTCGTTATTAAGTGATGTACACACACTCTTCGGGAAGCCCTGATAATGAAGCGGTGCAGGAATCCCGCCGTTTTTCGTCGTGACATCATAGACGATCCGGTCTATCTCTTCCGTGCTCATCCCAATATGAATCTGTTCAGCCACAGCGTCCAGAACCGCAGTGTTGAGCGCTGCACTTTCTTTAATCTTCTCGATTTGGAACGGGGTTTTAAGCAGCTTGTGGCTCGGGACGATCTCGCCCTTCTCCGCGTGTAGTGTGATCTGTTCATCAATAGCCATGTGGCATTTTTTATATTTCTTTCCGCTGCCGCACCAGCATGCGTCATTTCTTTCCATTAATAAAATCTCCTTTCTTATGTTGCCAAGTGTTCGCTTCTTTCGAAACGGTGGATCAGCAGTCCACTTCTAAGTTTAGGTTCAAACCATGTAGATTTGGGCGGCATCAGTTTTCCGGCGTCCGCTACGCGCAGCAGTTCGTCCATCGAAGTAGGGTACATGGCAAATGCTGCCCCGTCCCCTGCATCATCGACTGCCTCTGCAAGTGCTTCCAGTCCCCGGATTCCTCCGACAAACCGGATCCGGCTGTCTGTTTTCGGGTCCCGGATGCCAAGCAGTGGTCCGAGAACCACATTCTGCAGTATGGAAACATCCAGACCGTTCACGGGATCTTCCGAGAAAAGGAATGGTTTCGCATGCAGTGAATACCAGAAACCATTTCCGTAGAGGCCGATCTCCCCTTTCTGCGATGGCCGTACAGCTTCTGTCTGAGGTTCTGAAACCTCAAATCCGCTTCTTACCATATCCAGAAAGGCATCGAACGTATACCCGTTTAAATCCGAAACAACCCGGTTGTAGTCATAAATATGAAGCTCCTCGGCCGGAAAAAGGACTGACAGAAAATAGTTAAACTCTTCGTCTCCTGTATATGCCGGGAATTCTCCCCTGCGCTTCAGCCCTGCTTTTACCGCTGAAGCGGCACGGTGATGGCCGTCTGCTATATAAATATTATCAACCTCTTCGAAAATATGAGCAATTCTTTCTATATTATCATGACTTCCGATCTTCCATACCTGATGGCGTACAGAATCCTCACTCGTAAAATCGTAGAGCGGCAGAGTCATTTTAACAGCATCCAGAATCTGGTTTAGTTCCGGAACTGCGTGGTAGGCCAGGAAAATGGGCCCGGTCTGGGCGCTCAGTGTATCGACATGGCGGGTTCTGTCCAGCTCTTTATCTTCCCTTGTATTCTCATGCTTTTTAATCCGGTTTTCCAGATAATCATCGATGGAGGCACAGCCTACAAGTCCGGTCTGTGTGTGTCCGTCCATTGTAAGTGCGTAGATATAATAGCATTTTGCCTCATCCTGAATAAAAGAACCATCAGCAGCCATGCTATCGAGCGTATCTCTCGCGCGATCATAGACGCTCTGGGAATACATATCTGCATCGTCCGGGAATTGTGTCTCTGCCCGGTCAATCTTTAAAAAGGACAGAGGATTCTGCTCCACGACTTCTTTGGCTTCTTCGCGGTTATATACATCATAAGGCAGTGCGGCAATAGAAGAAGCCAGTTCTTTTGCGGGCCGCACGCCCTGAAAGGGTCGGATGACTGTCATAGTTTCATCTCCTTTGATTATAGGTAAACTTAAGTGCAGGCATGGAAACGCCCAAATGCACAAAGCCTTCTTTATTTTAGCACAAAGAAAACAAATTTACTACGGGATAATAATGAAAAGCTTCCTTTGTTTTTTATAGTAAGGGGCTGAAAATTAGCCATCAGGGATATTCCCCAATAGCCATGCATACTGATTCATTCCATTATGGAATAAATTCTATTATAAGCTGAATTGATTGACCAGTAAAAAAGAGTTAAAATAGTTTTATCATACGATAAGGTCAGAGTTAGAAGAGCGACACAGCCACTAACATTGAAATAAAGGAGTAGAATACTATGAACAAGAGTTTGATATTTGATACAGAAAAATATTCAGTAGAGACATTGGAAATGGATGGATATACACTTGTGTACCGTGCATTTGAAAATATTCCGTATGTGGCGGAGCCGGTGGATGAAAAGGTACAGGTTCTAAGTATCTATGTCCCGGAAGACTATTATAAAGGTAAAATGATTGGTAACTATCATCTGGAAAATGCACCAATCTTTCTTCCCAATACCGTTGGGGGATACATGCCGGGTCCGGTGGAGCGTCCGGGGAAAAATGTACATGGAGAAACGAATGCGGCATTTTTCGCCCTGCTTCACGGTCTGGTCGTTGTATCGCCCGGAGTGAGGGGAAGAGAGCAGAAGGATAAGGAAGGGAATAATATCGGAATAGCACCGGCGGCAATCTGTGACTTGAAGGCGGCAGTGAGGTATCTTAGATTTAATAGCAAGCGGATACCGGGGGATACTGAGAAAATCATTTCCAACGGGACAAGTGCAGGAGGAGCGTTGTCCGCTCTTCTTGGGACAACGGGAAACCATCCGGATTATGAGCCGTATCTGCAGGCAGTTGGTGCAGCTGAGGAAAAGGATCATATATTTGCGTCTTCCTGCTATTGTCCAATTACGAATCTGGAACATGCTGATATGGCATATGAATGGGAGTTCTGCGGACTGAATGACTATCATAGCATGAGGTTTGAGCCTCCTGTAAAGGAAGGCGGAAAGCCTGAAATGATTCCCGTGGACGGGCAGATGACAGAGGAACAAAAAGCAATGTCAAGAAAGCTGAAAGAGATGTTTCCAGAATATTTGAACAGCCTGAGGCTGAAAGATGATGGGGGAAACCCTCTTGAACTAGATGAACAGGGAAATGGAAGTTTTAAGGAGTATGTAAAATCATTTGTAGAAGCTGCTGTGCAAGGTGAGATTTTGAAAGGGACGGATATGTCCGGGTATGACTGGATTACGGTGCAGGGCGGCAGGCTGAAGATAGATTTTGATAAGTATGTGATATTCCGCACACGTATGAAGGCAACGCCTGCTTTTGACAATGTGTGCTTGGGGACACCGGAGAATGAACTCTTTGGGAGTGTTACTAACAGATTTCGGCATTTTACAGAATTCAGTCAGAACCACAGCACTGTTGGGGGAGAACTTGCGGAGAAAGAGCAGATTAAGATGATGAATCCGATGGCGTATATTGAAGATGAGAAAGCGGTAAAAGCAGAACATATAAGGATCCGTCATGGGGTGGTCGACCGGGACACATCGCTTGCGGTCTCTGCAATGCTGGCGGCAAAGCTGCGTGAGAATGGAGTGGATGCAGAACTTGCATACCCTTGGGGGATTCCTCATGCGGGAGATTATGATATTGGAGAACTTTTGGAGTGGATTGACGGAATCTAAAAAACTGCAGCTGAAAATGGCTGCAGCTTTTTTATATTTCAATTCAAGCAGGAAAATGCACTATTCGCGCAATAAGGATTGTATAAAAATAGTAATAGCGATAAAATGAGTGTAGCTTAAAAGTGGTGAAACAGCAAGGTGACCAGTATACGCCCACTGTCGTATCGCCGGCTGCGGTAGGTGACGTGATCATGTTTTTAGAGACGAGGAGGGATTCTATGAATGTGGAACGTAAAGTCAGGAGATTCAGAATAGTCTGTGGATTTCTAATAGTTTTTTCAATGCTGTTTTGTAAGATTTTGGTTTTGGATGGTTTTTACAGCCTGTGGGATTTCGTTTATCTTATGAGGGATACATCCATTTGGGAAGGGGAGACTGCATCATTAGTAGTGCTTTGTTTTGGCATATTTGCTGTGATCGCAATCCTGCTGTATCTGATTCGCACTATTTGGTTAATAAAGGGGAAAAGCCTGAAAACATTTGAGTTTCTTCCCGGCGTCGGATTTGGATTCTTTGTCGTCAGTGTCATTGCGGGAGGGCAGATGTATATTGGACTCGTGAACATTGCTTTCGTTATCATTGACTACATGGGCGCCCGCTGGATTGAAGAGCGGGATGAGATGAACCGCAAATATGAAGAGATGAAAGCGCGGGAAAGGGCCGAGAAGGAAGAAAAGAAGCGGGTACGCTATTTTCCGGGCAGATACCCTGAGGAGTTTTTCCGGATGATCCGAAAGAATGCTTCCTACAACAAGAAAGGGCAGATGATTCTTGCATCGGGGTGCTTTCTGACCGCGGCATTTATGTATATTATACTTACGATGTATGGCCTGATCTCACAGGTGCACGGGGAGGAAGACTTCCTGTTCGGATTCGGGCTTGCGCGGATATTTAAACAGACTGGATTTCTCATGGCTCTGTGCAGCATTCTGATGATGACAATGATCATCGGGTATTATATCAAAGACCAGAATAAGTCAAACAGCCTTCTGGTGATCCTTGGAATGAGAAGCAGAACGATTTATCTGATGTTTGGAATCGTGTTCAGTGCAAATGCTTTCATATCAGGTGTGGCAGGTATTCTTTTCGGAGGGGCGGCATCTTATATCATCAGGGATATCTGGCAGAGTTCACTCACAAATAATGGGGCCGTAGTCAATCTGGCATCTGCAATCAGCGTAAGGACGATTGGACTTGGGATACTCGGGTATCTCGTGATCGTGCTCCTGTCCCTTGGATTTAATCAGGAAAATGTGCTGAACCTTGCACGTTCTATGAATATGAATACACAGGTTGAGAAAGAAAAACGGGGGAAGAAATACAATCTCATACTTGTGATTTTGGGACTTCTCCTTCTGGCAGTCAGCATCCGCATCTATTTTTCCAGAAGCTGGGCAGAGACTATGTATATACATATCTTTACGGTACTCGGAGTTTACCTGCTTATTAAGGGGGGAACCGCAATCTGCCTGAACAGGCTGGAAAGGCACAGGGACAGGTACAACAGGAATCTGATTGCAAATCGTCCGTTGTATTACCGGTTTCAGAAAAGCACATGGAATCTTTTTTATCTGTCTGTGCTGCATCTGTTTATACTATCTATGTTTGGGGTACAGCTGGCAGGCGGACTCCTGAAACAGAATATACCGGAGATGTTCCCGTACAGCATTGTCTGCACGGCCTATGATGCGGATATGGAGGATTTAGATGCGATTGCTAAGAAGCATGGTGCAGAGGCGTCTGTTTATCCGATGCTCAGGATTACATCGATCTACGGCTCTGACGCGATTAATAAACAGTGGGGGCCGTACTTGCGCCCAGTTCAGTGGCCACAGGGGCAGCATATAGCAATTTCAGAGTCTACATACCGGGCCCTGAAGGAGGCCTTAGGGAAGACGCCTGAAAAGCTGGATTTATCAGATGATGAAATCCATGTTGTGTATCAGCAGGATTTGTCGGCAAAGGCGCATACGATTGACTGGGATACGAACAGAATCCATAAAATGCTGAGGATCGGACAGCCGCTGATGTCTTATAATACAGGGATATATGAGAAAATATTTCCGGAACGTATCATAAAGAGTGAGGAGAGAGACTGTCTCACGGGGACGTTCCATCAGGGAATGGAGGATAACCTGGTCGTATTCAATGACCAGTATTTTGAAGAAGAGTACCAGAGGATTTCCACTTACAATAAAGAACAGTGGAGTTTAAGAGAAGCGGCTGACATCGACGAATGGAGAGCGTACCCGTCGTACTCCCGTCCATCTAATATGACAGAGGGACCGACACAGCTTATATGCTGGAATGTTCCTGAGAAGGAGTATGAGGGGATGCTAAAAGATATGGACTATCTGACTGATAAACATGCGTTTGACAGAGACTGGGACAGTGCGATCCTGCCGTTCTATGGGAAGCAGCAGATGATTGTTGATACCGGTGCGGAAATCTTTTTTCGAAAACTGGTGTACCTGTTTATCCTCATCCTGATGACGATTATGGGGCTCTTCCAGTATTATGTGAAGTTTGAATCTGAGGCAAGGGAGCTGAACTGGCAGAATAACTTCCTGAGAAAACTGGGTATGCGGCAGAATGACCGGAAAAAGGCTCTGGCAGGGCAGATGAAGATATTTGCAGTGCTGCCGCTTGCGGTAGGAACCTTAGGCGGAATTATTTTCGGAGGCCTTACGGTAAGGGCCAGATTATACGATTCAAAGGAAGTTCTGGGTTTCCTTATAGCAGGAGGGATTATTTATCTGGTTTATGTGGGCATATGGGTACTGTGGTATTTTTGGATTAAGAGAATGATATGGAGGCAGGCGGAATGGGAAAACTAAAAGTACTGGAAGTGAATGATCTGATCAGGAATTATCAGAAACTGAACCCGAGTGGTGCAAAGGATGAGATTAAAGTATTAAAGGGGCTTAATTTTGATGTGGAGGAGGGTGACTTCCTTGGGATTATGGGAAAGTCCGGATGCGGCAAGACGACACTTTTGAAGGTGCTGGGGCTGATTGACAAGCAGACGGCGGGGACCTTGAAGTTCACGGACAAAGATACAAACGGCCTGCATGCAGATGAACTGGCGGATATCAGGAGAAAACAGATCGGGTTCGTCTTTCAGGATTTTTATCTGATGGACAGTCTCTCCGTGAGGGAAAACATTATGCTTCCCATGATTCTGAACAAGGAAAAGTCTGAAGTAATGGATGAGAAATCAAAGGAACTGGCCGAACAGTTCCAGATTGCACATCTGCTGGATAAAGAGCCATATGAACTGTCGGGAGGAGAGAAACAGAGGGTGGCGATCTGCCGTGCCCTGATTAATGACCCGGAGCTGATCCTGGCTGATGAGCCGACCGGAAATCTGGATTCCAAGTCAGGCAAGATTGTGATTGACGCCCTGACACGGATCAATCAGGAGTATGGGAAGACGATAGTCATGGTAACGCATGATCCGAAGATGGCGGGCTGCTGCAGGAAAATCATCCTGCTTAAGGACGGTATGATACTGGAGACTCTGGAAAAGAAGGGGACGGATGAAGAATTCTATCATCTGATTCTGGATAAGATGGGAGATTTGTAGCAGATGAGACTCGCTCAGCTGATGAATCAATACTACGATAAACTAAGTGAAAACGATAAAGCTGTCTTAGAAACAATTTTGTGCGAACCGGTGAGGTTCGCACAGCTTTCCAGTGAACAGGTGGCGGCAGAATGCCATATTTCCAGAGCTACACTGCTGCGTATCCTGCGGAAAATCGGGCTGACATCTTTTTCGGACCTGAAGCTTACGCTGAAGGAAGAACGTTCGGACAAAAAGGCAGCGGACGTGGACTTTGACGCTGTCTGTGACATTTACCACAGTCTTGTTGATGAATTGAATAAGTTTTCTTATGTCCATATCTGTAAAAGGTTCTATGAGAGTGATACGATTTACGTCTATGGGACCGGCAATGAACAGAAGACGCTGGCGGAGGAATTCAAACGGATATTCCTGTCTGCCGGGAAGTGCGTAATCGAATTGTTTGATTACGGGGAAACCGAGTTTATGAAAAAAGCATTTCAGAAGACGGATGTTTTTGTCGTGATCTCCCTTTCTGGTGAGACAAGGGCGGGGATCGAGATTCTCAATGCAGTGATTCCGACAGGGATATACACAATTTCCATCACGCGTCTGCAGAACAATACGATTTCCAGAATGTGCAGGGATAATCTCTATGTGGCGACCCAGACCATCCAGAGTCAGGTTTCATACGAACTGGTGTCGGGGTTTTACATGCTGCTGGACATGCTGTTCCTCAATTATCTGGAATATATAAGAGAGGCCGAACATGAAGATTGAAGACCTGCTGAACAGGTACTACGATACCTTCAGCGAAAACGATAAGTACATCGCCGGGTGTGTGGCGAAACATCCGAAAGACTGTATCCGGCTGTCAATAGATGAGTTTGCGGAAACATACCATGTATCCAAGAGCGCACTCACAAGGTTTGCCCAGAAACTGAAGCTTCCGGGGTACGGTGAACTTCGCTCAGTGATCCGGCTTGAGAGGATGCAGGAAGAGGGACTGGAGTTTTCATTTAAGGAGGAAGCGCTCCAGAATTACCATAAGATGATCGAGTATATCCGCAATACAGATTACAGTAGCTTTTTTGAAAAAATTTACTGCTCCGGACGTATTCTGATCTATGCAAGCGGATATTCCCAGGCACGGGTGGCAAAAGAGTTCCAGCGTATTTTTCTGCCGCTGCACAAAAAGATTTATTATATGCACGGACATGATATGGCGGAAGCCTTTGAAAATCTTGTCAGAGAGGAAGACCTGGTCATACTGATCTCACTGACGGGTGAAGCGGAACATATGGTGGAACTCGCGAAACGGCTGCGCCTGAAGGGCATAAAGACGGTTTCCGTTACAAAGATGCAGATGAACCCGCTTTCTTCCGTATGCGGGGAAAACTTATATATTCAGGCGCTGTCGCTGCCGGAAAGATATGGGATTTCATATGAAATCACGACCCCATATTTCCTGTTGATTGAACTTTTATTTATCCGATATCAGCAGTTTCTGAAGGATGAGTAACTGTTCAGGCCCCTGAACAGTTACGAAGATGAACATAATTTCATACATTAAAACAAAGTGCAGGATGCACACATGTTTCCTAAAGGGCTTACAGACATTGTAAGTCCTTTTTTCAGGTGCTAATATATGGTTACAGACAAGGAAGGAGAGCGGTGGATGCGGAAATTAATTGTGTTTGATATAGATGGAACGCTCCGGGACGAGGTGCTTGGAATCCCGGAATCCATACCATTTGTTCTCAGGCAGCTGAAAAGAAAAGGACATGAGGCGGCGATCTGTACGGGGCGCAGCCTGGGGACGGTTCAGGATGATGTTCTGGAACTCGGGATTGAGAATCTCATCACAGGCGGAGGGAGCTATATATCCCACAAAGATGTTTCTGTGTTTGAGACGGCGCTGGATGCAGATGCAGCTGCCGGAGTGTTTCAGTATCTGACAGACCCGTGCACGGACGGTGTGGGCGGAGTTCTGGAGGGACGGGATGAGATATTTATGAATCAGGCTGCTGCTGATATTCTGAACCAGATGAATCTGGAAAAAAGTAAAAAGCTTACGCCCCGGCAGAGGGAGAAGTTCTTTAAAAATGAGAAGATCATGTATCAGGACAATATAGAAGAGTTTCTTCCGGGACAGGTAGATATCCATAAGATTTGTTTGTGGTGCAGCCCACCGGTTTACCGGCGCATCGGGGAAATGTTTGGAGCGGGCCGGACGGAACTGGCACAGCAGGGCAGCTGGAACGAATATGGTTATTATGAAATCATCCCACACGGAGCAGGGAAAGGTGCAGCAGTCGTGAGACTTTGTGAATATCTGGGGATTGGGATACAGGATACGCTCGCATTCGGTGATGGCAGAAATGATATAGAGATGCTGAAAATCTGCGGCACAGGGATTGCAATGGCAAATGGGGCCGATGAACTGCTTGCATCTGCGGACAGTATCTGCGGGAAGCCGATGGAAGACGGGATATATGTGGAACTGTTAAAAAGAGGTTTGATTCCCCGCAGCTCGTTACGGGGTATTTGACTGATCAGGAAGAGAAACGGAGGAAGGAACATGGAAAAGAAATGGTGGCAGAGTGAGGTTGTTTATCAGATTTACCCGAAGAGTTTTTGTGACAGCAATGATGACGGTACTGGGGATATCCCGGGAATTATGTCAAGGCTGGATTATTTGAAAGAACTGGGCGTTACAATGCTCTGGATATGTCCGGTATTCCGGTCGCCGATGGACGATAATGGGTATGATATATCAGATTACTTTGACCTTGCGCCGGAATTCGGGACGATGGAGGACCTAAGGGAACTGGTCCGCGCCGCAAAGGAAATTGGAATTAAGATTATTCTGGATCTTGTGATTAATCATACTTCAGATGAACATGAGTGGTTTCAGAGGGCACTGAAAGACCCGGACAGCAAGTGGCATGACTTTTATATATTTAAAGAGGGGAAAGAAAGGCCGAATAACTGGCGCTCTGTGTTCGGGGGAAGTGTCTGGGAGAAGGTATCCGGAAGGGATGAGTATTATTTTCACGCGTTTGGCACAAAACAGCCGGATCTGAACTGGGAAAACCCGGAGGTGAGGGAGACTCTTTATGGGATGGTCAACCAGTGGCTTGAGCTTGGCATTGCAGGATTTCGGATTGATGCCATTACTTTTATCAAGAAGGACCTGACGTTTCGAAATCTGGAAACGGACGGGGCGGACGGCCTGGCAAAATGTACAAAGGGCAGCAGGAACCAGCCGGGAATCGGTGAATTCCTACGGGAACTGAAAGAGAAAACATTTCAGAAACATGACTGCGTTACTGTTGCAGAGGCGCCGGGAGTCGGATACGATGAATTGGAAGATTTTATCGGGGAAAACGGGTATTTTTCCATGATATTTGATTTCAAACATGCGGACCTCGATGTGGCCGGCGGCAGCGAATGGTTCCGGAGAGTCCCGTGGACGATTGCAGACCTCAATGAACGGCTGATGAGAAGCCAGATGGCAATACAGAAGGCTGGCTGGAGCGCCAACTTTATTGAAAACCACGACCAGCCCCGTGCCACGACAAAATACCTGCTGGAGGCGGCAGGAAATGCGAAGGCTGTAAAAACGCTGGGTGCAATGTATTTCTTCCTGAGGGGTACGCCGTTCATTTATCAGGGGCAGGAGCTTGGAATGCAGAACTTTGTACGTGACAGTATTGATGAATTCAATGATATTTCCAGTATCGACCAGTACTACCGTGCGATGGAAGAGGGCTGCACAAAGGAGGAAGCGCTCCATTATATCAACTTAAGGAGCCGGGATAATGCAAGGACCCCGTTCCCGTGGACAGCAGGGGAGAACGCCGGATTCAGCAGCGTTAAGCCGTGGCTTAAGGTAACCGGAGACCAGGACCGGACCAACGCAGAGAAACAAAGGAACGATCCTGAGAGTATTTTCCATTTTTACCGCCATATCATTGCACTGCGTCAGGACAGCGCTTTCAGCGAATGTCTGATTTACGGAGATATCCAGCCGCTTGAAACGGCCTGCGGTGATATCATTGCTTACAAAAGAAGCACGGAAGAAATGTCCATTGTATGTTACTTTAATTTTTCGAGGGAGGCACAGGAAGAAATCCTGCCTTCACAGATCAGGGAAATCGTGCTGAATACAGAAGAGACACTCGATGTAAGAACAAATGCCGGGTGTGATGCAAATGATAAAGGAATTCAGGAAAAGGAACGTATTGTGCTGGCGCCGTTCCAGACATTAATGTATAGGAGCAGCTGCACAGATATGAAGATGGAGTAGAAGAGGGAGGATATCATGGCAGATAAATATTTCAATATAGCAAAAGCCATTGTGGAAGTGGTCGGAAAAGAGAATATCGTTTCAGCCACACATTGTGCGACCAGACTTCGTCTGATGGTAAAAGACAGAGATGCGATTGATGATAAAAAAATAGAAAAAATCGACGAGGTTAAGGGTGTTTTCTTCACCTCAGGACAGTATCAGATTATTCTGGGTACAGGTATTGTAAATAAAGTCTATGCGCAGATCGAAACGCTGGGACTTAAGACGCTGTCCAAAAAGGAACAGGATGAAGCTGTGAAGCAGAATGAAAAAGGAATCAAGAAACTGATGCGTACGCTTGCGGATATTTTTGTGCCGATCATCCCTGTGATTGCCGCAACCGGTTTGTTCCTCGGCCTGAAAGGCTGTATCTTTAATGATAATGTGCTGTCGCTGTTTGGTGCGTCGACCGCGGATATTCCGGCGTATATCCAGACGCTTGTCACCGTACTGACCGATACGGCGTTCGCATTTCTGCCCGCAATTATCACGTGGTCCGCATTCAGGGTCTTTGGCGGGACACCGGTAATTGGCCTTGTAATCGGGCTGATGCTCCTTTCACCTGCCCTGCCCAACGCATACAGTGTGGCAGACCCGAACAGCGGAGTAGAGGCGATTAAAGCATTCGGATTCATTCCCCTCGTAGGCTGTCAGGGAAGTGTCATGACCGCGATTTTTACGGGTTGGTTTGGTTCAAAACTGGAGAAGAAACTGCGTAAGATCATGCCGAATGTACTGGACCTGATCTTCACTCCGTTTTTTGTCATGCTGATCACCATGCTTGTCATGCTGCTGGGCGTGGGTCCGGTGATGCACCAGATCGAACTTGGGATGGTTGGGATCATCGAGAACCTCATCCACCTCCCGATGGGAATTGGCGGGTTTATCATAGGATTTACTTACCCTCTGGCAGTTATTACAGGTCTTCACCACACATATGTCATGATAGAGACTTCTCTGCTTGCCAACACAGGGTTCAACCCGCTGATCACATTATGTGCCATGTACGGATTTGCAAACGTCGGGACCTGTCTTGCATTTGCAGTAAAGTCAAAATCAAGGAGAATCAAACAGACAAGTATAGGCGCAATGCTGTCACAGCTTTTCGGTATCAGTGAGCCTGTACTGTTTGGTATCCAGCTGCGTTTTAACTTAAAACCACTCATTGTTATGCTGCTGACATCAGGTACAGGGGCGGCCCTTTTATCTATCTTCAGCATACAGTCGAATTCCTACGGACTGGCCGTACTGCCATCCTACCTGATGTATATTTACAACGGGCACCAGATATTGTTCTACTTCCTGATTTCCGTATTCTGCGTCGCGCTATGCTTTATCCTGACCTGCCTGTTTGCAATACCAAAAGAAGCACTGGTGCCGGATGAAGATGACCCGGCGGCAGATATGCATTACGCTGGTGATGCGACGGCAATATCAGAAACAGTTTCGAGCACAGATTCCGGTGCGGCATTAAAAGCGTCATCCGGTGATGCAGAGGTATTTACAGCGCCAGCAACAGGAAAAACAGTACTCCTTAAAGACGTAGCAGACGAAACATTTGCACAGAAACTGCTCGGGGACGGCTTTGCCATAGACATTACTGATGGCACCATAAAGGCTCCCTTCTCCGGAACAATAGCCGTCGCCTACCCGACCGGCCATGCATTCGGAATCCAGAGCCCGGACGGCCGCGAAGTCCTGATCCACATAGGAATCGACACCGTAGCCTTAGAAGGCCAGGGCTTCGAGATCCACGCCCACCAGGGCGACAACGTAAAACAAGGCGACATCCTCGTAAAAGCAGACATACAAAAAATCCGCCAGCTCGGAAAATCCACAACAACAATGATCATCTTCACAGACGGAACCCCAATAAAAGAACAAGAACTTCCAAAGGAAATGATCAGCGGAGTAACTTCACTTCAAGTTGCCTGTTAAGAAATAATTGTAGAATCCACTACCCAGAGGACGATTCCCGTAAAAATCCGGAAGCACCCAGCAGTGAGAATGGGGCGGAAAACGCTCCCGCGGGTGGCCGGCAGGTCATATATAAAGGCATCAAGTGCGCTTACTAACAGTTAGAGAAAAAGGCCGAATCACAGGGTTGGAAATTGATTCCGAATCAATTTCCAAATCAGCCTGAGGCGTCTAAGCATCAGCTTAGGCGTCGAATGCTGATGATACCCTGCGATTCCGCCTTTTACTCTTTACTGTTAGTTAGCAAACGACCTGTCTTTATAAATGACCTGCCGGCCACCCGCGGGAGCGCTTTCCGCCCCGTTCTCACTGCGTCCGCGCAGCCAATTCCACGAATCATTCTCCAAAGACTCCCTTAGAGGGTATCCCCCCGCCTGATATAACCTGGTTTCTCTGGAGAAGCTATGACTTCTTTTGCATGCAGAACATGAGCTCCTTTATCCACAACCTGATTCTCAACATGTACATCTTTCCCGATAATTGCACCCGGCATGAGGATACTGTTTTTGACAACGGCGCCCTTGTGAACGTTACATCCGCGTCCAATGACAGAATTTTCAATGGTGCCTTCGATTAAGCATCCATTGGATACAACGGAAGACCTTACGTCTGCTGTATCATAATACTGTGTTGGGCAGGAGTCATTTGTCCGTGTGTAGATCGGCCATTCATCATCAAATAGTGTTGATGCATATTTAAAGTCAATTAGTGAAAGGTTTGCTTCATAGTAGCTTTTGAAATCCGTGATGGAAGCAAAAAATCCACGGTGGGGTACGGCACGTATATCGAGTTCGCCGCACTGGTTATTCACGATCTGGGCAAGTCTGTACATAGAGGAAAGATTCTTTGCCTTATGTATTAGCTCGATAAATAACTCTTTCTTCATTACATAAGTGTCCATGAAAATGTTTCTGTTTTTTGCGGTCCCCCGGTTCTTCTCGATGGAAAGGACACCCTTTTGGCGGTTCAGGTTCAGAAGGTCACAGTTGAGGAAGTTTTCCTTCGCATTATCTGTTGAGTGGTAAAGCAAGGTGATATCCGCGCCTGAATCAATGTGTGTCTGTACAAGGTGATCGAAGTTCTGGGTATATACCATATAGCCCGGTACGATGACTACATATGGATACTGCACCCTCTCGATGCACTCGATGTTTTCCATAAAAGCGGCAATATCTGTATTATAAATATCATTTTCTGAACTGCTTTCAGAAAAGAGCACGCGCAGCTTTCCACGCTTTGAATTGATGTTGTAATGTCTTCCTGTTCCGAGGTGGTCTACGAGTGAGCGGGGCTTGTTTCTTAAATAAACCTGTATCTGGTCGATGCCGCTGTTGCTCATATTAGAAATCGGGAAGTCAATGACACGGTATCTTCCGAGGAATGAAAATGCCCCGATACTGCGGTACGTCTGAAGACCCTCTACCCATATGTGGTTTCCGGAAGGATTGACTATTCCAAATGCGTTATTCATACTATTCTGCCCCCTTTACATGTTTCGCAACCAGTTCGATATGTTCACTGTCCGCACTGCCCACGACAGCGTTTTTGCCGATCTTGATTCCGTCGGCAACGAGTGCGCGTGTTATCTGTGCACCCTCTTCAACTACAACGCCCGGCATCAGTACACTGTTGATGATTTTGGCTCCTGCCCCGACTTTTACGCCAGTGAATAAAACAGAATTCTTAACCTCTCCGTTGACAATGCAGCCTTGTGTGATGAATGCATTCTTAATATCTGCTTCAGCGCCTACATAATGAGGCAGGGTATAGCCGTCTTCTGTGTAAATCTTCCAGCTCGGGTCGTTTAAGTCAAGTTCGTTGTTCTTGTTGAGAAGGTCCATATTGGCTTCCCAGAGAGAATCGATGGTTCCGACGTCTTTCCAGTAGCCCTTGTATTTATAGGCGTACAGCCTCTTGTCATCATTTAAGAGAGTCGGGATGATGTCCTTTCCAAAATCATGGTTTGACTCCGCATCCTTCATATCTGCCAGCAGCATCTTGCGGAGCAGCTTCCAGTTGAATATGTAGATTCCCATAGATGCAAGATTACTCTTCGGCTGTGGCGGTTTCTCTTCGAATTCTACGATGCGCCCTTCCTCATCGGTATTCATGATACCGAAACGGCTCGCCTCCTTCATAGGTACTTCGATGACGGCGATGGTTGCATCTGCCTGACATTCTTTGTGATATGCCAGCATCTTTGCATAATTCATCTTATAAATGTGGTCACCTGAGAGGATCAGGACATATTCCGGTGAAAATGAATCGATAAAGTCTATATTCTGGGAAATTGCGTCTGCTGTTCCGCGGTAAACGTCCAGATTGGCGTCTGCCTTTTCGCGCGGCGGCAGTACATATACCCCGCTGTTCTGGGCATCCAGACCCCAGCGGCGCCCTGCCGCGACATAACTATTGAGTAAAATGGATTCGTACTGGGTCAGTACTCCGACGACATCGATACCGCTGTTTGCACAGTTACTTAACGGGAAATCGACGATTCGGTATTTTCCGCCATATGAAACGGCTGGCTTAGCTACTTTATTCGTCAGTTCATGCAGGCGAGAACCACGGCCGCCAGCTAAGATCATTGCTAACATGTTGTTCTGTTTCATAATAAGTCCTCTCTTTCATAATTCCTTGTTGATATTGTACAAGTTTTTGGGCTGAATTACAATACAATTGTGCAAAAAGATGGTGAAAATGTACTTTTGGAAAGTAAAATGATAATATATTTATAAAAAGAAAGCATTTCCGGGAAAATGAGGGCGGAAACAGTACTTTGAACTGTCAGTTTCGGATATTAAGATTTTCTTGTTACAGTGTCTGAAATGGGGTATAATTATAAAAGTAAGAAGAGGCTTCACTTTACAGTGAAGCTTTTCGCTGTTGATTTTTCCTGCGGGCATACAGACAGGGGTATATGCAGGGAACTTTGAAAAAAGGAGGATTTGTATTATGTTGAGAATCGGGATGCTGACAAGCGGCGGGGACTGCCAGGCACTGAATGCGGCTATGCGGGGTGTTGTAAAAGGCGTTTGTTCTAAACGTAAGGATGTAGAAATATATGGTTTTAAAGATGGATATAAAGGATTGATTTATGCGAATTTTGAGATGCTGACATCCAAAGATTTCTCAGGGATACTGACCAGGGGCGGTACAATCCTGGGGACATCCAGACAGCCGTTCAAGCTGATGCGGGTGCCGGATGAGAACGGGCTGGACAAGGTTGCTGCGATGAAGCATACATACCATAAGCTGAGCCTGAATTGCCTGGTGATTTTAGGCGGCAATGGTACGCATAAGACAGCGAACCTTCTGAGGGAGGAAGGATTGAATGTGATTACGCTCCCGAAGACAATTGATAATGACCTCTGGGGAACAGATATGACTTTCGGATTCCAGAGCGCTGTGGATATTGCTACAGATACGATTGACAGGATCCACACGACAGCAACTTCACACAGCCGTGTATTTATTATAGAAGTTATGGGACACAAGGTCGGCCATGTCACGCTCCATGCGGGGATCGCAGGAGGGGCCGATATTATACTGCTTCCTGAGATTCCTTATGATATAGATGTTATTGCCGATGTGATCCAGAAGCGGAGCGAGGCCGGAAAGCCGTTTACCATACTTGCGGTTGCAGAGGGGGCTATTTCCAAGGAAGACGCGAAACTGAAGAAGAAGGAATATAAAGAAAAATTAGAGAAAAGGAAGTATCCTTCGATTGCCTATGAACTGTCCGAGCAGATTCAGAAGAAGACAGATAAAGAGGTCCGCATTACGGTTCCGGGACATACGCAGAGAGGCGGTTCCCCGTGCCCTTACGACAGGGTATTTTCCACGAGGGTTGGTGCTGCGGCTGCAGAACTGATTTTAAATGAGGATTTTGGATATATGGTTGCTATGAGAAATGGTGAGACAACGAAGGTGCCGCTTCAGGATGTAGCCGGAAAGCTGAAATTTGTTGATCCCGAATGCAGCCTTATCAAAGAGGCAAGGCTGACGGGCATCAGCTTTGGCGATAAAATACAATAGAGTGAAATAAGAGAACAGAGGTGTGATTCATGTCGTATACGGCATTATACAGAAAGTTCCGCCCGACTGAGTTTTCAGACGTAAAAGGGCAGGACCATATTATTACAACACTGCAGAATCAGATCAAGGCAGACCGTATCGGGCATGCTTACCTGTTCTGTGGGACCCGGGGGACCGGGAAAACTACGGTGGCGAAGATATTTGCCAGGGCGGTGAACTGTGAACATCCGGTGGACGGCAGCCCCTGCGGGGAGTGTGCGATGTGCAGGTCTATTGCTGCGGGAACGTCCATGAACGTGATCGAGATCGATGCCGCATCCAACAACGGTGTGGACAATATCCGTGAGATTCGTGATGAAGTAGCATACCGGCCGACGGAAGGGAAGTATAAAGTCTATATTATTGACGAGGTGCATATGCTTTCCATAGGTGCTTTTAATGCGCTTTTGAAGACACTTGAGGAGCCGCCGGAGTATGTTATTTTTATACTGGCTACAACGGAGGTGCATAAGATACCGATTACGATATTGTCGCGATGCCAGCATTATGATTTTAGACGGATCAGTATCGAGACGATTTCTGACAGACTGAAGGAATTAATGATCGAGGAGCAGGTGGAGGTCGAGGATAAGGCTATACGCTATGTGGCCAAGGCGGCGGACGGTTCCATGAGGGATGCGCTGAGTCTTTTGGACCAGTGTATTGCTTTTTACATGGGACAGAAGCTGACCTATGATCATGTACTGGAAGTACTGGGAGCCGTTGATACGGATGTCTTCAGCCAGCTTCTGCGCAATATCATCAGGCGTGATGTGCCGAAGGTACTGGATACTGTGGAGGAACTCGTGATGCTGGGAAGGGAACTGACACAGCTTTCGGTTGATTTCACATGGTATCTGAGGAACTTGCTTCTGATGAAAACTTCTGATAATATAGAGGATGTGTTGGATGTATCTACGGAGAATATGCAGCAGCTGAAAGAAGAGGCCGGGATGATCGAGACCGACATGCTGCTTCGGCATATCCGTATTTTTTCTGAGCTATCAGGGCAGCTCAAGTACGCTTCGCAGAAGAGAGTTCTTCTGGAGGTGGCACTGATTAAGCTGTGTACTCCGGCGATGGAGGTGGATCAGGACAGTCTTCTGGACCGCATACGTGCAGTTGAAGAGAAGCTGGAGCAGGGAATTCCTGCGTCGGCCGTGCAGGAAAAGGTGGTTTATGTAAACGGCGACAATGCTGCGGCTTCGGGAAAAACGGCCCCGAAACCTGAGCTTCCGAATGCCATACCGGATGATGTGAAAGAGGTTGTGAAGAACTTCAGACCCATTGCAGATGAGGCATCCGGGATGATCCGGACATTCCTAAAGAAGGCAAGGTTAAGCCTCGGCGGGGATAACCGGCTGATGATCGTCATGCCCGGAGCAATGGAGGCGGAGGTTGTCGGCAGGGAAGACCACCGGCAGGAACTGGAAAGTCTGATTGAGAACCGGATCGGGAAAAAGGTTGAAGTGGAAGTCCGGCATGTGGAAGAGGGACGCCACTTTGAAGATACATTTGTGGACATTGAGAAGAAAATTAATATGGAAATTATAGTGGAGGATTAAATCATGGCAAAAAGAGGCGGATTTCCAGGCGGCGGAATGCCTGGCAATATGGCAAATCTGATGAAACAGGCGCAGAAGATGCAGCGCCAGATGGAAGAACAGGCAAAAGAGCTTGAGACAAAAGAATTTACGGCAACAGCAGGCGGCGGTGCAGTCGAGGTGACGATTTCCGGTAAGCGTGAGGTCTTAAAGGTGAAACTTCAGGAAGAAGTTGTTGATCCCGAAGATATCGAGATGCTGGAGGACCTGATCGTGGCGGCCACGAACGAAGCACTGCGCCAGGTTGACGAAGTATCCGGGGCGGCAATGAATAAGCTGACAGGCGGAATGGGCGGCGGAATGCCTGGAATGTTCTAAATATTCTGACAACGGAGCTCAAAAGGGTCAGACCCCTTTGCAGAAGGGTCTGACCCTTTTGAGTGAATTTGCTTTTTGGAACATAAAGAGAAAACAGGAGTGAATACCAGATGGATTATTATAGTAATCAAATCAGCAGGCTGATCGAGGAGTTTTCGAGGCTTCCCGGGATCGGGGCGAAGTCTGCGCAGAGGCTTGCCTTTCATATTATTAATATGCCAAAGGAGCAGGTGGAGAATCTTGCGAAGTGTCTTCTGGATGCACGTAATAATGTAAGATACTGTTCCCAGTGCTGTACGCTGACGGACAGGGAACTTTGTCCGATCTGTAATAACCCGGACAGAGACCAGAAGACGATTATGGTGGTTGAGACGCCGAGAGATCTGGCGGCCTATGAGAAGACCGGGAAATATAACGGCGTCTATCATGTGCTGCACGGCGCGATTTCCCCGATGCTGGGAATCGGACCCGGAGACATCCGGCTGAAAGAGCTGATGGAGCGCCTCCAGGGTGATGTGGACGAGGTGATCATTGCCACAAATTCCAGTCTGGAAGGGGAGACGACGGCGATGTATATCAGCAAGCTGATCAAGCCTACAGGTATCAAGGTAAGCCGGATTGCCAGTGGGGTGCCGGTCGGGGGAGATCTGGAATATATTGATGAAGTAACTCTTTTGAGGGCCTTGGAAGGCAGAACCCAGTTGTAGGCAGGGGCTTCATAATGCCCGAACGGTAAACTGTGCATGTACCAGAACTTAAGGATGTGGGATGATGTATAAGAAAAAAGTAACATCTTCGGATGTGGCGCGAAAGGCCGGGGTTTCTCAGGCGACAGTTTCTATGGTGCTGAATAAGAAGTATAATGTTTCCTTTTCGAAGGACGTAATCCGGAAGGTGGAGGCTGCGGCAAAGGAACTGGGCTATGAACTGCCGAAGCGGAAAAAGCAAAAGGAAAATAAGCGGGAAAAGCTTCTCGTTGTATTTTGCCCGAACCTGACGAACCCGTATTATGTAATGCTTCTCCAGGGTATTGAATCCCGGGCTACAGAGCAGGGGTTCGGTCTGTTTGTCTGCAATACACAGAGAAATCTAGAACTGGAGGAACGGTATCTGAAAATGATGCCTTCCCTGAATCCCCAGGGGGTCATTTACACGTGCAATCCCAGCCGTTGTTTTATGCCCGTTGTGGAGGAGCTGTCGCGAAAGATTCCGTTCACGGTAATTAATAACCAGAATGAGAAGCTTGATGTAGATGCCGTGGAGCTGGACAACTCGAAGCTTGGACGTATTATGGCGCGCCACCTGCTGGATCTGGGGCACAGGCATGTGGCCTATATCGCTCCACCTCTGACTGTGCGTCAGAAACAGCGTTCCAAGAGGGTGGAAGGTTTTTTGAAAGAATTTAAGGAAGCCGGACTCGGTGACAATGTGGTGATTAAGGCGGCAAACGAAGAGATCGACCGGGATATTCCGGGGATTGATTCTGAATACCGGATTGGCTACGATCTGACGAAGGAGCTTTTGGCGGAGGATAAGGAGCTGACAGCAATTGTAGGGCTGAATGATATGATTGCATTTGGAATTCTGGATGCCCTCTATGATGAGAAATACAGAGTTCCGGGTGACATGTCCGTGATGGGATGTGATAATACCCTTTTCGCAAAAATGCAGAAAATATCCCTGACAACGATCGAACATTTCGTGATATATAAGGGCCGCGATGCCTGTGATATTATCATGAAAAAGATTAAGACGAGGGACAGGCAGTATTCAGAAATGGAGCCTGTCAGCATCTACCATGTTGAGTATGAACCGAGACTTGTCTCGAGAGGGACCACATCCTATCCAAGGACCAGAAAAAAGAAAAATTAATTTATTGTATAAAATTATTATTAATAATCCTGCGCTAGGATGAATTTTGGAACAATGGATAAGCCGAAAAATGGAGGAGTTATATCGTATTACTGCAATTGTTGAGAAAAGTTTTTCATGTTTCTTGACTAATAATTTGAAGATATTAATAGGATAAAATTATTAATAATTTTTCGTCCTATTGACCGTCTTCACTACAACGACTATAATCAAGGATAGAAAACAAAGGGATTCTAGTTCAAGGAGGAACGAACAATGAAATTTTTTATCGACACAGCCAAAGTAGAGGATATTAAGAAAGCAAATGACATGGGAGTGATCTGCGGAGTTACAACAAATCCGTCACTGATTGCAAAAGAAGGACGTGTTTTTGAAGAAGTCATCGCAGAGATTGCTTCTATCGTAGACGGACCGATCAGCGGTGAAGTAAAGGCTACAACAACGGATGCAGAAGGAATGATCGCAGAGGGAAGAGAAATTGCGAAAATCCACCCTAACATGGTAGTTAAGATTCCTATGACAGTAGAAGGGTTAAAAGCATGCAAAGCCCTTACAGCTGAGGGAATCAAGACAAATGTAACACTGATCTTCTCTGCAAACCAGGCACTTCTTGCAGCAAGAGCAGGCGCAACATATGTATCACCATTCCTGGGACGTCTGGACGACATCTCCGTTCGCGGAACAGACCTGATTGCAGAGATCGCAGAGATTTTCGCAGTAGCAGGGCTTGAGACAGAAATCATCGCAGCAAGCGTTCGTAACCCGATCCACGTAACAGACTGTGCACTTGCAGGGGCTGATATCGCAACAGTACCTTACAACGTAATCGAGCAGATGACACACCATCCGCTGACAGATGCAGGAATCGCAAAATTCCAGGCAGATTATAAGGCGGTATTCGGCGAATAATTTCGAAGATTTTCAAAGGGGTCAGACCCCTCTGAAAAAGTCTGTTTTAAACATAAAATTTAGGAGGAATTCCAATGAACAAGTTAGAATTAATGAAAACTGCCAACGAAGTCCGCAAGGGCATCGTGACAGCAGTCCACAGTGCGAAATCCGGACATCCGGGCGGATCACTGTCTGCAGCAGATATTTTCACATACCTTTATTTTGAAGAAATGAACATCGATCCTAAGGACCCTAAGAAGGCTGACCGCGACAGATTCGTACTGTCTAAAGGCCATACAGCGCCGGGACTTTATTCCACATTGGCGAATAGAGGATATTTTCCGGTAGAAGACCTGAAGACGTTGCGCCATACAGGTTCTTACCTTCAGGGGCATCCGGACATGAAGCATATTCCGGGTGTAGATATGTCATCAGGTTCTCTGGGACAGGGAATTTCTGCGGCTGTCGGAATGGCACTTGCAGCAGAACTGTCTGGGGATGACTACAGAGTCTATACTCTGCTCGGAGACGGGGAGATCCAGGAGGGACAGGTATGGGAGGCTTCCATGCTTGCCGCACACAGGAAACTGGACAATCTGGTTGTGATCGTAGATAATAATAACCTTCAGATTGACGGTGCAATAACAGAGGTTAATTCACCATATCCGATCGATAAGAAGTTTGAGGCATTCAATTTCCATGTAATTAATATCGATGGAAATGATTTTGACCAGATTGATGCTGCTTTTAAAGAAGCTAGGACTGTGAAGGGCCAGCCTACGGCAATTATTGCAAAAACTGTTAAAGGCAAAGGCGTTTCTTATATGGAGAATCAGGCTTCATGGCATGGTGCGGCTCCGAATGATGAGCAGTATGAAGTTGCTATGAAAGATTTAGAGAAAGTAGGTGAAGCATTATGTCAGATGTAAAGAAAATTGCAACAAGAGAAAGCTATGGTAATGCTTTAGCCGAATTAGGAAAAGCACATGACGAAGTTGTAGTACTGGATGCCGATCTTGCAGCAGCTACAAAGACAGGTGTATTCAAGAAAGCATTTCCGGAAAGACATATCGACTGCGGCATCGCTGAGTGCAATATGATGGGCGTGGCAGCAGGACTCGCGGCAGCCGGAAAAGTACCGTTTGCAAGTTCATTTGCAATGTTTGCGGCAGGCCGTGCTTTCGAGCAGGTACGTAACTCCATCGGATACCCGAAGCTGAACGTGAAAATCGGTGCCACACATGCAGGAATCTCTGTAGGTGAGGACGGTGCAACACACCAGTGTAATGAAGACATTGCCCTGATGAGAACCATCCCTGGTATGGTTGTAATCAATCCTTCCGATGATATTGAGGCAAAGGCAGCCGTACAGGCAGCTTACGAGCACGCAGGACCTGTATACATGCGTTTTGGAAGACTTGCAGTGCCGGTTATCAATGATAAGCCGGAATACAAATTCGAGCTTGGCAAAGGTGTTGTACTCCGCGAAGGAAAAGACATTACTATTATCGCTACGGGACTTCCGGTAGCGAATTGTCTGGAAGCGGCAGAAAAACTTGCAGCTGACGGAGTAGACGCGAAAGTTATCAATATTCATACAATTAAGCCTCTCGATGAAGAATTAGTAGTTGCAGCAGCAAAAGAGACAGGGAAAGTCGTTACAGTTGAAGAACACTCCATCATCGGCGGGCTCGGAAGCGCAGTATGCGATGTGCTCTCTGCAAAGGCTCCGACACAGGTAATGAAGATCGGAATCAATGACACTTACGGAGAATCAGGACCTGCAGTAGAATTGGTTAAAAAGTATGGATTAGATGCAGATTCAATCTATGAGAAAGTAAAAAGTTTCTTGTAGTTCAAAGGGGTCAGACCCTTTTGCGGTCCGTATTCAGAATATACTGACAATTTAGAAAGACAGTATCTCAACTATTAAGCTGGGATACTGTCTTTTTGGTTAATGTACTATCGCTGGCTTGTTTCCAAAGTTCCACAGTACTTATCGGTTAATGTGGCAATCCAGCCCTCTTTTGTGCGAGGGAAGTGGAAAAGTGTGACCGGCCACATGTGCTTCCTTATGATATCTTCTTCAACCCGGTTCAGTTTGAAGAACTTTCTGGCATTCTTATAAGCGCAGGCCGGATGCGTCATTCCGTGGAAATGGTCCCCGGTTCTGGCGGTATGTGTGTGCCAGTCATATAGGAACAAATCATGGAGCATACCGCCGCGGGCGGCGGAATCTGCATCCAGATGAAAAAAGCGGCACCATACATAGTTATAGTAAGCAACATGCAGACAATGCTGGTAGCAATTCGTGCGCCCGTGATGCGGATATAGTTTCATGCGGAGCACAACAGGGTGTTCTGCAATATCCCTGATACATTCGTAAAAATCTTCTCCCCAGTCCCTGCGGAGGTCCTCCCTTTTTTCGGATGCTTCCCGCCGCAGGTTTGTGAGTAATTTATTTTTAAACAACATAAATGTCACCTCTGATTTTTTATATTAACAGTAACATTATCATAACACCAGGGGTAACTGGTTTCAATTTTTCTATAGCAAAATTAAGAAAAATATGATATTCTCTTAATATCTATTACTGCATTTCTTTAGATTCGTGAACTTTCGCAGTTCAATTTTTGCAGTATATGAACCTGGTGAAGCAAAATGCCTGCCAGGATATCCGTTCCGTTTCGGGACCATGATTCACAAAAACAAATTAAAACAAGCAAAATCATACTGCCTAAATTTATGCAGCATTTAAATTCGACATATGCAGAACTGTATAATGCCAAATACGACAGGACTGGACACGTGTTTCAGGGCCGTTACTATAGTGACTGCGTGGATACAGAGGAATATTACTGGTGCTGCCTGAGATATATCCATAACAATCCGGTCAAAATCGGTCTTGTAAGAGAGTCTTTTGACTACGAATTCAGCAGTGCACAGGAATATTTTGCAGGGACTTCAGAATTAATAGGAGAGACTTCATATGAGAGAATAGGGACACGCTTTCAGACTTCAGAAGAGTTCTGGCATTTTCACCGACTGTTCGAGCAGAAGTCATTTCTCGACACCGTTGAAGATGAATGCATTCACAACTATGAACGTGTTAAGATTCTTGTAGAAAAATACATGTTTGATCACCGGATTGAAGAGGTTCAGACAATATTAACAATTGGGCAGTTAAAAGAGGACTTTTTAAGGACCTGCAAACGGGAAACGGGGATTTCTGAGAGAAAAATTGAGAATATTCTGAAAACGGACTGCAAAAGGGTCTGACCCCTATGCGGTATTTTTGTCGAACGCACCTGACATCAACCGATAAATTCAGCCTTTTCGTTATGCTATGCTTTAGAAAAATTTTATTCAGAGGTGAGTGTTATGGAGAGACAAATTCCTAAAAATGTGCGTCAGATCGGGAATGTTAGTGACAGCCCGAAGATTTATGTAGAAGATTATGTAGATACATTTTTCGCCCAGTTGTGCGAAAAAGCGGGGGAGAACCCAATAGGAGCATTTCTTATAGGAGATATGCAGAAATCGGATGAGGAGGAGTATGTATACATATATGGAGCGATCCAGATGCACGAGTTGAAAGTGTCGGGCAATGATTACGAGATTGATGATGATACATGGAAGAAAGCGTACGAGGACTGCAAGCAGTACTTCGAGGACGGGGAGATGCTGGGATGGTTT
The DNA here is from genome assembly GCF_905197545.1 of Faecalicatena orotica. NCBI lineage: Bacteria > Bacillati > Bacillota > Clostridia > Lachnospirales > Lachnospiraceae > Faecalicatena > Faecalicatena orotica. The sequence goes on from NZ_CAJJZH010000002.1 coordinate 36,718, forward strand.
GTTGCCCATTCGGGGGTACCTTTATCGCCGGAGCACAATATGGTGAAGCTGCATAAAAAATCGTTCCCGAAAAAAAATACGGTCTTGATCATGAAGGATCCCGTGGAGAAGGACGAGGTATACTACGTCCAGAAGTTTAATGACCTGATGGAGATAGGCGGGCACTATACATATTATGAGAAGAACCCTTGCATGCAGAACTATATGATCTCGACTAGAAAGAAGAATGGGGTGAGTCCCTCGGAAACTGTGGAAGATCGTGCTGCAAAGGACTTTCGCAGTCTGGTTAGAACCCGCGAGGAACAACAGCAGCATAAAAGGACAAACCGTCTGATGTATGCAGTCAGTGCGTGCCTTGTACTGATTGTGATCATTATGGGGGTTACGACCCTGAACAACTTTGATAAAATGAAATCCGTACAGACGGCCCTGAACAAGATAACGAACAACTCATCGGCCGATACACAGTCGGTAGAGGCGAAGGAGACAAATGGATCTGTAACTGCCGTTACGGGGGAAGCCGCCGGTAAGCAGATAGGAGAGGGTGACAGTGGACAGGCCGCCGAAGAGGAGGACAAGAACGTCCCAGATGGCTCAGCCGGTGATGCCGGCACGCAGGATGTGGACAAGCCGGATGCCGCCGATAATAAGAATGCCGATGCCGGAAATGCAGACTCCCAGGACGCAGATTCCGGCAAAGAGGATTCGAAAGAGGCGGGGGCAAATGGAAGCGACGGTGTCTATATCGTCGAGCAGGGTGACACACTGGCTATTATAAGCAAGAAGATGTATGGCGATATCAGCCATGTGGATGCAATATGCAAAATGAACGGGCTGACCAACGGCAACCTGATCTATGTGGGACAGAAGCTGGTCCTGCCATAATCCTTAACATATCCTTAAATTCCTCATGAGTCTTTCGCGAGTTTAGTATTTATGATATACTATTTACACTTAGCGAGGTTTTGCCGAGCTTAGTGTAAATGCATACCTAAATACTTAACGAGTTTAGTATTTATGGTATAATCCTTGGATAAGACGAATTGACGGCAATAAGGGGAACAAGATGAAGCAAAAGAAAAATCCAAATATAAAGCTCGCCGAGCCTGCGAATTTGGAGAAGCTAAAAAAAGCAGCCAGAAAGCGAAAGCGGGCTAGGGCTAAAAAGTGGGGCATCACGATTATTCTGGCAATTATGATAATAGGCGGTACATATCTGCTCGTAAAAAACCAGTCTTACACGAAAGTCCGTGAGGCGGCGAATTATGAGGATGAGACATCCGATACGAACAGATATGCCCAGTTTTCAGACGGAATCGTCCGTTATAGTCGGGACGGAGTGGTATTCCTTAACAAAAAGAACGAAGAACAGTGGATTCAGCCGTGTCAGATGCAGAATCCTGCCATTGATGTAAATGAAAACACATTCGCCGTCGCGGACAGCGGCGGGAATTCAATCCTCGTATTCACAGAGGAAGGTCTAAAAGGTGAGATAGAGACGACTCTTCCGATAGAAAAGATGTCAGTATCGGATCAGGGAATTGTAAGTGTTATTTTGAAAAATGAAAGCTCACCGATGATTGTATCTTACGATGCCACGGGAAATATTCTGGTGGAACATCAGGTTACTGTTAACAGCACAGGTTATCCCTTAGCGCTGGACATGTCACGGGATGGCACGACGCTGGCAGTATCCTACTTGTTCACGAAAGACGGTGCACTCAAGTCCAGAGTTGCATTCTATAATTTCGGGGAGGCAGGAAAAGCTAAGACGGACAATCAGGTAAGTATGGAAGAATATGACGGGAAGATTATCCCGGAGGTGTACTTTATGGATGACGCCACATCCGTAGCAGTCAGCGACAGCTCCTTCATCGTATATGAAGGCAAAGATGCGCCTCAGAAGAAAAAGGAAGTAAAACTGAATCAGGAAATTAAAAGTGTGTTCCACACGGATAAATATATCGGCTTCGTCCTCCTCAATAAAGGAAAATCAGGATACGAGGCCCGGCTTTACAACAAGTCTGGCAAACAGATCATGAACAAGGCGTTTACCGGAGAATACAGCAATATAAAAATGGTAAAAGATGAGATTATCATGTTTGCCGGTTCCAAATGCTGCATCATTACGAAAAATGGTGTCCTGAGATTCAAAGGGGACCTGAAGGCGGAAGCGCTGGAAGTCATTCCTTCCAGAGGGGTGAACAGATACCTGGTGATAAGCGCCAATGAACTGAGAATAGTTTATTTGACGAAATAGGAGAAAATATGAATAACTGGTTATTAATAATTGTCGGAGTGATATTTCTGATCTGCATAGTAGTTGGATTCGTGAGGGGCTTTTTCCGGATAGGGCTCTCTCTCCTTTCTACTGTGCTTACGATTGTGCTTATGATTGTGCTGAACCCCTATGTGGCACAGGCACTGACAAAGTATATGCCGATCGACGATATGATAGAGACTAAATGTATAGAAGCCTTTATGCCGGAGATTTCCACTCAGGAGCTGGCAAAGGTTGATTTAAGCGGGACACCGCTGGCAGGCTTAAGCGATGATCAGCTGGCCGGTTTGAATGACCTGGACTGGGACCGTCTGGGGATCACGGCGCAGGATGTCCTGAAAGTCATAGGGGAGATTCCGAAGGACATCCAGATTAAGATGATTGAAGAATCCACGCTCCCCACTTTTATGAAGAATACAATTCTGGAAAATAATAATTCAGCCATTTATAATGAACTGAGCGTGGCCAGTTTCCCGGAATATGTAGCATCCTATATCTCCAGAATGGTAATCAAAATCATATCATTTCTGGTTACATTTCTGCTTGCCGTCATCATCGTAAAAGCGTTGATGGCCGCGGTGGATATCATCGGGGAACTCCCGGTTGTAGGACTCCTGAACCGTTTTGCGGGGGCACTGCTGGGCGTTTTTATAGCGCTCTTAATTGTATGGATTGGTTTCCTGATCCTGACACTCGTCTATACCAGCGCTGTTGGAAAGCAGTGCTTTGATATGATCGAGAGCAGTCAGATCCTGACATTTTTGTATGATAAAAATATATTGCTTCAGAAACTGCTGAAGTTTTAAATAGATGGAATAAAATAATAAAAACAGCATATAATAGAAAAAGGCTCCTTGAGGGAGCTTCATAATCCTCGATAGCTCAGTGGTAGAGCATTCGGCTGTTAACCGAAGGGTCGTTGGTTCAAACCCAACTCGGGGAGTGTCTAAAAACTTGCAGACTTATAGTTTGCAGGTTTTTTTGTCTATAAATGAATACAATTGTTAAGCCCTGCCATCTTCTTTTAAGTAGAAAGAACCGAATGTATATGATAAAATGAAAGAAGATTTATGCAAAGGGCGATGGCAGATGATAAAAAAGTGGAAATTTGACGGGATAGAAGTGGAGCTGATCCAGAACAGAAGAGGAAAAAAGGCATCCGTTCCGGAGCTTATAATTTTATATGTTCTGGAAGGGGAAGCAAGGGTATCTGTTGCGGATAAAGCGTATACCTTTGGAAAGGACGGGATCGTACTTGTGAATGCGGGGACTGTGCACCAGTTTGACTGCGGTGATAATACCATTGCGTTTACAATAAAAATATCCTATCTTGTCCTGGCGGATGTTATGCAGAATGAATGTTTCACTTTTATCTGCAATACTTCCGCCGATACAGCGAGGCCGTATCCGAAACTGCGGGAAATACTGAATAAGATTGTATATCATGCACTTGAAAACCAGCACCGCACGGACTGTATGATATATAGCCTGAAATATGAACTTTTAGACTGCCTGATAGAAAAATTCCTCGTTCAGTATCAGGTTGGGAGGCAGGAATCTATTAAGGACCCGAGTGAGCGTCTGCAAATAGTGATTAACTATATTAATATGAACTACCAGCACCAGCTGAGCCTGAATACCCTTGCAGAAAAGTTATATTTATCCCCATCTTCCTTATCCCGGTTTTTTAAGAAAGAGACAGGGGTGTATTTTGCAGAATATGTTTCTAGTGTCCGGCTGCATTATGCACTCAATGATCTGCTGTATTCGGATGAACCGCTGACAAAGATTGCAGTCGACAACGGGTTTTCGAATCCATCTGTATTCAGCAAGGTTTTTCAGGAAAATTTCGGGATGCCGCCCTCACAGTACAGAAAGAAAAATAAGCCCCATGCTGTCTCAGAAACAAAGGATAGCGCATTATTGGAAGAAAAAGTAAAACGCAAGCTGGAAAAACTGGTGAATACGGAACAGTCAAATCAAGGCACCAACGGTATTACGATAGAAAATGATATTCAGAATGCAAAGGCCAGCCGGCCATTCTGGAATACGGTTATTAATATCGGTTCTGCTTATAACCTGACACTGGCTAACCTGCAGTACCATACACTGTATTTGGTAGAGAATCTTCATTTTAAATATGTACGCATATGGAATCTGTTTTCCACCAGATTAAAGATACGGCAGGATTCGAGAAGAGGTAATTACAATTTTGACAGTATTGACACAATTCTGGAATTTCTGGTGTCCCACGGTATGAAACCATACCTTGATTTCGGCAGCAGGCCGGAATGTGCGGTGAAAAACGGGAAAGAGATGCTGTTCTATGAAGAAGAGGCGATGGAGTATCAGACAAAGGCGGAATGGGAAAACATCGTCAGAAGCTTTATGTGGCATATTGCAAAAAGGTTTGGCCTTGACGAAATCAGCAGCTGGCTTTATGAATATACGTTTGATGTGGAGCATCAGAAAAGTGGTTATGACGCGGCAGAATTTTTCGAGTATTATAAAAGCTGGTATTTTCAAGTTAAGGAAGCTGCGCCGGGGGCCCGGATCGGCGGACCAAGTATCATTATAGATAAGAAGGAAGAGATATTCAGGACCTACCTGAATCAATGCCGTCAGGAGAATTGTGTTCCAGATTTTGTAACAATGATTTTGTTCCCGTACCAGTCACTCAGCGATGAACAGGACGTCAATTACGCCCAGAGGATTACTGATTTTGATTTCCTTTCTGAACAGATCGACATTGTGAAAAATATCATGCAGGAATGCAAGGTTGCAGACAGGAAGCTGTGTATTACAGAGTGGAGTAATGCCCTTTCCAATCGGAATTATTTGAACGACAGCTGTTTCAGGGCTGCATTTATTATGAAAATGACAGCCGCCATGTGGGGGAGGGTGGATACGGCCTGTTTCTGGATGGGGTCAGACTGGATCAGTACTTATTATGATTCTGTAAATATAATACAGGGAGGGGTGGGGCTTCTTACAAAAGACGGGGTAAGAAAACCAGCCTATTATGCAATCGACTTCCTCAACCAGCTGGGACCTTTATTTGTCTCATCGGGGCCCAATTATATTGTGACGGCAAATGAACATGGCGACTATTATATTGTGTGCTTTAACTTTAAGTGGTACAGCGCCAATTATTATATGAAAGATGAGGATGATCTGGATATTAGGAATTTAGACGCCATTTTTGAAGATAATAAGATATTAGAGGTCTCCTTCAGACTTAAAAACGTGGCATCAGACCAGAAATATATTGTAAAAAAACATCTGCTGAATAATCAGTATGGGTGCATTCTTACAGAATGGCTCCGTTTTAATTGCGAGGCAGAGCTTTCAGGGAGTGACTTGAAGTACCTGAGAAATATATGTACACCCCATCTTAGCATGGAAAGGGTATATTCCGGACAAGGAGAGCTTGAATTTGTTTCTGAACTGCAGCCCCATGAAATTGCCTTGTTCCATATTTATAAGGATTACTAGAAAAACAAGAAAAGAGAAATCGGTGCAATAATCATACTACGATTGTTGCACTGGTTTCTTTTTTTATTGCAGGCTGCAAATATAGACAAGTATATTGGAACAGCATAAAAGCGAATTATGTTTTCTCAGGATATACTTATTTTACAAAATGAATTCGGGAAGACGTCTTACAATTCTAATGTGACTACTAATAGTGAATGGAGAAAATATTATGGAAAATCAAAAGAGGGCTTCAAAAGCAGCAGTCATATGCTACGGTTTTGGAGATCTGGCATCACAGTTCGTATGGACTTTTGTTGGTTCTTATTTAACATTGTTTTACACAGATGTTGTCGGCCTTGCTCCGGCCATTGTGTCAGTAATTATGATGGGCGCCCGTATATGGGATGCTGTTAATGATCCAATGATGGGGGCAATTGCAGAACGGACACGCTCCAGATTCGGGAGGTTCCGCCCGTACATAGCATTTGGATGTCCGTTTCTGGCATTGTTCGGTGTCCTGACATTTACAAATCCGTTCGGCGGTTCCAGTGTGGCAGGGATTATATGGGCAGCGGCAACATATATCATAGCGGGAATGCTGTATACACTGACCAATATTCCTTATGCGGCACTGGCAGGTGTTATGACAGAAGATGCGGCACAGAGAAATACAATTAATACATCCAGAAACATCGGTATGAATCTTGGAATGATTATCGTAAATGCCTGTTCCGCAGGTCTTGCACTGAAATTCTCAGGTTTAGGGGCAGAAGTTGCAAACGGACATGGATATATGATGGTAGCCGTTATCTATGGAATCATAGCCATCCCACTATTTTTAATCGTGTTCTTCACTGCAAAAGAAAATGTGCAGCCGATTGGGGAAATACAAAAATTTTCCTTTAAAACAACGATCAATAATCTGGTCAAAAATAAATACCTGATGATTGTCATGTTGATCATGACACTTCAGATGACGGCATTCATGGGACGTATTGCAGTGTGTGCGTTTTATGTGATCTACTGCCTTGGCTCCTTCACAATGATTGCCCTTATCATGACGATTCCTTCTATTGGCGCTGTAATCGGTTCCTTCTTTGTTCCGATGGCGGCGAAAAAATTTGGAAAAAGAAACGTCCTGATGGGATCTATGCTGATTCAGGCTGTCGGACTTTTAGTCATTTATTTTGCACCGTTTGATAATATGACAATGGTTCTGGCAGGGTGCTGGATATTTGGCCTGTTTAATGTCGGTTTCCCAATGACGTTATCGATGGTGTCAGACTCTGTAGATTATATGGAGTTAAAGACCGGGGTGCGGACAGACGGGACAGCATATGCAACATATGGGCTGGCGACAAAGATCGGGAATGCACTTGGCGGTTCGATCGGAGTGCTTCTTCTTGCGGCTTTCGGTTATGTGGCAAACGCAGAGCAGACTGTATCAGCATTGAAGGGAATTAATACAGTGGTAAACCTGATCCCGGCAATTCTTTTCATAGTGGCTGCAGCCGCATGTTTTTTATGGAACATGAGTGACAAAGATGCAGATGATATCCGTCAGAAATTAAAAGAAAAAAATCAAAATCAATAAATTAAAACAAATAAATAATCAGGAGGATATGAAGATGAAGAACGGAAAATTACAGGTGGCAGTCGCAGGGTGCGGAGGAATCGCAAATCAAAAACATTTCCCGGCGCTTACATCACAGAGTGATAAGTGCGAAATCGTAGCTTTTTGTGACATTATTGAAGAACGTGCAAAGGCAGGTGCTGAGAAATTCGGCACGCCTGATGCAAAAGTCTATACAGACTATAACGAAATGCTGAAAGATGAAGAGATTGACGTGGTGCATGTATGCACACCAAATAACTCACACTGCCCGGTTACAGTAGCAGCTTTTAACGCTGGGAAACATGTACTTTGCGAGAAGCCGATGGCTGCGACAACAGAAGATGCACAGAAAATGATGGATGCATGGGAGAAATCCGGAAAGAAATTTACAATTGGATATCAAAACCGTTTCCGTACAGACGCACGGGCACTTAAGAGGGCCTGTGAAGAAGGGAAACTTGGAGAAATCTATTTTGCAAAAGCACATGCAGTCAGAAGGAGAGCCGTACCTACATGGGGTGTGTTCCCGGACAAGTCAAAGCAGGGCGGCGGTCCGCTGATCGATATTGGAACGCATGCACTGGATATCACATTATGGTGCATGGATAATTATGAGCCCGCATCCATTACAGGATCTGTTTTTGAAAAACTGGGCCATCTTCCGGAAGCAACAGAAGGCAATATGTTCGGACCGTGGGACCCAAAGACTTATGAGGTAGAAGATTCAGCGTTCGGTTATATCAAGATGAAAAACGGTGCAGCGATCTTCCTTGAGTCTGCATGGGCATTGAATGTAAAGGATTCAAGAGAAGCAGCTGCCACTCTTTGCGGAACGAAGGCGGGAGCAGAGATGATCGGAGGAATGAGCCAGGAAGGATATGATCTTGTATTCAATGAGACAACTGGTGGAATTTTAACAGAAGAACATATTTCAGATGCAGGTGCCATTGCATTTTTTGAAGGAAATGGCGGCGGTTCCCCGGAAGTGCTGGAATGTAAACAGTGGCTGGAGGCAATTATCGAAGATAAGGAACCGCTTGTAAAACCGCAGCAGGCATTTGTTGTTACCCAGATTCTGGACACGATCTATAAAGCGGCAGAGTCAGGTCGGGAAATCAAATTGGATTAAAGATTGAGGTTTCAACGGGAGGAAGAAATGGAAGATATCAGAATCGCAGTGATTGGTCACGGTTTTATGGGACATGAGCATGAGACAATGCTCAGCCAGATGGAAGGCATTCGTTTGATCGGGTTTTCTGACAGGGATCCGAAACAATTGGATGATGTTAAGGAAGGGTTAAAAAGATACGAAAGCAACGAGGCGCTTTTGGCAGACCCGGAAGTGGACGTTGTACTGATTGCGGCAAATAACAACCAACATCATGATCTGGTTATACAGGCTGCAAGGGCAGGAAAAGATATCATATGTGAGAAGCCGGTGGCGATGTCTCTGGAGGAGCTGGATGACATGGTCCGTGTGACAAATGAGTGCGGAGTGAAATTTACGGTCCACCATCAGAGGCGTCTGGATCAGGACTTCAGAATCATGAAAGAAATCTTTGACCAAAAGGCTCTCGGGGACGTTTATATGATGAAAAACAGTCTCTATGGATTCAATGGAAATATGCATGACTGGCATGTTTACATAAGCGAAGGCGGAGGCATGCTTTATGACTGGGGAGTACATTTGATCGACCAGATACTCTTCATGATGCCGGAAGCAAAAATCACATCCATCTATGCGGATGTGAGAAATGTCATTAATTTTGAAGTGGATGATTATTTTAAAATCCTGCTCAGGTTTGATAATCAAGTGATGGCGGAAGTTGAACTGGGAACCTATCTATTAGCTGACAAACCGCAGGATAAGTGGTTCGAACGGCACTGGATTATGGGCGGAAACAAGGGAACTGCCTATGTGGACGGATTTGAACCGGAAGGGAGGATTGTCAGGACAACAGAGCTTCTTACGAACGTAAGCGGCTCCAGGACAATGACGGCTGCAGGTCCTACACGTTCCTTCGGACCGCCTGCACCGGGAAAAATCGTAACAGAAGACGTGCCGAAGGTGAATACCTGCCACAGAGATTATTTTGAAAATTACAAAAAAGCATATTATGGGGAAGAGGATTTCCTTGTGAAAATCCCCGAGACACGGAGAGTTCTGGCAGTTATGGATGCAGTCAGAGAATCCGCAAAAACCGGGAAGTCCGTAGATTTTGAATAGAGAAAAGAGGAGATAATATGGCAATTAAAACATGCGTAAGCCTGTACAGCCTTCAGGATGAATATATGAATAAGAGGATGACTCTGGAAGACATCATGAAGTATCTGGCAGAGCATAAAGTTGAGGGTCTGGAACTACTTCCGGACCAGATGATCCACAACACACCACATCCGTCTGAGGAATCTCTGAAGCACTGGGATTACCTGATGGAAACCTATAAAATAAAACCAGTCTGTTCAGATGTGTTTTTAAATACAAATTTGTACAACAACCGGACCTTAACAAAAAGGGAGTGTATAGACATTCTTATTGATGAAATAAAACTTGCACACCGCATGGGATTTCATTTGATCCGTTTAGTATCTATGGTGCCTGCATTTGTAATCGAGCCGCTGCTTCCGTATGCAGAGAAATATGATGTTGCATTTGCCCTTGAGATACATGCAGGCATGAGCTTCGGAATTCCGGAGACAAGAGGCTTTATTGAGGAAATGATCCGAGTGGATTCCCCGTACTGCGGGCTCGTTGTAGATGCCGGCATCTTCTGCCACAGGATTCCAAGAGTTTATAACGACTATAATGTAAAGGTACTGGGAACGAATCCAAAGGTTGTAGAATATTTTAATGGCCTGTTTGACAAGGGACTGGACGGTACCCATGCATTTGATGAACAGCATAATATGAAGCCGGAGCTCGCGGCAATTGCCACAGAAAAGGATATGCCGTATATTATGCTGGCTGACGGTTACGAGAATACGCCGTATGAAACACTGGACAAATACATGAAATATATCAGGCATTTCCACTTTAAGCTGTGGGAGATGGCTGATGGTGAGGAATACTCTGTTGATTATAAAGGGCTGCTTCAGTATCTTCATGACCATGATTATGACGGGTATGTGTCAACTGAATATGAAGGAAACCGCTGGATTCTCCCGGGGCATCCTATGGTTGAAAAAGAACAGGTTGCCGCACATCAGGAAATGCTTCGCAGATATATTCAGGAAATGGAAGGATAGGGGATAAACGATGTTTGATAATAATGTATTTATAAAAGGAACATGCAAAAATATCACGGCTGACAATCAGATTACCGGGTTCGAACTGCAGACCCATATTACATATTACCGTGCCATTCCTTTATCTATGGTGAACGATGTAAAAGTGAAGCTGGACGGGACAGAGATTCTGCGGGAACAAATCCGCTGCAGCGTTGATCAGGAAGACTGGTTTACTTTAGATGAAATGCAGACAGTAACATCATACAAATGGGAGTACGGCGAACCGCTTTATATACGGGTTCTGAAGGAAAACGGCCTGTCGAAGGGAACCCACAAGGTGGAACTGACAGTATCTACGAGAACCGCATATATTCCGGTGCCGATTGTTGGCACGATGGAACGTGAAGTAGAGATTGCGTAGGTGGACAAAAGATGAAGAAAAAGGTATTAGGAATTTCCTTCGGAAGAAAGATGGGCAACACAGACGTTATGATAAAAGCAGCACTGATGGAGTGTGAAAAGGCGGGACATGAGGTGCTGTTTATCCGCGCGGACGACCTTGATATCAAAGCGTGTACTGGATGTATCTCCTGTGTTGTGGGAATGACAACGGGACGCGGGAAAGGCGGCTGTCCTCTGAAAGACGATATGTATATCATTGATGAGGCACTTATGGAAAGCGATGCAGTGATTGTAGGAAGCCCGACTTATGTATTATCACCTACGGGAAGATTTAAAACAGTCTGCGACAGGATCGGACCATCCCATGACATCACCTTCAGAAAAGCAACATTTGATGAGGGCATAAAAGCCGGAAAGCCCGTGGATCAGCTCCCGGATGAAAGAAGCTTTAAAAAGCGTGTCGGGGCCTTGCTTTCCGTGGGAGGCGCCATGACAGAAAACTGGCTTTCTTTTATGCTGCCTACTATGTATGAATTTACTATGTCTATGGGGATCGATGTGATAGACATGCATCAGTATTTTGGGGCTATGGCTTATGAACACGTACTTGGAAATGATTCAGAGATGGAACGTGCCAGAAGCATCGGATACAATATTGCCGCCGCTCTGGATGCAGAGACCGAGGAGGAACGTATCAAATGGCGCGGAGAAGAGAAAGGAATCTGCCCGGTCTGCCACTGCAGCATGCTGACAGTATCGAAAGACCATACCTCTATAGAGTGCCCGGTCTGCGGCATATATGGGGACCTGTCAATAGAAAACGGAAAAATCTGTGCTACATTCAGTGAGGAAGAACAGAAACGATCAAGATTAAGATGGGACGGTAAGCTGGAACATTCTACGGAGATTAAGACAAAAGCAGTCGGCCCCGGACAAATACCAAATCTGAAGGAACTAAAAGAACAATATCAGAATTATTTAAAGTAAAATAGGAGGTCACAGCATGAAATTGGGATTTATCACAGCAATATGTGAGGGAATGCGTTTTGAAGAGGTTGTTGACTTTGCGGCAGAGAACCATCTGGAATGTCTGGAAGTTGCATGCTGGCCGCAAGGGGGCGCATCAAGGCGTTATGCAGGAGTCAGCCATATCGATGTGGCCGGTCTGAATCAGGAAAAGGCGAAATACATCAATGAGTATTGTAAAGAAAGGGGCGTTGAAATCTCTTCTCTTGCATACTATCCGAATACACTGGAGCCAGATCAGGAGAAGAGGGAGGCTTATATAGCACACCTCTATAAGCTGATAGACGCATCTGCAATGCTGGATGTGAATATGGTTACTACTTTTATAGGGAGGGACCCACAAAAGACAGTCACGGAAAATCTGGAAATTGTGAAGGCGGTATGGCCCCCGATTGTGAAATACGCAGAGGAGAAAGGCGTTAAGATCGCTATTGAAAACTGCCCGATGCTATTCACCGAAGATGAATGGCCGGGGGGACAAAACCTGATGACCTCACCGGCAAACTGGAGGAAGGTTTTTGAGATTCTTGACAGTCCGAATCTGGGCATAAATTATGACCCGTCTCATTTTGTATGGCAGAGAATTGACTATATTAAGCCATTGTATGAGTTTAAAGACAAGATCTTCCACGTACACTACAAAGATATCAAGGTATATGAAGACAGGCTCGCCGATGTAGGAATCATGGCGGCGCCGCTGGAATACATGTCACCCAAACTTCCGGGACTCGGGGATGTGGACTGGGGCAGATATGTATCCGCCCTTACCGACATCGGATACAATGGATATACTTGTATCGAAGTAGAAGATAAGGCGTTTGAAGGAAGTATCGAGGAGGCAAAGAAGGCAGTTGTACTGAGTGCAAAATACTTGAGAAACTATGTGATTTAATCTGAAGTGGAAAATCCGATGCTGTATGATCAGACTACAGCATCGGATTTTTTTATTCCAATATTTGCTTCACTTTATCTATACTGATATTACAAAGGCCGGCAATTTCTTCTGGTGATTTACCCTGCATGAATAGTTTGAAGACCTGTCGGGTACGGCGTTCACCTTCCTGTTCTCCCAATTTTTTCCCGATTTCTACACCAGCCTTGCGGCCCATCTCTTCTCCAGCCTTAAGTCCTCTTTTTTCAGCACTGCTGATCTGGGTATTATAATCCTTCAATGCCTTTTCCCTTGCTTCATATTCCAGCCGTTTCTTCTCGTCAGCACTCAGATTGAGCAATGTATTGTATGCTTCATCGAGATATTCGTTTGTTTTAGCCATATTCTGAAATTCCTCCTTGCTTTTGCTGCTGAAGAACCTCATCCATGCAAGAACATCTTCTCCGGTCTTAACCTCAGGAGGCAGTTTTTTCAGCTCCAGTATCTGAAGTTCCATTTTATCGGAATACAGTTGTGATGTCTGATCATCCCGGAAATGAATCCTGCGGTAACACTTGTTGTCATTCGGAAAATGGATGAAGTCTAAAATACTTACATGGATACACTTCTGCAGCTTTTCATAGGACTCACCTTTACGGATCTGGCTGTCAAACATCTTACTTAAGTAGAACAAGGCGCGTTCATCCCAGTATTCAAAGTATTTGACCTGCATTTCCATGTTCATCTGCGTCCCGTTTTTAAGCAGTACCCGTACATCCATGATTCCTAATTTGTCATCAGCCGAGTCCCTCGAAAGTAGCGTGGGCAGAAGTACCGTATCTTCGACTTCCTCCGGCGACAGGTTCAGCAATGCAGAAATAAAGCCTTTCCTGACTTTGGGGTTCTGCATCAGTTCCTTGAAACAAAAGTCTACAGTGGGTAACATAATAAAGTTGTCTTTGGTCATAAAATGAAATCTCCTTTCCTGTGCAGAAAACGAATGGTACACATGTAAGGAGTTATTCTGATTTATTATTATCATATCATGATATATGGATATGTTAAAGACAGAAGTACCTTAAAAATGTAGAGGATTCATTGTTTTCTGCGGTTCTAATAAGTAATTAATTGGGTAAACCGGCGAACTGCCGATTGAAAAATGAAAGGTGAATACCTTTCGAAGTTTCTGACGAGAGTATATCACTAGATAAGGGAAAGAGCAATTAGGCAATTTGACAAAATTGAAATTGGAGATAAATACCAGACATTACTTGCCTATTCTGAGAATATCTAATATAATAGTATCATGTTTGGAGGATTTTATTGTAAAACGAAACTGACATACAATGGAGGTGGGTGCATGAAGAAGACTGGTGCGGTTATTGTTGCCGCCGGACAGTCATTGAGGATGAAAGATTTTAAGCCCATGCTTCCTTTCGGGGATTCTACGATTGCCATTCATATTGTGACGATGCTTAAGAAGCTGGGAGTCGATCCTGTTGTCGTTGTGACAGGGTACCGGGCCCGGGAACTGCAAGAGCATCTTTTTTATACGGGCGTTCAGTTTGTGAAAAACGAACGATATGAGACGACGGAAATGTTTGACTCGGTGGTTCTGGGAGTACGCAAGATTGCAGGAGAATGTGAACGGATTCTGATTATGCCCGCGGATATACCTGCGATCAAGCCGGAGACGATGCGGCAGGTGCTGATGATCGATGGAAAGATTGTGCGGACTATTTATCACGGAAAGCACGGGCACCCGATTATTATGCACAGGGATGTGGCAGAATCTTTGATGAAATATGATGGCGGTGGCGGGCTCATGGGGGCGGTCAGAGCCTCCCAGATACCGGTTACGGATGTGGAGGTTGAGGATGAAGGTGTCTGTCGGGATATAGATACAAAGGATGAGTATCAGGAACTTCTGGAATGGAATTACGGCAGGGGGGAAGGATATCCGGTCAGGCCGAAGGCCCAGGTTAAACTGATGGCTAACAAGGCATTCTTTGGTCCGGGGATTTACCAGCTGATGGAACTGCTCGGACAGACGGGGTCACTTCAGGAGGCCTGTCTTCAGATGGGGCTTTCCTACAGTAAGGGCAGCAGGATCATTAAAGAGGCAGAACGCCAGCTGGGGTTCCCGCTGACAGAACGCTGGACAGGCGGGCAGGGTGGCGGCGGCTCGAGGCTGACAAAAGAAGGAAAGAAACTGGTGGAGAATTACCGGGATATGGTTTCGGAGGTTCAGGCATATACGGATGAGGTCTATCAGAAGTATTTCGGAAAAGGATTCCGGGATTAGATAGTCAGGAGGGCAGGCAAAATTTTCAAAGCCTGTCTGACATGTGGAAGAAGAAACACGGATTTATAATCCGTTTTTCTTTCAAACCGTACTGTTTTTAAAAATAGAACGGTTTGAAAAAATATATAAAAGGAGAGAAGGATTATGAAAAAGCGTATTTTAGCAGCAATGATGGCGGCGATGCTGGTATTCAGCCTGGCCGGGTGTTCAGGAGGTTCTGGCTCTGACGCAAAGAAAGATGATGTAAAACAGGAAGATGAGGTTCAGGACGAGAAAAAAGATGCGGGTGCAGACCAGCTGGATGAGACAGAAATACAGGTGTTCATAGCAGCCAGCCTGAATACGGTAATGACAGAACTTGCAGATATGTATCATGAGAAGCAGCCAAATGTAAAGATTACTTTTAATGCAGACAGCTCAGGAACACTCCTGACCCAGATTCAGGAAGGCTATGAATGTGATATCTTCTTTTCTGCGGCACAGAAGCAGATGGACACACTGGAGGGCGACGGACTCGTAAAAGAGGGGACGAGGGCCAATGTATTAAACAACCAGGTCGTTGTTGTGACGCTGAAGGACAGCAAAACAAAGGTGACAGGACTTGAGAATTTGAAGGATGCACAGAGTATTGCCCTTGCAGGAGGAAGTGTGCCTGTAGGTAAATATACAAGACAGGCACTGATCAACCTCGGTATATTAGAAAAGACAGACGAACCCGATACAATTACAACAGAACAGATATCTGAAGCTCTCGGCGGTGTTGAAATCAGCGAACAGGATAACGTAAGCAAAGTTCTTTCTGCGGTTGTGGAAGGCTCCTGTGAGGTTGGAACAACCTACTATTCAGATACCTATGGCTTCGAAGATGAACTGGACATTCTGGAGACAGTCAGCTATGATTTAACAGGAAATGTAATCTACCCGGTATGCCAGGTAGTGAATGACGAGGCAGACGACCTGCAGGCAAAAGCGGCGGAAGATTTTTATAAATTTATACTGTCCGACGAGGCAAAAACAGTGTTTGAGTCCTATTATTTTGATACGGATGTAGAGAGATAGAAGAAAAGAAATATTTAATCCCGGGAGGAAACGGAAATGGATGAGATTATAGAAATCATAAAGGAACTCGACTGGAGTCCGTTGTACATATCTCTGAAGACAGGAGTAGTTGCGACGATTATTTCATTCTTCCTGGGAATCTATGCGGCCAGAAAAGTACTGAAGGCGGGGCCGAAGATGAAGGCGGTAGCAGACGGGATTCTGACACTGCCTATGGTCCTGCCTCCGACGGTGGCAGGTTTCTTCCTTCTTTTGCTGTTCAGCCGGAGAAGACCGCTTGGCATTTTTTTATTTGAGACCTTTGACCTCAAGATTGTGCAGACGTGGACCGGCTGTATAATTGCCGCGACAGTGATTGCTTTCCCACTGATGTACCGCAATGCACGGGCTGCATTTGAGCAGATCGACGTAAACCTGATCTATGCGGCGAGGACGCTGGGGATGAGTGAGACCGCGATCTTCTGGAAGGTGGCCGTTCCGTCCGCGGGACCAGGCATCATGTCGGGGACGATCCTGACATTTGCGAGGGCGATGGGCGAGTACGGGGCTACCTCCATGCTTGCCGGAAACATACCGGGCAAGACGGGGACGATATCCCAGAGAATAGCGATGGTCATACAGGACGGAAATTACCTCACTGCAGGCGTCTGGGTTGTCATCGTGATGCTGATTGCATTTGGGATCATATTTCTGATGAACTTGTTAAGCGGTAAAAATATGAAGCACATAAAGCGCTGGTAGGGACGGGAGAAGTTAAGCAATGGCTGTTGACATAACATTTCAGGAAAAACTGGGGAATTTTACACTCAGTATGAACTTAAAGAGTGAGAGCCGACGGATCGGGATACTGGGTGCCTCAGGCTGTGGGAAAAGCATGACGCTAAAGAGTATAGCGGGGATTGTAAAGCCGGATACGGGGAAGATAGTGATTGATGATAAGGTACTGTTTGACTCGGCACATAAAGTAAATTTAAAGCCCCAGAACAGGAAAGTCGGATATCTGTTCCAGAATTATGCCTTGTTTCCTACGATGACTGTAAAATCCAATATCGCAGCAGGGCTGAGGGGGACGAAGCAGGAAAAAAGTAAAAGGGTCTGTGAGATGCTTAAGAAGTTCCAATTGGAAGGTCTGGAGGACCGACTTCCGGGGGAACTGTCCGGGGGCCAGCAGCAGCGTGTCGCGTTAGCCAGAATCATGGCATATGAACCGGGGGTGATCCTTCTGGACGAACCGTTTTCGGCGTTGGATGTGTTCCTGAAGGACCGGCTCCAGCAGGAAATGATTGAAATGCTGGAGGATTACAAAGGTACAGTCATACTTGTTTCACACAGCAGAGATGAGATATACCGGTTCTGTGAGGAACTTCTCATCATGGATGCCGGGAAAGTAATCTGTTTCGGCAAAACAAAGGAGATTTTTGCGGATCCGCAGTGGAAGGAAGCCGCACGGCTGACCGGATGCAAGAATATCACCAATGTAAACCGTCTGGATGATAAGACACTCGAAGTCCCGGACTGGGGGATACGCCTTAAACTGAAAAGAAAGGTCCCGGAAGATATATGCTGCATCGGATTTAGAGCCCATGAATTCATACCTGTTTGGGGGAAACCGACTGTAAACAGCCTTCCTGTGAAACTGGGCAG
The DNA here is from genome assembly GCF_905197545.1 of Faecalicatena orotica. Classification (NCBI taxonomy): domain Bacteria; kingdom Bacillati; phylum Bacillota; class Clostridia; order Lachnospirales; family Lachnospiraceae; genus Faecalicatena; species Faecalicatena orotica. The sequence goes on from NZ_CAJJZH010000002.1 coordinate 54,626, forward strand.
TATGGCTGAGCTTCAGTTTGAGAGGAAGTATTTTCTAAAAGGCTGCAGCGGGGATATGGAGGAAATATGCTGGTTTGTGCAGAGAGAATGGTGGGACAGGCTTGACGAAAAGGGCCTGCCGGATTATCTGGAGATACCGGAGGATAAAATACTGCTGCTGAAAGGGTAAAGGCCTTTCAGCAGACATTTCAATTCCCAGGGGAAAAAATAAAAGAAATATTTGAAAATATATTGACATAATTCGTATAATATGATATTTTATAAAAGTTGTTAAAAGCAATACACTTTTCGGGGGATTAGCTCAGTTGGGAGAGCGCCTGCCTTGCAAGCAGGAGGTCACGAGTTCGAATCTCGTATTCTCCATTTCGTTCCAGTTTGGAACAAATCAAATTCATATAATCCTCGATAGCTCAGTGGTAGAGCATTCGGCTGTTAACCGAAGGGTCGTTGGTTCGAACCCAACTCGGGGAGCTTAAGAAGCATCTCATAGACATTAAGTTTATGGGATGTTTTTGTATTATATAGAAAAAACAGATATTATGAGAAAAATTCTCAATTATATCTGTTTTATTTTTTTCAAAATATAGTATTATTAATATACAATGTTAGGCAAAACTAACCAATCTGTAAAATGGATTGGGGTACAGGTCATTTTTAAGATGGCATATGAAGGAGGATCATTTATGAAGAAGAACCCACTAAAAATTTTCTGGATCATTTTAGGATTTCTGACACTCGCTCTGGGGACGGTCGGCATAGTCCTGCCGATTCTGCCTACAGTGCCTTTTTATATGGCGACGGTGTTCTGTTTTGCAAAAAGTTCGAAACGTCTGCACAGTTGGTTTCTGCAGACAAAACTGTATCAGAAGCATCTGGAGAGCTTTGTTAAGCAGAAAGCGATGACAATGAAAACAAAGTTTTCTATCATAGGGACGGTGACGGCTGTCATGGCGGTCGGATTTATTATGATGAGTAATGTCCCTGCCGGAAGAATCTGCCTGGTGGTTGTCTGGATATGCCATGTACTGTATTTTTTCCTGCGGGTGAAGACTATAAAACCGGAATCAGATCGAGAAATAAGATTGCAATTATAAACCGCCGGGAGTACAATAAAAGGATAGAGATCATACGGAAGATTACGCAGGAAAGATTCCGGTTTAGAACGGCGGGAGGAATTAATTAGGATGAAGGCAAAAGAATACAAGAGAGTTCTGGCAGCAGTATTATCAGCTGGCATGATTACGGTACAGGCAGCACCTGTACTGGCAGCGGATATATCAGGCGGACAGACAGCGGGTCAGGCGCAGGCAGAGGAAAGTGGTAAGGCAGAACTTCCAAAGCAGGCTTTGACAATTGACGGTACAGAGACGATGGTCGATATTTCAGAAGAGGTCCTTGCCATGCTGGAGGATGGTTCTGTTTACCTGGATGAGGAGACCGGATATCTGCTCGATAAAGAGACAAAGATAAAAGTCGATCCGGTAACCGGCGAACGTGAAGATGAGAAGGAACAGGGCAGCACGGGCAGCGAAGGAGAGCCAGAGAAGCCGGAGGGCAGTACTCCGGGAGATAAAGACGAAGGCGGTAAGGGCGACGGTTCCGGTTCTGTCGAAGAAGGGAAAGGTGACGGCCAGAACGGCAGCAGCTCAGGCGATGAAAATCAGAATCAGGATGGTTCTGTAAACGAAGGCGGAAGCACACCGGATGATTCTATTTCACCGGAAGATCCGGCTCAGTCAGAGAAACCGTCAGATGCTGAAGGAACAGAGGACAAAAAAGAAGATGACAGTAAGAAGCAGGAGGCGGAAGATGCGAATAAGCCGTCTACAAATGCAGCACTGATAGCCGGACAGCAGATCATACGGATTCCAAATGTAAAGAAGGATTTCCGGCTCTGGACAGTGGCAAGACGATATGCATTTGCCCGTACATCCGTGAATGTCAGGGAAGAGATGACAGCAGATGCACGTGCTGTAGGTTCTCTTAACAAGGACGGGCTTTTATATGTCCTTCAGGAGGAAAAAGGCGGCTGGCTGTATGTGGAGTCAGGTACTGTCAGGGGATTTGTGAAAGCGGATGAGGTTCTGCGTGGTGATGATGCACAGAAGCTTTTGAAGGAATTCCAGAATCAGGCAAAGGAAAAGGCTGAGAAAGAGAAAAAAGAGTATACCGGAATTGAGACTGTCGTCACTCTTGCAAAGGAACTTGTTCCTCAGGGTGAGAATGAGGCATTTTTACATACACATGCGACTGTGAATAGGACAGTGGTGGACAAGAAATATGCGCTGACCACAATCGGCCTTTTGAATGTGAGAGAAGGCAAAGGAATGAATTCCCGTATTGTCGGAACACTAAAAGCGGACAGTCTGTGCTATATCCTCGCCGATGAGAATGAGGAGTGGGTATATGTAGAATCAGGCGATGTCAGGGGATTCGTAAACAAGAGATATCTGAAGACCGGAAAAGATGTGGACAGGCAGATCGAAAAAAGTGGGGAGGATAGTTTCCCGACTGCGAGTGAGATTATTGAACCGGAGAACAATCAGGCATGTTATTATACGCTGACTTCCGTGAAGTCGGGCGTACCGGGAGCGGAAGTGAGAGAGTCTCTGGTAGAGTATGCCTCACAGTTTATTGGCAATCCCTATATCTGGGGCGGGACCAGCCTGACAGAAGGGGCGGACTGTTCCGGATTTGTACAGAGCATCTATAAGCAGTATGGTTATGACCTTCCGAGAGTGGCTGAGGACCAGGCACAGTACGGAACGAAGATTCCGGTCGGGGATGCAAAGCCCGGTGATTTGATTTTCTATGCAAAGGACGGACATATCCACCACGTAGTAATTTATGCCGGAGACAGCAGGACAGTCGAAGCGATGGGAACTGATTATGGGATCGTACAAGGCAGTGTGGATAAAAACGAGGCAGTCTGGGCGACACGTGTACTGGATGACAGTAGTTACGCATATGCAGGCAGCATCGGGGAGGTAAATGCCACGGATGATATGTACGGTGAGGACCTCGGTAATTTTGAGCTGACTTATTATTGTTCCTGTGAGATCTGCTGCGACGTGGAGACCGGGATAACTGCGACAGGGACACCGGTTGTGGAAGGCCGGACGATCGCGGTTGATCCGGATGTGATACCTTATGGAACGAAGGTCATCATAGGGGGACATGTATTTACAGCAGAAGACTGCGGCGGAGCTATAAAAGGGAAACATATTGATATTTACGTAAATGACCATGAGAGGGCACTCTCGATGGGAGTGAATCAGGCACAGGTCCACCTTGTAAAATAAAAGAGGCTGTTCATTCCCGCCGGAGGCGGGGAGTGATAGAACAATATACAATAGGAAAAAGAGATATGTGATGCCCAGGCGGCACATATCTCTTTTTTGTTGGTATTCTGTGTGTTATGCATTAGAATATATGTAAAAGATTGATAAAAGAGGAGATAGAGATGTCAGATTTAATGAGAAAATTAGAACTTTTGTGGGGATTACCGTTATTCTATACCTCCGATGAAGAGATGGATGTAAAAAGCTTCGGAACATTTCTGGACCAGGAAAGCCCCTTCCTCCACTCTGGAGAACTGGCCCGGTATTTAATAGAGAAAAGCCGGAAACAGGATATCCCTGTGATCTATAAGGATGATACAAAGGTCTATTTTGCTGCAGTGAAATCTGGGGGAGGTTATTATCTCACAGGACCAGTCTGTACGGAGGAGTTAAGCTATGAGGAAATTCACAGCTACTACAAAGCATATCATATCAGCCATGAATATGAGAAGCCGCCGGTTACAATATCACTTCTCAAGATACTGAACTTTGTCAGCTTTCTCTATGAGCTTCTGGAAAATGTAAGTCTGGGCGTGGACACTTTGATGGTCGGAAATAATCTGGCCGAAGATAAAAAAGAACTGAATGAAAAAGAAGATGCCATGATGGAGCTGCGAAAGATAGATGATGAAATATACCACCATACATACCGGGAGGAGCGATATGTGATGGACTGCGTGCGTGAAGGAGACACGAAACATGTTCTGGAGCGCATGGATGCCCTTGTCGAGGGCGCAGGGATGCTGTCTGTGAAAAGACTGAACCACCAGCGGAATTTGGCGATTGTTTCCGTGACAGCCGTGACAAGAGAAGCGATTGCAGGAGGCGTATCCCCGGCAGAGTCATACCGGTTAAGCGATTTATATATTAACCGTATCGACCGATGCACAAGGATGGACCAGATGGTGGAGTATATGCGCAGAAGTGTGCTCGACTTCACGAAACTTGTGGCAGAAACGAAGGAGAAAAAGGCCTCTTCCAATTATACAGAACAATGCAGGGATTACATTCACCAGAATTACCACCATAAAATTTATCTGGAAGATGCGGCAAGGGCAATCGGTATCAGCCCGGGGCACCTTACGAGGGTTTTCCGCAGTGACACCGGAATGAGTGTGCAGGATTATATTCAGAAAGTCCGTGTAGAGCGCGCAGCCAACCTGTTGAAGTATTCAGAAGCAAGTCTGTCAGAAATCAGCGATTATGTGTGTTTTTATTCCCAGAGCCATTTCGGGAGCGTATTTAAAAAATATATGAAGATGACACCCAGACAATATAGAGAAAAGTATAAGCAGAAAGAATTCCGTTCAGAGGATACAGGAAATGGAGCAAATATGTAAGTAAGATGTTCGGATTTTGACAATAATGCTGTTATTTTAATATAAAGTTCCTGCTTTCTTAAGTACAATATCAATAACAGATAGAGGAGGAAAACATGAACACAGTTGAAATCAAGATTGACAGTAAGAAAGGTAAAATCAGCAAAGAGCTTCACGGACATTTTATCGAATTCCTTGGCAGTTGTATTTATGACGGAATATGGGTGGGTGAAGAGTCAAAGATCCCTAATTACAACGGTCTGAGAAAAGACGTGGTGGATGCCCTGAAAAGGCTGCAGCCTCCGGTTATCCGATGGCCGGGCGGATGTTATGCAGACACCTACCACTGGCGAAATGGAATCGGTCCGGGAAATGAGCGTCCAGTAACCTATAATGAGAATTTCGGGACCTATGAACTGGATTCCAACCAGTTTGGAACGCATGAATTTATGAGGCTGTGCGAGCTTACGGGGGCCAGACCCTGGCTGAACATTAACATGATGACTTCCGGTACAGAAGAAATGCGGGAATGGATGGAGTACTGCAACAGAGAGGATGAAACTTCACTTGCAAAAGAGCGTAAGCAGAACGGGGCAGAGAAACCCTTTGGCGTGGAACTATGGGGAATAGGCAACGAGGTCTGGGCAGGCGGCGGATGTATGACACCGGAAAGCTATGCGAATGAATACCGGAAATATGCTTCTGCGTTTCCCAACTTTATTTCTTTGGAGAACGGCGGGAAACCTAAGACAGAAATGAAGAGAATCGCATCAGGACCGGACGGGAACAAGCCGAAGGAACGAGTGGAATGGACGAAGCAGTTTTTTCAGGAGCTTGGAAAATTCAGAAGGCCGCCTTTGGACGGATACGACTTACATTTTTATAACTGGAATCTGGAAAATCTCGAACAAAAGGAAACCGAATTTGATGAACGTGACTGGGACCTGGTGATTACGGGATGTCTGGAGCTTGATGAAGTGATACAGGAACAGGCGGCGCTAATCCGTGAGGGAATCGAGGCGCTTCCGGAGGAAGAAGGATTTTTTAAGACTCCAAAGCCGGACTGTGATTTGATCATAGGAGAATGGGGCAACTGGCATGGAGCCGCTTTTTCAAACAGACCGGCTCTGTACCAGCAGTGTACAATGCGCGATGCTATTACAACGGCGCTTACTCTGGATATCCTTCATAAAAATTGTGAGAGCGTGAAAATGGCGTGCGTAGCACAGACTGTCAATGTGCTGAATTCCTTATTCCTTACGGAAGGCGAAACATGCATACTGACACCGAATTACGATGTATTCAATATGTACAAAGTGCACCGGGAAGGCTTAGGCTTGGAAACAGTCGGAGAGACATCTGATAAAACATTTATTTTTGCTTCTGAGAAAGAGGAAGGAATTTTTGTGAACCTGATCAATGCTGATATGGAAAAAGATCAGGAAATCGTGATTGCGTTTTCAGATGAAGTACAGTATGTGTCCGGGCAGATCCTTGAAAGTGAAGATCCCCACGACTGCAATACAAAAGAGGAACCGGACAAAATCCGTGAAAAGACAGGAAAGGCGCCGTCCCGCAGGGAGAATGATTTTGCAGTGCGTCTGCCAAAGGCTTCCATACAGGTTATGCATTTTGTAAGAAAATAAGAGTAACAGGACGATTATGGTTCCTAAAAGGGGAACAGGAGGAAATAATGGCTCAGTTTCAGGATAAAAAGAAGGAATTTGCAGCGTACCGTATGCTGCTGGCAGGCGTAAATCTTGTATTAGATATGGCGATTGTACTTTGCGCCGCAATATTGATGCCACAGATGAGTGCATTTGCCATGTGCCTGATCTGCTTTGTGGTCGCAGCCGGATCACTGATTTTTCAGATTCGTATCGACCACACGCTGATCTTCACCGGACAGTTTCTGGTTGAGGACGGTGATTCCCTTTATGCAGTGATTGGAACGTTTGGACTCGGTTTTGGCAGGCGTCACCGCAGGAAACGGCAGGTCAATGCCTATCGTTATTACTATATGGACAGCGTCAGGGAGACAGTCAACAGGTCGTACGGTATCCGTGTGAAAGCGGATGTCTGGACGGCCGTTAACAACATCATCGATGCAGATCAAAGCGTCTTTGGCACACCGGGGGCCATGAAGCAGCTTTTGATGGAACAGGGAAAGAAGAAGACGGTTGTGTTCCGCATAGAACATAACCTGACAGAGAAGGAAGAAACACGGCTTCTGAAGGAGCTTTATAACTTAAAGGAGGCAGCAGGCACGATGAAGCCGGTTACTGCCGCAGCAGGAGAATAGAGGAGGAAGAAAAATGCAGCAATTAAAACACGAACCGTCATATTATAAAACAACTAGCTTTAAATGGAGACAGCGTATCGGATTCGGAATCAGTGACTATGCCTGTAATCTGGCGTATCTGCTGGCAAATACATACTTATTGTTTTACTATACGAACTGTGCAGGCATCTCTGCCGGTGCCGCAGGATTTATGTTTGTTATTACAAAATTTATTGATGCCCTGACAGACTACATGGTTGGATCATTTGTAGATCATACAGATACTAAAATGGGACGTTACCGCCCGTGGATGCTGGCAGGCGCTCCTGTGCTTGCAATTGGAATGGTTCTTCTGTTTTCTGTTCCTACCGGCTGGGGTGCAGGCTCCAAACTGGCATGGGCTTACATTACATATATCATTTTTTCATTTGGCTACACGCTGGTAAATATCCCGATGGCGCCGATTGTAACAGCATTATCACCGGTACCGTCAGAGAGAACGAATATTGCAACAACACGTATGGTTTTCGCAAACCTGGGATCACTGACTTCTTCCCTGTTTGTCATTCCAATGGTTTACTTCTTTGCAGGGTCTTCTGATGCAACAGGCGCTGCCCTTGCAGCAGGATACAGAAACACCAATATTGTACTGGGAATCATTGTCGTAGCAATCATGTGCATCTGCGTTTTCAGTACTGCGGAAATCAACCCGCCTACACAGTCTGCACAGAAGACGTCTTTTTTGCAGGATATGGGCAACGTATTTAAAAATAAATATTACATTATGCTTCTGTTCCTCGTATACTTCCTGTTCGTAGGTTATCTGGGAATGTATGGTGCGATGCAGTATTACTATAGTTATATTGTCGGCGATGTGAGTGCGATGCCGACAGCCTTATCCCTCTTGACGATACTGGCAATTCCAACGATGCTGCTTGCTGCATTTTTGAATGGAAAAGGGATTCACAAGGTAAAACTGATGCAGTTCGGCGCTGTCGTGGATGCAATCGGTTACGGTGTATTATTCTTTACCTCAAACGGAACCGTAGCGACAATCGCACTGGCTGTCATCGGACTTGGATTTGGATTCCGTTCCAGTATGTTCTACTCCATGATGCCGGACATCTTCGATTACACAGAATGGAAATGCGGAAAGAGTCTTGCGGGTACGCAGACTGCTATCTCCGGTTTCCTGAATAAACTTGCAAGTGCGTCGGCTTCAGCCATTGTATCCGCTCTTCTCGTATGGGGCGCATATGATGCAGGCGCTATGGATAAAGCACTCTCGGCAGGACAGAACCTTGCACAGATGTTTCCAAAGACCCAGACAGCGATTAACTTTGCGTTCGGAGGACTGTCACTGGTGTCAACAATTATTGCCATCATCGTTCTGATTCCTTATGATCTCGATAAGAAGTATCCGGAAATCCGTGCGGAACTGGATAAACGGCAGATGGCTGATTAAAATGGTTATGAAAGGAGAAGTCATGTGGGATTACGCATATACAGTTCCGGAAAATAAAAAAGTAAGGGTCATTGTGCATACAGATTGTAAAAATGAGGCAGATGACCAGTTTGCGGTGGCACATCATCTGATGACCCCGAGATTTGATATCAGAGGCATAGCTGCCGGACACTTCTGTAAGAATCCTCAGGAATATGGGGAACTAGGCACTGCGCAGGCAAGCTATGATGAAATATTGAAAGTTATGGAATTAATGGGTGTGAAGGATCAGTGTCCTGTCGTTCTGGGTGCTCCCAAAGGATTGGAAGACGAGCATACACCGATCGACAGTCCTGCAGCACGCTTCATTATACAGGAGGCGATGAAAGAGGATGCGCGTCCGCTGTACGTCGCCTGCCAGGGTGCGGTCACGGATGTGGCTTCGGCACTGCTTCTTGCACCAGAAATTGCGGACCGCATGACTGTCATCTGGATTGGCGGAGGAGATTATCCAGAGGGCGGGTTCGAGTTTAACCTGCTCATGGATATACATGCCGCAAACGTGATTTTTTCTTCACATGTACCGCTGTGGCAGGTACCGAAAAGCCTGTATAAAGTCATGGCAGTTTCTCTGGCTGAGCTGCAGATGAAAGTCCGTCCCTGCGGGAAAATCGGGAAATATCTGTTTGAACAGATGGTGGAATTTAACCAAAAGGCGGCAGCTTATGAGATGGAATGGCCCCACGGGGAAATCTGGGGACTGGGGGATCAGGGAACAATCGCGGTCCTCATGGAAGAGTTGGAGAAGGTAAGCTATGATTTAGTTCCCGCACCGCGAATTGCAGATGATATGACTTATATTCACGGGCAGAATAACCGGGAAATCCGTGTGTACAAATATCTGGATGCCCGGCTGACACTGGAAGATTTCTTTGCAAAGCTTTATATCAACTTTGGAAATGAAAAGTAACATGGAAGGTTAAGAACATGAAGAACTATCTTGTATTTGATGCCGGCGGTACCTTTACGAAGTATGCCATGATGGATGAGAATGCCATTATTCTGGAAAAAGATAAGGTACCTACCCCGGCTTATGAGAACCATACAAAAGAAGATTTCTATCAGATTCTGGATTCCGTTGTAGAAAAATACAGGTCCCGTATATCGGGGATTGCCGTCAGTATGCCGGGAATGCTGGATAACAAGACAGGGTATTGTGTGACGGCAGGATACCTGCCTTACCTCTGCGGCAGTTCCGTGGCAGTGGAGCTGTCTAAGCGGTATGGAATGCCTGTGAGTGTGGAAAATGATGGGAAATGTGCTGCCCTGGCTGAATACTGGAAGGGAAGCCTGAAAGATTGTACGAACGGGGCCGTGGTAGTTCTCGGGTCCGGCGTCGCAGGGGGAATTATCCTAAATGGCAGGATTTACCGGGGGAACCGCTTTACAGCGGGGGAATACAGCTATATTTGCACGAAAGACGATCTGCCGCAGGAAATGGACAGCTACTGGGGGATATCGGGAGGGGCACAGGGTCTGGCCCGGGCAGTGGCAAAGTATACAGGTGTGGATTGGGAAAGTTATGACGGCATCAGCATATTCAGCATGGCAAACGAGGGAGACGAGCTTGTTTTAAAGGGGCTGAAGGATTATACAGATGCCCTTGCTGTCCAAATTTATAACCTGAATATTCTCCTTGATTTAGACATCATTGCAATCGGAGGGGGAATCAGCCAGCAGCCTTTGCTCCTGGAATATGTAAACAAAAGTATGACAGAACTGACAGGGAAGATCCCGTTGAGAAGCGTCAGCCCGTATGTACCGGTACCGCGAATTACAAATTGCAGATATTATAATGATGCGAATCTGATCGGGGCATTGTATCATTATAGAAATATTTATAACTCATAACCATGAAAGGAGAATTTATAATATGACATTTCCAAAGGATTTCCTATGGGGCGGCGCGGTTGCTGCCAACCAGTGCGAAGGGGCATATGATGAAGACGGCAAAGGGTTAAGCACACAGGATGTGACTCCACACGGGATCGCAGGGCCCCGCACAGCAGAGCCTGCACCGGATAATATGAAGCTCGTGGGTATTGACTTTTACCACAGATATAAGGAGGATGTCAAACTGTTTGCGGAGATGGGATTCAAGGTATTCCGTACTTCGATTGCCTGGAGCCGCATTTTCCCGCAGGGGGATGAGGATACCCCGAACGAAAAAGGGCTCCGGTTTTATGACGACCTGTTTGACGAATGTCTGAAATATGGTATGGAACCTCTCGTTACGATCTCACATTATGAAACACCGCTCCACCTTTCCCGGACCTATGACGGATGGGTGAACCGCAGGATGATTGATTTTTATGAGAAGTATGTAAGGACGATTTTTGACAGATACGGTAAGAAAGTTAAGTACTGGCTCACCTTTAATGAAATCAACTCGGTGCTTCATGAACCCTTCTTAAGCGGAGGGATCTATACAGACAAAGAAAAGTTGTCTAAAAATGATCTTTATCAGGCTGTCCATCATGAACTTGTGGCCAGTGCCCTGGCGACAAAGATTGCCCATGAGATGATGCCTGAAGCAAAGGTCGGCTGTATGATTTTAAGTATGCCTACGTACCCTCTTACGCCGTCACCTGACGATGTAATTAAGGTCATGGAGAGTACTCACATGAATGACTTTTTTGGGGATGTTCATGTAAGAGGAAGATATCCGGGATATATGAAACGCTATTTCAGGGAGAACAATATCGAAATCCAGTTTGCACCGGGGGACGAAGAAATTCTGAAAAACACAGTTGATTTTGTTTCCTTTAGTTATTATATGAGCATCTGCGACACCGCTGATCCTGCAAAGCGAAAAGAGGGAAAAGGCAACCTTTTAGGGGGTGTTCCGAATCCATATCTTGACGCCAGCCAGTGGGGATGGCAGATTGATCCTAAGGGACTGCGCTATGTGCTGAATTACTACTATGACCGTTACCAGAAACCATTATTCATTGTGGAAAACGGACTCGGTGCAGTGGATGAGCTTATCAGGAATGCAGACGGAGAAATGACAGTTGAGGACGGATACCGCATAGATTATCTGAAACAGCACCTTCTACAGGTGGAGGAAGCCATCGAGGATGGTGTCGAGGTCATGGGATATACCTCATGGGGATGCATAGACCTTGTGAGCGCTTCTACTGCAGAGCTTAAGAAACGTTATGGTTATATTTATGTAGACAGGTACGATGACGGCACAGGAACGTTAGAAAGATACAGGAAAAAATCTTTCTACTGGTACCGGGATGTGATTTCCACAAATGGTGCGGTGCTGCACGAGGAGGAATAAGAGATGGGAGAAGCGTTAGTAAGTATCCTGCCTGATATGAAGAGAAAGACTGTGGATACCTTTATAAAGAAGGCACAGGAGTTGGATTTTCAGCTCATTGAAACAAAGGTAAAACCTGTTTCACTTGTGTCAGTAACGAAAACGGCGGATGGCATTGCAGAGATTTCCTCACGTGAGGATATCACCCTTATGCCGGGAAAACTCCTTAAGAAGGATGACAGTATCTGTCTTGATTTCGGAGACCATCATGTCGGTTACGTGACCCTGAAGCTGAATTCGGCGGGAAGCCCGCAGGATGCGCCCGCTTATCTTCGCCTGAAATTTGCAGAAATCCCGGGAGAAATTCTGGACGATTCCTCCACTTATCATGGCTGGATCAGCAAAGGGTGGATTCAGGAGGAACTGATACATATCGATGTGCTCCCATGTGAACTGAAACTTCCGAGACGGTACGCATTCCGCTATCTGGAAATCTTTGCTGTCGATACCTCGGCAAAGTTTCAGGTGGTGGTGGAAAATGTGGAACTGACTGCAGTTTCAGCAGTGTCTCTGGAGGAGGCAGAGCCACTTTCCTCTCTGCCGGAGGACCTCAAAGCAATCGACAAGGCAAGCTTAAAAACTCTTCAGGATTGTATGCAGCATGTGTTTGAGGACGGGCCTAAGCGTGACCGCCGTCTGTGGATCGGTGACCTGCGTCTACAGGCAAAAGCCAATTATGCAACCTTCAGGAATCTGAATCTGGTGAAACGGTGTATGTACCTTTTTGCCGGGCTGATCCGTGAAGACGGGAAAGTCGGAGCGTGCCTTTTTACTGAGCCTGTTATGCAGGTAGATGACACATTTTTATTCGATTATTCTTTGTTTTTCGTGTCCATTCTTTACGACTATTATCAGGAGACAAAAGATCTGGAAATTGTAAAAGAACTGTGGGGCACGGCCTGCCGCCAGATCGTACTGGCTCTGAATGATATGGAGGATGGTGTCCCGAAAACAGAAAACCCAATGATGGCATTTATTGACTGGAAAGACGGACTTGACCGTCAGGCGGCGGCTCATGCAGTATGGATATACTGTCTGCGCCAGGGAGAAGTTCTGGCAAGCCTTGCAGGAGATGAGGCGGCCAAAGAGGAGCTCCGGGTCATGCTTGCCGATGCTCTGGAAAAAGCAGTAAGCCACTTCTGGGATGAGGAAAAAGGCTTCTTTGTAAGTGGCGCGGATCATCAGATATCGTGGTCCAGTCAGGCATGGATGGTTCTTGCAGACGTATTTGAAAAAGAGAAGAGCCGTGCATTAATGCTGCATCTTCTGGAAGAAAATCCGGAGATGGGAATTGCTACACCTTATGCCTATCACCATGTCATCGAGGCACTGCTTCATGTGGGTGAAAAGGAGAAGGCGCTGGAATTAATGCGGACTTACTGGGGAGGAATGATCAATCTGGGAGCCGATACCTTCTGGGAGGCTTTTGACCCTGAAGATCCCCATGCATCCCCATACGGATCGTCACAGGTAAACAGCTTCTGTCATGCGTGGAGCTGCACTCCTGCGTGGCTTTTAAGAGAATACTTTGCTAGTGATACTTTGCAGGTAATACAGGACCGATAAGGGTTACTGTTTACAGGCTTGTCTGTGAACAGTAACTGATAAAGTGCCCCCCGCCTTTTGGTTCCATAATGGATATTATAAAAGGCGGGGGGCATATGTGCTTCATGATCTGAAATGTGAGAACATGTTTATTCTAAAATTTGCTTCACTTTGTCTATACTGATATCACAGAGGTCCGCAATTTCTTCAGGGGATTTGCCCTGCATATATAGTTTGAAAACCTGCCGGGCCTCTTGAATGCCCAACTCTTTGCCTCTTCGTAACCCACTTTCTTCCCCAGCCTTAAGTCCTCTTTTTTCAGCACTGCTGATCTGGGTATTATAATCTTTCAATGCCTTTTCACGGGCCTCATATTCCAGACGTTTTTTCTCGTCTGCACTTAGATTAAGCAATGTATTGTATGCTTCATCCAGATATTCGTTTGTCTTAGCCATATTCTGAAACTCCTTTCTGCTTTTTCCACTGAAGAACTTCATCCATGTAAGAACGTCCTGACTGGTCTTTACATCTGAAGGCAGCTTTTTCAGTTCCAGTATCTGAAGCTCCATTTTATCCGAATAAAGATGAGATGTCTTATCATCCCGGAAATGAATCCTTCGGTAACATTCTTTGTCATTCGGAAAATGGATGAAGTCTAAAATACTTACATGAATACACTTCTGCAGTTTTTCATAGGACTCGCCTTTGTGAATCTGACTGTCAAACATCTTACTGAGATAGAACAAGGCGCGTTCATCCCAGTATTCGAAATATTTGACCTGCATTTCCATATTCATTTGCGTCCCGTTCTTAAGCAGTACCCGTACATCCATGATCCCCTGCTTGTCATCAGCTGAGTCTCTGGGAAGCAGAGTGGGCAGAAGAACCGTATCCTCAACTTCATCCGGGGACAGATTCAGCAAAGCAGAAATAAAGCCTTTCCTGACTTTGGGGTTCTGCATCAGTTCCTTGAAACAAAAGTCCACAGTGGGTAACATAATAAAGTTGTCTTTGGTCATAAAATGAAATCTCCTTTCCTGTGCAGAAAACGAATGGTACACATGTAAGGAGTTATTCTGATTTATTATTATCATATCACGATATGTAGATATGTAAAAGACAGAAGTACCTTAAAAATGTAGAGAATTCATTGTTTTCTGCGGTTCTAATAAGTAATTGATGGGATAAATCGGCGAGATGCCGATTGATAAATGAAAGGTGAATACCTTTCGATGTTTCTATGGGGGATACCCGAAAGGGTATCCCTCAACTCAGGCCTTTTAGGAGGATTGTAGCAGTAAATGAGTTAATCTAAAATTTGCTTCACTTTGTCTATACTGATATCACAGAGGTCCGCAATTTCTTCCGGAGATTTGCCCTGCATATATAGTTTGAAAACCTGCCGGGCCTCCTGAATGCCTCTGCGCAGCCCACTTTCTTCCCCAGCCTTGCGCCCAATCTCTTCTCCAGCCTTAAGTCCTCTTTTTTCAGCACTGCTGATCTGGGTATTATAATCCTTCAAAGCTTTTTCCCGTGCCTCATATTCTAACCGTTTCTTCTCATCAGCACTTAAATTGAGCAGTGTATTGTATGCTTCATCCAGATATTCATTTGTCTTAGCCATATTCTGAAACTCCTTTCTGCTTTTTCCACTGAAGAACTTCATCCATGTAAGTACATCCTCACTGGTCTTAACGTCCGGAGACAGTTTTTTTAACTCCAGTATCTGAAGCTCCATTTTATCGGAATACAGTTCATAGGTGCTGTCATCCCGGAAATGAATCCTGCGGTAACACTTGTTGTCATTCGGAAAATGGATGAAGTCTAAAATACTTACATGAATACACTTCTGCAGTTTTTCATAGGATTCGCCCTTACGGATCTGGCTGTCAAACATCTTACTGAGATAGAACAAAGCACGTTCATCCCAGTATTCGAAGTATTTGACCTGCATTTCCATGTTCATCTGCGTCCCGTCTTTAAGCAGTACCCTTACATCCATGATTCCTAATTTGTCATCAGCGGAGTCCCTCGAAAGCAGTGTGGGCAGAAGGACGGTGTCTTCTACTTCGTTCGGGGACAGGTCCAGCAATGCTGAAATAAAGCCTTTCCTGACTTTGGGGTTCTGCATCAGTTCCTTGAAACAAAAGTCTACAGTGGGTAACATAATAAAGTTGTCTTTGGTCATAAAATGAAATCTCCTTTCCTGTGCAGAAAACGAATGGTACACATGTAAGGAGTTATTCTGATTTATTATTATCATATCACGATATGTAGATATGTAAAAGACAGAAGTACCTTAAAAATGTAGAGGATTCATTGTTTTCTGCGGTTCTAATAAGTAATTAATTGGGTAAACCGGCGAACTGCCGATTGAAAAATGAAAGGTGAATACCTTCCGAAGTTTCTGATGAGAGTATAGCATGGGATAACGGAAAGAGCAATTAGGCAATTTGACGAAATTGGAATAAGGAAACAGACTGTGTTACTGTTCAGTCCCCAGCCGGTTACCATGCTGGGGCCTTAGCATAACATTGCCAAAGAGCCGGCCCCAAATAATAGACAGTAACCTACATATCATTCAGTTCCAGCATAATATGTACGACAAAGTAACCGTTTTCCATACTGGCTTTAAAAATTCCATTATACTTATCAACAATGGAGTGGATGATTTTAAGCCCAAGCCCATGATTATCTTTATCATTTTTAGTTGTCTTCAAGGTCTTATTTTCTTTCAGAACATCATAGGAGCATTTATTTTTCACCTGAATATTCAGGTAATTTTTAACTACAGAAAGTGTGATATGAATATCTTTTTCGATTTCTGCTTTGCTGGCATCTATAGCGTTATCCAACAGGTTCATTAGCACAGCACATAAGTCGTTATCTTTTATAGAAATTTTCGATATCAGGAGAATGTCTGTAATTACATGAATCTGTTGTTCCCGTGCCTCGCTGACTTTCTGTGTGAGCAGGTGGTCCAGCATGACATTGCCGGTCTGAAATTCTTCCATAGTATTAAAACGATATTCAAGTTCTGTATCCAGATATTTTTCAAGTTCTTCATAATTTTTTCTTTTCACTAGTGACTGTATATAAAAATAATTATTCCTCAGTTCGTGCTTTTCCTGACGTATTTGTGAGATTATTGCCGAAGAGCGATTCATATTATCAATCTGTAACTGCAGTTTCTGGTTAAAACTATTAGTTTCAAGTACATTTTCAAAAGTAGAAATAATCAGATAATTCAGGTAGTAATTAATCAGTATTATACATAGGATACAGAGCGGCATTGCAACAGAAAAAAATAAATTAGAGTCATTCTGTCTGGCAAAAGAAATATACATCTGAGCCAGAACTGCAATAGCAAATGGGGAGAGTGTCATTAAACAAATATACTTTTGAGGCAGCTGGGGCTGAAAAATCAGTGGATGAGAACTAAAAAACAAAGTACACATCGCGAGGGCCGTATAAAATATGGCATGTCCGGCAGCTGTAAGTTCTCCATCCAGAGTTTGATGCGTAGCGGATAAAAGAGGAAGGAGACTTGATTTTATAAAAACAATGCTGCAGATGTAAGCGATGATAAATGCTGTTTTGGCAAACAATCCCTGCTTTTGGAATAAAAAGGTGAACAGAAATGCAAATATAAACACAACAGCAAGGTAAACGTAAAAGCTTCCGGTATAGATTTCCAACGGTTTATACACTGCCGTAAAAAGGAGAATCCAGAATATGGTGACCGCATACGGTGGAAATCTGTTTTTCTTAAAAGGATATGTACAGGCAAGTGCAAGAATCAGGAAAGCGAAGGTAAATGTTGCCTCCGTCCATATTAATATTGTTTGAAACATTTAAGCGCCTCCGTAATTCAATGTAATAAATTCTTCTTTTATCGTAGTAATCCGATTTCTGCTCAAAGGAATTGTTTCTTTATTATCAAGTATTAAGGTGTTTTTTTGAATGCTGAATATGTACCTGTAATTAACAAGGAAACTTCTGTGTGGGCGCAGGAAACCATATTGTTTCAGCAGAGCTTCAAAATCCTTAATCCGGTATTGAATTAAAAGTTCCTGAGTGGTAAGTACTATACGGCAGTTTTTAACGAGAGATTCAATATAGATTATTTGATTGGTATTCAGTGAATAAATATTACCGGAGTAACGTTCTTCTACAGAAACAGAGGTGCCTTCCTGCATCCTCATTTCATGAATGATGTCATTTACCAGTGCAGGGAGTTCCTCCGTAAAATGACTCTTGCGGATAAAACGAAAAGGACGCACTTCGAAAGTCTGGAAGACCATCTTTTCCTTTCCAGAGATGAACACTGTAATCACCTCAGGATAATCACTCCGTATTCTGCGGCACAATTCAATCCCGTTAATTTCGGGCATATCAATATCGAGAAAAAGAATTTGATATTTCCCGGAAGCATGACAGACATCCAACAGTGCCTTTGGTTCAGTATAACAGTCAAAAACTATATTGAAATCCCGTCGGGAGAACTCCTCAGAAAGCTGTTCGTGTATGACATCGAGAGTCCTCGGACTATCCTCGCATATTGCTGCACGATAAGTGTTCATATGTTAACTCCTCCTGTGATAAGACATACCTCTTTTAAAGTCTTATATCTTTAAACAGATTTTATTATACTACCATATTGTTTTGATGTCATTTCATTTAGAAATTACGGGTGCATTTCATACTATATTTTTACATGTCATGTCGAATAAATATAAAAATGCTTTTATGGCTGTTAAAATCATAACAGTTTTAAAAAGCGCGCGCAAATAAAGTATGAAAAGGAGTTATGATGGAAGAGAAAAAGAACAAATGGTTAAAGCCGCTGATTATAGTGGCAGTAATAGTGGCAGCCGCCTATTTTGCTTACCGAAAGATTTATGATATGCTTTTCGGCGGTGCAGTTGCAGTATCAATGGATGATGTGTACAGTACACTGAATGCGATTAAAGTGCCGCTGATTATAGCAGTAGTTGTGATTATAGCAGCGGTTATCGTGAGTATTGCAGTGGCCAGAAAAGAAGTGGGTATCAGGAAAATGGTGCGTGGCCAGTCTATTCTGGCCAGTATTCTCGCGGTTGCTGTTGCAGCAAATGTAATCTGTCTGAATATAGAGTACTCTCTGATTAATAAAGTGATGACAGGCTCTGAAGGATTAAGTGAAGAGACAAAACAAGCATCCATAGAGTTATGTGAAGAGATTGCTGATGAAGGCGTTGTACTTTTAAAAAATGAAGATAATGCACTGCCTGTCAATAAGGGTACCAAACTGAATGTATTCGGATGGGGGAGTACGCAGCCTATTTATGGCGGTACGGGCTCAGGAAGTGTTTCTGAAGAAAATGCTGTGTCGTTGCTTCAGGGACTTGAGAATGCTGGATTTGAACTGAATACTGCCCTGACAGACTTCTATAAAGAGTATCGTTCAGACCGGCCGTCTATCGGTATGGGAGAAGTAGACTGGACATCACCCCAGCCGACTATGGAAGAATATGATAAAAACAGTATTTTTGAGGATGCAGAGACGTTTTCTGATACGGCAGTCATAGTAATCACTCGTGCAGGCGGAGAAGGCCCTGACCTGCCCGAGAAAATGTCAGATGAGAATACATACAATACAACTCAGATGGGAGGAGAAGTTACATATTCTACAAATGAAGAAGATTTGAGTTCAGAAAAGAGCTATCTGGAATTAACAGCAAGAGAAGCAGAGATGGTTGAGCGTGTAAATGACAGCTTTGAAAAAGTTTACGTTATTATAAACTCAGCAAATGCAATGGAGCTTGGATGGCTTGACGAGTATGAAAATATCAAGGCTGCACTGTGGTGTGCAGGCGCAGGGGAGACAGGATTTAATGCACTCGGCTCTATCATGTGCGGAGATGTAAATCCTTCAGGAAAACTGGTAGATACCTATGTGTATGATTTAATGTCTACACCTGTTTACAACAATTTTGGGAATTTCGACTACAGTAATTCAAATGAAATCACAGGATCAGAGGAGAATAAAGCTAAGTTTGTAAACTATGTGGAAGGCATTTATGTAGGATACAAATATTATGAAACAGCGGCAGCTGAAGGGCAGATTGATTATGATTCCGTGGTACAGTATCCGTTTGGCTACGGTCTGTCTTATACAACTTTTGATAAGGAAATCACCAGCATAAAAGACGATGGAACATCCGTTACATTAGAGGTGGTTGTGGAGAATACTGGTGATACTGCCGGGAAAGATGTTGTGGAGATTTATTATACGCCTCCGTATTATAATGGTGGAATTGAAAAAGCAAGTACGAATCTTCTTGATTTCGAAAAAACAGAAATTCTGGAACCGGGAGATTCACAGACAATTAGTATTACCTTCAACTATGAAGATATGGCATCCTATGATGACATAAACAACAAGAGTTATGTTCTTGAGCATGGTGACTATGCAATTACACTTAACAGCGATTCTCATACAGTATTAGATTCAGAGAAAATTACTGTTGAGAAAGATATCATATATAATGACGAGAATGACGGAAAGCGTTCTACTGACGAAACAGCTGTAACAAATCAGTTCGATTTTGCAAGGGGAGATGTGACTTATCTCAGCAGAAAAGATGGATTTGCCAACTATGATGAAGTTACAAAAGCACCGGGAAATGTAGAAATGACATCAGAGCAGATTGCAGATTATCAATGCAAAAATACATATGATGCTTCAGAATATGATGACCCGGATGCAGAAATGCCTGTGACAGGGGCTGACAATGGCCTGACAATACAGGATATGAAGGGACTTGATTATGATGATGCTAAATGGGATGAGCTGCTTGACCAGATGACTGTAGATGAAATGTCTGCACTGGTTGCTGACGGAGGTTTCCATATGATAGCTGTAGATTCTGCTGAGGCGGCTGAATCCACTGCATGTGACGGACCAGCAGGGATTACGAGCAATTTTAACTCCAGTATCAGCGGAGTGGCATATCCTCCGGCAGCTATGATTGCAGCCACATGGAATAAAGAACTGGCACAGGCGAGGGGAGAACAGGTTGGAAAAGAGTGTGTAGAACTCGGCGTGACAGGATGGTATGGTCCTGCCATGAATACCCACCGCAGTGCATTTGCGGGAAGAAATTTTGAGTATTATTCAGAAGACGGTACACTGGCAGGCATCATAGGCGGCAAAGAAGTAGGCGGAGCCACTTCACAGGGAGTTATCTGCTATGTAAAACATTTCGCTTTGAATGACCAGGAAACAAACAGAACAAACGGTATATGTACCTGGGCAACGGAACAGTCGATCAGGGAAATCTATCTAAAGGCATTTGAAAAGAGCTTTAAAGAAGGTGGAAGCCTTGGATGCATGTCATCCTTTAACTCAATCGGAACCCAGTGGGCAGGAAGCTGCCAGTCACTGCTTCAGACTGTGCTGCGGGATGAATGGGGATTCCACGGAGCTGTAATCACAGATGCGATGGACCCGCTTGCTGACTTCTATATGGATCTGAACAGGGGAATCCGCAGCGGTTTAACACAGGGGCTTTCCATGACAGGCGGAGATGGCCTGATCACAAATACAGAGGATGCCAATACCGTTACTGCACTTCGCAGGGCGAGTCATGAGAACCTGTATGCGCTGGCAAATTCCAATGCAATGGCTAAGGAAACGGGGACACCGGGATGGGTAAAGATATTTATCGGTGTGGATGTACTGCTGGCTATACTCTTTGTAGGAAGTGAAATACTGCTTTTCAAAAAGTATAAGAAACGGAAAACGGTCTAGCCGGATAATCAAGAGTCGGAATCAGATACAAATATGTCTGGTTCCGGCTCTTTTTCATCGTGGTATAAGCTTGTTAATAGTGAACAATGACAGGCGTTCCTATTTCTATCATGTCGTACAAAGAACCGGCCATGTCAAGTGGCATATTAATGCATCCGTGCGATCCGATATGGGGGATCTGGTACAGGTTTCCCCCAAATCCACTCTGCCATATAGCGTCGTGCAGGCCGATGCCTGTATCCCATGTGATGCGCATCCAGTAGGTCACCTCTGTCTCATAGGAAGGTTTCCCGGTAGTGGGATCGATACTGCCGACCAGTATTTCGTGCATCTTTTTATCCTGCAGAGAATAAGTGCCCTCGGGAGTGATTTTTTCAGGGATCGGTTCTCCGGTGATTACATCTGTTTCAAGGGCAATAGAACCATTTACGACATACCACATGTGCTGTTCGCTCAGGTCCACATCGACGAAGGTGTCTCCCCAGTCGGGCATTGCATGGGCAGCGGCGGTTCCTCCGATATAGTATTCTGGTTCTCTTGTTATGGTTTCGCCGTTTTTAATGCTGTTCTTCAGATTCTCAAATTCAGTATCCTCATCGACCGACCATCCGTAAGTGCCTCCCGTCACGGTGGCGCTTTTTCCGGATGGGGTTGTGAAGGTCCTTGTAGTGCCGACGGTATCATACTTGTCACCAAATTCTTCCAGCCATTTTTTTATGGCGTCCTCATGAAAAATGACGTTCATATCATCATCGGTTGTAAGCCATGTTGAGATAAGCGTTTTATCGACCACTACGGAGTCATTCATCGAGTAAGTAATACTTGCCTTGCAGTATTTATTCATTTCGGCACAGGCCTGCTTCAACTCTTTTGACTCAGAGGTGTATTTGGGGAGTGCATAGCATTTTTCCTTCTCGAGATTGATTTCGGAAGAAAACTTCATAATGGCGGATGTGATTTTTTCTTTTAATACGTTCATGTCAACCGCGGTTCCGTAAGTTTCTGGTTTGATGACAAACTGGGTGCCATCGAATTCTGGCTGTGCAGACACAGGCGGGGTCTGCACGGTGGTTACCGCATGGATCGAACCGACAGCCTGATCCAGAGCGTCCTTATTATAAGATAATTCAATGGTAATGCTGACGGCTTTCTTGGAAAAAACAGACTGGGGCCATAGAAATGGATTTTGTTTTTTCAGGATGTTTTCTATCTGATTATTATCGACATATACAAGGGAAATATCAGCCCCTTTGATGACATCAGTCTTTCCATCCATTCCCCGGATTGTCAGGGAATAATCGTTTACCTGATCCTTCAGATACCTTTCGGCGTCCGAGACTGTCTTTCCGGAAAAGTTGTGTCCGTTAATCCCGGTGTTCATAAAAAAATGGCTCATAAAAAACACGGAGATGGCTATGTAAATAAGAAGAAGCAGACAGAGAATGCTGCCTATGATAATCCAGCCCTTTTTTGGAGCTGAAGTGTGGATATCAGGCATATTTCTGTGTCCTATGTTTGAATATTTTTTGCCGGCAGTTCTTCTTTTCCTTTGTGTATGCATATGGTATCCTCCGTTTCTTGGCTCAGAAAACGATTATTGGTTAACGTTCAGCGGGATACTGAATTGAAAATCCCAGGTTCCGCCAAATCCATTGTTAGGTAAAAAGCTGGTGTGGTATGGCTTTTCTTCATTCAAAGCGTATTCCCATAAATCATAGGGCCAGTCATAGATAATACTGATATTCCAGGTGAAGTCGAATTCTTTTGGGATTTTTATATCTCTTCTGGCGGACGCGGGGATTCGCTGGTCAATCGGAATATTGATTTTCCCGGAATAAGTATTTTCATCTGTAAAGCTGC
Organism: Faecalicatena orotica; assembly: GCF_905197545.1. Lineage (NCBI taxonomy): Bacteria > Bacillati > Bacillota > Clostridia > Lachnospirales > Lachnospiraceae > Faecalicatena > Faecalicatena orotica. Next base: position 77,599 of record NZ_CAJJZH010000002.1, read on the forward strand.
CTTTCATATACGAAGAATCAGCAATTGTCTGATCATAAAAATCAAAACGGATTTCGGATATAAATTCAAGCAGACCACATTCTGTACCAGATGTACTGGCATACATCTCTTGCGGAAAACCAGATTTACTGTAAAATACCACATTCATAGAAATCCAGTGATTGTCATGTGTCACTTCAGATACTGTTATTTTTACGCCATTAGATTCCTGTATATACTCCTGGGCAGGCTTTTGTTCCCCCTGCATCAAACGGGTGATATGCCCGATCAGAGGGATACTCTCGGCTGCATTGGGATTACTTGCCCCGAAGAAAACGGCACACACAAAAACAGCGGCGGCTGTACCAAGTGAAATAAATGTCTTTTTCATCCATTTTTTTCTCTTACTTTTCTGCTCCTTACGAAGCTGCTCCATGCAGTGGTCAATCACGCCGTCCAGCTTTTCGGATACGGGAATCTGTTCAAATCTTTTATCCATTTAAATATCCCTCCTCCAGGCTTTTTCTGAGTTCTTTTTTAGCACGTGTCAGATATGAAGAAACACTTCCCCGGGGAATGTTCATGATCCCGGCGATCTCATCCTGTTTCAGCCCGTCAAAATATTTCAGAACGATGACCATTCTGTAATGCTCGGGAAGCCTGCGGATTGCGGCATACAGGTCCAGTCTTTCTTCTGCGGAGATTCCGCTGTTTTCCTGCTCCTGTTCTTCTTCAGGAAGCTCTGAAAATGGAATATTCCTCCTATAATAATCACTGGATACATGTATCAGGATTGTGGTCATCCAGGACCTGAATACCGCAGGATTCTGAAGGGTTTTAATAGAATGAAAGCCCTTCAGTACCGTTTCCTGCACAATTTCCAGCGCGGCATCCTCATTGCCGGAATGCAGGTATGCCATCCGGTACAGATAACCTTTATGTATTGTTATAAGTTCACCATAGGCGTCGACACTGCCCCGGATTGCTTTTCTAACCAGTCTGATATCCGTGGATCGTTTTACTTCTTCCACTTTGTTCCCCCCTGTAAGCTGCAGGTTCTGTGTGAACCGTAACTGTTTGATGTCTGTAAAATACCCTTATATTTATTAGACGATAATTAAAAGTAAATTGCTACAAAAAAATATCATTTCATACAAAAAAGGACCTGCACACCGGCAAGTCCTTTTTGTATGTTATCTGATTTTGTTTTATGCTTCTTTTTTCTCTTTAAAAATAATCTTCATGATCGGGAAGAATACCCAGAAGGAGATGACACAGTTGATCAGCATGGTTATGATATCCGCGACTGTCATACCGGCACCCTGCCCCATCATATTCATGCAGAAATCATAGATTGGTGTTTTATAAAGTCCCTGCAGTGCGGCAGCCCCGACGGAAATAATTACCCACGCGATGAAATACCATACAGCGGCTTTTACCACGCTCGTATTAGACTTAAAGGTTACATTCCGCTGAAGGAAGAAATTGATAATCTGTGCAAGCAGAAGCGTGATCTCAACGGCGAGGAAATAGGCGAGACCACCGCCGCCCCCGCCTGCGATAGAGCCTGCAGCATAGTCGAATACATAGTAAATGCTTCCGTCCAGATTATGCCCTACAGGCAGTACCTGAAATGCCGTGCTTACCAGAGATGTGAAGCCGAACAAATACTTGATGAGCGGCATCATAATCATCTGGAGTACGGTGACCCCGTTACTGATGATAAAAAATACGATAAACTGTGCGATGCCGGGATGCTTTTCCTTAAAATTACTCCAGAAACCGGCCTTTTTAACTTCGCTTTCCATAATTGATTAAACCTCCTGTATTTTACTTTCCTGCAAGTTTCGATTCATATGCTTTATTGGCTTTAGAATTGGCAAAGAAGCCGCCAATGATTTTCTTCATTCCTTTGAAGAAATGTCCGTTTACAACTTCTACCATACCGTACGCCATGTCCATGCTGACGGCACCTGCGGTCATCTTTGCAATCCCCCTGAAAGGCATATTATAGATAAACAATATGTTCAAATCAGGCTTTCCTTTGGCCTCGCTCTTTTTCTTCAGGTGTGTAAGGACCCGGTATATCAGTCTGGCAAGACCGCTTTTTGCATAGTACATCTGGCAGATAGCGTCATTGACACCGAGCTCTCCGGTCCATTTCCCATCCGGGACCGGGTGTCCGAGCAGTGTCTCAAATTCTTTGTCATTGACCTGCTGTACCAATCCGGAATAGTAGGAAGGGAGCGTTTCTTTCTTGTATGGGAAGAAGTCTGTTGACCCTTCGATCTGTACATCTGCCGTCAGCCTGATATCTGCAACACAGGCGCCGATCATAATCTGGTAAGTTCCTCCTTCGATTTCCCATTGATTCGTCAGTACATTCCAGTAACGGAATGTTTTATCATCAAAAGGAATGGTCACTTCTTTGCTTTCACCTGCTTTCAAAAATACCTTCCTGAATCCTTTCAATTCCTTCACAGGACGGAAAACTTCCTTATCAGGCTTTGAAACATAGAGCTGGGCGACCTCTGCACCGTCCCGTGCGCCTGTGTTTTTAATAGTGAATGTCGCACCCCACTCATCCGTCTTTAAGTCAGAGTATTCGAAAGTAGTATAGGAAAGCCCGTAGCCGAAGGGATATTGTACCCGTACTTTTGCAGTGTCATAGTACCGGTAGCCGATGAAGAGGCCTTCCCGGTATTCTGAATTCCGCTCTGTACCCGGGAAGTTCCTGAAGGCCGGTGTGTCTTCATATTTGACCGGATAAGTTTCGCTCAGGCGGCCGGAAGGATTGACTTTGCCGGTCAGTATATCCAACATAGCACTGGCTCCTGCCTGCCCGGTCAGAAAACCGTGCAGGATAGCCTTACAGCAGTAGTGCCACGGCATTTCAAAAGAAGCACCTGCACTTACTACGCCTACGATATTAGGGTTGACCTGAACCAGTGCCTCGAGAAGGTCAATCTGATTCTGTGGGATACGCATATGTGTACGGTCCATTCCTTCGGATTCGCTGAGTTCGTCCAGACCAAAATAGTAGAGTACGACATCCGCTTTCCCGGCAAGGTCCAGAGCTTCTTTTTTCAGGGCCGCATCTTCACCGCCTGTCCGCTGATAGCCGCGGCTGCATCCTGTAACCTGAAGGTCGTAATTCTGGATGATTCTTTCGGTTGTCTCAACGAAAGTAGCATTCACGACAGAAGAGCCTGCCCCCTGATATCTCGGTGCGAAGGCAAAGTCTCCGATGACTGCAACTTTACTCTTGGCGGCAAGAGGGAGAATCTGATCTGTATTCTTTAACAGTACTGCACTTTCACTTGCAGCTCTTCTGGCAAGCCCGTGATGGGCGGTCTCTGAAAAACTGCGTTTCATAGTTTCAGTATTTTCGCTGAGTGTGAGTACCGCATCTAAGAGATGATCCACACAGGAATCCAGTTCTTCCATTTTGAGAGTTCCGTCTTTTATGGACTGCAAAATTTCACGTGCTGAGTCGAGTCCGGGAGTAGGCATTTCGAGGTCAGATCCTGCCAAAACACCGCGGGTATGGCTGTTGGAACCGCCCCAGTCCGTAATGACGATGCCGTCAAAGCCCCATTCATCCCGCAGAATGTCTTTCAGCAAATGTGTGTTTTCATTGGCATATGTACCGTTTACTTCATTGTAGCTTGTCATGATGGCCTTTGCGCCGCCTTCTTTCACGGCGATTTCAAATCCGGTCAGGTAGATTTCCCTCAGAGTACGTTCGTCCAGAACAGAATTCATTGCCATACGGCGCAGTTCCTGGCTATTTACTGCAAAATGCTTTGGACATGCGTACACGCCGCGTTTCTGAATTCCCCTGATATAGGATGCGGCCATCTTTCCGGCAAGATATGGGTCCTCTGAATAATACTCGAAGTTTCTTCCGCATAACGGACTTCTTTTTATATTCAGACCCGGGCCGAGAAGAACGTTGACACCTAAGGAACCTGCTTCCTCACCCAGCGCATCGCCAAGTTCCTGTCCGAGTTCTTCATCCCAGCTGTTTGCCACAGCAGCAGCGGTTGGAAAGCAGGTCGACGGCAGGGATGCATTCAGACCGAGATGGTCTCCGGCGCCGTCCTGTTTGCGGATTCCGTGAGGGCCGTCGGAACAAAAAATAGAAGGGATACCGAGACGCTTAAAATCTCTCGTTTCCCATTCTGACTTTCCACTTAAAAACGCTGCCTTCTCCGCGAGCGTCATTTTATCGATAAGATCCTGATGTTTCACCTGATTCTCCTCCTTTAGTATTGGATAATAAGATTTTAACAGAAGTTTTACATCCGTGCGGGTTTACGCATAAACTGCGTTTTTTTTGCACAAATTGCAAATTGATTAGAAATATTGCACAAAAATATATGACTTGCTTAGTGCATAATGTTGAAAACAACAGATATGCAAAGATATACATTAAAAAATTCATATATATTAATAAAATATAAATTTAAAATGAAAATTGTAAAATTAATTAACAAAAGCAGAATAAGAATTGACGAAACTGGAATAATAAATTATAATTAAGAAAAACGAGTGCCAGATATGGAGGAGGAATAAAAATGGGGAATGTTGTACGACTTGTTAATGTTGAAATAAACAATTTGAAAAATGTGGAACATGGAGTAGTTGAGTTTAATGACAGGCAAAAAGGGAACATCCTCGGCGTATATGGACAGAATGGGTCTGGTAAGACAGTTCTTGTAGACAGCATACTTCTGTTAAAAGATCTGATGAGCGGTAGAAAGATTCCGGCTGATTTTTATCATTGTATACGATTTCAGAGTGAGACAGCCCGCATGAAGTACAGCTTTAAGATTACCGAAGGTGAAAAAACATTCTACACAGAATATGAGATTGAATTACTAAAAAATGGGGAATACAGTTTCTGCATAAGCCGAGAAAAGTTAAGTGTAAAAGAACTGGATGCAGAAAAACAGACCAGACTTACTTCAATATTTGAATATACAAAAGGAGGGAAGAAACTTTTTCTGCCCCTGAAGTATTATCAATATTTTGAGAAAAATATAACTCAGCTTGTATCACTTGGGGTCGCGCAGCAGCTGACAGAGAATTATAATGATGAAAAACAAAGACCTGAAGTAAGTTCTTTCTTATTTTCAAAGAGAGCACAGGAAGTATTTTCTCAGGCGCAGGACGAACCACATAAAATATATAAATTCAGTTATATTCTGCAGTCCTATGCGATCCATGATTTAGCAATTGTGGAGAATTCCCAGTATGGTTTATTAGCGCTGAATCTCAGAGCGCTTCCTGTTAATATAGACTGGCCGCTTTCCGTTAATAGCGGGTTTAACGGGTTTATGCTGAATCTAATGGACGTGAATGTTGTAGATAAAGAACTCTTCCCATATATACAAGCTACAATTGATCAGATAAACATTGTTTTGAAGTCTCTGGTGCCTGATATAGAGTTGGAGATCTATAACCATTTTGATAAACTGATGGACAACGGGAGAGACGGCGTAAGGTTTGAAGTAATAACGATACGTAATGGAGCAAGGATCCCACTTTTATATGAATCTGCAGGGATTAAGAAGATTATTTCAATCTGTAGCAGTCTGGTGGCCTGCTTTAACAGAGAAACATATTGTCTGGTTGTAGATGAACTGGATGCAGGGATTTATGAATATCTGCTGGGCGAGCTTCTTGAAGCTATGCAGGAAAAAGCGAAGGGACAGCTTGTATTTACTGCTCACAATCTGCGTCCTATGGAGGTTTTGCTTAATGATTCCTTAGTGTATACAACTATAAATCCAAAAGCACGCTATATCAGAACTTCTTATATTAAGAATACACAAAATAAGAGACTTTCATATCTCAGAAGTATTAAATTAGGAGGGCAGAAAGAAAAGTTATACAATGATACTAATATTTACGAAATTGAGCTGGCTATGCGTAAGGCAGGGAAGGTGAAACTAAATGACTAAAAAGATTTGTGAATTCCATGTCCCGGGTGACTATGATGAGACATGGAAATTCATTATGGACAATGGGAATTCGTTGAAGCGTTACTGTAATCTTTCAAATTTTTTTGAAAGATTAGGGATTACAAAAAAATAGTAAAAGATATCTTACATCTTCAAGGGAATCAGAATCTTCAGGTTAAACCAGTTATCCTGCGTGCTGACGTCAACTTCGCCACCGGATTTCCGAACGGTATACCGCAGGCTTTTCAGGCCGTACCCGTGGAACTGGGGCTCTTTCTTAGTCGTTACAGGGAGCTGCTCGTCAAACGTAAGAACCCCTTCATAATAATTTTCAAAGCGTATGATCAGGAAGTTTTTCTGTGTAAATGCGGATACATGAATCAGTCTTTTTTCAGGATCGGCTATTTTTTTCTCACATTCTATCGCGTTATCTAAGGCATTTCCAAAGATGGAGCAGATATCCATGACATCCATGAAGCCAAAGGAACTCCCGTCCACTACGCTGGTCATGGAGATCTGATTTTTCAGGCAATACAAGTTCTTAGAGGTAAGGAGTGTGTCCAGTACCTGGTTCCCGGTTTTATTCTGGGCCTCATAGTGCTGTATTTCTTCTTCCATTTTATCCAGATATTCATTCCTTTTCTGGTCGTTTCCCTCCGACTTGAGGGCAATAATATGGTGCTTCAGGTCGTGATATTTATAGTTGATAATGTCCATCGCTTCCTGAGACTGCTGGTACTGGATATACTGGTTGTGAAGAATGTTCTGTACACTTTCCAGCTCCAGTTTGGTCCGCAGGTCGATCCTCTGGATATGGTAGGCATATAGGATTGCCGCGCCTCCAAGGTCTATGAGAGTCCTGACGTTGAAGATCTCGGCAGTCTGATGTCCGGCAAATGGGGTTGAATTTGACACGAATCCAAGATTGCTCATAAGAAAGACTGCCAGCCCGATGATAATGCAGGCAGTAAGTTCCTTTGAGGTAATCTGAAGCCCGTCTTCGCCGGAGGTTGTTTTCCGGTACAGCACCCACGCCGTAAAAAAAACTGCCGCATAGATCACGACCAGCAATAATACCCGAAGCCAGCCGGCCTGCCAGTTCATGGTATAGTAAAAATAGCAGTCAATCTGCCACTCCAGAGATGCGGCCAGCTCGGCGATAACGAAGGCACGTACACAGTAATAGCCGATGTCCCTGAGATGGGTGTCACAGCAGCGGAAGAGAAAAAGGTACATCAGCCCGACAGCGGCGGCCATACATAGAATCCACCAGAAATCGCCGAGTCCTTTTGTTAAGGTCAGAAAAGCGGCCTGGAGTATAAGCGCTCCGGCAGAGGTAAGGGCCAGCTTCCAGCCATTTATGCGCCGTTTCATCTCCAGAATACACAGGATGCAGGCAAGCCATTCGGCAAGTGCAGTGTACAGCCTCGGGATGTCGGGCAGTATGAGGTTTATATCTGTCTGGTTCATTTAATCTCCCCCCAGTATTTGGTCAGGTCCTGCATAAATGTGTTCATGCGGGGACGGCTCAGCTGCAGGTGTTCTCCCCGGACAACCGCGCACTTGTCCTGAATCCCTTCCACGTGTTCCAGATTAATCAGGTAACACTTGTTGCCGCGGGAAAAACTCATTCCCCCAAATTCTTCCTCTGCGGACTTCATAGTGCCTGATGCCGTGTGGTTCCCGCCTGCGCAGTGGTAGATCAGGTCATGCCCGGCACTTTCTATATAATAGATATCCGATACATTCAGGCGCAGGATGCCGCCTTTCACAGAGACAGTGACGTATTTACTTTCCCGCTTCTTAATTCTGGCTATGGCACGGCTCAATTTCTGGCTGAATGCAAAATAAGAGACCGGCTTCAGGATATAATCGAGAGCATCAACCTCATAGCCCCGGATAGCATACTGCGTCATGTTGGTAATGAAGATGATGACAACTTCTGAATCCTGGCTCCGTATCTCTTCTGCCGCGGTCATGCCGTCCACAAAGCGCATTTGGATATCCATCAGGATAATGTCAAACTGTGCTTTATAACTGGCGACAACGGCATCACCATCCCGGTAGACGGTGATATCGAAGTCTTCATTTGCAGTTTTCCGGTATTCTTGGAGGTACCCGGTCAGCTGTTCGATATAGCTGTCCTCATCCTCTACAATTGCGATTCTGATCATGTGATTCTCCTGTTAGGGCATCTTTTAACCGATGTCCCTCTTAACGAAATGAAAGGGCATGTGTGAAGCATTTCTGTCTGAGTTTACTATAACAAAAACTGCCGCCTGAGACAAGATAAAGCATGTCCGGCAATGCATGATTCAGAACTGGACTGGTTATTTCGTGAATAACTGGATGTTTTTACAGAACCACTTTAGTAGTATCATAGACAGCATCTAAAGGTGAAAGGAAGTATGAACTATGGAACAGAAAAATCAGACAGTCTTAAAGCTTGCCCAGACTGCAATACTGGCCACGCTTTGTTATGTAACATTTACTTATCTTCAGATAAAGATTCCGATGCCGGGGGGAGACGCTACGTCAATCCATATCGGGAATGCATTCTGTGTTCTCGGGGCGCTGCTGCTGGGCGGCTGGTACGGAGGTCTGGCTGGCGCAATCGGGATGACATTTGCGGATATTATGGACCCAATCTACATTACAGGAGCTCCGAAGACATTTGTTTTAAAGCTCTGCATTGGACTGATTGTGGGATTAGTTGCACACCGGATCGCTAAAATTAATGAGAGCAGCGACAAAAAATACATTTTTAAATGGAGTATCATTGCATCTGTCGCAGGACTTGGATTCAACGTAATTGCGGATCCGATTGCCGGGTATTTTTATAAGCAGTATATTTTGGGCCAGCCACAGCAGATGGCGGAGGTTCTGGCCAAATGGAGCACAGCAACGACGTTTGTAAATGCGGTGGTATCCACTGTATTAGTGGCGTTCCTCTATAATGCCGTGAGACCGGCACTGCTGAGGTCAGGACTCTTAGTGAAGCCGGGAAAGGCGGCGTAAAGAGCCTGGCAGCAGATATTAGAAACTAAAAAGACTGAAGATATCATTCAACAACACTATTTAACTGTACTAAAAATTTGTTTTTGGATATCCCGTCGGTTTCAGCCCAGATGAGTCCATTGTGTTCCGCTATGATTGATTGTGCGATGGACAGTCCAAGCCCGTAACCCGTACTGTCGGTTCCGATTCTATAAAATTTTTGGAAAATCCGGTTAATGTCCTCCGGACTTATCGGCTCACCATTGCTTTCAACGGTAAAAAGTGCGCTTCGTTTGAGTTCTGTCAATGAAACCGTTATCGTAGTCTCAGGCAGGGAATATTTGATTGCATTATCAATCAAAATATCGATAACCTGCCTCAGACTCTCTGCGTTTCCAAGTACTGTAATATTTTCTGTACAATCAAAATCTAATTTTTTCCCAAGATCATATATAACTGGCTCATAAGTTAAGATGCTGTTGCAGACGAGGAAGCTGAGGTCCAGCTTATCCTTGTGGACTGGCAGGGTTGAACTGTCCAGTTTGGCAAGCTGAAGCAGCTGCTCTATCAGGACCTTCATCCGTAAAGATTCACTGTGGATAAAATTCAGACGCTGCACGGAATAGTTGTCCGATCTGCCGGAATGTTCCTCTGCGTTTAAAAGCATTTCTGAATTTGAAAGGATAATTGTCAGAGGGGTCTTAAGCTTATGGGAAGCATTGGCGATAAAGTCTTTTTGGGAGAGAATCGTATTTTGGACTGGTTTTGTCAGCTTGTCAGATAACACGATACTCAGTATTCCAAACGTGAGGATTGAGATAAGCCCGATGACAAATAGCTGCCAGAACTGTTTCCTGAGGAGGGACTGTTCCGTCTGGATATCCGCCACAGCAATGCGGATATCAGAGATACCAATACTTTTCCTGAGAAAACGTAAATGGCCGTCAATAACGGAGGATTTTGATTTACTTGTCAGTACCTCATGTACGATGCCGCTGATGTCATCTGCGGAGAGACTTTCTATGTCATTCACCAGCAGTTTGATATTATTTTTATAATCAACTGTTACAACCAGTATAGGCAGGGAGGTATCCTGAATAAGCGGTGAATTATTCGAATACGTCTTGTAAATCGCTGATTCCAGTTTGTCCCAGCAGCTGCTTTCCAGAGTCTGTTTTGTAGATATATAGATACTTACAAGGATAATAAGCAGTAAAATTGAAAATACACTCATGATGGCAGCAATAATTTGTTTGCGAAGCTTTTTAATCATGTTTCTCCTTTTACAAATTCCGGCCGGAAGAGGACTTTTGCCCATTATCCAGATAATAGCCTACTTTTCTTGCAATACAGATTGTCACATTGGATGATAACAAATGCAGCTTACGGCGGAGAAAAGAGATATAGGCCTCCAGGTTATTGTAGGTGGCATCGGAATCATATCCCCAGACTTTGTTAATGATGATATCCTTGGAAAGTATATTTTTGTTATTCAGCATAAGGAGACGCAGCAGTTCATACTCCTTAGAATTCAGCTTAATGCTTTTTTCACCGCATTTTAATTCATGGAGAGAGGTTGAGAGCGTAATATCGCCAAAACGGAGGTCCTCTTCTATGATAGGGCTCTGCCTTCTCATAATAGCGCGGAGACATGCCTGAAATTCCGCTGTTTCAAATGGTTTCGTCAGATAATAATCGGCACCACTGTCCAGACCATAAATGCGGTCTTTGAGATCACCTCGTGCTGTCAGCATCATGACAGGCGTTTTAATCTTCTCATTTCGAATACTCTTCAATACTTCAAATCCGTCCATACCGGGCAGCATGACATCCAGAACGATTGCATCATATAATCCACTCCTGGCGTATTCCAAACCTGTGTCACCGTCGAAAGCAATGTCGGCTGAATTCCCGGCCTCTCCTGCCAGATCGGCAAGTGTCTGTGCAAGCGGCTTCGTGTCTTCTATAATTAAAACTTTCATTTTAAAATCACCTCTATTACAATATATCTATTAAAAAAAAGAAAAGCAATAGATTGTGCAAAAAACATAAAAAATAGATTAAAATAAATAAAAAACAGTTCAAAGTGTAAAAAATACCTGATATTTTTAAGATAAATTTAAGCTTTTTGTATTAGAATCGTTTTAACAAGTGAAACACAAAGTAAGATAGAAAAAGGAATTTAACAGGAGGATGGTATTATGAAGTTTAAGAAAATCGGAAGTATCTTATTGGCATCTGCTATGGTGTGTTCTTTGTTTGCTGGTTGTTCAAAGCAGGAGGCAAAAAAAGACGAAAGCAAAAACACAGATGAAACAAAACTGTCGCTGTGGACTGTATTCACAGGATCTGACGGAGATGTGCTAAAAGAAATTATCAAAGACTATAATGAGACAAATAAAGACGGGATTACTGTAGAAGTCGATATTATGGACAACGATACACTTCAGTCAAAGCTGCCGGCAGCCATATCGACAGGTACAGCACCATCATTTGTCTTAGTAGGAATCGAGTATATACAGGAATATGTAAATAACGATTCTCTCGAAGACATTAGTGATTTCTGGGACACAACCGGAACAAATGAAGATAACTATTATGAAAATGTTGTGGCAAAATCATATGTCGGGGACAAATTATACGGCGTACCGATGCAGTATAACCTGCAGTATTTATACTACAACAAAGACATGTTCAGTGATGCAGGATTAAACCCGGATGCACCGCCGTCTACGTTTGCTGAACTGGAAGAGTGTGCGAAGGCACTGACCAGCGCAGATGAAGGTAAATACGGTTTGGCGATTCCTTCTGACTTCGGGTACTATGTGCAATATCTGTGGGGGAACGGCGGAGATGTTATTAATACGGCAACCAACGAAAATCTTTTAAACTCTGATACAAATGTGGAGACACTTACCTGGCTTCAGGAACTGAAGAAAGCCGGTGTATCACCGGATGGTCTGACATCTGCAGAGGCTGATACGATGTTCCAGTCAGGACAGATCGGCATGTGTCTTGCTGGCCCGTGGAATATTAATGTGCTGAATGATCTCGGCATGAATTATGGTATCGCTGCCATGCCTTCCGGAAGTGAAGGAGCATATTCCGCAGAAGGCGGCTGCTCATATATGATTCCAAAAGGAGCAGACGATGCATCAAAAAAGGCTGTCTACAAATTCATGTCATACTGGCTGACAGATGATGTGCTGAAAGAATGGTCCGTACGCAACGGATTCCCAGTATGGTCTTACTCCCTGCTTGAGGATGAGGACATTAAGTCTAATGAAATACTCAACAGTGTTTCAGAGGCGTCTTCCATAGGAAGAGACTGGCATCTCGGTTATGAATACGGAACACAGATTGATAATGACGTCATGAAACCTATGATGGAGAATATCCTGATGGGAGCTGATGTTAAGACTGAAGTTCAGGATGCAGCAGGAAGACTGGATGAGATTGTTTCAAAATAACAGGCGTTAGGGAAAGTCCTGATTTTGTCAGGACTTTCCCTGCGAAAGGAGTAAAACAATATGGAGAAGACAAGAAAAGCAGGAGGCAAAAATCAGAAGACGGCATATTTGTTCATTCTTCCATCCATGATTGTTCTGACTGTTTTTGTATTTGTTCCACTGGTTTCTGCATTCATAATAAGCCTTATGAATATGGACCTGTATATGAATGGCATTTCCTTTGCAGGACTGGATAATTACCTGAAAATGTTTCAGGATGCCCGTGTATTGAATGCGACAAAAAATACACTCGTTTTTACGGTGATAGAAGTTCCGGTACAGATATTGCTGGCATTAATTCTGACTATGTTTATGCAGAAAAATACTAAACTACATAAGTTCCTGAGGGCATCTTTCTATATTCCGTATGTATGTTCCATGACTGCAATCAGTATATTATGGTCCATGCTCTTGAATTCCAATTCGGGGATGCTTGCGTACCTTCTCAAAAAAGCAGGGGTTATCATGCCGAACCTGATGTCCAATCCTACATATGCGATGGCGGTTATTGTTATGGTCACTGTCTGGAGGAATTTTGGATACACACTGACGATCATAACCGCTGCGACTCTGGACATTCCGTACTCATTATATGAGGCGGCAGATCTGGATGGTGCAACCGGACTGAAGAAGTTTATGTATATCACGGTTCCTTCTATAAAGCAGACTATAGGGTTCTGTGCGGTTACGACCTTTATCCTTGCATTTCAGGCATTTGACCAGATATATGTTATGACCGGAGGCGGACCGCAGCATAAGACGGAAACACTGGTGAGCTATATTTATGACAGAGGCTTCAGGACAGAGCATGACCTGGGATATGCATCGGCGATCTCGGTATATCTGTTCATAATCATTGCAATTATTACAATCTGCATGAGGAAATACATCGGAAGAAAGGAGGAGCAGGCATGAAAAAGAGAGGGAAGATATTCAGTATAGCGGGCAGTATTATTTTATGCCTCGTTGCCCTTATTGTGTTCGTTCCGCTGGTATGGCTGATAGTATCGTCTTTTAAATCCGATGCAGATGTTATCAGATGGCCGCCCGCATTCCTTCCGAAGGAATGGCTTACTGTCCAGTATGAATACGTGGTTGAGGCAATACCGATACTGAGTATGCTGAAGAATACGGTTGTTTTTGCGGGAAGTGTAACAGTAATCAGTCTGTTGTTCGATTCTCTGGCCGCATATGCGTTTGCAAGAATGGAGTTCAAAGGAAAAAAGGTGCTGTTCACGATCATCCTGCTGACCATGATGGTACCGTTCCAGATTATTATGATCCCGCTCTACATAGAAGAATACAGGCTCGGGATACTTGATACCCTGCTGGGGCTTATTCTTCCGAGAGCATCCGGGGCCTATGGTATTTATATGCTGACCTCGTTCTTTTCGCGGATTCCTAAGTCTTTAGAAGAGGCGGCAAGGATAGACGGGCTGAACAATCTGCAGATTTACAGGCGCATTGTAATACCGTTGTCAAAACCGGCATTGATTAGTCTGGGAATCTATCATTTCATGAATAACTGGAATGATCTTTTATACCCGATGATGCTGACGAGCTCCGTTGAGAACAGAACATTATCCGCTGGACTGGCAGTGCTTGTGGGAAGTAACTCCATCAAATACGGTCCGACACTGGCGGCGACGGTTATTTCTATCTGTCCGCTGCTGCTGCTGTTCTTATTCGGGCAAAGATTTTTCATTGAAGGAATTGCCACATCAGGAGTGAAGGAGTAGAAAAGAGAGTATGTATAAGGCTGAATTGATTATAAACAGGGATTTCCGAAAGTCGGAAATCAGTCCCCTCATATATGGTTCATTTGTAGAGCATATGGGAAGGGTCGTGTACAGTGGTATTTATGAACCGGGACATCAGGAGGCGGATGAGGATGGATTCCGCAAAGATGTGATTGAGAAGGTAAAGGAGATGGGGGTTACCTGTGTCAGATACCCCGGAGGCAATTTTGTATCCTGCTATGACTGGAGGGACGGTGTGGGAAAAAAGGAAGACCGTCCGAGGCGCAGAGAACTGGCATGGAAATCCATAGAGACAAACCAGTTCGGTACAGATGAATTTGTACAATGGTCAAAAAAGGCAGAGATTGTACCGGTATTTGCGGTTAATCTGGGAACCCGGGGCGTCGAAAACGCAGTCTCCCTGCTGGAATACTGTAATCTGCCGGTTGGAACAGCATACAGTGACTTTAGATGTGAGAATGGTCATGAGACACCGTATGGAATTCCGATATGGTGTCTGGGAAATGAGATGGACGGCATCTGGCAGATTGGGCATAAGACACCCGAAGACTATGGAAAACTGGCTGCACAGACCGCTCATGCAATGAAATCACTGGACGAAAACATAAAAACGGTCGTATGCGGCAGTTCATCAACGGACGTGGCGACCTATACGGACTGGGAGCGAATTGTATTGGAATATACATATGAATTTGCAGATTACATTTCTCTGCACCAATACTACGGAGGGCAGGAGAAAGGGACTGAAGAGTTCCTTTCACAATCTGTGGAGATGGAAGACTACATTCAGACAGTGATTGGTATATGCGATACGGTAAAGAGCAAGAAGCGGTCTGGTAAAAAGATAGATATCTGCTTTGATGAATGGGGGGTATGGGAGATTCCGGGCGAAGATGTAGCCGGTTCAGTCGCGTCCAGAGACTGGGAGACTGCCCCTGCCTTTAGTGAACAGATCTATACGATGGAGGACTCACTGCTGTTTGCGAGTATGCTGATGGCAATGATAAAAAACAGCGGGAGAGTAAAGGCGGCATGTCAGTCTTTGCTTACGAATATTAGTGCGGCCATTATGACAGAGCCCGGAGCCGAAGTCTGGGTGCAGCCGATTTTTTATCCGTTTTCTTATATGTCAAAATACGGCAGGGGAACCCTGTTGGAGAGTGTTTTGAGGGCTCCTTCCTATTTATCCGGGAAAGGCAGGGAAATTCCATATTTAGATCAGGTGGTGATACATAATGCGGAAATGGATGAATTGGTCTTGTATCTGGTAAACAGAAGAGACGAAGCAGCGGAAGTACATGTGGATATGCAGGGATTCTGTGCAGAACATGCGGCAGAGCACACCGTGCTATTTCACGAAGATATTAAGGCTGACAACAGGAGCGACCATGAAAAGGTAAAGCCTCAGACTGCTGTGGTTACAGGAACACAGAAAACACGGATAGACTGTAAACTAAAGCCGTATTCATGGAATATGATAAGAGTCAGGGTGAAGAGCAATGAATAGAGACCATTATGTAACTACACTATATAACAGACCGTTTATACCAAACAGGGCAGATCCCCACATTTCTGGATATTCTAACGGGATATATTATTTTACTGCGTCTGTGCCGGAATATGACAGAATTATTTTGAGAAGGGCAGATAAGATAGGAGATTTAGCAGGTGCAGAGGAAAAGGTTTTATGGAGAAAGCATCCATCAGGAGAGCAGAGCTTCCATATCTGGGCGCCTGAACTCCACTATTTATGGGGGAAATGGTATATTTATTATGCAGCAGGAGATATTAATGATATCTGGGCCATCAGGCCATATGTGCTGGAATGCCAGGGAAATGACCCGTTTCAGGATGAATGGAGAGAACTGGGAAAGATGCAGGCAGCAGATGGGGATGAATTTTCATTTCAGGATTTTTCGCTGGATGCAACGGTCATGGAATATAACGGAGAATATTATTATATTTGGGCCGAAAAAACAGGGGCAGGGAAAAAGATTTCCAACTTATATATCGCACGGCTGGAACGGCCCGATAAGCTTTCGACAGCGCAGGTACTGCTTTCGTCACCGGATTATTCATGGGAACGGATTGGGTTCTGGGTAAATGAAGGCCCCGCGGTCCTGAAGCACGGCCACACAATTTACCTGACTTATTCTGCCAGCAGCACCGGTGAAGCATACTGCATGGGGATGTTGTCTATTCGTGAGGGTGAAGATATTCTTGACCCTAATAACTGGGTGAAATGTAAATGCCCGGTTTTAGCTACAGACAGAGAAAAAGGCATATTTGGTCCGGGACATAATTCATTTGTAAAATCAGAAGATGGGACAAAAGATATCTGCGTATTCCATGCCCGCTGTTATGATGAGATTACAGGTGATCCGTTGTATGACCCTAACCGCCATACTATGATGATTGATATAGAATGGAACGAAAACGGTGATCCGGTATTCGATTTAAAAAACAAGTATTTAAAATAAACCTTACAAAGGCCCTCCGCTGAAAAACAACGAAGATGTTGACTGCGGAGGCCTTTTTTGATTATTCTGATATATCAATACGGTAGGGATTGAATATCACCATATATTGTGGTAATATATTTTGTACACTACAATAAATGGTATGAAAGGCGTATATAGAGTATGAAGATATGTAAGAGAGACGGAACAGGGGAGACTTACTGCCCGGAAAAAATTAAGGCCGCGATAGGACGCGCATTTGCGAGTGTTGGCTCTGAGATTACGGAAGAGGAAAAGAAGAGGATATTAACCGGTATTGAGGAAAAGTTTCCGGCACAGGTGATTTCGGGGGAAAAGATACTTTCTGTAGAAGAGATTCAGGATATGGCGGAGCAGACCCTGATGGAGGGGAATTATTACAAAGAAATGAAAAGCTATATCCTCTATCGTGAGGAGCGCACAAGGCGCAGGGAATCCAGACTCAGGATAGAAGCAAAGTTTCAGGATATGCCGCGTCTGGCCGGGGTGCTGGCAGGGATTCAGAAGGAGTTCCCACAGGAAGAGTATGATCTGGACAGGCTGAATGCAAGGTTTCAGGCATTTTTAAGCCCGGGGCTTTCCGGGAAGGAAATGCTGGCAGTCCTGATGAAAGCGGCGGTGGAGCTCACGACACAGGATGCGCCGAAATGGGAGATGATAGCGGCAAGATTCCGGATGCTCCAGTTTGACCTGTCACTGGCGGAGGCAATGGAAACAGCCAATATAAACAGTTTTTATGAGAAGATCAGCTGGCTGACGGAAGAAGGTCTGTATGGAAGTTACATTCTGAAAAGCTATTCAAAAGAAGAGATTGATGAATTCGAGTCATGGATTGACCCACGCAGAAATGACCTGTTTACTTACTCAGGGCTGGACCTGCTTCTTGGACGCTATGTGATTTCGAGCAGAAAGGGTTCGCCTCTTGAGACGCCGCAGGAGATGTTCATGGGGATTGCCATGCATCTTGCGATGAAAGAAACGAATGAAAGAAGCGGCTGGGTGCGCCGTTTCTACGATATGCTGAGTACGCTGAAGGTAACGATGGCTACGCCCACACTTTCAAATGCGAGAAAACCTTACCACCAGCTTTCCTCCTGCTTTATTGATACGGTGCCGGATAGTCTGGACGGGATCTACCGAAGCATTGATAATTTTGCAAAGGTCAGCAAATTCGGCGGCGGTATGGGGATGTATTTTGGAAAAGTGCGTGCGAGCGGCAGTGCCATCCGCGGTTTTGAAGGGGCAGCAGGCGGTGTAATCCGCTGGATCCGGCTGGCAAATGATACGGCCGTTGCCGTGGACCAGCTCGGGGTCCGTCAGGGTGCGGTTGCCGTTTATCTGGATGTATGGCACCGGGATCTGCCGGAATTCTTAAGTCTCAGGACGAACAACGGGGATGAGAGAATGAAAGCCCACGATGTATTCCCCGCGGTCTGTTATCCAGACTATTTCTGGAAACAGGCAAAGGAACACATAGACGGAGACTGGTACCTGATGTGCCCCCACGACATTCTGACAGTGAAAGGATATGCCCTCGAAGATTCTTTTGGGGAAGAATGGGAGGAAAAATATCTGGACTGTGTGCGGGATGAGCGGATCAAGAAGCGTGTCATTCCGATCAAGGATATCCTGCGTCTGATTATCCGGAGTGCGGTTGAGACAGGGACGCCGTTTGCGTTTAACCGGGACCATGTAAACGGTGCAAACCCAAACAGCCATAAAGGAATCATTTACTGCAGCAACCTGTGTACGGAGATTGCACAGAATATGAGCGCCATCGAACTGGTGGAACAGACAACACAGGAGGTGGACGGAGAGAAGGTTGTTGTGACGGTAACAAAGCCGGGAGAGTTCGTTGTATGCAATCTTGCGAGCCTGTCCCTTGGAAATATTCAGGTTGAGAATTTCGAGGAGTTGTCTTATCTTACGGAAAGCGCCGTGCGCGCACTGGATAATGTCATTGACCTGAACTTTTTCCCGGTACCCTATGCAAAGATTAACAACCATAAATACCGCCCTGTAGGTCTGGGGGTAAGCGGGTATCATCATATGCTTGCAAAGCACGGTATTAAGTGGGAGAGTCAGGAGCATCTGGACTTTGTGGAAAAGGTATTTTCCGATATTCACTATGCGGCAGTTCTGGCAAGTACCAATATTGCAGAAGAAAAGGGAAGCTATGAATATTTTGAAGGGAGCGCGTGGCAGACGGGCGAATACTTCCGCCAGAGGAATCTGACAGAGGACAGATGGAAACAGCTTGCCCAGAAAGTTGCCGCACAGGGACTGCGTAACGGCTATCTTCTGGCGACTGCCCCCACAAGCAGTACGAGCATCATAGCCGGGACAACCGCAGGGCTTGACCCGATTATGAACCGGTATTTCCTTGAGGAGAAGAAAAACGGCTTGATGCCGAGGGTTGCACCGGAGCTTTCGATGGAAACATTCTGGTATTATAAGAATGCACACCTGATCGACCAGACGTGGTCCGTCCGTGCATGCGGAATCCGGCAGCGGCATATTGACCAGGCACAGAGCATGAACCTTTATATTACGAATGAATACACCTTCCGGGGCGTGCTGGATTTGTACCTTCTGGCCTGGGAGGAAGGCGTGAAGACGATTTATTATATCAGGTCCAGAAGCCTTGAAGTTGAGGAGTGCGAGGTATGTTCCTCTTAACATAGAGAAAAGGAGAAATTCGACAATGACAGAACTGAGAAAGAAGCCCCTGTTCAATCCTGATGGGGATACAGAAGTAACGAAAAGAAAAATGATCGGGGGTAATACCACCAATCTGAATGATTTTAACCACATGAAATATAACTGGGTCAGCGACTGGTACCGTCAGGCGATGAATAACTTCTGGGTGCCGGAAGAAATCAACCTGAGTGTGGATATGAAGGACTATAAGGTGCTGCCGAAACCAGAGCGGAGGGCATATGATAAGATTCTGTCCTTCCTGATTTTTCTGGACAGCATCCAGACAGCAAATCTCCCCAATATTGGAGAATACATTACTGCAAACGAAGTAAACCTCTGCCTGTCCATCCAGACCTTTCAGGAGGCAGTGCACAGCCAGAGCTACAGCTACATGCTGGATACGATCTGTGAGCCTCAGGAGCGCAACGATGTGCTCTACCAATGGAAAGAGGATGCGCATCTTCTGGAACGTAATGAATTCATCGGGAATCTGTACAATGAATTCCAGAAGGAAAAAAGCCCGGAAATGCTGGTACGGACTTTAGTGGCGAACTATATACTGGAGGGGGTTTATTTTTACAGCGGGTTCATGTTTTTCTACAATCTGGGGAGAAACCGCAGGATGCCCGGATCAGTTCAGGAAATCCGTTACATTAACCGCGATGAGAACACGCACCTGTGGCTGTTTAGAAGCATTCTGATGGAATTGAAAAAGGAAGAGCCGGACCTGTTCACAGACGATAAGGAACGCATTTACAGGGAAATGATCAAAGAAGGCTGTGAACAGGAGATCCGATGGGGACATTACGTGATCGGGGACGAAGTACAGGGACTGAACCGGGACATGGTGACCGATTATATCCAATATCTGGGCAACCTAAGATGCATGGGGCTTGGATTCGGGCCGATCTACGAAGGGCACGAAAAAGAACCTGAAAGTATGGAGTGGGTGAGCCAGTTCTCAAATGCAAATATGATCAAAACAGACTTCTTCGAGGCACGAAGCACCGCCTACGCGAAAAGCAGCGCGCTGGTGGATGATTTGTAAGGGGGCGGACGCCTGCAAAAAGTGGTCAGGGACGTACCGGCGGAGGCTGTCCATTCACGAAGAATTTCTAACGGTAAAACCGGCCGCACGCAGGGCACCGGCCACATTTGCCGCCCAATCTGATGATTGAGCGGCGCAGGTGGCCTGAAAATCTGTTTTGGTAAACAGATTTTCGCCCTGCGTGCGGCCGGTTTTGCCGTAAGTAATTCTAGGTTCATTCTAGAGCGTGTTTGATAATTCATTGTACACGTCTGACCGCCCCACTTCACGACCTATTTGAGCCAAATTTTATCAACGTAGAACCACTACGCCTCAAAAATTTGGCTCAAATATCTCGCGAAGTGGGACAATCAGCCGTATACATGATTTATCAAACACGCTCTATGCCTCCTAACAGACCATACAGCCCCCCGCCGGTACGTCCCTGACCACTTTTTGCAGGCTGGGCGCATCCGCTGGGAGGTAAGCTGTCGGGTGGGGAGCGCTTGATGAGGCAAAGTATGTTAACGGGTCAATTTATAATAAAGAAGCTTTGGTATTGTTTCGAACTTAAACGCGCCCTAATGTTGCCCTATATTCCTTAGGGGTTTTTCCGATTAGTTTTTTGAAGGTTTTGGTGAAGTAATTTACGTCTGCGATGCCGCAGTACTGGGCGACTGTCTGTATCTGCATGTTTGTGGAGTTTAAGAGGAACAGTGCGTGTTCTATGCGTTTTTTGTTGACGTATTCGGTGAGGGTGCTTCCGGTTTCTTTTTTGAAGAGGGCGGAGAGGTAGCTGGGATTTACCTGCAGCAGTTCTGCCTGGGCCTTCAGGCCAAGGTCCGCGGTAAGGTCTGAATCAATGCGGGTGAGGACCTTCTGGATGAGCAGGGAGTATCCTTTCATGGAATGGTTCTTTACAAGCAGGCAGTACTTATGCACCATTTCTTTTTGTAACGCAGGAACGTTCTCCAGAGTGGCTAGCATCTCAATCCTGTGGGCAAAGCGGGAAGACAGGCTGTCAATATGGAGCGGGTGTACAGCTCCATTTTCAGCTGCTTTCCTTAGCAGTGTATTGAGGATGATCAGGTAGTTTTTTTCGTTCCGGATCGGGTCGGCGCTGCGTTTTTCCATGACCTGCTGCCCAAAACGGTTAAGAAAGGCCTCTGCCTTGAGTGTCTGCCCCTGGGAAACGGCCAGCATCAGTTCATTTTCGCCTGCGTAGCGATCCTCCAGAATCTGCATACTGAGGAGCGCTTCTTCAGGTTTTTTATAATCCGGGCGTTCTGCCACGGGATCCAGATCGGCAATGACAGAATTTTCCACATCCTGCAGGGAGAAGTTATCCATCCGGCCCCAGAATCTTTCGCCAAACACATTAATGATAGAGAGAAGGACACTTTCGTCACTCAGCTGTGGGATTCCCTCATAAAATTTTTGGAGCTGGGGATACAGGGCAGCAGGAAGGTTCAGCCTGCGGGCGGTATCAAGAGTCATTTTTTCACTTATATTCATCAGTGCATATGGGCCGATCAGGGCAAATGTGGGTTCATCGGTATCGGGAAGCTGAAATAGAAGATAGCGGTACCAGAATGAATTATTAACCCTGTATATTTTGTTTTCTTCAAATAGTTCAATCCTGTTCCAGAACTGCCCCTGAAAATCAAAATCGGTTTTGATCAGGCTGTACAATCCAAGGGTTATATCAGGGACCGGGTCAGATGATTTTTTTAAAAGTGATACATTCAAATGCAAATTCTGCAGGAGCTTCTGGAACAGTTCAAGATCTGAGTGATATTTCATAATAAATCCTCCTCATATAGGTACAAAGTACTTTCATAAAAAATCGTAGTATTATTATCTATTATCGTATTATTTTGTGCAAATTACAAGAATATATAAAAAAAGTATGATTGTTGCTAAAAATAATCCTCACATAAATAGTAAGAAAGATTTAAAATTAAGTCATGCAGTGTGGCAGTTAAGGCATCATAGCCGGATTGTAAACCGGGATTCCGGTGAGGACGGAAAAAAGAGGAGTGAAAAATGAATCTGAAAAATTATGAAAAGAAGAAAGAGTTTTTAATCTGTGTGGATTCAGACGGCTGTGCAATGGATACAATGGATATCAAGCACATCCGGTGTTTTGGTCCGTGTATGGTGGAGGAGTGGGGGCTTGGGCAGTGGAAAGAGCCGATTCTTGAAAGGTGGAATGAGATCAACCTGTACACCATGACCCGGGGAATCAACCGCTTTAAGGGCCTTGCCGAAATGCTGGGGGAGGTTCATGAAACGTATATGGAAATAGAGGATCTTCCCGTGCTGGAAAAGTGGGTGGAGGAAAGCAGTGAACTGTCAAACCAGGCACTGGCTGATGCGATCAGAGAGAAAGAAAGCGTTGCCCTGAAAAAGGCCCTTTCCTGGTCCGTAAAGGTGAATGAGAAGATTAATGATCTTCCGTTTGACGTGAAAAAACCTTTTGCAGGCGTTAAAGAAGCACTTGCGACGGCACATGAAAAGGCGGATATTGCGATTGTCTCTTCTGCGAATCTTCAGGCAGTAGAAGAGGAATGGGAATTGTACGGACTGCTGAAACATGTCGACATTTTACTGGCACAGGATACGGGAAGCAAGGCATTCTGTATCGGCGAACTTGTGAAAAAGGGATATAATGTCAGGAATGTGCTTATGACAGGAGATGCGCCGGGGGACTATGAAGCTGCCTCGAAAAACGGGGTGTTCTTTTATCCGATTCTGGTACGCCACGAAAACGAGTCATGGGAAGAGTTTCGGAACGAGGGTGCTTTGAGGCTCTTTGACGGAAGTTATGAAGGTGCCTATCAGGAGAAGAAGATAGCTGAGTTTATGGATAACCTGAAGTAATAAAAAACAAGACGGCTGACAATAAGCCATATAACAGGAGAGGCAGGACGAAAGGAGAATAACATGGTAGATTTGAGACAAAACCCGTATTTTTTATCAGAGGAAGATATTAAGTGGGTAGAGGAAACGATTGACGGTATGAGCGCAGAGGAGAAGGTGGGACAGCTTTTTTTCCAGCTGACGGCATCTCATGATGAAGAGTATCTGAAAGAATTGATGGAGAAGTACCACCTCGGAGGCTGCCGTTATAATCCGGCCCCGGGAAAAGCAATACAGGAACAGAACCGCAAACTTCAGAAATATGCAAAGGTTCCGCTGTTCATTGCCTGCAATACTGAGGCAGGAGGGGACGGGGCATGTGCGGATGGAACGATGATCGGTTCCGGTGTTAAAATTGCTGCAACGGATAAGGAAGAATATGCATTTGCACTCGGCAAAATGGCGAATGAGGAGGCGGCTGCGATCGGCTGCAATATGGCTTTCGCCCCAGTCAGCGATATCCTGTACAACTGGGAAAATACAGAAGTTGTGTCACGTGCATTCGGCGGTGATGCAGAACGTGTGGCACGTATGAGCGCCGCATATCTGGAAGGTGCGCATACGATTGACGGGTTTGCATGTGCCGCCAAGCATTTCCCGGGAAACGGACAGGATTTCAGAGATGCACACCTGTCCAACAATGTGAACTATTTTGATGTAGAAGAGTGGGACAAAACCTATGGAATGGTTTATAAAACTCTGATTGATAAAGGTCTGGATGCCATTATGGGCGGACATATCATGCTGCCGGAATACGCAAAGGCAATCAATCCTGACTTAAAGGATGAAGATATGATGCCTGCTACTTTAAGTCATGAGATTATGACAGTGCTTCTCCGTGAGAAACTCGGATTCAATGGAATGGTGGTAACGGATGCATCCCATATGGTAGCCATGACGGACAGGATGTCCCGTAAGGAAATGCTTCCGAAATCTATCAACTCAGGATGTGACATGTTCCTGTTCTTCAATGATCCGGATGAAGATTTTAACACGATGCTGGATGCATATAAGAACGGCTTGATCGGCGAAGAGAGAATGAGAGAGGCCTTAACGCGTATTCTCGGACTGAAGGCACATCTCGGCCTGCATAAAAAGGCAAAGGAAGACCTTGTGCCGAAGCCGGAAACAGCAGATGCAGTTCTTGGAAAAGAAGAGCATAAGGAAATGCAGAAGACAATCAGCAACGACTGCATCACCCTTGTAAAATATAAAGACAAAGATGTCCTTCCGCTTACACCTGAGCGCTATAAGAGAATTATGATCGTGCATGTAAAAGGCGCGGAGAATGGCATGTCAGCCCTCATGAAGCTTATGGGAGCAGGCGGAGGAAACCCGGCGGAGGCCTTAAAACAAAGGCTGTGTGACAAAGGCTTTGATGCCTTCATCTATGAAAGCCCTCTGGACCAGATGAAGAAGAAAATAGAGGCCGGGGAAAAACCGGATGTGAACCTGTATTTTGCAGGAAAGAATGCAATTGCCGACTTCGTAAAGGACATGGACCTTGTCATTACACTCTGTGATGTTTCAGGCGGAAGACCGAGCTTTGGATTATCCAAAGGGGGCGGGGAAATCCCGTGGTATGTATTCGAGGTTCCGGTAGTGGCGATCGGATGCGGACAGCCGACGATGCTCGCAGATATTCCTCAGGTTCGCACCTATATCAACACATATGATTCCAAAGATACGACATTCGATGCACTCGTAGAAGATCTGATGGAAGGGGAAGATGCATTCAAGGGGATCGATCCGATTGACAGCTTCTGCGGATTGTTTGACGCGAGACTGTAGTTCAGGGGTATCAGAATTTCCGTATGGCCTATAGATAAAGCAGCTGCGGCTGGAAATTGAAACCAGAGCAGTAATGGTTTATTGACTTCTGAAAGTATCTGTGCTGTAATAATAAAAGAACTGAAAAACACAGGATAACAGATACAGGCAGCCGGGAATAAAGATGAGAAAAAACAGCAGAAAAAAGGATAATACAATAGAAAAACGAATGACCGCAGGCTGCATTTTACTTGCAGTGAGCGCGGCCATGACAGTATGGGCAGGAAAATCACCTGATATGGCAGAGTGGTATTCTGCCCATATTTATCCTGTCATCGTATCCACGCTGGGCCGGTTTTCAGGCATGTTCCCGTGGTCTCTGTCAGAACTGTGTTTTTATACGCTGATCGTACTTCTGGTTGGAACACTCATCCATGCAGGTATGTCGGCATTCCGGTCGAAACAGGGTGGTGCCGTCATGCTGAAATGGGCGTCAGGACTTTTCCTGACAGCATCGGTGCTGCTTTTTCTCTATGTCATGAACTGCGGTATTAATTATAAGAGTGATTCTTTTTCGGAACAGGCTGGACTGTATACATCTGAATATACGGCAGACGATCTGAAGCAGGTATGCATCCGGCTGACAGATGAAGTGAATGCAAGAGCAGACAAGGTGAAACGGGACGGTTCCGGAGTGATGCGGCTGGACGGCCCGGAAGGTGACGAAGCGGTGGAGGCAATGAAGCAGCTTGGGACACACTATCCGGAACTGGCGGGTTACTATCCCCGTCCTAAGAAACTTCTGCTATCCCAGATTCTATCCTATCAGGGGCTGACAGGAATATACCTGCCGTTCACAGTAGAAGCGAATTATAACAAAGATATGACACCCTACAACATTCCATTTACCGCCTGCCATGAACTGTTTCATCCCCAATTAGGTGTAAAAACTCTGCTCGATGGCGGGCGGCGGCGTACAAAAAATCTATATGGTGTTGTTAAGAGAACCGTCCCGGCGGGACAGGTCAGGCAGTGACCTGTTCCACCTCCGGGATGGGTTTGAGATTAAAATGAATTTCGATAGAAATGTGTCTTGTTTTATCTTCGTCAATGCGCTCATGCACGACGATTTCTTTGATTAAGCGGTTGAGGGTGGCTGCGTCCAGCTCTGTGATGTTGGCGTATTCCTGAATGGCTTCCACCCATTGTTTTGCGTCATTGGCAAGCTGGACTTCATCGGACAGCCGCTTTCTGCCCTCGGACACTTTTGTTTTAAGCTCCGTCTGCTCGGTCTGTGTCTTTTCCAGCATGGTGTTGAAATTCTGCTCACTGATACGCCCTGCAATCATATCCTCATAAAGCCGCATGACCATTTTGTCCAGAACCTCAATCCGTTCCTCGTCCCTTGTAAGGGAGCGTTCCATTGCTTCCCGCTGTTCCCGCTGCTCGGCTTCACAGGTATTGGTCAGGCGGTCGGCAACCGCTTCCCCGTCCATCAGGGCAGCTCTGGCACATTCCCGGATTTTCCGCAGCACATGGCTGTAAAGGGTGTCATAGTCAATCCGGTGCTGGGTGCAGTGGTTCTTTCCAAAGGCATTGTAGGTCTTGCAGGAGTAAATCTGCTGGGGATGTTTTGCGTTTGTGTAGCGTACCGTCAGCGACTTCCCACACTCGCCGCATTTTATCAGTCCGGCAAACAGGCTGATTTCATTGGTCTGCCCCGGACGCTGGCGGGATTTCAGCTTGTTCTGCACAATGTCAAAGCTCATGCGGTCAATCAGCGGTTCATGCTGTCCCTCCACCACAATCCAGTCCTCCGGCTTCTTTTCCCCAATCGTGCCGATTTTGAAACGGTAGTCTTTTTTCTGGGAAGCAATCGCCCCGGTGTAGACGGGATTCATCAAAAGGTCTTTGATAACGGAGAAGTCCCACATATACCGCCCGTTTTCCGGGTCTTTCTTTTCCCATTTGGTGCGGGTATTGCGAAGCCCCCGTTCCCGGTTCCACCATGTGGGGCAGGGGATTTTTTCTTCCTCCAGCCGTCTGCGGATATAGTTCGGACCATGACCGTTCAGGGCATATCCGAAAATCAGCCGCACAATCGGGGCGGTTTCCTCGTCAATGAGCAGATGGTTTTTGTCCTCCGGGTCTTTCCGATACCCAAACGGGGCAAGACACCCGGTAAACTGTCCTTTCTGCGCTTTCAGAAGATAAGAGGAATGGACTTTCTTGGAAATATCCTTGCTGTACATCTCGTTCAGGATATTCTTGAACGGGGCAATATCGTTGTTATCCCGCAGGGTGTCGATACCGTCATTCATGGCGATATAGCGGACACCGTTTCTTGGGAAAAAGTCCTCAATCAAATGCCCGGTTTGCAGATAGTTACGCCCCAGTCGGCTGAGGTCTTTCGTGATGACAAGGTTGATTTGCCTGCGCTCAATGGCTCTCAACATTCTCTGTAAATCAGGACGCTCCATGTTAAGACCTGTGAAGCCATCGTCCTGATAGACTGCCACAACCTCCCATCCCTGCTTTTCGCAGTATTTTTCCAGCATATCACGCTGGTTTGCGATACTGGCACTTTCGCCTTGCAGGTCATCGTCCTTTGACAGCCTGCAATAGACCGCTGCACGATAGCCCCCGGCAAGTGCCGAACCGA
This sequence comes from Faecalicatena orotica, assembly GCF_905197545.1. Classification (NCBI taxonomy): domain Bacteria; kingdom Bacillati; phylum Bacillota; class Clostridia; order Lachnospirales; family Lachnospiraceae; genus Faecalicatena; species Faecalicatena orotica. The sequence continues at coordinate 105,392 of NZ_CAJJZH010000002.1, forward strand.
TTGTTCTGTATTCCATTTCGTTCATCATAGCCATTTACCCACACAATCCAGACGGTATCTGGCTCTTTTGAACCTCATCTTCATTATAGCTCATATCTTTCTTTTTAGCAAGATATTCTTTCGTATTTGTCTTACCGTATTTCTGGGAAATCAGGCTGACGAACACATCGGTTGCGTCCAGCTCCCCGTCAAACACCGTTGTAACATGAATCTCTGTTTTGTTTTTTGCCATAGGCAGTTATCCTCCATACATGAAAATAGCCAGACAGAGGGTGTCGGCAACGAAGTCCGGCAACGGGCTTCAAAAGACCTTGCAAACAATCTCAATCTGGCGATGGTTACTATTTATACTTTTCTTTTATTTTTCTGTTGTTTTGGTTGTTATAAGGGAGAAAAGCCCGGAAATAAGGGATTTTCCCCGGCAACCGGCTCGGCAACGGGATAGCAACAGGGGGTGCAACGGGCTGTCATTTTCAGAATGGAAGCTCCATCTGTTCTGTGACCTCCACAAAACCGTCCATCGTTTTTTCAGACGGGTTGCCGGAGTCCGTTGCCGGGTTTTCACGCTCCCAGCCCTTTTGTCTGCCATATTCGGAAAACATTCTTGGGTTCGGGAAGTACCGCCAGCGGTCAATGCACTGGTTCATAATCTCGTTGATTTCCCGGATTTCCCATTGCTTCGGCTCGTCAAAGGCATGGTTCAAGGCTTCCTTATAGAGCTGCTTGGAGCAGACCATGCTCCCGGTGTACTTATCAAGATACGCCTGTATCATCCCGGCTTTGGTGTCCTCCGGCATAAAATCCCGCTGGTGTTCTTTGAGATACCGCTGCATGGCGGGGCTGAAAGCCAGCTTGAACCTGCCGCTTCGGTAAATCTCCATCGCTTCCGCCCACATCTGCTCGATATAGGCTCTGGAAGCGGCTTCGTCCTCCAAAATGTGAACCTCGGCTTGCTCCGGGTACACCATGACCGGGATAAAGCGGCGGTTGCCGGAACGGTCAAGGGGCAGGAAGTCAAGGGCATTGGAAGTGCCGCCAAACACGCACTGACGGGGGCGGTCTGCCGGGTGGGTTTCATAAGGTATCTTGTAGACCTCTTTCTGCCGGCTTAAAAATGACTTGATTTCCTCAATGCTCTTGGCGTTGGCGGTTGCCATCATTTCCGACATTTCGATAATCCAGTGACCTTGCAGCTTGCGGTACACATTGTCATCGTCCAGCTTCCGCAAATCATCGGAGAACCACTCGTCCCGGACTGCCAGCAGCCGGAAGAAGGTGGACTTTCCAGCCCCCTGACCGCCTACCAGACAGAGCATGATTTCAAACTTGCACCCCGGCTGAAAGGCTCGTGAGATTGCACCCAGCAGGAACAGCTTCAACGCTTCATAGGTGTAATCGTCTGCGTCAGCCCCCAGAAAGTGCCGCAGACAGAAACGGATTCGTTCTGTCCCGTCCCACACAAGGGCACTTAGGTAGTCCCGGATGGGATGGTACTTGTTTTCATTCGCCACAATCCCGATGGCGTTATCAATCTTTTTCTCATTGGTAAGCCCGTAGGTTTCTTCCAGATAAAGAAGCAGATACTTCATGTCCGTATCGTTCAGGGCGGTGCTTTCTCTGTGAAAACCGATGGGCTTTATGATGTCCTTGCGGTCGGTCAGGATGTTGTATGCGATAGCCCCGGAAAGCAGCGGGTCACGCTGGAATACGGTCAGGCAGTTCCGTATGCTCTGACGGACACCGCCTTTCTCGGTGGTTTCCAGCCCCGCCTTGATTTCCTCAATGCTCTGGGGCGGCTGCATGGCGTTCATGGTGTTTTTTAGTTCTTGCTGCGTCTGCGGCTGCAAGCTCTGCCATTCGCTGTTCAAGCTGTATCACATCCTTTCCGTAGTCCGTAATCAAAGCCGCTTTTTCCTCTGTCTCCCCGAACAGCAGCACATCCAGCAGATATTCCACTTGGGCTTGCTTCTGTAAGGCTTCCACAAACCGGGGATGAAAGGCTTCCTCCGGGGAGTGCGGGGCATAGTCCTTTCTCCACACTCGGAGTAGGTGGAGATAATCGGCAAGAATACGGAAGCAGCGGTTTTTTGCTTCCTGAAACTGTTCCTCCGGGGATTTCTGCCGGGGCTTGGGCTTTTTTGCCTTTCCCGGCGGTTTCCAGTCCTCATAGGAAAGCCCGAAGTCCTGTGCCAGTTGTACGGCGGCTTCTTTCTTTCCCAGCCCATACAGGGCGGCGGCAAAATCAATCACATCCCCATCTGCACCGCAGCCGAAGCAGTGGTAACGCCGATCCAGCTTCATGCTTGGGGTTTTATCGTTATGGAACGGGCAGCAAGCCATCCCGTTCCGACCTACATGGATTCCATAATGCTCCGCAGCCTGTCTTGTTGTGACGGACTGCTTCACAGCTTCAAATACATTCAAATCTATCCCTCCTTGAAAATAAGAAAAGCACCTGACATTCTCTGATTGAAAATGGCAAGTGCCTGTTAAAGTTCCATATCCTGTTGTCTGTGTTTCGTCTGTGCCGGGACAGTTCTTTGTGCTTTTTTCTCGTCAGCCTTATCCTGCAAGACTTCTTTGATGGGCTGTTTCTTGGGCGGCTCTTTGCTTTCTTCTGTGCCGGGGGTGGCTTTCCGTACCCAGTAGCGGATGTCCCGCAGCTTCTTCAAATCCTCCTGTACCTCGGTCAGCGGTGTTTTCAGGGCTGCAATTTCTTCCAGAAGCGTTTCCTGCTCCTCTTGCAGCTCCTTTTGGGTACTGTCCTTATCGTCCGGGTGCTTGGCAAGGTAGGCGGCGGCTTTCGCATACCGGGCAACCTCCGGGTGTTCCTGTTTGAATTTCTCCTTTGTTTTCTTAAAAAATATCTTCTGGTACTTCTCATAGACAGGCTTACATTCCTTGCAGTCTGTCCGGCTGGCAAGAATCCCGTCAATCACTTTGCTGCGGGCTTCCTTTGGCTTCATCTGATTGCGGTAATCTGCGGCTGATTTCCCGGAAGATTCCAGAAACGCTTCTAAGTCCTCCACAGTGGAAAGCCCCTTTTGCCGGAGATAGGACAGGGCTTCGCTGACTGCCTTTAAGTCCTGTGAAGTCCCCCGGTTCTGTCCAGCCCTTGTCCAGTCCTTCCGTTCTTCCTTTCGTATCTCCATATACTTCATCAGCAGATTGGGAAGAAGTGTCGCTTCCTCCGCCGCTTTTTGTGCAAGCAGCTCTTTCCGTTTTTCTCCCAGCTCGGTAATCCAGCCTTTGAGGTTTTGGATAAGCTGCCGGATGGACTTCATCAGGCGGTTGGCGGCTCTGATTTCCCGGTTCAGGTTGCCGATATTCGTCTGGATACCTCGCTTTTCCATCTGCCGGACAGCAGCCCCCTCATGGACAGTAGGGATAATATCAAGCCCCTGTCTGGCATAGGAACGCAAGTCCACACGCTCCGGGCGGTCATTGGCTTCCAGATAGCGGTTCTGGATGACCTCCCATTCATGCCGCCAGATTTCACAATACTTCTGGTCGTTCCAGTCCACCGTATCCTCCTTGTGGCTTTTCCACCTGCCGGACGGCAGCTTTATCCGTTCCCCATTCTCGTCAAGGTCATAAACCTTGCGGCTCTTGGGAAGCCATTTTCCATGTTCGTCCATTGCCCTCATAGTGAGCAGGACATGGGCGTGGGGATTGTGTCCCGGCGGATGGGGGTCATGGATGGCAAAATCAGCAATCATGCCTTTGGAAACAAACTGCTGTTCACAAAACTCCCGTACAAGGACAGCGTACTGGTCGGGCGGTATCTCTCTGGGAATGGTAAGCACCCACCGCCTTGCAAGCTGGGAGTTCCATTGCTTTTCCACCGCTTCGGCGGCGTTCCATAGGGTATTGCGGTCTGTATACGACCGTGGGGCATTTGCCGGGAGCAGGATTTCATTGTGGACGATACCACGCTTTTCCGGGTAGTGCTTCACTTGCTGGTCGTATTCACAGAACAGCTTTTCGCCGCTTTGGTAAGCAGCGGCGGCAACCGCAGACTGCCGCTGGCTGCGCTGAACAATCGTGATTTCGTTGTGTGGACAGGGCATTTCGTGTCCCTCCTTTCGCTAATTGGTGGATGGGGTGGCGTTTTACCACCTCATTTTGGGCAGAAAAAAAGCAGGAGACCTTTTTCAGATTTCCTGCTCGGTGTGCCACTGTGTGAGCGGCGGGTATTTAGTTGTAAAAGTTCGGGACAAGTTGACCCGATGTAAAGCTAACAAACTGGAATTGCACCAAAACAATCTAAGACAACAACGCTGCCCTACTTGCGATTTTTTCTTGTACTGCGGAAACAGTTTCTTGAATGGAATAAGTGGTCGTATCTATAACATTCGATTCATATATTCCCAGATTGCAAAATTGCTCCCACATGGTTTCTACCAATTCGATATTTGTCTTTCGGTCTAACTTTGAGCGTTCAACAGCTCGCTTCAAGGTTTCTTCCTTACTTGCCCTTAAAATAATATAATGCACCTCATAATGTTCCCGAACAAGACTTTGCCACGGCTTTAAAAACCACGGTCCGATAATACCGTCAACAATTACATCATATCCACCACGAGCATATCGCTTCGCAGCTTCTAAAAACGCTTCAATGACAATCAAATTTTGCTCATTTGATTCTGGCAAATGCGGTGGTATTGCCCCTTTACTCAAATAATGATAAAAGTCATCTGTGTGCATATGCACAGACTTTTCCAAATCTGATTCTTTTGCAACAGCAGATGCCGTTGTAGTTTTTCCTGTCCCCGGCGCACCTGTGATTACAATAATTCTACCTTGATTCATCTATATTTTACCTCCACAAATTACGATTTTCTTAATTCTACAAACTGGAATTTGAGTCTCTGTAAAGCTGGAATTAACCCATACAATTATTTTAATTTAGAGGTTCTTACGCAATTATCCGTATTTTGTAATTTTTCAATACTGGAATGCCAGTGTAAATCAGCATTCTCCATTTTTATTAAAGCGAAAAACGTAAAATTGCGGAAGAACCAATTTAGATATTCACAATTTTACTTGCCACAGTATCTCGAAAAACACTGTCATGTTCTACCAGGAGCATGGTCGGGGCAAACTCCGTTATGAGTTGTTCAATCTGCATACGTGAGTACACATCAATAAAGTTGAGCGGTTCATCCCATACATACAAGTGTGCCTTTTCACAAAGGCTTTTCGCAATTAGGACTTTCTTCTTTTGCCCGCCAGAAAAGTCTTTAATATCCTTTTCAAACTGTACACGCTCAAAGTCCATTTTCCTAAGAATTGCCTTGAACAAACTTTCATCAAGGTTGTTTTCTTCTGCAAACTCGGAAAGGGTTCCACATAAATACGATGTATCCTGTGGCACATAAGAAATTACAAGCCCAGAGCCAAGTGTTACTGTACCCGTATAATCTATGGACTGCCCGACTACCAACTTTAACAGGCTACTTTTGCCACTGCCGTTCTTTCCATCAAGCACAATGCGTTCTCCCTGTCTTATTTCAAACGAAACGGGTTCACAAACTGAAATGCCATCATAATAAACTACTACATTCGATAATGATGCAAGCAAATCTGTATGGTAATTAAGCGGTTGTATCTTGAGGGCTTCTGCGGTTTCCATATTTTTCAGCAATGCTGATTTTTGTTCGATTGTCTGTTGTTGTCTCGCTTCTATAGATTTTGAACGCTTCATCATTTTGGCGGCTTTATGACCGACATAACCTTTATCTGCTGCCCCAATTTTGGAAGCTTCTACACGTTCAGACCATACTGCAGCGCGTTTTGCCGACTGCTGTAATCGTCTGATGTCCTTTTGCAAACGTTCGTTCTGAGCCAGTTCAAATTCTTGCTGTCGCTCAAAATTTGACATCCATGATGAAAAGTTTCCTCTTTGCACTTCGATATTCGCTCGGTTAATCGATAGAATATAGTCAACACAATCGTCAAGAAAGCGACGATCGTGAGAAACTAAGATGAATCCCTTTTTCTTTTTCAGATATGCCGCCACACTTTTTCTCGCTTTGGCATCCAAATGGTTGGTAGGTTCATCAATCAGTAGGAAATGCCCTTCATTAAGAAAAAGAGCGGCAATCAAAACCTTTGTCTGCTCTCCGTTGGAAAGTGTTTCAAAAGGTCGCCAAAGCACATCGACATCAACATCAAGATAAGAAAGTTCTCGCATAAGTTCCCATTCTTCCGCAAGTGGGCAAATCTCCTGCAATATATCCTCTGTAATACGATTCTTATCTGAAACGGGATAAGGAAAATAATCAAACTGTACGGATGATAGGATTTTTCCACTATACTCATATTTCCCAAGCAGAAGATTCAGAAAGGTTGTTTTACCTCGTCCGTTTCTGCCCACAAAACCAAGCTTCCAATCGGTATCAACCTGGAAACTGACATTTTCAAAAACATTATCATAACTTGTCGGATATGAAAACGTAAGGTTTTCAATTTTAATCATTGACATAAATATTATCCTCCTTTGCATGTCATACGATACAAAGTCGGTTCGGTGAATGTTTACTACGTATAGATTTCACCAAAAGGAACCGACACTATACGGAGTGAATCATGTGTAACTATCTGTTCTGCACTATTCATAAAGCACCTCCAAAACAAAATAAGAGCCACAAGAAAGTTTATCCTTGCAGCTCGTCATAGCATAAAATAACACCACTAAGCAAAAGTGGCAACAGCACTATATTGAGTAAGATAGACATATAACTTTCTTGCAATAGACACAATAATGCCAAAGTATAGCACTACCGCATATTTTGATTTTATTTGCAAGAAAAGTTAATCATCTTCCCACCTCTTTCTAAATTTCAAAATATTATACCATAAATCGCAGGCAAATACAAGTGGTTATAAAAATTTAACAAATCGCTTATAATACAATCATATAACTTTACGCATTCCTTACTGACCGTAAAATTCCGATTTATTGCTGACTTTATTATACTTTATTGCCTATCGAAAAGATAGCATATTTTATGAAACTTGTCGGCTGGGAACAGCTTGCAACGCAAGGTGTCCCCAGATGGCAAGTCCACAAAAGGGTAGCTGGCGGCAGCCAGCGCAGGGGAAGCGTAGCGTCCCCTGTATGATTTGGAGCAGACCATGACTGCGGAAAATCACAGCCCTCCGGCGAGGAGCCTTCGGAGAACGCAATGCACCAACCTCTGGGTGGTGTATAATTGCGCCCTTAGTAAACTAAGGGGTTTCCGGCTTCTTCCGTTCCAGCAGTTTTTTCAATAGTTCCTGCGTGTCCTGTCTGTGAAAAATGAGTTTCAACAACAGCATGACATCATCATCTGTCAGGCGTTCCGGCTCTTGCAGAAAACTTTCCAGCATACCGCCACGGGTACAGAGCCGGTGCGTCCGTTCCTTTCGGGTAAGCTGCTTTAACTGGTGCTGCAATGCCTTTTCATCATTGATGGCTTTCCGCAGTTTCTTTTCGCTTTTTTCCAGCTCCCGGTTGAGCTTTTCCAGCTTTGAGGTATCAGGCAAGGGCAGCGTCCTCCTTTCCCGGTATCAGCACATAAATCCTGTTTGGTTCTCCAACGCCCTGACGCACCCGCATGATCAGTCCGGCGGTTTCCAGTTCATTCAGAGAACGCTTGACCGTCATGGGGCTGCGGGACAGGACTGCGGCAATGGCTGTGACAGGGAAGCAGACAAACAGGATTCCGTTCTCGTCCTCCTGCCCTTTGGATAGCATAGCGTCCAACATCCGGCAGTACATGACCTTTGCGGTGCTGCTGACTGGAAATCCTGTCAACGCTCTGGGAAAGGGCATACAGGGCGGCAATGGTGTGTCTATCGTCATAAATTCAAAATTCATTCGGTGTGTTCCTCCTTTTTCTTTGCTCGTTTGGATAAATAACGGGGGCAGTCAATCACAACCGCCCGGAAGCTCTGCTTGCACCCATGCTGGCATTTCCGGCATAATTCGTTGTAAGTGACACGCCCCCGGTCATTGAGGTAAAAAGAAAGCTCATGCTTCCTCTTTTTGCTCATTCTCGGCATATTGCGCTTCCTCCCGTTTTCGTGTATGGTTTCGGGGCGATTTTCGGCAAAATTACAGCCATAGAGCCGCTTAAAATCTCCCGAAGTATCAGCGATAGGGTAGACTGTCCCCCTATCAGATTGTCGTGTTTCGGTATCATTTCGGTGTCAGTTCGCCAGTTCTCCCCGGTGTCGTTCCTCCCCTGAATCTCACAGCGGCGTATCGCTCCCTTTGGTACGCTCGTTTTGGTCAGGGTTCCTCCATATCCCTGCCAAAAGTCATGGCGCTACATCGCCGGGGAAGCATATCCCACACAGGCTGGTCATTCGATTGGAATAATCCATCGATGAACTACCTGTATCATAGAACATTTTTGTGCCCTGTGCCGTATGTCCACAAAGTAGGAATTAGGGGTAAAAATCAGAAATTTCCACGATTGCGGAAAGTATGATATAATCCAGTTAAGCGGCAGTAATGAAACCGCCGGAAAGGAGCGTGCGCCCATGAAAGGAGCGACAAGCATACAGGAACGCCTTTGGGAACTCCGCAAGGACAAAGGCTTAAATCTGGAAGAATTATCAGAGCTGACGGGCATTTCCAAATCAGCTCTTGGCAGTTATGAAAAAGAGGATTATAAGGAAATCAATCATGGCAACCTTATCACGCTGGCAGACTTCTATGGGGTTTCCGTTGATTATCTGCTGTGCCGGACAGAGAACCGGGAGCAGATCAACACGCCACTAACAGAGCTGCATTTGAATGATGAGATGGTGGCACTTCTGAAAGGCGGTCGGATTAACAACCGTCTGCTCTGTGAGCTTGCCACTCATAAGGACTTTATCAAGTTTCTTGCGGACATTGAGATTTATGTAGATGGGATTGCCACCATGCAGATTCAAAACCTCAACGCCCTTGTCGATACTGTCCGGCATGAAATCATTGAACGGTATCGCCCCGGCGAAGACGACCCGCATTTGAAAGTGCTGCAAGCCGCCCATATCAGCGATGATGAATATTTCAGCCACATGGTTCTTGATGACCTCAATCTCATTATCCGGGATATTCGGGAAGCCCACAAAAAGGACAGCGAGAGTGCGCCCCAGACCACCGTTGCCGATGAATTGAAAGAAAATTTGGAAGCGGTTGAAAATTTCAAGGGCAGTCGGGATGAAAAGCTGGTTGTCCTTTACTGCAAGCAGCTCGGCATCAACTATAAAAATCTGTCAGACGAAGAATTTCGCTGGCTCATTCGGATTCTACAAAAATCAAAGAAAACAGGAACTCCTATCAGTCAAAGGAAAAAACGGTAAAGAAAAACCGCTGTTGCATGGTTGTGTTTGCTTCCATGTAGCAGCGGTTGGTGCTATACTTATTCAGTTAAAATTTCAAAGCGATAAAGTGGAATTTATCTTAGAAATTACAGCAATGTTATTTTGATAAACTTTCAAGAATTGAAATATCATGCTTATCTTTATCTCTTAATTCATAACCTGAATGGAAAACTCTTTGGCCTTTTAAGGATATACAAGGAATTGTTTTTCCTTCAAAAAAAGCACTACCAAAGTAATCTTTTTCAAACTCATACCAGCCACCCTCTAAATCAGCTTGTTTTGAAGTTCCGTCCTCACTTAAAACGAACGGGTGAATGTCTAAGTAACCAAGTTCATCACTATATAACTCTATTCTAACCGGTTTCCAGTCTGTATCAATTTTATAGCCCAGATTCAAAAGCACATTTAACAATTTTTCCGTATGTTGAGCATCAAAATTTATATCTATATCTCTATGAATTCTTGTTTGTTTACCAGCTAAAATATCTACACCCCATCCGCCATCCAACCAGTATGTAATTCCAGTATTTTCGAATAATTCTATTACTTTCATTAAATCTTCTTTTGTTGTTATTTCTTTTCTACCCATACAAAGTCTCCTTTACAACTTCTAATTTGTAATAATCATTCTACCATACCGTTATGAATAAATCATCTCATGTAAAACAATTTCTTCTGCCCGGTTGTGAATGTTATTGCAACGCTGCACCCATTCCATTTGACGGGTACGCTTCAATTCCTCGGTCACGCCCTCGGCAGCTTTCATCTGCTCCATGATGGTGTCTAACCGTTTCTGTGCCTGTTCGTTCAGGTCTGCAAGATATGTCCACAATTCCCCGGTCAGGGTCAATGTGTGTAATCTGGCTGGGCAGACTTCTCTTAAATATTCCCGGTGCATCCGTCCGTACTTTCCGATGGGGCGGTGTTCCTCCGGCAACTTCAAGTCCGGGATGTAGTAATCTCCAACAAGGATATAATCAATTCCGTTTTCTTTTATTCTTGGTTTCAATTCGCTCATGTTCCTTACCTCCTGTGGAAGCAGGCTCGTCTGGTACTAACTCAATCACATCGGTAATCTCACAATTCAGCGTTTCGCAGATACGGGCTAATGTATCCATGCTGATGTGCTTTCCCTCTTTGCTCATGTTGGCAATCATATTTGTTGTCATACCAGCGGCAAGCCTTAAATCCTCTTTTCTCATATCACGCTCTAACAGTGTGTGCCAGAGTGGTTTATAGCTGATGTGCATATTGTTTTCCTGCCTTTCTATCCATACCACCGGGGCGGCTGCCCCGGCAGGAACTTTTCTCTTATTATAGCACCAATCTTGTGAAATCACAATTTATTCTTGTAGCCTGCCGCTGATACCGTCTGGATTGGCTTTTCCTTTCTTTTTGTTCCCTTTAATTAGCCATGAACTGTCCCATCTCAGGGGATTCATGCAGGAAGAAGAAGCCAACTTTATAGCATTTCTTGCATGCAAGGACGCAGGAAGAGTGGACTTCCAGTACAGCGGGTACCTGTCTGGCTGGGTATACAGCATGAACGCGCTCCACAGAGCCGATGCAGAAGCATGGGAAGAAGTCCGCTCCCTGCTTGGCGGGAACGTGGAGGCAGACCTAAAGGCCAACAATCAGTTCTGGGCAAAGTACGACGGTGCAGTAGCCGAAGTCTCTAATAAAGTCAACGATACATACCTCAAGGCAAACGGACAGTCAGACGGCGTGCAGAGCTATGGAAGGATGGTCGACCTGATTGTGGCTTACTTTAAAAATTGACTTTATCAATTATTTATGCTATTTTATGTACATAAAAGGAGCAATCGCCAAACGTGGTTGACCTGTTGAATGTTAAGAAAACACCCTGACTCGTCAAAGAAGAGGGTGTTTTCTTTGACGTTTTACTGACTTATTAAATGTTACCATAGCAATTGCTGTTTCTCAATACATTTACAATTATAAATAAACTGTGAAAAAGGGCTTGCAATTTACCAAAGGATATGATAATATAAACAACGGTCACTGCAAAAGCAGCGGCATTATATTGTACAATGGCCCCGTGGTCAAGCGGTTAAGACATCGCCCTTTCACGGCGGTAACACGGGTTCGATTCCCGTCGGGGTCATTATGGCGCAGTAGCCAAGCGGTAAGGCGTGGGTCTGCAACACCCTGATCACCGGTTCAAATCCGGTCTGTGCCTTTTAAAAAATGCTCTAAATACCTTTAGTCAGGTGTTTAGAGCATTTTAATTTTTAGGAAGGCTTTGAAATTTCCAGAAGCAGCAATAAACTTTTATATCTATATAAACAATTGAAAAATATTGCCGATAATACGATATACTATACATAGATTAGGAGAATTACTGATTCGATTTTCAACGGAGGAGAGCATATGCGATATCTTTCAGTTACTAAAATAGCAAAAAATGTAATGTTTCAGAACGTAGCATAAGAAACTATAGCGCTCAGGGACAAGTAACCGGTGCATTTCTTACCGGCAAGATTGGATCATTTGGGCAGGAAGACAGTCGTCTCTTTCACCAGAGCGGAAACTTATAGGCATGCGCGGTGCGATCCGGAATGGGACAATAGGGCAGTGGATCACATTTAAAACTGGCAATAAGATTACTATTATAATAATACGGAAGATTGTCAGAAAACACCTTCCTTGGTCATCATCAATTCCAGAAGAATATAAAATGAATATGGAGAAGTAATAATGGTTCCATTCATCAATCGTCATTGAATGGAACCATAATTTTTTTCAAAATACGGATTATATACTGTTTACTAATGTTCTACATCTCCCAGTAATGCTTGGTTATTGAAATGGGCTGTCCATCAATAATTTTTATTACAATCATAAGAATGTACATTAATACAGGGTACAGGAGAAATGTAGTATTTTAGTTATTTCCATCCGAAATGGGAAATCAGTAATGGAAGGTTTTCAACTGGAGATTTGGAAAATGTGAAAATAAGACAAGATGGAGAAGTCACTGTTTTTCTTCGACTATATGATAAGGCGGACAACCTTTGAATACAATATCCGTACCACTAATGGAAATGATATCTATTCTTATGGATTCGCATTCACATATGGTAATTTGAACGGAGGAAGTAAAATCTCTGGCAGATATTCTGCTGAAGATGCTGGAAGTTGCAGATAAAAAAGCCTGCCAGCGTATGTCCTCAGAGGTTGAGAAGATCAGGCGAAGAGTAAACGTGTTGGAGCACGTTATCATCCTGCACAGAGAGAAACATCAAATATATCGCTATGAAATTAGTTAAATCTAAACCTGAAGCCGTTTCGCAATGAATTAAACGAGAATGAAAGAAGCTCGCAGGTAAAACAGGAATGAGTAGCGAAAAAAGCAAGATATGTAATATAGATGCATTAATTAATAATCGTATAAAAAATAGTAGCCTTTATAATAAAAAGTAAAAGGCTGCTATTTTTACATTGCAGAAAAGTATACCCCTGAAAAGGAAACAGGGCAATTGCCTAACTTACCAAAAGAAAGCCAGAAAGGAAAATAGTATTATGACTTATGAAGAACAGAAAACAAGAATTGCATCAGGAAAAATGTACAATGATCTGACGTCAGAGTTAGTAGAGGCGAGAAAACGGGCAGTCGAATTGACGGATGAATACAATTCAAGCTATGGACAGGAACCGAAAGTAAGGGAGGAGATTTTATCAAGACTGGTAAAACATGCAGAAGCCGGTGCTTTTTTTGAACCGGGATTTCGCTGTGAATTTGGTTTTAATATCACACTCGGAAAGAATTTTTATGCAAATTTCGGTTGTGTTATGCTGGATCCGGGGGAAATTATTGTTGGGGATAATGTTCTCTTTGGACCAAGGGTATCCATCTATACTTCCAGACATGCATTCAATGCACAGGAACGTGCGGCCGGAGCATGTTATGCAAAACCCGTAAAGATTGGAAACAATGTATGGGTGGGCGGAGGCGTTCATATGGATTACGGTATTACAATTGGCGATAATACAGTCATTGGAGCAGGCAGTGTAATTACACATGACATTCCAGCTAATGTAGTTGCAGCAGGAGTTCCATGCAACGTAATCAGGGAAATCACAGATGCAGAAAGGACAGATTATCTGGAGATACTTGAAAATGAGTATTAATAATTGCAAAAAGATAGTATTTCTGCCATATATGCAGTAAGCATTTGCTTTGGAATCACGATTGAGAGGAGAACACGATTTATTATGAAAACATTATATATATCTGATCTGGACGGAACGCTGTTCAATAGTAAAAAGAAAATTAGTTCATACAGCACAGAGGTCATTAACCGATATATTGAGGATGGTATGATGTTCTCTGTAGCAACAGCTCGTATGCCTTATGGATGTGATTATCGGCTGGAGAAATTAAAGCTGCAGACGCCGGGTATTCTTACAAACGGAGTATTTATTTATGATTTTTCAAAAAAGAAATTTCTACATGCAGAAACTATTGATAAAGTGACTGCAAAGAAGGTGATTAATGCATTTCATGAAAACAAACAGGATTGCTTTATGTATCTGTTTGGAGACAACAAAATTCGTATTTATTATGGAAGCAAGGACCTGGAAGCGCAGATACAATATTATAGTGAACGTGCGCTGAGTGAATGTGATGTAGTAGCTGTTACATCTGACTATGCTAAGAACATGGAAGACGGAGATGTGTTCTACTTTGCCAGAACCGGAACGAAAGAGGAGCTGGAACCTGTCAAAGCGGCTGTGGACAAGATTGAGGGTGTCAGCTGTGTATTGTATTTAAATATTTATAATCAGTTATACTGTCTGGAGGTGTTTAGTAACAAAGCCAGTAAAAAACATGCGTTGTTAAAACTTAAAGAAATAATGAAGGCAGATGAATTGGTTGTATTTGGTGATAATTATAATGATGTCCCGATGATTGAGGTTGCAGATCGAAGCTATGCACCGGCCAATGCGCTTGAGGAAGTGAAACAGATGGTAAATGATGTGTTGGATGATTGTAATAATGACGGCGTGGCAAAATTCTTAGAAAAAGAGATGCAATTAAAAAGCTAATGAGATATATTCTTATGAAAAATCCCCCGTTTGTCATTAGACAGCTGGGGGATTTTTCATTGTCATGCATCCAAATGGGGGAATGGCACGCCCAACTAGGTAAAGGATTCATATATCATAAAGTTATTTCCACTTCTGCATTGCTGCACCTCTTTCTGGTGGAAGGCAATTCATTGCATAGGTTCTCATGAACCCTTTTTTTACACGTGGTTCAGGGAGAACAAGCTTCTCGCGTCGCTTCGCAAGATCTTCCTCAGATACTTCCAGTTTCAAAGAGCGGTTTGGGATATCAATCGTAATAATATCTCCATTTTCTACTAGACCAATCGGACCGCCATTGGCAGCTTCCGGAGAAACATGGCCGATAATTGGTCCGTGACAGAAACCAGAGAAACGACCATCAGTAATCAAAGAGACGCTCTCGTCAAGTCCGAGATTTACAATTGCCTCAGTTGCTTCCATGATTTCAACCATTCCAGGTGCTCCAACAGGTCCAACATAGCGAACAACAACAATATCCCCAGGCTTGACTTCCTCAGAAATGATGGCTTTATGCGCTTCACTGTCACTGGAATATACTTTAGCAGTGCCGCGAAAATACTGCATACTTTCTTTGACTGTTGAGGAACGTATAACAGAACCGTTTGGAGCGAGATTTCCTTTTAAAATGGTAAGTCCGCCATCTTTGCAAATAGGATTATGTAAAGTGCGGATTATATCATTCGGGCTGCTGGCAACATGTTCAAGGATTTCACCCAATGTCTGACCATTTACATTTAAACAGTCTTTGTTCACGAGTGACTCTAATTGCTTGAACAACTGCGGTACGCCACCTGCAAAATGAAGATCGTCCACAGCAAATACGCCGCTTGGTCTGACATTTGCTATACAAGGGGTAGAACGATTGAATTTTTCAAACTCGTCAGCGGTCATATCAATGCCAAGTTCATTTGCAAGAGCTGGGATATGCAGTACAGCATTGGTGGAACCGCCTATTGCAAGGTTCATACGGATCGCATTTTCAAGCGCCTCTCTTGTCATGATCTTACAAGGTCTCAAATCTTCATAAACCATTTCCACGATACGACATCCCATCTGGCGGCAGCTTACGATTTTATCAGTGTAGACTGCCGGGATGGTGGAAGAATTCGGCAGTGTCATACCGAGTGCTTCCGTAAGAATTTGCATGGTATTGGCAGTTCCAAGTGAAGAACATGCACCCATGGAAGGGCAGGCCTGACACTCTGCTTCTACTATTTCCTCTTTTGAAGCTGTTCCTTTGGAAATTTTTCCATACGAAAATTCTGTTACATCACATTGTAGGAACTGTTTGCCGTTCAAACGTCCAGAGAGCATAGGGCCACCGGTGCAGCAGATGGTAGGGATATCAAGTCTTGCAGCAGCAAGGAGCGTTCCGGGAACAATGTTATCACATCCGGATAGAAGTACAAGTCCATCAAAATGCTGGACGCTTGCAACAACTTCGATGCCAGAAGCCACAATATCACGCATGGCAAGATCCATACACATGGTATCCGTTCCAATGGCTACTTCTGCACATGTAGATGGCAGACCAAATTCGAATGGGATACCACCTGCCTGCCAGATCGCAGCTTTGATAGCCTTGGCCAATTCACGCAGATGAGCATGTCCGGCAGAATTCTCGCTATATGTATTGCCGATACCAATGTGTGGGCGATTCAAATCCTGTGGGTCGTATCCGCTTCCTTTGTAGACCGATCTGGAATGGGCATTCGCATCACCTACAAAATATTTCTGTGTAAATTCTTTCATAATATTTCCTCCTTGATTTCCGAATCTTTATAGTCGGCAGGACTGTAACCAGTCATATTTTTAAATGTCCGGTAAAAATGGTTATAGTTATTAAAGCCGACTTCTTTGCTTACATTTGTAATTGACATAGAACCGTGCAGCAGCAATTTTGCTTTATCGATTCTTTTGGTAATGATGTACTTATTCAATGTGGTTCCGGTGTAGCGCTTGAACATCCGGCTCAGGTGAAATGTGCTGAAGCTGACATATTCTGACAGACTCTCCAGAGACAGATCTTCGGCGATGTGTGTGTCGATATAGCCAATCAGCTTTGTGACAACCTCCATACTTCTGGAATCGGTAGAGCTAATATTCTGTCCATCATAGAACATATCGTAAATATGAGCAAAAATTTCCAGTATGAAAGCCTTTTCCATAATTTCTCTTCCGTTTTTTAACGAGAGCTTTTCATGGTTGTTGTAAATATTAATGAAGGTACGGATCTGTGCAGGTGATAACGGTTTTGAGTACTTCATTTCTGCACAATTTGAAAAAATATTAAATAAGTTGCATGTGTTAGAGCAGGCAAAAAGAAGAAGGCTTGAATCAAAAGAGATGCAGTATCTGATATAAGGCTTATCTGTCGTTATTTTGATCTGGTGTTGATCAAACATATTAATTAAGACAAGACATCCTTGCATAAGGGTACGTTTTTGACCGTTAATCTGTATTTCGCCAATTACGCCGTTCTCCACTTCTGAAAGATAGAACTGTACTTCATAGAAATCATGATAATGAAGATCTTTGCTGAATTCGTGAGATGCGTCCCGTTTTGTAAAGGAATAATTTCCGTTATAAACTTCCGCAGCAGATAGAAAATGTGCATCACCCATGATAAGCTCCTCCTTTTCTTAAAAGCAATAATTGATATTTTTTTTATATCATAATTCGCTTCGATACACAATGAATAAGAACGAAAAAGCAAGAAAAGTAATACGGAAAGCAAGAAAGGAAAAGCAAGAAAACCCACATAATATAGAAAGAAGCAGATAAAGCAATAAAAGTAATGTTGGAGTCATGATACTTAATCGACAAAAAGGACATCCGGAAGATAAGATATACACATGTTAGGCAAAAGCAATAATTGCATAGTAAAAATTAAGGCAATAAAAAAGAAAAGGAGAAAACAAAGATGGCAGAATTAATCGTTATGTTAACAAACAATGATGTAACAGTTCCAGATGCATTTGAAACATTTGAAGAGGTAAAAGATTTACCAGTCAAATATTGGGGCTTTAAGGATCACGGAATGGAACCTGCAAAAATGAAAGAACTTACACAGAATATGAAAGCAGCAGGAAAGACAACATTTCTCGAGGTGGTAAGTTACACAGAAGAAGAGTGTATGAGAGGCGCAAAGCTTGCTGTTGAATGTGGATTTGATTATCTTATTGGAACACTTTTCTATGATAGTGTTTATGAATATATTAAAACAACAGATTTGAAGTACTGTCCATTTGCCGGAAAGGTCTCACAGAATCCAAGTATTCTTCAAGGAACGGCAGAAGAGATGCTGGCACAGGAAGCTGAATTTGCAGCAAAGGGGTGCGACGGAACAGATTTACTAGGATACAGATATGTGGATGGAAACCCAACAGCGCTTTCCGCAGAATATATTGCAAAAGCTGAGAAACCGGTTATTTTGGCAGGAAGTGTTGGAAGCGATGAACGAGTGGCAGAAGTATTGAAGATGAATCCATGGACTTACACTATGGGAAGTGCATTGTTCAATAAGAACTTTGTGAAAGATGGATCATTCAGAGAAAATCTCGAATATGTATTAAATTTGATGAAATAAACCTGAAAAGAAAAAACATTTGAAATTAAATGTTCCCTCTGAAAGAGAGGTTCATATAAAAAGTAAAACAAAATATAATTCATGATTACAAGGAGGACAAAAAAATGACAAAAAAATCAATCATATTCAAAGGATTATTTCCGGCACTTATCACACCCTTCAAGGCTGATGGTAGCATGGATTTGGAAGGTTTAAAAGAAAATGTGAAATATTATATGAGCGTTGGCTGCGCTGGCGTATGCTTTAGTGGATCTTCAGGGGAGCACGCATTTCTGACAAGGCAGGAGCGTATTGATGGCATTAAAGCAATTAAAGAAGTAATCGGAGACGGTAAAATCATTGCAGGTGCAGGTGCACAGACAACAGCGGTTGCCTTAGAGTATGTAAACGACGTTAAAGAAGCAGGAGCTGACGCAGCACTGGTACTTTCACCAATCGGAAATACAACAGCAGATGGTATGGTGAAACATTACGAGACACTGGGCGAAGCAGGGATTCCATTGATTCTTTACAATCATCCGGCAGCAACTGGCATCAACATTGACATGGAGATGTTCAACCGGCTGATTGATATCCCAAATGTTGTTGGTATGAAAGAGACAAGCGGAAGCCTTCCATTTATCGCAGAAATTTTAAGAAATTACAGCACAGATGAAATTACATTGTTCACAGGATGTGACGATCTGACGCTTCCTTCTTGTGCAATCGGTTTGCAGGCAATCATTCTTGCAACAGCAGGTGTAGCCCCAAAACAGGTACTTGATATAGTTAATCTTGTAAAAGAAGGGAAAATCAAAGAAGCGCAGAAAATATACTGGAGCCTTGCACCGCTGACAAGTGTAATCGGAGATGAATCAAACTTCCCATCACTTTTGAAAAAAGCAGTTGAGCTGACAGGTCATGCAGCTGGCAATCCAAGACTTCCTATGGTTCCTGCAACAGCTGAAGAGACTGCAAGAATTGAAGAAGCACTGAAAATTGCAGGTGTAAAGTAAAACGGACAGAAAGGGAACGAAAAATATGAAAAAGATTAAAATTGGTTTAGTTGCAGTCGCAAGCCCGGTAGAATCCGGCGGCGAAAGAGGCGGTGATCTGCTTGCAAGAGCAGAGAAAGAGATTACAAAAGCAGGTATGGAAGTTATCGTATATCCAGAATTGATATGGGATCCAGCAGCAGCAATTGACGCCTGCGAAAAAATGAAGGCAGAAAAAGTAAATTCTTTAGTTGTCATGGATATTACATGGGTCATTGATTCTATGAAATACATTTTCACAACACAACTTCAGGTACCTACGATGTACTGGGCAGTACCTTACACAGAGACTTTCTCAATTGGCTGTGTTCAGCATTACGGTTCTATCCTTAAGGCAATGGGCTATACATATGATTATGTTTACGGTCTGCCAGAAGATGAGAAAGTAATCGAAGGAATTCGTTCTTATGCAAAAGTTGGTGTGGCAGTAGACAATGCAAAGAATATGATTATTGGTCTTGCAGGACCAAGGCAGACATGGAGAGTTGCAGGGCCTCAGGATATGAGTAAAGAGGAATGGGATTTCACAATTAAGACAGGTGTCACATTTGTACATCTTGAAATGGAAGAAATTACAGACATTGCAGATTCAATTTCTGATGAAGAAGCGAAAAAAGTATTAGCAGAACTCAAAAAGAGAAGTGGTAAATCGGTTGCTTCAGAAGAAGCACTTGTGTATAATGCAAAGGTTTATATGGCTACAAAAGAGATTATCAAAAAATATCATCTCACATCTCTCGCAGCAGAGTGTTATCCAAACTATGGGGGACTGATGAACCTTGTAGAATCATGGCTGGGAGATGAAGGCTTTTATGTAGATACAGAAGGTGATCTCGGACATACATTTATTATCAACACATTGAATCAGCTTTCTGAAGGTGGAGTAGTTGCCCTCGGAGAAGCAGGAAGTATTGATGAAGAGAGAAATATGATCCCAATCGCACATGAGGGAAGCACACCAATGTCACTGGCAGACAGCCTTGACAGAGCTCGGATTAATGCGAGCGGAGATTTGGGGACATTTGTAGGTGTACCTCACAAAGCAATGGATACTGTTACGACATGTGCAATTGTAGGAAATGGCGGAAATTATAAAGTATTTATCGCAAGAGGAAGAACACTCTCTGTAACACATGATGAGTGGGTAGAAGGTGGTTCAAAACTGCTTGTAAATCTGCAGTATGATATACCGGCAGCTTCTGTAATTGAACAGTTGATCAAAGGTGGCATGGATCATCACTTTGTAATCAAAGAAGGTGATTATACAAAAGAAATGGAAAAATTCTGTGATTACATGGGATTTGAAACATTAAAATTGACCTAAATATCTAATAATTGATGTTGCGGTTTCTGATAAACAGTATTTGCCAACGGTTTATCTATAAAAAGAAATTGTAACGATAAAGCCCTCGCTTTGTACGCTACTGGCGTACCAAACACCTGCAGGACCTGCCAATAGCAGTTCTCTATGGATGCATGGCAATGAAAGCTGGTCGCAGCGGAAAGAATACTGTGGTTAGTTTACGTTCCTATGCCCTCGTATGGAATTGTTATTGGCAGGTCCTGCAGAGTATAACGGGAGAAGCAGAGCGAAAGAGAGGAATGTAAAATGACATCGTATCACATTATGAAAATAATAATTGCAATCGGTCTGGTTTTAGGGGGCGTTCAATTTTGTTTCAATTCGGATTCTCGTATGGGAATGAAATTCCGGGAGGGATTTGCCATGACGGGTCAGATGATATTGTCCGTTGCCGGGATTATGACGATTACCCCAGTTTTTGCAACACTCTTAAAACCAGCAATCGTTCCGGTGGCAAATTTTATCGGTGCAGATCCATCATGTTTTTCTTTTTTTCTGGGATGTGATATGGGTGGATATCCAATGGCAGTATCACTTGCGGAATCGAAGTCTGTTGCAGACATGATTGGTCTGGCTCCGGCGGCCATGATCGGCGGAACACTAACCTTTGCAGTTCCGGTAGCGAAAGCAGTACTTACAGTGGAAGAATTCCACCTGTTTTCCAAGGGTATGCTTATGGGAATTGTCACCATTCCGGTGGGTACAATCGCAGGGGGCTTTATACAGGGAATGCCGATGAAGGAGATTGTAATCAACAGTATTCCAATTTTGATTATTTCCATTATGCTGAGTATAGGATTCTATATTTGCCCAGATCAACTGGTGCGAATGGCGGAAGTGTTGGGAAATGCAATTGCAAAAATTGGTTTGGTCGGTCTGATTGCCGGAGGAGTGACATACTTAACGGGGTTCACAGTAATACCGGGAATGCCACCGGTGATGGATGGTATGGTTACCGTCTGCGGAATGATATTTATTCTCGCAGGTACGCTGCCGCTTCTGGACTGGATTAATAGAAAGATAAGCACTCCGTTAGACAGAATTGGGAATCGTATGGGACTAAATGCGGCAAGCTTCAGTGGTCTGCTTTTTACGTTTGCAAGCAGTGTGCCTACATTTTCCATGATGAAAGATATGACAAAACGGGGGATTATTATAAATTCAGCATGGATTGTAACTTGCGTGGGACTTCTTGGAAGCCAGATTGGTTTTGTACTTCAGGAAGCACCAAAGATGCTGGTTCCATTTGTGTCAGCGAAACTGATTGCCGGAGTTATTTGTATGACAAATGCATTTATATTTACACGAAATATTAAAGGAGAAAAAGAAGTGCAGAAAGAAAACAAAATGTAAAAAAATAAAAGGAGAAAAATAGAAAGAACAGGAAGGTAAAACAGATATGCAAGTATTGTTAATTAATGGAAGCCCTAATGAAGACGGATGCACGTATGCTGCGTTAAGAATAATTGCAAAATCTCTTGCAGAAGAAAATGTGGCTTCGGAAATTGTACATGTTGGAAAAAACTGTGTTATGGGATGTATCGGTTGTGGGGCATGCTCTGGAAAACATAGATGTGCGTTTGACGGAAGTATTGTAAATGAAGTGCTTGATAAAATGGAGAACTGTGATGGTCTTATCATTGGCAGTCCGGTTTATTTTGCTTCTCCGACCGGAACCCTTACGAGTCTTCTGGATCGGATGTTTATGGCTGGGAATCAGTTCAGATTGAAGCCGGCTGCGGCGATTGCTACGGCGAGAAGAGGAGGCATGACACCAACGGTTGATGTGATAAATAAATATTTTGAGTGTGTGGGAATGCCAATTGTGCCGGGAAATTATTACAACATGATTTTTGGACGCACACAGGAGGAGATGCTTCAGGATCTGGAGGGCATTCAGACTATGCGTACAATCGGTAAGAATATGGCATGGATGGTGAAGTGTATTGAAAATGGGAAACAGACAGGAATTTCATTGCCGGAAGCTGAGAAAAAAATAAAGATGACATTTATCAGATAATTGCTTATATGGGAAAAGGAGGAAGTTATGCAGTTATTACTTGGTTTAGATGTGGGGACAACGGCTCTGAAGGTGGCACTTTTTGATAAACTTGGCACCCTGCTCGGTGTATCGATGCAGGAATATGCTCTTGAAACTCCAGCCGTAAATTATGTGGAGGTGGATGCAGAAACATACTGGCAGGCATTTAAAAATGGTCTAGATGAGATTATGGAAAAGTATAAAATTACGGCAAAAGATCATATTTCGCTTGCCATCTCAGCACAAGGGGAGACACTAATTTGTGTGGATAAAGAAGGAAATGTGCTTAGAAAAGCAATTGTATGGATGGATAACCGTGCTGTAGATGAAGCGAGGGAAATGAAAAAGCATTTCGGCAATGAGCAGGGGTATCAGGTGACAGGACAAGTCAGTTTTGAGCCATGCTGGCCTGCACCGAAGATTCTCTGGATTAAAAGGAATGAACCGGAAATTTTTAATAAAACAGATCGTTTTTTACTGGTAGAGGATTATCTGATATACAGGATGACAGGATACTTTTACACAGAAGGCTCACTGGTATGTTCTTCAATGTACTGGGATATCACGAAGAAATGCTATTGGAAAGAAATGTTGGATTTCATTGGCATACGTGAATACCAGCTTGCAGAAGTAATCGAATCAGCAACGGTTGTCGATGATATGCTCGATCAAGTCAGAAAAGAACTGAGATTGCCATGTAGTGTTACCGTGGCAACCGGGGCACTTGATCAGGCAGCCGGTGCAATTGGTGCCGGAAATATTAAGGAAGGCATGTTTTCTGAGACGATCGGAGCAGCTTTAGCAATCTGCGCACCGGTTTCAAAACCTGTCTTTGATCCTAACCGAAAGATGCCGTTGCACTATTTTGCACTTCCGGATACCTATATGATTCATACTTTTACAACAGGGGGGATGACACTTCGGTGGTTCCGTGATAAGTTCTGCGCGGCAGAGATGGCTATAGAAGCCCAAAAAGGTGCAGATGCATATGATTTAATCAGTAATGAAGTATCGAAGATTGCGCCGGGATGCGAAGGTCTTGTTATGCTTCCACATTTGTCAGGATCACTGGCACCCGATATCAATTCAAAGGCAAAGGGAGTCTGGTTTGGGTTCACAATAAACCATACGAAATCACATTTCGCCAGAGCGATTATGGAGTCGCTTGCATTTATCCTTAGAAGAAATCTATCTGCATTAAAGGACATGGGAATTGACGTGAAAGAGGTACGTTCAATTGGCGGCGGATCAAAAAGTGACGTTTGGAATCAGATTAAGGCAGATGTTAACGATATCACACTGGTAACTGTAAAATCGGAGGAAGCAGCCTGCCTTGGAGCAGCGATTCTTGCAGGAGTAGCTACAGGTGTATTTTCAAGTGTGGAGGATGCTGTAGGCAAGATGATTCAGATCAAACATGAATATCAGGGACAGCCAGAACTAAAATCGGTATACGATAAAAATTATGAAATGTACTGTAGATTATTCTATGATCTGACGGGATGTTTTGAGAAGACGTTTTAATTCTATTAGATAAATCATTAAGTTCAATAATGGAGTGGTTTGTCTAAATACGGCAGTTGCCATGAGGCTATGTAGATAAGCTACAGAGAGGAAATACAAATGAAAAAAGAGAATTATATGAATGCGATTACGCAGGGAGTTTATATTCTAGGGGTAAAAGATAATACTAAAATTAATTTTATGACGGCAGCGTGGCTGACCCAGATTTCATCCCGTCCTAATAAGATACTGGTTGCGGTTGCAAAATCACATCTGACAGCTGATCTCATCCACAATGCCGGTAAATTTGCAGTCAATATTCTGGCAGATGGACAGGAGGTACTTGCAAAAAAATGCGGAAGTTTTTCAGGTCGGGAATTTGATAAATCCATTGGTGTGGATTATGAGATGATAAATGGCACTCCGGCTATAAATGGCACGGCGGGTTATCTTCACTGCGAACTGACATCGGAAATTGAGGATACAGATCATGTCTTGTTTCTCGCAGAGGTAAAGGATGGAGAGAAATATCAAAAGTTGTCACTGCGCTATGATGAAAGCTATTATTTCTAGAGATAAGCCGTGTGAGTCGCCGAACATTATGAGGCGGCAGAACTGACTGCATCTGTAGAGGAAGAGAAAACAAGTAATTACAATAATAAAGAGGTATGAAATTATGAGAGTAATAAAAAAAGAAGACGCGAGAGTATATCTGGACGGACCGGAAGTTTGCAGAGAGTATGTAATTACAGAGAAGATTACATTTGGATCATCCATACTACATCCGGGCCAGACAGGCGGTATTGATTCAGGACATCCGGAGGGACATGAGATTTTCTACGTGAGCCGCGGTGTAGTGCTGATGCATAATACAGCAACGGCCGAATTTTATGAATTACATGAGGGGGATGCCATTCTGGTATTCGAAGGAGAGCCACATGAACTGACAAATATTGGAACAGATATGGCCATAATCACATGGAGTTGCGCACCAAAGATTGACTAATATTCAATATATGGAAGGAGTAGAAAACATGACGGCTTTTGATTGGGAAAATAGTTTTGTTGATGAAGGAGAGCCACTGTATCAAATGGTGTACCACGCCCTGCACTATGCAATTATCAGCGGGCAGCTTAAAGCGGGCGATCATTTGCCAGAGTCTACTCTTTCCGAATACCTTCAAGTAAGCCGGACTCCGATTCGCGCAGCGATCATCAAACTGGAAAAAGAAGGTCTGATTGTACGTAAGTGCGGTCGGGCTATTGTTCAGGATAATTTAAAACGCGAAATGCGGGAAATGCTGGATACAAGGAATGCATTGGAAAAACTGGCGGCATCTACGGCGTGTCAGAATGCCAGAATTGCGGATATCAAAAAATTAAACCAGATAAATGAGAGATTTGCAAATGCGCAGAGAATAGGAAATGTCAGGGAGGGGGCATGCGCCGATGAATGTTTCCACGAAGAAATATATCGTATTGCAGATAACAGAGTGCTACTTCGGATGATTCACAGTCTGGAAGAACCGATGTACGGATACCGAATCAGAGCCTGCAAAAATGATGAGGTTGTTGAAAGTCAGATTCAGGAACATAAAGCAATTATCAGAGCTATTGAAACAGGAGATAAAGAGATGGCAGAGCAGGCTGTGATTGAACATATTTGCGGACAGAAGGATATTAAGTTCAATGTGGAAAAGCAGCGGGCTTAGGAAGATAATAGACGAGGGTGTTGTCGTGTAAATGGATGACATTCCTCGTCTTTTTTTATCACCTGAAATTGTGCATAATGAATAAAAATGTGTAAAAAAAGGGGAGAAAGTTAACAAAATGTAATGAATAGAGCAGATATTGTAATGTATTTTTGAACCTGGTGATGATATTATAGGTACAACAAGAAATCGCGATGAAATCACAGAATGGGAAGATACATTCTGCTTGTGAAATGGATCCATAAATATGAAGATAACAAAAGTCTTATAATGGAGGAATGAGGATGAATGGAAGATTAAAGTCGGTGTTCATTACGGCAGGTGCGTTTGTATCTTTTAATGTCGGTGCTGGATTTGCGTCGGGAAATGAGTTATTGCAATTTTTTGGATCGTGGGGAGATAATGTAGTTGTATCTCTACTGGCAGGTCTGATTGTGACAGTAATCTATTGTGTGTGTCTGTATTATGTGGGACAAAGTGTGAAGTTTGAAAAGGCAATTGATACCTATACTTTTTTTGGCGGTAAATATCTTGGTAAATTTTTTCAGGTATTCGTGGCAATCTTAACAGCTGCAACAGCAATGCTGATGTTCTCAGGTGCAGGATCTATCCTGAAACAACAATTTGGCGTGCCACAGTGGATGGGGGCATTAATATTAGGAGTTTTAGCGGTTGTAGTTGTAATTGGTGGTTTAAAAACCGTTCAGAATGTACTTGGAGGTGCAGGAATTGTTATCCTGCTATATGTATTGATTTTTGGTGTTATATCAATTTTTAATCCAGGCTCAAGCATTGACCAAGCGGTTGGGGTTACGCAGATGGTAAATGATGGAAAAATATGGCAGGCAAATATGTTTACGTTGTTTCCTCTTAGTTTGATACCAGAATTAGCGGATTTGAATTCTCCGATTCTTGACGGCATTCTATACGGAACACTTTGTATTACAACGGGATTTCCGTTTTATCTTTCTCTGGGACAGAGATCAAAGAGAAAAGGAGAAGCATTTGGGTCTGCCATTTTTAGCGCTCTTGCTTTCTTTGCATGTGTAACATTGGTTTTAGTACTTGTTATGATGAATTTTAATGCGGTGATTGATCCTGCAACAGATATGATGTTCCCATTTCCGGCAGTTGCAGCGGTACATTCAATTTGGCCTGCAGGAAGCTGGACTTATGTAATTATTATATTTATGGGTGTATTTACCACTTATACAGGATTTCTTTGGTCAATTAACCATATGTTTTTTGAAAAAAAAGAAAATTCAGGCGGAAGTAAAATATTTGTTGTAGTTCTGACGATCTTTGGAATTCTGTTGGGAAGCGTACTTCCATTTTCACAACTAGTTAACATCTTACAGCCAATTAGTGGTATTGTAGGGGTGATTATGATTATTACTATTGTTGTGAAAACAATTAAAATATATATAGAACGCAAAAACAATAAAGTGTCCGAGGTGTCTGAAGGCGTATAAACAATGTAGAAAAAAGATAAAGACTGAGAAGCTCAGTAGTATTTTGGATGGAAATAGACTTGCCGATGAATCGGTTGATGGCAGAAAGTTTCAGGGGGAGATGTTAACACGCACCACTGTCTCCCCTGTTAAAACTGTCTATTTCCTGACAACCCCTTCTTATTGTAAGAAAATACTATTTTGGATTTATATTATATGTTAATTGAATAAAATTAAGTGGGAAGGTCAGAGAGTTTATGTTGTTATATCGATGTTTTTTTGCATCATCTCAGCTTGTTTTGGATTGACTCAGATGCTAAAAGAAAGTTGGGCTTAGCATGTTGTTTAAACATTAAACGGCAAAAAAACAGCTAAATTATTCTTTTTACTGGAGCGGGCATGGAGCTACTTATTTATAAAAGTCTACTTGGAATTCCCGGCAGAAAGAAAATGAAGGCTAGAATTGAAGGGAAATAAAGGACGCTTTGCATTATAAATAGTTTAATTATATTGTAAGAAAAATACAAAAATAAAGAGGATTTAAAACGATGTATGAAGTATTTCGAGAAAACTACTGGAAGCAATAAAAGAAGGATTGCAAAAAAGAATACCGAAGGAGGCCAAGATATTCCATATGGCATATCAGGTTCTGAGGAAGGATTTGCGGTTAATTTACCACTGCAAAGCCTTCGCTGTAGTAACAGCTTAATAAAAAGTTTATAAACATTGCCAATTCATCTGATTTTTTGTGATAATTGACTCAAACATCTTTCAGTTACTAAGATAGCAAAAAAATGGAGTTCTTAATGTGGACGATATAATTGAAACGGCCAATCATTTTGCTGTATTGATATGATTATTGACAATGCAAAGCTGACATTGACGGAGAAGTTCATAAAAGGGCTTCATTTGAGCTAAAAAAATGGAACCAGTGACTCTCGGAAAGATTGGTTCACTGTGGGTGATTATAAAATAATGCCTAATGAGGTGGGCGACTTGGCCACCGCACTTCCAGAAGATGTTCGCATGCAGGAACATAAGTTTTCCGAGTGGACAAGATAAGAAATATATTTCGCAAGATTGGAAAGGAATAAAGAAGATACTGATAGTGTGCTAATCAGGAATACTGTTTTTATAAAACTCGATCTTATCATCCAGATTATCCAGATATTCAGCCCATTTCTTCTGCTGTTCAAGAACATACAACCTGTGCCCCTGAAGCATCTCTAACCGTTCCGGCATGGTAGCTGCCCCTTCATATCGAAGCTTTGAATATTTTTCGATATCTCTCAGAAACATGCCGGTATCTTTTAACCTTTGGATAAATTTTACCCATTCTATATCGCCCTGCTCGTAGCAGCGCCTGCCTATAGGATCACGGCTTACGCGGATCAATCCCTTCTTCTCATAATATCGCAGTGTATATTCGCTGATATTTGTCACCTTTGATAATTCACCTATTGTCATAAGTTATACCCACCTCCTAAAAAACTCTTGACTTACAGTATAGTCTAAGAAATATGCTTATATTGTAATCGCTTAAGGAGGTAAAATCAAATGAAAGAAACGAGATATGAAAATGGAATGAAACGCTTAAAAGAAATTGACGGTGCAGGCGGTGAGGCTGTCATTCGGTCACTGGAGGATATCTCACCGGATCTGGGTAAACTCATAGTTGAATTTGCATTTGGAGATATTTACACAAGAAAAGAAATGAGTATGCAGGAGAGAGAACTGATTACAATTACCAGCCTGCTTACTTTAGGGGGCTGCGAACCGCAGCTGGAGGTTCATATCAATGGGGCTTTAAATGTAGGCATCCCGCCGCAGAAGGTCATAGAGACATTTTTACAATGTATCCCATATACGGGATTTCCGAGAGTATTGAATGCTGTTTTTACTGCGAAAAAGATATTTGCGGAGAGGGGATATTAACAAGAGCCATCCAATAGTGGGCGGCTCAATGCAAGAACCATAAAATAGCAGCCACTGGCCTTAGTACTTTATAAACTCTTTGTATTATCTTCCTATTGTACAACCAGATTCCCCTGCGGCCAGTTACACCAATCCCATTCACTTACGCAGTCTGAACTATCCAGTGTCAGTGATATCAGGAACCTTTCATTATTATCTGTTTCCATTAAAAATGAATTAGGGTGCTTGGTATCTGTTCCAACGGCCCGCCAGCAGTTCTGAAGAAGACTGGATTTTGTGTCTTCATAAGAATTTCCGCAAGATACACCCTGCATGCTTACACTATAATTATTCGAGCATTGGACTGTGATGGGAATAGAGGGATTGGTCCCGGACGAAGGCTGCCATTCTACGGAAATACCGTTCCCCTCAAATCGTTCGCCTAATTCTCCAAACTGTTCACCTTCTGCTCTCGTAAGTCCCAATTCCTGAACCATAGATGGCAGGCTCTCTTCATTCATATAACCGGACAATTCTATAGAATCATCTGTATTTTGTGAAGGGGGATTTTCTTCGGGCTGTAGTTCCGGGGGCTCTGGAGACGGAGTTTCGGAAGAATTTGCAGCATTACTTTGTGCCTTGTCAGAGGAATCCCCGGTCTGCCCGCTATCGGGAGATTTACTACTGGAACAGCCGGTAAGTACGACAGTCAAAATCAAAACTAAAACCAGACCAAACAGAGAGATAGTACCTTTTTTCATAGAAACATCCCCTTTCATATACATTTGTAGTATTTAATTACATTCTATAGCTCTGATAGACGAACGTCAACCATCGTCTTGTGTACAACCAGTCAATCCTTGATATTTTGATACTGGTTCAGTATACTAATATCAAGGATTTTATTCTTGATACTTGTGTGATTTCATTCATAGAGCTATTTAGGCGCTTCGGAGGGTGGAGTGTATGAAGAAAAGAATTACGTTAATTGCAGCTGCGATATTCATTGTGATTACAGGGTATATTGTGATAAACATAGGCTTCCGGGACGGAACGGACGGTAATCAGGATAATCTCAGAACAGGCGGTGAGTATGACCACCTATATCATTCTTATGCACAAATATTGGCTAAAGAGGATACTGATAAAACAATGACGGTAAGGCTGAATCAGGAAACCGGTGATTTTTCATCGGATGAGCTGGTATTGGACTGTTCAAAATCAGGTCTGGATTTTCCAAAATGGGAAATTGGGGATGACATCATATTTTATTATTTTAAACCGGTAGATCAAACATCTAATGTGAGCGTGGAAGATATGATATCGGGTCAGAATCTACAAGGAGCAGTAAAAGATGGATAAATTATTAAGTACACCTGCAAAAATAACTACAAAGCAAGCTATAGCAACTGTAGTATTGGCTTATGTTTCTCTTATCATATCACAGCTTGCCGCTGTATTAATCGGTCAGGCTGTTACAGTAATTGGATTACCTGATGCAGTAGGAAGTGCTGTTTCAGGGGTATTATATATTGTCTTTGCGTTTCTCTGTGTTTCGGTCATATGTAAGAAAGTAATTCATCTACCTGTGGGGTCATGCAGGATAACAAAACTGTCTGTGAAGCCGGTCTGGTGTATTTCAGCAGTCATCTTACCTGTTTTAATCGCCGGAGTATATTTTCTTATGGCCGGAAAATGGGAAATCACGCCTATGGACACAGGTGAGATTTGTTATACAGTAACAGATGCTGTAATATTTTATGGTGCGGCTGCCGGAATTGTAGAAGAGATAATCTTCAGAGGGGTTCTGATGACTGCTTTAGAGCGGCGCTGGAATAAATACGCCGCGGTTATCATTCCATCTGTCATCTTCGCTTTATCCCATCTTATAGGGGCAGATCTGGATTTTATCAGTATCTTTCAGCTTTTGGCGGCAGGCACTATTGTCGGTATTATGTTTTCTTTCATTACATACGAAAGCGGTAATATTTGGAACAGCGCAATTGTACACAGCCTGTGGAATATAATAATTGTCGGCGGTATTCTGCATATCGGTGTGGAACCAAATAGATATTCCCTGTTTAACTATGTGCTGGACAGCAAATCATTTTTTATAACAGGAGGAGAATTTGGCATTGAGGCATCTGTAATTGCCATCATTGGATATGTGGTTGTTTCCATTCTTGCCTTCATTTTGATAAAAAGGACAAAGAAGGGGTAAGGTTATGGAAAGGAAGTATGGCGTTGGATTTTTAGAACAAGTGATGCAATCAGGTTCAATATATGACACGAAGGGAGAATCATATGAAAATGCCAGATGAGTGTATTGACACTATTATGTTTGCCCCTTGTGGGATGAACTGTAAGGTATGTTATAAACACTGTTATCATAAAAAGCCATGTATGGGTTGTCTGAATAGTGATGAAGGCAAACCTGAGCACTGCCGCAAATGTAAAATAAAAGACTGTATGAAAGTGAAAGGATACTCATATTGCTTCGAGTGTACAGACTATCCATGCAAAATGATTAAAAACCTTGAGAAAAGTTACAACGAGAGATATCAGGCAAGCCTTATGGAAAATAGTGAATTTGTTCGAAACAACGGGCTGGAGGTGTTTATGGAAAATCAGAAAGAGAAATATACTTGTCCAAAATGCGGAGGCATTATCTCTATTCATGATAGAGAATGTAGTGAGTGTCAGGAGAAGATAGAATACTAGGAGGCCTTATCATTGAGTGAAAATATATCTGCTTTTACTTCAAAAGAATATGATATGAAAATCAAACAGACACTTCCATATTATGATGAATTTTACCAACAGGTAATTGATTTAGTTAAGTCATGCAATCTCAATGCATTACATTGGCTTGATGTAGGATGTGGGACTGGTAAAATGGCTGAAATAGCTTTCAAAAATATTGAAGTTGAGAAATTTACTTTTTGCGATTGTTCATCTGAAATGCTTGAAATTGCAAAAGAACGTTTTCCCTATCCAAATACAGAATTTATCCTATGTGATATTCAGGAATTAACAAATTCTAATGAGTATGATGTCATAACTGCAATACAGGTAAATCACTATTTGCAGAAAGAAGAGCGCAGGAAAGCTGTTCAGAACTGTTTCCAGTCATTGAGAGAAAATGGTATATTTATAAGTTTTGAAAATTTTGCACCATTTAGCGAGTTGGGGAAAAATATATATTTGGAAAAATGGAAATTATATCAGATGGAACAAGGGAAAACGGCTGCAGAAAGTGATGAGCATATAAGCCGTTACAACCAAAACTATTTCCCCATTACTTTAACAGAGCATTTAGAATTGCTTCGTGACTGTAAATTCAGAGTTGTAGAAATATTATGGATATCTAATATGCAGGTTGGCATCTGGGGAATGAAATAGATTTATAGCTATGATACACAGCCCAGCTTGATAGACTGGAAAAATTGAATTTGTGAAGGAGACAACCCCATTGGAGTTTAATGAAAAATTGCAGGAGCTTAGGAAAAACAGAGGAATGACGCAAGAAGAGCTTGCAAATGAATTATATGTTTCGAGAACAGCAATATCTAAATGGGAGTCTGGAAAAGGTTATCCCAATATTGATTCATTAAGGGCTATATCAAAGTTTTTTTCAGTATCATTGGATGATTTGCTTTCGGGTGAAGAAATATTAGATGCTGCTGAGACGGAACTTAAGACTAAAGTTCATAAATTAAAAGACATTGTTTTTGGCACATTGGATTGCAGTTTGATTATGTTCTTCTTTTTACCTTTTTTTGGTCAGGAAAGAGGTGGTGTAATCGAAGAAGTGTCTCTTATAAACTATACAGAGTGTGAACCATATATTAAAGTTCCATATATGATAGGGCTGATTTCTATTGTGCTTTGGGGATTTCTTACTTTGGCATTACAGAATTGCAATAATCGTATTTGGCTGCAGAATAAGTCAAAGATATCCCTCTTAC
This sequence comes from Faecalicatena orotica, assembly GCF_905197545.1. Taxonomy (NCBI): domain Bacteria; kingdom Bacillati; phylum Bacillota; class Clostridia; order Lachnospirales; family Lachnospiraceae; genus Faecalicatena; species Faecalicatena orotica. The sequence goes on from NZ_CAJJZH010000002.1 coordinate 138,439, forward strand.
TTAGTATTTTACTAACTATGTTTTTTATAATGAGCACAGAACCATATGCTGCAGTCTTAACATTCTTATTTTTGATTATTAAGTCAATAATGCTTATAAAATGGGCATGACACGAAGCGTATCGTTGATGTGACAGTCCAATTCTTTAATATTTTCATTGCTTTCGTTAGGATGTTTTCAGGCAGACAGCCAAATATCAAAACGAAAAGAGGAAGTATTAAGATGAACAAGTACAAGAAAACAAATTTGTGTATCACATTGACGGCGTTAATTGTATTTTTATTATGGACCCTTGCAGTCACTAAGATTGATCTGCAGGCTATCGGTCCGCAAAAATCTATTGTAGGATTTGCCAGCTTGAACGGAGCCTTTCACGATTTTACGGGTGTTCACATGTGGCTTTACGAAGTTACAGACTGGCTGGGACTTGTTCCGGCCGTATTTGTATTAGGTTTTGGCTTACTCGGATTGGCTCAGTTAATAAAACGAAGGAGTCTCTTTAAAGTGGATTCTGACATTCTTATTTTAGGTGTGTTTTATATTCTTGTTATGGCAGTCTACATTCTATTTGAAGTGTTTGTAATCAATTATAGACCTGTTCTTATTGCGGGAAGATTAGAGCCATCCTACCCTTCGTCAACAACATTACTTGTGTTATGCGTGATGCCGACGGCTATTATGCAGCTGAGAAAGAGAATTAACAAATCTGTAGTGAAAAACGTAGTAACTGTTATTATTTCATTATTTATAATATTTATGGTGATAGGAAGACTGGTGTCAGGTGTACATTGGATGACAGACATTGTCGGAGGCGTACTGTTAAGTACATTCTTGGTTATGCTGTATAGTTATACTGAAAACATTGAAGCTCTAAAGGGGAGAATGGCATGGACAAAAAAGAAATAACAACTAAAGAAGATTTACTAGCTGTCATCAATATGATGGAAAATACAGGTATAGTATATCAAAATAATTCATAACATTGCAAAACTAATTTATATGGTGGCCTAGGTAGAACACATTGATCGCAGTAATAGATAAAGAAGGGAATTATAATGGAAATAAATAAGAGGAAAAACCATCTATCCCGCATTGAAGTCACTTTCATTATGCTTCTTTTTGCTATGTGCTTAACGATGAATGTGTTCTTTTGTAGTTCTAATAATCCTTATGAATTATTAGATAAGACAACTGGAATTGAGACATGGACAATTTCAGAAAGTAATGCTATTAATGGGGATGGAGAAACTATATCTAAAAATATATGTACACCCCCTGTAATTGCAGCTATCCCAATGGGAATCAGTCTGTTTCCTTTTCTTATAATCGCCTTTCTGTTTTTCTGTTTAACTCTATTTATATTATTACCTGATGGATGGACATTAATTAACCAGAAGGTACGTCTGGATAATTGAATCAATTCCTTTTCAAATCATGGATAAAGGATAAATGCGTCCTTTTTGTATGCAAAAGCAGAGATTGAATTGGAGGAATATGATTGAAGAAAAAAATATATAAATTATTTCTCATCCTAATGGTGAGCCTGTCCCTGACGTCAGGTCCCGTAGCACAGAATGAGATACGCAGGGTGCTTGAAGCACTTTCGGGAACTGGTGAAGCACAGGTTCAGGAAGTGGATGACGAAGAGTCTGAAGAAATAAAAAAGCGTAAGATGGATATTGGATAATAAAATAATTTATAGTGATATTAGTTAAAAGAAATGGTAAGATAATAAGTAAGATGAGGTGACGAAATGAAAGAATATAATCCCCATATTCAATAACAGAAAATATCTGAAAGTGCAAAAAATAGATGATGAATCCCGGTTTGTCTGGAAAAATTAAATTTGCAGAGGAAGAGGAAGTGATATGATAAGAAATGCAACCGAAAACGACCTTAACACGATAATGAATATTTGGCTGAGCGCCAATATAAGCGCTCACAATTTCATACAAGAAGAGTATTGGCACAACCACTTTGAAGATGTGCGAACTGCCATATCCTCTGCAGAAGTATATGTGTTTGAAGATGGTGTAATAAAAGGATTTGTAGGATTAGCAGAAAATTATATTGCAGGAATTTTTATGAAAGAAGAGTTTCAATCAAAAGGTATCGGCAGGAAACTTATTCACTTTTTGCAGAGTTTTAAGTCAGAACTTGTTTTGAATGTATATGAACAAAATAAGAATGCAGTTAGATTTTATGAAAAGCAGGGTTTTCAAATATCCCAAAGGAACATTGAAAAAGAAACGGGTCAGATGGAATATCAAATGATATGGAAGAAAACTTAATTCAAAAATTAAAATTGTAGGAGGTACATAATTATGAAGAATAAGATTGCATACTGTGGATTGGACTGTGAAAAATGTGATGCATATATTGCAACGATCAATGATGACCAGGCGTTGCGTGAGAAAACTGCAAAACTTTGGGCTGAGTTAAATGATGCGCCCATTCTGCCTGAACATATCAACTGTGAGGGGTGTCGTGCTGATGGAGCAAAAACTGTATTTTGTGATAATTTTTGCGGTGTTCGTCAGTGCGCATTGAAAAAAGGTGTTACGACATGCGGTGACTGCTCCGACATGGAAACGTGTGAAACGGTTGGAATGATTTTCTCAAATAATCCAGATGCTCTGAATAATCTGAAGGGATAGAATAATGAGAATCGAAACAGAGCGACTTAATATTATTGCACTTACCCCAGAGCAGCTTGAACTATGGACTTATAACATTAGAGAGCTTGAAAAGGAACTACTATGCTCATATAGGGCGGAACCTATGGAGGGATTGTTTCGTGAGATTGTATGCGGACAAGTAGAAAAGGTTCAAAAAGACCCAGTAAATTACCTATGGCACACTTTTTGGTTTGTTGTTAAAAAATCGGATCATTGTGTGGTTGGATCAATTGATTTTAAAGATGTTCCTAACAGTGATGGAGACGTTGAAATAGGTTATGGCTTAGGGCGGGATTTTGAGCATAACGGTTATATGACAGAAACGGTTCAGGCGTTTTGTAATTGGGCTTTGAAGCAGGATGAAGTAAATCATATTATAGCTGAAACAGATGTTGATGGTGCTTCATCGCAAAGAATTCTAATAAGATGCGGTTTCAAAGAATATGCCAGAAAAGATACTATATGGTGGAGGTTATAGATTTGAAGTTGTAGAGGTAATGGAATGGACGCAAGGGCATTTTGGACTGTTATCGGAAACTATTAGGTATCGTTTTTTTTGCATGGTATGGAACAGAGCCTATTCAAAAATATTTTGCATTTCCACTATATTTATTGTGTGGAGCTTTGTTTTTATTTGAAAGCTGGAATAACAGAAATGATGTGATTAAGAAGCCTAATATGTTACAAATACTATTATTGTTATTCAATTTGTTCTATCCGTTTGTTTCCTTATTTTTAGGGAACTCTTTTCCCAAAATGGTAACATATATTATGCCTTGTCCTATTTGTGAATGAAATGAGGCAAACACAAAAGAAATATTGATGATTTATTTCCGTATGTATAGCATAACTTATCTGATCAGAAATCAAGGGGGGACATAATGGGAAAAATAAAAGCAATATGTTTTCTATGTTTAAGTATTTTTTGTGCATTTTTATGTATTTCCTGTAAGCAAGAGAAAAACACTCTGAATTTTACGGGTAAAGAAGATGAGAAACAAGTATATGATAATATTTCGGCTGAAGATATTGGTCATGTTAATCTGAGAGGGAATGCCAAATCCATTATCGTAAAGCAAGGTGTAAATAAATATTTTGAATTTAATAATGCAGACTTGAACAAGGATCATAAATATGAAGTTCGCTATGAGAAGAATGATGATACGCTTGACATAGACATTTGGATGGAAAATCCTGAGGCCAATAATAATGTTCTTGGCTCTTTCGTTATTTACATACCTCGGAAAGAATTTGAAAAAATTGAAACAACAGGGGAATTTGGTCAAATTCATTTTGAAACATTAAATTCAGATGTGTTAGTACACGCCAACAAATCAGTTTTAGTTCTTGATCTGGAGGCGGATCATTTGGACCACAATATTACACTCGAGGGTTCCGAAGCAAATGCATTTCGGGAGGTCTCTGTTTATTTCGATAAATTACCGGATAATGTCAGAATGGATCTAAACACGGTTCAAGACGGTACAGTAAATGGTCCGCAGAGCATACGGAAACAGAACAGGTTTGAATCAGGTTCAGGGAAACCTGTCATAAGTATCAATAATACAAAAGATATCAATATTTACGTAGAAGAATGAAACAGTCTATTAAGTTAAAAAACCGGAATTTGTAAGTATGACTATTTGCGGAGGAAGCATGGACAGATTAAAGATTGCACTGGTACAGCAAAAAGCAGTGCCGAATGACAAAAATGCTAATTTGCAATTAGCAATCCAATATGTTTTAGAAGCCTCGCATATGGGGGCAGACCTTGTTCTATTCCCGGAAATGTGGTCGAATGGATATGCACCGCCATTTGAGGATGCTTTTGATAATCCACTTCGTACTGGCTTTGATAAAGAACGCGCCTTATGGTTAGAAGATGCTGTAGAAATTGACAGTGAATATGTTATAGACTTGAAAAATATTGCAAAGGAACTACATATTGGTATTTGTGCCACATATCTGTCTAAAACCACATCAAAGCCACAAAACACGGCAATTATCATTGATAGAAATGGCGAAGTCATTTTAGAGTATGCCAAGGTGCATACTTGCGATTTTTCATTGGAAAAATTACTTCAAAATGGAGATGAATTTAAAGTTTGTGAATTTGACGGGGTACAGATTGGCGTAATGATTTGTTACGATAGAGAATTTCCGGAAAGTGCAAGGGTACTTATGCTGAAAGGTGCGGAGATTATTCTTGTCCCCAATGCCTGTGACATAAATCCGGCGAGGAAGAATCAACTTAGTTCGAGAGCTTTTGAAAATATGACAGGCGTTGCTATGGCGAACTATCCTGCGGATAACTGGGGGCAGTCCTGTGCCTTTTCCCCAATTGTATTTGATAAAGATGGCAGTTATCTTGATAACACTATCATTGAAGCAACCGATGTTTCGGAACAGATTTTAATCGCTGAATTTGATTTGGATCAAATCAGGGCTTATAGAAAAACTGAAACCTGGGGCAATGCGTATCGGAAACCACAGGCATATACGGATTTGTTGAGTACGGAAGTAAACGAACCGTTTGTGCGCACCAAATAAAGTATAAGGTGGATCTGATAAATCTCAGTATGTCTAAAAAACTTGAATTTAAGAAGGGGATTGATTATGGGATTATTTGATAAGTTTAAGAAAAAAGAGACTAATAATTGGGAAAATGCGTATATAGGAAATCCAAACTTTTACAATGGAAAAGATAATAAGCCATTTGGTGCATTTGCACTAACAGAAGATACTTTAACTTCTTTTCCTAAAAATCCAAAATCATTGTATAAAGTTAATAATACAGAAGTTAATGAGTGGAAACTAATGCTTGTCAGCACAACGAATAGTGGAGTTTTAGGAGATATAGATTATTATGAGGCAATAAATAAACTTATGAAGTTTGTTATTGATGAAAAAGATAATAATATACTGATTAGAGGGTTATCATTAGAAGAATTAAATCAAATATTAAAATAATGTAATTTGGAGTTTGTTTGGAAAACTTAAATTTACGGAGATTATCATGACATTTATTATTAGAGAGGCTTTGGCAGAAGATGCCGAACAAATAATTGCATATACAAAGGCTGTTGGTGGAGAAACTGATAACCTCACATTTGGAAAATCTGGATTTCCTATCACACTTGAGCAGGAGAAAGAGTTTCTTAAGCGTGTTCATGATAATAGAACATCAATACACTTAGTTGCGTGTAAGAATGGCAAAATTATCGGAGATGGGAGCTTAAGTGGATTACCACGAAGAATGTGTCATCGAGCAGAGTTAGGTTTGACTGTGAGAAGAAATTATTGGAACCAAGGGATTGGCAGTATGATCTTGAAAGAACTGATTAAATATGCAAAGGTAAATGGAATAGAGATTATCAATCTGGAAGTGCGAAGTGATAACTTAAATGCAATTCATCTATATGAGAAGTTCGGTTTCAGGCACATTGGAACATCACCAGCCTACTTTAAGATTGATGGGCATTATATAGACTTTGAAATAATGTATCTTGATTTGCGATAGTCAAATCATGGTTTTTGGGATAAATAAAAAATCAATCTATGAGGAAGGACGAAATTATGAAACATTGTGGAACGCAGAAGTTAGAGACAGATAGATTGGTTTTAAGAAGATATATGAACGAAGATGGCGCTACGATGTATAAAAATTGGGCATCAGATAAAGAAGTCACTAAATTTTTGACGTGGCCAGCTCATTCGAGTAAAGAGGTAAGTCAAGGTGTAACAGATGATTGGGTAAATCAATACTCTAACAAAAGCTTCTATCATTGGGCTATTGTATTAAAAGACAATGGAGATGAGCCGATTGGCGATATTGGTGTAGTGGATATGAAAGAAGAAATTTCAATGGTTCATATTGGATATTGTATTGGGAGAACATGGTGGCATAAAGGAATTACATCAGAAGCCCTAAAGGCGGTTATGGATTTTTTATTTGATGTAGTAGATGTAAATAGGGTTGAATCAAGACATGATCCCAGAAATCCTAATTCTGGGAAAGTCATGAAAAAATGTGGAATGAAATATGAGGGGACTTTACGTAGTTCTGATTGGAATAATCAAGGGGTCTGTGATGCATGCTATTATGCGTTGTTAAAATCAGAACGGATTACTAGCTTGTAGTGGAGAAAGGGAGCAAATCGTTGAGAAATGATATAATAATACGACGAGAAACACATAAAGATTATAAAGAAATTATTTCACTGATTTTACGTTCATTTAATGAAGGAACCGATTATTCGGATGGAACAGATATTATTGCTCTAATAGAAGAAATACGTGACTCGGAATATTATATTCCCGAATTATCATTTGTTGCTGAACTAGATGGCAAATTAGTAGGTCATTTTCTTTTTTCAAGATTTCCAATATCTGCAACACCAAATGGAGTACATATTGATGATAGGGAAGAAAAAAATATCGTTATGCTTGCACCCGTAGCCGTTCATGCAGACTACTTGCATCGGGGAATTGGCTCTGCAATGATTACCCAGGGCATTGAAAAAGTTAGAAGTGCGGGTTATAAAGGGATTACAGTTGAGGGCGATTATCATTTTTATAATCGCATTGGATTTAAAACATCTTCAGAGTTTAACCTTTTTCCAACAAGTAGGATACCGATGAAAGAGCCACGCTGTATGATGTGTCAAGAAACTTATGCTGGAGCATTGAAAAATATAAAGGGATATATTGTTTATGATATGTATTTCAATGCTTGAAACAAATCCCACTTTATCTGAAAGAATAATTTGAACGGTAATAGGGCTTACCTATTGCAGCAGGAGGATTGTCATATGAGGGAATTTTTAGAAGCGCTGATTAGTAAAAAGAAGAATGATGCCCTGCCAGAAGAATTTGATTATTTTGGAAAACTTATTGGCAGCTGGAAAATCAATTATGTTGAAAGTAACAATCCATGTCCAATTAAGGGGGAATGGCATTTTTCATGGGTCCTTGAAGGTATGGCAGTACAGGATGTTATCATTCTGCCGGATTATGAATACGGAACATCACTTCGTATCTACAATCCGGATACTCATGCATGGGATGTAGCTTATGGTTATACGGGAAAGATAATACGGCTTGAAGCAAGAAAAGAAGGAGAAATGATTGTTCTTACATACACGGGCGATGAAAAAAGAAAATGGGTTTTCGTCAAGATTGAGGATAATAAATTTCACTGGCAGAATATTACTGTAAAAGATGATGGAGAATGGCATATAAATGCGGAAATATATGCCGAACGTATTAAATAGTCATAGCTTGTAGTATATCAACTACCTGTGTACAGAACAGGAAAATCCGCATTATTACACAAACGCTGACATAATGGAGTTAACAATGAAAATTAAGACAAATAGATTAATTTTGTGTCCGCTTGGGACAGAATACCTTGAGACGACACATGTATATGCTTCAGATATCGAAAATACGAAATATATGGTGCATATGCCGAAAGAGACATTAGATGAAACCAGGGAATTTCTCATAGCGTGTGAAAAAGAATGGCAGCAGCCAGAACCTCTTTTTTATGAATTTGCTATACTGATGAATAAGATACATATCGGAGCTGTCAGCATATATCTGAATGAAAAGCGGGACACAGCGGAACTTGGCTGGATATTAAATCCGGCATATCATAATTGTGGATATGGGAGTGAAGCGGCGGCTGCAGTTATGAATTTTGCGAAAGAAAGATTAAATATTTGCCATTTTGTTGCACATTGTGATACAGAGAATGCTGCGAGCCGAAAGATTATGGAAAAATTGGGACTTCTGCAAACCAGCTTCTCTGGTGTGAGGAAGAATAGGGGATCAAGCGAAGAGCGTCAAGAGTGCATGTATGAGATGTCTCTAAAATTGGATTAGGCAATTATATTTTTATTGAATCATTCAACAAAATGTTGCGTATTGTTATACAAAAAGGTTCTCTTTCATGTTTAGCATATCGAAAGAGAACCCACTGATTCATTATTAATCATTTATCTGCTGATTGTTTTTCTCGTAAATCTGAATACCTGTTTTTATCACCTCGTGAAATGTTTTCAATTCTGCTTCGGTATGCCTTACAAGCATCAAACCCACAACACTTGCTATTTCATCCCTGTCATATTGTCGGTGTAACTTTGCAAGCTTCTGCCCTTTGGAAGTTGTATAAAGATGTATGTTTTTATCATTTCCCGGCAGCTTTTTTTTGACAATAAACCCTTTTTTGCATAATGCATTCACATTTTTCGAGGCAGCTCCAAGGGTCCGGTTCCAAAGCTTGGCTACATCTTTTACACATAATCCGGGCTGCATATCAATCATATCTAATGTATGCATTTCAACCATGCTCAATGATTCTCCCGTTCCATAATCATGCTGCCGATTATAGTTATCCATACCATATAATACAAAACGGTATACATCCTCCATCATAGCCACATAAGAATCAAAGTCTGAACGCTTCTGTACATTCATCAATGATAACTCTTTTTTTTCTTCCATTTTCTTTTCCTTTCTTCATGTATACGAGACACTTTTCTTATAAACTACTGTATCAAATAATGATTACCCAGTCAACAAAACCTGAATACTTATTTTACATCATTTGGCATTTTAAACCTGCATAAATTTATGCAATATAAACAAAATATGAATTGCGTTTTGTGGTATTATGATGAAAATAATAAATTTTGTTTACCTACTCAACAAAAAGTGGTATTGTTGAGTAGGTAAACAAAAAAGTCTTTGCGAAAAGGTATAAGGAGGTAACTAATATGCAATATGATTTTCATTCAATTCCTGACCGTTCCATGTATGGTTCATCTAAATGGAATGCTGTGCCGGGTGCTTCTGTTAAGTGCGTTCCGCTTTCTACAGCAGATATGGAATTCCCTACCGCACCGGAGATTGTAAATGCCCTGCAGCAATATACACAGGATGCAATTCTGGGTTATACTGACCCAACAGAAAGTTTTTATCACGCAGTATGTAGTTTTATGAAACGCAGACATAATTATGAGGTCCGGCCGGAAGAAATCATTTGTACTCCAGGCGTGGTATATGCTCTGGGTATGCTGATTGATGCAATGAGCAATCCTGGAGACGGCGTAATTGTAATTTCTCCTGTTTATTATCCCTTTGACTTATCTGTACTTGCAAGAGGACGGACCATTTTATACAATGAACTGCTTCTTGAAGGGGAGCGTTACAGTATTGATTATGAAGGATTGGAAGAGCTGGCCTCCCGCGCGGATGCAAAAGTCCTTTTATTTTGTAATCCACATAATCCAGTCGGCCGGGTATGGGGGATTGAAGAGTTGGAAAAAGTAGTGTACATCTGTGCACGCCATAATGTATTTATTGTAGATGATGAAATTCATCATGACCTGATTATGCCGGGATATAAGCATACTGTTATGGCCACGTTATCCGAAACCGCGCGTCAGATTTGTGCAGTATGTACTGCACCCAGCAAAACTTTCAATCTGGCAGGAGTCCAATGCTCTAATATTATCATTGCTGACCCGGTTGTACGTGCCAAAGCACGGGCGGTACACATGATGAATCTGGTATCACACCAGAATACATTCTCTTATAAGGCTTGCGGAGCAGCGTATGAATTATGTGATGAATGGCTGGAGCAGCTTTTGGAAGTAATTGCTGGAAATGCAAACTACATAGATACATTTATGAAAGAACATTTTCCTGAAATAAAAGTGTTTCCTCTGGAAGGAACCTATCTGCTCTGGCTTGATATGCGCTCACTCGGAATGACCCACAAGGAACTGGAGCACTTTATGCAAAAAGGGGCAAAACTGTATCTGGACGAAGGCTATATTTTTGGACCTTCCGGACGTGGATTTGAAAGAATCAACCTCGCCTGCAGCCGTACAACACTTGAAGCGTCTATGCAGCGTTTTTCAGAAGCCATGACTGTATTAAAGAATCGTTGGGAAATGAAAGGCAGACCGTATCACAAAACATTGGAAAAGGGAGATAAAATAATCGGGTTTATATATGATACACCGGAAAAAACTGGCCTGGATCTCTCTGAAAATATGGAAAAACCAACTATCCTTGTATTCTCGCGTTACTATAGCTGCCCGATATGTCAGATGATGTTGGGGCAATTGCGTGGTATGTGGCCGAAGCTGCAGGAAAGTGGATTTGACCTTAAGGTGGTTCTGCAGTCTGAGCGTAAGAATGTAGCAGAAGCCTGTAAAGAAAATCCGTTCCCGTTTGATTTGATTTGTGATCCTGATGCAAAACTATATGACCGGTACAACGTATTTGAAGCAGACACCCTTCCTCAATTGTCAGGGGGAAGCAGCCAGCTTCTGGAATCTATAGGCGGTGTACAAAAGCTTCTTTTACCTACGTTTTTAGGAGAAAAAAGTGAGGGGCGCAGCCAGCAGCTTCCAGCGTTGTTTATCGTAATGCCGGACAGCACGGTAGCTTATGCTCATTACGGTTCTCATATTGCTGATTTACCTGATTTTGAAAGCTTGAAAGAGGTGATATAAAGATGAAGCATCCAGACACAGCGCATACCTCTGTACAACAAACAGAGCGGACCCTGGGACGCGGTGCTCTTTATGCAACCGCTATTGGGATGGTTATCGGCACCGGAGTTATTACCATGACCGGTACAGCTATTGCCAATACTGGGCATGCAGTCATTTTCGCCTATTTATTAGCTGCCCTGCTGATGGCGGTATCCATCATACCTTATAGCTATCTGGGCGGTACAATACGTTTGGAGGGGGGGAGTTATACCCAGATGGCTCTGATAGCCCCCAAATATATTACGGGCATCAGTGTTTATATCATGCTGTTTCAAGTGGTTATTATTGCATTATATGGAGTCTCTTTTGCAGACTATCTGTTAGAATTGGTTCCGGGTATTAACCGGCTGGCGGTGGAAATAATATTTGTATCCCTGATGTTCTTTTTAAATTTTCTTGGAGTAAAAACATATGCGGCTGCACAGGTCATTATGGTTGTTATTATGGCGGCGGCACTTACTCTGTATGCGGTATTCGGATTTGCCAAAGTCGACATCCCGGCTTATTTTACAGCTCCGGACTTTTTCTATGGCGGAACCGGCGGATTTTTGGTTGCAGTGGCCTTGCTCTCTTTTGCTACAGATGGCGCAAAGAATCTTATTAATTTTAGTGCAATGGCAAAAAATCCGACAAAAGACATTCCACAGATTATGATGCGCAGCACACTAGGAGTGGGGGCTGTCTACGCAATCATCGGAGTAGTATCAGCCGGAGTCCTCCCGGTGGTGCGGGTTGCCGGACAGCCGCTCTCAAAAGTGGCATTTGAAATTTTCCCTTACTGGCTGTACATCTTTTTCATGTGTGCTGGGGCGCTATTTGCAATAGCCACCACATTAAACGCATCCATTGGAGGCGTTCTTGACCCGATGATACAGCAGGCAAACGATGGATGGCTCCCGAAAATTTTTATGAAAAGACATTCCAGATTTCATACTCCTTACTTGATGCTCCTGCTATGTTATGGGGTCAGTCTTGTACCGTTGATTCTTGGTTTAAATCTGGATACACTTTCAAACTGTACAGTTATTTTAATGCGTGCGCAAACTGCATTGGTATGCTTTTATACAATCCGCCTGCCTAAAGTATTGCCTGAAGTCTGGGCCTGCTCACCAATGCACGTATCAGACCGTAGATTAAAAATCGTGTGTATTGCCACCGGATGCATTGCCGTGATGCAGATGGTTGTACTTCTGATAGACTGCGAATTTATAGAATTACTCGGAAACTGCCTGTTATTAGGCGGATCCATGTTGCTGGCAGCACTTAGAAATAAAAAGGCAGTTATAAATGTCATCTATGAAAAGATATAATATCGGGGAGCAGATAAACGCTCCCCGATGCTATTTCCGAATGATTATCCTTCCAGAATCTTCACACCCCAGGCCGGAATAGAAATGGTGTCCCCTGTCCGGACTTCTTCTTTGGTCAAAAGGTCTGTGCTGTCTGAAAATTCATGTGTTACAACTTGTTTTTCTGCTGAATAGTTAAAATAAAAGTACACATTTTTTCCAAAATCATTGATACCCTGACGAACAATAAGGGGGAATTTTTTCTCGGATAAACTTGGAATTCCTGCATTCTTAAGTGCATCTGTGAGCAGATTCTCCAATACACCCTGCGCCGTCATGCAGCCGATATAATATGCCGTTCCGTTTCCGTAATGGTTCTTTGTTACTGCCGCATACTGCCCCCAGTTATAATGTTCATAAGAAGCCATAACTTCTGCGCCTTCTGATATTAACAGTTCCATGAATACCTTTGCCTCTGTGTCGTGTTCGTGATCTGTAATTCTTCCCGCGAGTCCGACATTTTTCGGAAATGTGAACTGATGGTAGCGGACTCCGAGACAGTCTTTTAAAATATGCGGCTGGACATCGTAGTTTACTTTCAGATTTTCATTGGCAAAGGCCGTCTTAAACGTGGCGACCATACTGCCGCCGTTTTTCACATACCGGTCTAATTTCTTCAACAGTTCATCCGGCGCCGCATAAAGTGCGGGCACAAGAATCAACTGGTACTGGCCGAAGTTATCTGATTCAGGCCAGATGAAATCGCACTCCACATTCATATCGTAAAGTGCATCATAGAGCCAGCGGACCACATCGTTATACCATGTGTTTCCCGGGCCCGCAGCGGAGGCTTCTATCCCGAACCATTTTAAAGCGGTCAGTGCCTCATTGCTGACAAGGATCGCAGTCTTGTTTTTCTTTTTCAGGTTTACCAGATGGCTTCCGATTTCCCTGAATTCTTTCCCGATGACACAGGCCTCCCTGTAAGTCTCATTTTCTTCGAAATCATGACTTAAGAGTCCTTTCCAATACGTTTCGAAGGAGTTATGAATGGAATGCCAGTGCCAGTACATGACACTGTTAGCCCCGGAAGCTATGTGGCTGTAGGCCTGCAGACGGAGCTGTCCCTTATAGGGGGTCCAGCCCGGGAATCCCTGGGCCTCTGTCTCTAATACCAGATAATTGTCTTGTTTTAGTGATCTGGTCATATCGCCGCCAAAGGCAATCTCGGTGCCGGTTAGTCCATCCTGTGAGGGATGATAGATATCCGCTCCTGCAACGGTAAGGCATTTTGACGCTTGATAATGATTGACATCCGGCTGAACTCCAAAGGAATATCCGCGCCATTCGAAATCAAAATTATGGGTAAGGAACTGATCCTTTCTGCGGTACTCATTTACAATATCCGTCTGCCATCCCAGAAATTCATCTACCAGCGTTCTCTGGAATTTTTCAAATTCGGCACCGAGACTGCCGTTGACGGTTCCGCGTACATCCGGAAAATCCTCCCACGCGTTGATGCGGTTGCTCCAGTAATCCAGCCCAAACTCGGTGTTCATCGCGTCCAGATCATCGTGGAACTTGTGCCGGATGTATTTGACAAATCTCTCCTGCACATTATTTCCGGCTGTCCCATAATACTTTGTTTCATTGTCAATTTGATAGCCGATGACACATTTCCTGTGTGCGGTATGTTTCATTAGCTCCCGGATGACTCTTTCGGCAAAGTACAGGTAGACCGGGTGGGTAATATCCATAATCTGCCGGGCTCCGTAAAGCCCCCTGCCGTTTACCGTGGTGGCGATAACGTCCGGATAGGATTTTACCATCCATGTTGGAACTGCATATGTTGGTGTTCCGATAATAACGGAAATTCCGGCCTGTTCCATGACATCCATTACCCGTTCTACATGTGTAAAATCGAATGCCCCTTCCTGTGGCTCACATGTGCTCCATGTGGATTCCGCTATCCTTACCACATTAATACCGGCCTTTTTCATCATTTCAACATCTTTGTCCAGCCTCTCGCAGGGCATATACTCATCATAATATGCGGTGCCAAATAGAAGTTCTTTCATACTTTTCCTCCTGAACTATTGTAGCTGCTATACCTGGCCTATGGCCGTGAGCAGTAACCTGTTTTATGATCTTATAATAGTATAAGAAGGTTAGATGATATATCATGAATTTTAGCTGAATATCATGAATTTTAGCTATTTTTAGAAGCGCCATACTTTGCCCTGTATTTTGTTGGTGTCATCCCTGTCTCTTCCTTAAATACCCGCCCAAGGTGGCTTTGGGAACAAAAGGATAAATAAGACGCGATATCCTTCACTTCATATTCCGAATAGCGGAGCAGGTTTTCAGCGAGACGTACCTTTTCTCTGCGTATATATTGCTGTATCGTGATCCCCTCGACCCGCCGGAACAAATCAGAAAGATAGGCCGGTGAAACACCTGCCTTATGCCCGATTTCGCCGATCCTGATGTCACTGTGGAGATTTTGAAAGATATAATTCTTTGTCTTTTCGATCAGTGGATTCTTCTCTTTTTGCGTGTGGACCCGTTCCACCTGTTCCGCAAATTCATACTCTGCCTTTCGCATTACTGTCTCAATCGCGGCAATATTCGACATCTCTTCGATTTTTAGTATAAACCCGTCAACCATTGAAAATGCTTCTTCCGGCAGCATACCTCCCTCAATGGCCGCCCTGGAGGCCAGAGTAAGGACACAGATGGCTATGTTTTTAGCCTGACGAACTTCATTAAGTGACAGCTGGCCTACTTCGCCCCGGTACGTTTCCAGCAGGCTGCGTCTTAGCATTTCTTTATCACCGCGGCGGATACTGTCCAGTTCTCTTTGTTCCTGATCATAAGGATTATGGGGCATCTCCCGTTCCTGATGGGAAAAAATCACTTTTTGCACACTTTCCCTTGCCTCTCCTATTTTCGGCCCATGAAGGTTATTTTTCTCCCACAATTCATCAAAGGAGAGTTCTCTTCCTGTCAGATAATGATAGATTGCCAGTATTCCGGCGCTGAACACTTTGATCTCACAATATGCAGTCTGATGCCCTGCTTTGCTGCTTACAGAATGGGCTTTCACCATAAAAGCATCAAGCTCTCTGGCTGGCTTTAAGATACTGACCGGGCCAATGATTAATTTCAAATTTTCCATATCCATTACGGCATAAACTACGGAATCGAACTCACAGTAAATAACCGGGTATTCCTTACTTTCATGGCTGGCCAGATATTTCAGAAATGGAGCGTCCGTGTAAAGTGGATTCGACTCTGGCACCAGATCTCCGAAACACTTTTCAATCTTATAATCTCTGTTTACGAGGCAGATATTACAGTGTAGTATGCTGACCCACTGATTCAGTAAAAATTCCCGGTTCATACTCTTATCCTCCTTGTTTCCAATTGTTATCTCATGTTAAATATCTTACTACATTGTTAAGGCAAATACTATCCTTGCCGGATTGGATAGTCAACAGGAATAAATTATAAGTGGATTTATTTGTTCAAATGGATTATAATGTGTTACAGGTATGTAGCAACGTAAGATAAATTGGGAGGAAAAAAGAATGCTTAAGAATATTGTGCTGGCTGTCGCGCTGATTTGTTCATGTATCTATCTGATACTGTTTTTTGTGAATAATCCGAAACTGAATGTATTGGCGAATAAGGTTCAGAAGCCGTTCATCATTATAAGTGCAGCTTTGTTAGTCATATATATTATATTGTGATGTCATCCCCGCGTGGGGACTGCGTGGGGATTTGTTTTTGGCAGAAAAAGGGGCATGGGCTCTCAGGGGAGAGCGTCCATACCTCTTTTTTTGTTCTCAGGAAACCGTTCTGATTTGTTACAAAAAAGTAAGCCGTATTTTTGAAAATGAAAGGTTAATGTAAGGCAGCCGTAAACACCATATGTTAGAATAAATCATATACATAGTAGTGATGGATTTGACCCGGCAGGAGGCGGTTATATGGTGAAGAGACAAAGAGATTTTAAGGTTGTGGCAGAGATATTGAAAGGGATTGTGCTTTGTATTTTATTGTTTCCTGTAGGGGTTATATTCCTTGTATTAGGGACTATTACGGGACTTGCCGAGCTTTTTTTAAGAAAACTTGACAAATTTAAAATATGCAGCTGAAAGAAATAATAATTGCTGAGTATGTAAGGAAAGTTCCCTGTAAATACTTATAGGAGATACAGTAAGAGTTTGTAAAAACTGTGTCTTTACAGGTATTTATGGAAGGGGACTTTTTTATGTGGATTGTGAACGGAAGAATATATACGATGTCGGGAGATGTAATCAGCAATGGATATGTAAGGACCAAAGGAAATCTGATCGAATCAGTGGGAACGATGGAGAGTCTGAAAAAGGAAAAGAAGGATCCGGTACATGGCAAGAATGAGAGGGTGCTGGATGTACATGGGGCATGGGTGCTGCCCGGATTGATCGAGGCCCACGCCCATATAGGCCTGACGGAAGAAAAAAACGGTATTATCGGTGATGACTGTAATGAGATGACCAATCCGATCCTTCCGGGTCTCAGGGGTCTGGATGGCGTGAATGTGATGGACCCGGCTTTTCACGATGCGATTCAGGCCGGAATCACTTCCGTTATGGCGGGCCCGGGAAGTGCAAATGTAGTTGGCGGCCAGTTCGTTTTCATGAAAACTCAGGGCAGATGTGTGGACAATATGATTGTGAAAAGTCCTGCCGCCATGAAGGTGGCATTTGGCGAAAATCCAAAGACGTCATATGGGGACCAGAATATGTGCCCGGCGACGAGAATGGGGATTGCATACATGCTGCGAAAGGAGTTGTTTCAGGCATCGCAGTATCTGGAGAAGAAGGAGAGCGGCAAGCTTGAAGAACAGGACTTTGATCTGGAACCGTGGATTCCTGTGCTGAAAAAAGAAATTCCGTTAAAGGCCCATGCACACCGGGCGGATGATATTCTTACCGCGATCCGGATCGCGAAAGAATATGATATCGATATTACACTAGACCACTGTACAGAGGGGCACCTCATTGCAGATGAAATCGCCGCGTCTGGTTTTCCGGCTATCGTCGGGACGGACCTGACGGCCCGGTCCAAAGTGGAGGTTGAATATATGAGCTTTAAGACAGCCGGGATTCTGGCAGATGCGGGCGTGAAGGTGGCTGTGACGACAGACCATCCCGTGGCGCTGATCCAGTATCTTCCAATATGTGCAGGATATTCTGTGAAATACGGGCTTCCGATGGAAGAAGGCCTGAAGGCGCTCACCATCTATCCCGCACAGATCTGCCGTACAGATGACCATGTGGGAAGCCTTGAGCCCGGAAAGGACGCAGACATTGCAGTGTTTGACGGGAATCCTATGGAAGTATTTACCCAAACACTTTATACAATTGTAGACGGGGAAATTGTCTATGACAGGGAGGAAAACAGGTAGTACACTGCCGGAGAGACGCTTGTTTCTCCGGCATTTTAATAGTATGATGTTAAAAGAGGTGATACATAATGAATTATAAAATACTCATGGTGGATGATGACGAAGAACTGCTGAAAATGCTGCGTAATTATTTTGAATTGAAGCAGTACTCTGTTATCACGGCATCAAATGGCACGGAGGCACTGGAAAAGATAAAACTGTCCCCGGACATCA
This sequence comes from Faecalicatena orotica, assembly GCF_905197545.1. Taxonomy (NCBI): domain Bacteria; kingdom Bacillati; phylum Bacillota; class Clostridia; order Lachnospirales; family Lachnospiraceae; genus Faecalicatena; species Faecalicatena orotica. Next base: position 156,644 of record NZ_CAJJZH010000002.1, read on the forward strand.
TTCTCTTAGATGTGAATATGCCTCTGATTGACGGCATGGAAGTATGCAGGAGAATCCGGGATAAGATTTCATGTCCGATTATATTCCTCACGGCAAAAGTAGAAGAGCAGGACCGGATCAACGGGCTTTTGTCAGGTGGGGATGATTATATATTGAAGCCGTTCAGCTTAAAAGAGCTGGATGCCAGAATTACCGCCCACCTGAAACGCGAGGAGCGTCACAGGATTAAGGCGGACTACAGGTTCCACGGCGGCATGATGATCGATTATGCGGCGAAGAAGATACAGGTTGGGGAAACCTATCTGGAGCTCACAAAACTGGAATATGATATTATTGAATTCTTATCCATGCACCCGGGGCAGGTGTTCGATAAGGATCGCATCTACGAAAAGGTGTGCGGCTATGATGCGGAAGGTGACAGCCGTGTTGTGACCGAGCTGGTGCGCAGAATCCGTAAAAAAGTGGCAGAGCATACAGAGACCGAGTATATCGAAACAGTCTGGGGGATGGGATACCGATGGAAAAAATAAGAAATCTCTCGTTAAAGTCTTCGATTGTTCTTTATATGGCAGTAAGCCTGCTCTTCAGTTTCCTGCTGTCAGCAGTGATTGTACGGACGGCTACATATACACAGCAGCAGGTCTGGCAGAAATATGCAGACGACGGGTATTATGAAGCAGCGGAGAACAGGGAGGAGGGTTATGAGGTAATCGTTTCCAGACCGAACCAGAGCCAGATGTCAGAGATGGACTGGCATATATCTGAGCTATGTGATTTTCTGGAAACATATACAGTTCTGATCGTTTCAATAGCGGGCAGTTTCATTGCGGTCGGACTGTTCTATAGAAATAAAATAAGGGTCCCGATCGAGGAACTGAATAAGGCTTCCCGGATGATTGCGGAAAATGAGTTGGAATTTCAGATTACATACGAAAATCGGGATGAATTAGGCCGCCTGTGCCGTGAGTTTGAGAAAATGAGGGGCCAGTTAGAGGAAAACAACCGGACACTCTGGCGCATGGTCGAGGATGAACGGGCGCTTCGTGCGGCCATCGCTCACGACATCAGGTCACCGCTTTCTGTGCTGAGCGGCTATCAGGAAACGCTGCTTGAATTTATACCGGAAGAGACACTTGATAAAGAACAAATCATCGATATGCTGAAGGCCGGCAGGGACCAGATCGGGCGGATGAACCGTTTTATAGAAACGATGAGAAATATGACAAGGCTGGAAGACCGCGAACTCGAGTATACAGATGTGGACGTGGAAGTCCTGGCTGGCCGGATACAGGAAGCGGCAGACATCATTTGCTGCAAAACGGGGAAACAATGTACAGTCAGGATACAGACTGGAACAAAGGTATTCGGGATAGATTCGGAGGTAGTCCTCGAGGTAGCAGAGAACCTCCTGTCCAATGCCCTGCGGTATGCGAAGGAAAAGACAGAGGTGATTCTAACATCGGCAGGACAGGAACTGATCATAACCGTTCAGGATGACGGACAGGGGTTCACGGAAGATCCCGATACACTTACAAAAGCCTTTTACCATTCGAACCCGCAGGATGACCTGAAACATTTTGGAATGGGAATGTATATCAGCCGGATCTACTGCGAAAAACACGGAGGCAGACTTTTGACAGGAAATCTGGCACAGGGAGGGGCGGTTGTACAGGCAGCATTTAAGACAGAAAGATAATATAAAAGTTATTGCTAAAATCAAGAAAACGTATATAATAATAGTACATGAAAGAGAAATCTTATATGTATTGGGTGTTTGTCGGAAGTACCCGTATAATAAAAACCGAAGAAATTGCGAGGCGTTTATCGGATGTGCCTGGCTTAATAAAAACCGAAGAAACTATTTATAATAAGGAGCATCCCCGGGCATTTGTCCGGGGATGTTTTTGATTTCATTGTCTTTTTGTTGTGAATTGTCCGGTATTCTGTCTTTAAAGAAGAGAAAGGCGGGATATTTATGAAAGCAATTATAAAGAGAGAAATCAAGAATTATTTGAAGAACCCTATCTTCTGGATCGGACTGGTGATTGTGATTGCAGGTGTCTATCAGTGTCTGGCCCCGTATATGAAAATCCATTATTTTAAATCAGACGAGGAGATTCAGAAGATTAAGGTCAGTGTGCTGTCTGACGCCGATATTGCAGACGGATATCTCCCTGCATCACCGGAAGAACAGGTGGAACTGGCAGCCGGAAGGATCAAAAAGTCTTTGACAGATGACCTGAAAATGTCAGAATCTGAGGCTGATGAGATCATCCGGGGGATTCAGGGAATGAGTGCAGCCGAGGCTGCAGAGTATCTGCGAAAATACCATTTCTATGGAGCAGAGTATGTTTTTGAGGACTACAGGTATCGCCAGGGGACTATGGAGGAAGTGAACGGATACATTTCCCAAAAACTTGAAAATCATGCATTCTCGTATTATTTCTCAAGAAAGTTTGCTGATTTCGGCGGCTTGTATATGGCCTTCTTCTCCGTGATACTTTTTGCATTTCTGTTCATTCAGGATACGAGAAAGAATACTTATGAACTGCTCCACACTAAGCCTGTCCGTGCATGGCAGTATGTGCTCGGGAAAGTGGGCGGGGGATTTCTGACCGGGCTGCTCGTTCTTGCTGTACTGAACGTGGTATTCATGACATTATGCTTCCTGTGTGCGAAAGACTCCGGTTTTCCGGTGAATCCGGCAGACTTTCTGTTTTCAACCTGCGTATACATTCTGCCAAATATGCTGATGATTATTTGTGTATACACGATAACTGCACTGCTGTTTAAAAATCCTCTTCCCGCGGTGCCGCTTCTGTTTTTGTACATTGTGTACTCGAATATGGGGAGCACCGGGCCGGATGGGATGTATGATTATTACGGGAGACCCCTTGCAATCATGGTCAGGTTTCCCGGAACATTTTTTGATACCTCACCGCCGCCGATGGTTTGGTTAAACCAGTTGTTTCTGGTCTTTGCTTCAGCATTGCTGATGACACTGGCCGTATACATCTGGAAAAGGAGGCGGGTATATTGAGAAAAGAAATGAAAATCTGTCTTCCTGTTTATAAAGTATTATATTCAGTAGCGTTTATCGTCATATTAAGCATCATCCGGGGAATATCACGGGTAAGCGAAATCGGATTGGCGATGGAACCTCCGGTTGGCCTGTTGGCGCTGGTGTTCTGCGCGGATACTTACTGGATCGAGATCCAGTCAAAAAGAGCAGAAGTATTTAAACTCTGCCCCCTGAAAAAGCAGGCGGGTGCTGTCCGGAAACGGCTGGCTATTCAGATGGTTTTTCTGACAGGATGTTCTGCAATGGGATACGGAATGTTTTACTGGCAGAAACCAATGGCGGTAACAGGCGGGGAACAGCTCGCAGAATTTTTGGTTTTTCTGGCTGCGATTATTGTAACCATTATGTTTTGGGGAACCTTATCCATGACAATCTGTAATATTTTCAGAAATATATGGGCGGGGATCGGCTGTGCACTTTTTCTCTGGATGACACTAAATTCACAGGCGGGAGACCGGATTTTGGGAAAATACAATATATTTTCCTATACCTTCCGGGATTCCTACGACATCACCAATTTAAGCTGGCTGTGGGGAAAAAGTATTTCATTACTGATAACACTTGCTCTGGCCGCGGCAGTTCCGCTCATTTTAAAGAAAAGGGAGGCAGCACTATGAGTGTAAAAATAAAAGATTTGACAGTAACGTTTAAGAATCGTGTAACGGCAGTAAACCACGTGGATATGATGATTCCGAAAGGGATATACGGACTGCTCGGGGAAAACGGCGCAGGCAAGACAACACTGATGCGTGTGCTGACAACAGTATTGAAACCTACAGGCGGCACCGTTTCGCTGGATGGGATTATATACGGTGATAACACATATGAAAAAATCCAGAAGAAGATCGGTTACCTCCCTCAGGAGATTGATCTGTACCCGAACCTGACAGTGAGGGAATGTCTGGAGTATATGGGGGAATTATCTGGAATCGAAAAGACCGTCTGCAGTCAGAGGATTGATTTTTACCTTCAGAAAACGAGTCTGGCGGCTCATCAGAAGAAGAAAATAAGACAGCTTTCCGGTGGGATGAAACGCCGGGTGGGACTGATTCAGGCGCTTTTGAACGAGCCGGATTTCTTAATTGTAGACGAACCTACCACTGGTTTAGACCCTGAGGAACGTATCCGGATTCGTACACTATTAGTAGACTTCTCCAAAGACCGCACGGTTCTGTTTTCGACACACGTAGTGGAGGACCTGGCTGCCACCTGTAACCGGCTCTCTATCATGAAAAAAGGTTCCATCCTTTACTCGGGCGGTATAAGGGAACTGTTGGAAGAGGCAAAAGGCTGTGTCTGGAGCTGTTATGCGGAGAATGAAGAAGAGGCACTGGAATTGGAAAAAAGTTATCACGTTTCCGCCAAACAATATGTGGATAACGGGCTGAAATTGAAGCTGTTGTGTGAAAAAAAGCCAGATGCGGACTGCAGGCCGTGCGAAGTTACGCTGGAAGATGCGTATATTTATATCACAAATATGAAGGATTATTGATTTTGCAGGGGGTATTGGCCCCCTGCATTTATGAATCTGCTACAAGATGGTAAACGTTCCCTTTTACCTGTTCCAGCTTTCCATCTCTCGTATAAACACTTATCATTACCTTCTGTGCCTCCGGAAAGATCAGATTGCTCATTACCGTTTCTCCACCGTTCAGGAAAAGCTCTGTCTGGGAATTATCCAGAAGCAGTCTAAGCTTCAGGCAGTTCCCGCGGCAGCCGGCGTATCCTTCGTATCTTCCAGGGAAATCCTTATGTGCATTGATACCGGCATGGGTCCGGTCAACGAAACATCTGTTGTTTTCCGGTTCTACACTTACATAGAATTCCTGCCCGCCGCCATAATCCAGTTTTAAACCAAATTCCCCGGGCCATGCCCCGCCCCGGTAAAATTCAAGCTCCAGCTCCTGGCTCAGATATGTAAACGGCAATAAGAAGACAGTTTCCTTTTCTCCGTTCGCCTGATCGAAACTACTTACGGCAATCCGGGCGGCATCATGGCGGAGATATTTGATTTCTTCCGCGGGTTCCTGTATCAGCCGCCTGCCTGTCCCGCGGCCATTGCCGTTAGTCAGTTTCAGTTCCCTTACAAAGGACATTTGTCCCTTGAAAGGAGTTGCCGGAAGAAAATCCCGATACTGCCAGTTGTCTGCCCATGCGATCATCAGCCTGCGGCCGCGGGGGGCATGATTCCAGGTTACCCCGGCATAAAAATCCTTTCCATAGTCTAGCCACAGCACTTCTTCCTGCGGGTTGGAATTTCGAAATTGAATGCCGTCAAACTCTCCCACAAAATACTGCATACCGGTGCCGCCGGCTGGTGAACCCTGATTGATGCTGATGATCAGAATCCAGCAGAGTTCCCCATCAGTTTCCATTGGAAACAGATCCGGGCATTCCCATACCCCGGCATGGCTGCCGTGTCCTTTACCGAAAGAGGAGAGGTAAGACCAGTTCTCCAGATCGTCTGAACCATAGAACAAAGCTTCTGTACCGCCGGATAAAACCATGACCCATTTTTGCGTCTGTTCATGCCAGAATACTTTGGGGTCCCGGAAATCCGGTTTTTCAGGATGTGTAAGAATCGGGTTTCTGGGATGTTTTTCCCAAGTGCGCCCTGCGTCGTAGCTGAATGCCAGCCCCTGACTCTGTCTGCCAGTCCCGTGTTCACTGTATGTAAAAAATGCGGCCAGTCTGTGATTCTTCTCGTCTGCCACTGCACTACCGGACCAGATCTGTCCAATTTCGTCTGGAAACAGTGCATTGGGAAGTCTCACCCAATGCACCAGATCCTGACTGACAGCATGTCCCCAGTGGATTTGTTCTTCTATATTATATTGATGAAATAGGTGGTACTCGCCTCTATAGTAAACCAGCCCGTTTGGGTCGTTAAGAATGTATGCCTCCGGCGAAAAATGATATTCTGGTCGAAATCGTTCCATACTGCCTCCTGTGTCTAATCTATTGAGCCTTTAACTCTTTAAAGTCTTTTTTCAGTTTTTCCACGCATCCGTTCCAGTCATAGTCGCCGTTAAAATACCCCTGAAAGTCTGCTGCAGACTGTGTTTCATAACCTGACGGGAATCCGTTCATAACCCACGGCATCGTTTTTCCTTCATTAATGTATTTCTGAACTTCTTTTGACAACGGGTCGCTGATTTCGATTCCGTCATAGTTTGTAAATGCCGGGATAAATCCAAAGTCATCTATAATAATTTTCTTCCCGTCATCTGACTGGAACAGCCAGTTTAAGAAATCTTTGGATGCCTGTTTCTTTTCCTCGCTTGACTGGCTGTTAACGCACCAGTAAATGGAGATGCCTGTTGCAATATTGTCCTCGTTTACGCCCTTTAAAGGAATAGGGAGCATTCCAAGCTTCTCGGACATTTCTTCTGAAATTCCTTTTACCTCAGGCCCGATCCAGTTTCCCTGCTGAACAACGGCAACACGCTCAATTGCAATTCCTCCGCCGATTTGTGAAGAGTAATCGACTGCATTCAGAAGGGCAAGGTTGTCTTTGGAAGTTGTATATTTTGTCTCCAGATCGACTAAATCTTTCAGTGCATCTGCATAAATCAATTCAATAGAATCCTTCTGCCATAATTCAGAAGCTGATGAAAATTCATTTGCCAGAGCCACATTCAGTGTATGTAATCCCGGAATCCATGACTCTTTGGCGGCATATTCTTCTACTGCTTCCAATGCAGGGAACTGTTCGGAAAGCTTTCCTGAGTCAATCTGCTCCTGCAGGTCTGCAAATGCTTTATCTATTGCATCATAGCTTGTCAGTTTCTCTGCGTCAATTCCTGCGGCTTCAAAAATATCTTTGTTGTATACGAGGCCATATCCTTCTATGCCTACCGGCAGCCCGTAAACCTTTCCGTCTCTGGTCATATCATCTAAGGAACCATCTACAACATTTTCCACCCACGGCTGGTCACTCAGATCCTCCGTATATTCCAGAAGGTTGTCGAGCTTATCGCCTGCTGCATAGATATCTACGGAATCTTTGTTAAGAAGCTTTGCTTTCAGGTTCGTATTATAATCATTTCCCTGAATACTTTCCACATTGATCTTTACATCCGGGTTCTGCTCCATATACGTTTTTGCCGCCGCTTCTAACTGGGATGCAATCTCTGATTTGTTCTGGTACAGATTAATGGTAACCTGTCCGTTTTTACCTCCATTTTCTCCGGACTTGTCCGAAGCCCCACAGCCTGCCAGAGATGCAGTCACCATAGCCGCTGCCAACATTGCACACAATACTTTTTTCCTCATCTTTTTTCCTCCTGAAATTTATTGAAATAAAGTAACAACGGTTTCGTATGGGCGCAGAAGAATGCCTCCATCTTCTCTTGTACGACCCTCACTGCCATAAGCAGCAATTAACATTTTGTTCTCATGGCTGTAATTTGAAATGAGTATTCTGCCTTCTGTTCCTTTTAGTTCGTCCGGTATCTGCACATGGACCTGAGCATCTGTAAAGTTGCAGGCCACGAGCAGTTTTTCCTGATCCAGCGTTCTCATGTATGTAAAGGTTTTATCACTCTTTGGGTCCAGCAGGCGGTAATCACCGTATACAATGATGCGGTGATTTTTCCTCAGCGCAATCAGCCGTTTATAATAGTTTAAAATAGATTCCTCATTTTGCTGCTGATCTTCTACATTGATTGATTTATAATTCGGATTTACCGTAAACCAGGGGGTTCCTTCCGTGAAACCGGCATTTTCCCTGCTGTTCCACTGCATTGGTGTGCGTGCATTATCTCTGCTTTTCCAGCGGATACGCCGCATCATGGTTTCCTCATCCACACCTTCCATTTTCGTACACTGTTCAAATGCTGTTCTGGATTCTATGTCCTCATATTCCTCAATCGTATCAAAATAAAGATTGGTCATGCCGATTTCCTCCCCCTGATAAATATAAGGGGTTCCCTGCATCATATGCAGACATGTGGCCAGCATTTTCGCAGACAGTTCCCGGTACGCGCCATCATTACCAAATCTGGATACGACCCTCGGTTGGTCGTGGTTATTCCAGTAAAGACTGTTCCAGGCTTTTTGGTACATTCCGTTCTGCCATCTGGTCATGATTTCCTTCAGTTTCCTCAGTTCAAATCTTTGGTCATTCCATTTGGAGTTTCCCAGATTGTCTACATTCATATGCTCGAATGTAAAGATCATATTCAACTCATTCTCATCGAATCCGGCGTATTTTATCCCGTCCTCCACGGAAGTGTTTAAGGTTTCCCCTACTGTTATCACATCATGCCTGCTCAGGACTTTCTCGTTCATCTCTTTCAGATAGATATGCGCCTGGGGCATATTATGCGTGTAGGGGACAAGATCACCGTAAGGCGCATTCCCATCTTTTATACCATCCGGAAAATTCTGGTCCTTTCCGATCAGGTTGATGACATCCATCCGGAAACCGTCAATCCCTTTGTTCAGCCACCACTGCATCATGTCATAGATTTCTTCCCGGATAGCCGGATTTTCCCAGTTCAGGTCAGGCTGCTTGCGTGAAAATATATGCAGATAATATTCTTTGCGTTCCTCACAGTATTCCCATGCAGAGCCTCCGAAGAAAGAGCCCCAGTTGTTGGGCGGGTTCTCCCCCTTTCCCTTTTTCCAGATATAATAATCCCGGTACTTGCCGCCATCCAGGGCACGTTTGCTCTGGTTAAACCATTCGTGTTCATCGGAAGTGTGGTTGACGACAAGGTCCAGCATGATTTTAAGCCCTCTTTTATGTGCTTCTTCAAGCATCCTGTGAAAATCCTCCATTGTACCGAATTCCTCCATGATATCCCTGTAATTGCTGATATCATAACCATTATCGTCATTCGGCGATTTACAGACAGGTGACAGCCAGAGCACGTCCACCCCCAAATCCTTTAGATAATCTAATTTTGTTGTAATTCCGTTAATATCACCTATTCCGTCACCGTTGCTGTCGCAAAAGCTTCTGGGATAAATCTGATATACGACACATTCTTTCCACCAATTTTGTTCCTTCATGTTCTGTCTCCATTTCTCAGTCTCATTTCCTGACAGCTTTGGCCTGCCGTAACTGTCAGCTCATTTCTTACTTTACAGCACCGTCTGTGATTCCCTTTACAATATGTTTCTGGCAGCACAGATAAAAGATGATAATCGGAATCATACACAGAATCAGAGCGGCCGTTGCCAGATCCCACTTTTTCGTAAACTGCCCGAAGAACAGATATGTACGCAGCGGCAGTGTCTGCATGCCGTCTTTATTGATGACCAGGGATGGAAGTAGGAAATCATTCCATATCCACATGACATTTATTACGGCAACTGTAACCAGTATGGTTTTTAAAAGCGGCACTACAATATAAAAGAATGTCTGGAACATATTGCAGCCGTCAATGGTAGCCGCTTCTTCCAATTCTACAGGTACATTTTTTATGAATCCATGCAGCAGTACGATTGACATGCTGCACCCGAAGCCGATATACATAAAGACCAGTCCCGGACGGTTCATTAGATTCAGCTTACTCATAAAATCGACAAGCGGCAGCATTACACACTGGAACGGGATCAGCAGTGCTGAGGAGAAGACAAGGAATAAGACCTTGCTGCATCTCGTTTTATACCTGACAAGGACCCACGCCGCCATTGCTGATACAAGGAGAATCAGGACGGTAGCGATCACGGTAATGACAAGTGAATTCGTGAAAGCACTCAGAAAATCCAGTTTCTCAAATGCCTGCTTATAATTATCGAAGGAAAACTGCTGCGGCAGTGCAAGGATGTCCAGATAGATTTCCTTCAGTGATTTAAAAGAACTATTCAGGAGAATCAGTACCGGTGATATAAATATCACGGCAAGAATGGTTCCCAGAATGCCAAAACCTATATTTTTTGTCCTGCTTTTTGCCATTACGCTTCGACCTCCCTCTTCTTTGTGATTGAAAGCTGAATGACAGATATCGTCATTACAATCAGCATAAAGATAACTGCCTTAGATTGTGCCATACCAAACCGTCCTTCTGAAAATGCGGTATTATAAATATTCAGGGACATCATCTGTGTGCTGTTTGCAGGGCCTCCGCCTGTCAGGGAAATGTTCTGGTCAAACAGTTTAAATGAATTTGAAATTGACAGGAACAACCCAATCGTAAATGCAGGCATCATAAGCGGCAGGATAATGCTTTTTAATTTCTGGAACCCGGCTGCACCGTCGATTTCTGAAGCTTCAATCACGGAATCCGGTATGTTCTGTATCTGGGCTATATAAATAATCATCATATAACCGGAAAGCTGCCATGTCACAACGATTAAAAGCCCGATAAATCCGGTTTCCGTGTTGGACAGCCATCCCTGAAGGAAGTCCAGATGCAGTGCCTTACCCAGTGCGTCAAACACCTGGACGAAAATGAACTGCCATGTAAAACCGAGCAGAATTCCGCCGATCAGGTTTGGCAGGAAGAATACTCCCCGCATCAGGTTAGCCCCTTTCATCTTGCGGGTGACCAGCATGGCAAGGGCAAATCCTACGACATTTACGGAAATGACTGCACAGACAGAGAACGCAAAAGTAAACAAAAATGCATGTGCGAACTTCGGATCATTCGTAATTGTCGTGATATAATTCTGCAGACCTACAAAGTTTTTCTGGCTGCCGATTCCGTTCCAATCCGTAAATGAATAAAAGATTCCCATCAATGTCGGAATGGCCTGAATTAAAATAAAAGAAATCATTGCGGGTGCAAGAAACACCCAGAACCCCCATTTTGGCTTTCGCATATTTACATCTCCTTTTCGAATGCTTGTTATCTTTCTTGTCTCTACTGTATCACACCGTATTCACACAGGCAAAGGTTTTATATAAAACCTATATTTTAGATATAAATAAAAGCTGATTTATATACATTTTATATATGCAATTTATATATAATTAACAAAAATGCGTATTCATAAAACTTTTTCAGAGTTCTACGAATACGCATTTTTTGTAGCTTTACCAGATATCAGAGTTATCTGTCTTTGTTATTTTTGTTATTGATTATCTTCACAGACCGTCCTTTTATCAGCCAGACAGGCCTCTTTACATCTATATTTCCGACCAGCTTTCCCGCAATCATATCGAGCATGAGAGAAACTGCAACTTCCGCCTTATCGGTAATATCCTGATGGATGGTAGTCAGTCTGGGTATCGCATATTGTGCGAGGAGACTGTCATCAAACCCGGCGATGGCAATTTCATCCGGTATCTGGATTCCTTTTGTCTGGAAATACCTCATTGCCTCCAGTGCAAACGTATCTGACGCAAAAAACAATGCGGCATTTTTGTTCACAAACTTCATCAGACCCTCATAATTGTGCAGACGCATCTCAAAAGAATCCTCCAGTATTGTAAAATTATATGGTTTGTAGGGAATCCCCCCTTCTTCTAGCGCCCTGCGGTATCCGAGCCACCTCTGGTGGTCGACACCGGCGTCCTTATTGGCAAACATCAGTATATTGGTATATCCGCATTCAATCAGATATTTGGTCATAATATACCCGCCCTGTTCGTCCTCAAGCCCTACATTTACAAAGTCATCGTTAAACTTATCAATTAAATCTATGGCAACGATCGGTTTACCTGTTAACGTGCGTATCTTCACGTAATCGTTATGTGTAAATGTAATTGCAATCAGCCCGTCCACATTCCATGCGAGCGCCATCTTAAAAATATCGTCCAGATCCTCCGCCGCATAAAGCATCATATAGTAACCCGCCTCACGGATATTTTTTTCCAGAACACCAATCACATGGCTGTAGAAGGAATCTGCAATAACAGTATTCTCGTAATGTCTGGAGACGTGGATTACGACCCCGATAATCTTGGAACTGCCGTTCTTCAGACCACTTAAACCCATCCTCGGGACATAATGATTCTCTTCCAGAATCTTTTTAATCTTCTGTATGTTCGCCTGTGAGACTTTTTTTGTATTTCCGTGGAGTACATTATAGACCGTCGTCATACTGACTCCTGCTATTTCGGCAATTTCTTTCACTGTAATCATTTCGATGTATTCCTCCTGTATCTTGCGTAAAGCCAGACGGCATTTTTGACATCTGCAAGTTTATTGTAATAGACTACTTTCTGTAAAACAAGCGAAATCTTTGCTTCCGGTATCATGACATTAATATGTCGGTGTGATAGAATAAATAATAAAGCAGTCATCATAGTGATAAATTATAACGTTACCGCCTGCATGCTGGAGCGGTTTTGAATAGGAGTGGTATTTATGGAATTTAGTCATGAATTGATCATGCCAAATGAAGATCTGCCTTTTAAGATGTTTATTTTTGAAGGGAAGGACGGCAATTATTTCCGGGACAAGCACTGGCACAGGTCTATTGAAATATTTGCGGTGTTTGAAGGGTCCCTTACTTTTTATATTAATCAGGAGATGTATCCTCTTAAGGCCGGGGAATTTATGCTGGTGAACTCCAACGAAATCCATTCCGTTGATTCCCCGGACAGGAATATGACGGTGGTAGTACAGATTCCTTTGAAGACGTTTGAAGACTATTTCACTGGGGAACAGTTCATCCGGTTTACTCATGATTCGAAGAGGCAGGATGAGCGGGTGATGAATGTCATTTCGGATATTTATGAGGCGTATACTGAAAAAGGGTGCGGGTATGACCTCAAGGTGCAGAGTCTGTTTTATGAGCTTTTATACCTGATGGTGACGAAGTACCGGGAGACGGAAGTGAGTCAGGAGATGGTGAAGCAGAACCGGAAACTGTCACGGCTGTCTATGATTACTTCTTATGTGAAGGAACATTATACGGATGAGCTCTCACTGGAGCGTCTGGCGGAGATTTTTGGCTATTCGCCCGCCTATCTGTCCCGGATGTTCCAGAAATATGCAGGGATTAATTATAAATCTTACCTGCAGGGGATACGTGTAGATCATGCCTATCAGGAACTGGCTAATACACAGCGGACGATCAGTGAGATCGCTTTGGAGAATGGATTTCCCAATAGTAAGGCATTTACGAAGGCATTTTCGAAGAAGTATGGGATGCTGCCGAGTGATTACAGAAAGAGGACAAAAAAGTGCCCTTGATTAGATAAGTAAGTGGTCGAAAAAGAACTGTTTCATTGATAAAATAACCTCATCAGGGGAATATTTATTTTCCCCGTCATCATGTAAACAAAATTAGGAGGTTAGCATAATGAATATTCAGAAAGTAACTGATTCTTCATTTGGCAAGTATGGAAAGGTCCTGGAGGGATATTCCATCTCAAGGATTCTGGAAGAGATGGAGCATACGCCTCTGCCGGAAGAAGTGATCTATGTACCATCTGTAGAAGAGATGGAAGCGCTGCCGGAAGCAGAAGCCTTTAAAAACAGGGCATATGGCGGGCTGCCGATCCAGATTGGATACTGCAACGGGGACAATCATAAGCTGAATGGTCTGGAATACCACCGCTCATCAGAGATTAACATTGCAGTGACAGACCTGATCCTGCTTATTGGTTCACAGCAGGACATTCAGGCGGATTATACATATGACACTTCACTGGTGGAGGCATTTTTCGTGCCAGCTGGAACCGTGATCGAGGTATATGCGACGACGCTTCACTATGCACCGTGCACCGCTGCAAAGGGCGGATTCAGATGCGTAGTCATTCTGCCGAAGGATACGAACACAGATCTGACATTTGAACCCGGAACAGAAGGAGAGGACCGTCTGATCACGGCAAAGAACAAGTGGCTGATTGCGCATGAGGATGCAGGGATCGAAGGCGCTTTCTGTGGGCTGAAAGGCGAGAACATTACGCTTGAGTAATTATTTCATTTTAAGTTTAGAGAGAACAGGACACTATAAAAAATAGTTTTATGAAAGGAAGGTACAAGTTATGAGTAACATGCCAGAATTAAAAATCGGAGTTGTAGCTGTCAGCAGAGATTGTTTCCCGGAGAGTCTTTCCGTGACAAGAAGAGAAGCACTGATCAATGCTTATAAGGAGAAATACGGGGAAGGCGAGATTTATGAATGTCCGATCTGTATTGTAGAAAGTGAAATCCACATGGTGCAGGCTTTAGAGGATGTTAAGAATGCAGGATGCAACGCGCTGGTTGTATATCTTGGAAACTTCGGACCGGAGATTTCAGAGACACTGCTTGCAAAACATTTTGACGGACCGAAGATGTTCATCGCGGCAGCAGAAGAGACAGGCAGCAACCTGCTTCAGGGACGCGGCGACGCTTACTGCGGTATGCTCAATGCAAGCTATAACCTGCAGCTGCGCAATATCAAAGCATATATCCCGGAATACCCGGTTGGAACAGCAGCAGAATGTGCAGATATGATCCATGAATTCAGACCGGTCGCCAGAGCAGTTGTTGCACTGAATGACCTGAAAATTATCAGCTTCGGACCTCGTCCGCTGAACTTCCTTGCATGTAATGCACCAATCAAGCAGTTATACAATCTGGGCGTGGAGATTGAAGAAAACTCCGAACTGGATTTATTTGAGGCATTTAACAAACATGCCGGTGATGAAAGAATTGCGGCAGTTGTAAAAGAGATGGAAGAAGAACTCGGTGCAGGCAACAAGAAACCTGAGATTCTTGAGAAACTGGCCCAGTATGAGATTACACTGAAGGACTGGATCGAGGAGCACAAAGGTTACAGAAAATACGTGGCAATTGCAGGAAAATGCTGGCCTGCATTCCAGACACAGTTTGGCTTTGTTCCATGCTATGTCAACAGCCGCCTGACTGCACAGGGAATCCCAGTTTCCTGCGAAGTAGATATTTACGGTGCACTGAGTGAATTCATCGGAACCGTAGTCAGTGAAGACGCCGTAACACTGCTGGATATCAACAACACCGTACCGGCAGATATGTATAAAGAAGACATTGAAGGCAAATACAACTATACACAGAAAGATACATTTATGGGATTCCACTGTGGTAACACAGCATCCAGCAAGCTTACTTCCTGCGAGATGAAGTACCAGATGATCATGGCAAGGGCTCTTCCGGAAGAAGTAACACAGGGAACACTCGAAGGCGATATCGTACCTGGAGACATCACATTCTTCAGACTCCAGAGTACCGCAGACTGCAAGCTCCGCGCATACATCGCACAGGGAGAAGTCCTTCCGGTAGCAACCAGATCCTTCGGATCCATTGGAGTATTTGCAATACCGGAGATGGGCAGATTCTACCGCCATGTACTGATTGAGGGAGGATACCCGCACCACGGAGCAGTTGCATTCGGAAACCACGGCAAGGCACTGTTTGAAGTATTCAAGTATATTGGCGTGCCGGTAGAAGAAATCGGATACAACCAGCCCGCAGGCGTAAGATACCCGACAGAAAATCCTTGGAAATAGTCAGAAATTTCAGAAAACGGAGAGCAAAGGGGTCAGACCCCTTTGCATCTCTTTGCAGGAGGTTACAGATGTTATATATAGGCGTAGACTTAGGTACCTCAGCGGTAAAACTGCTGCTGATGGATGAGAATGGCAAGATTCAGAATATTGTTTCAAAAGAGTATCCGCTTTACTTCCCGCATCCGGGCTGGTCCCAGCAGGATCCGCAGGACTGGTATGCACAGACTGTGGAGGGAATCAAGGAACTGACGGCTGACTGCGATAAATCTCAGGTTGCGGGAATCAGTTTTGGAGGACAGATGCACGGACTTGTTGTGTTGGATGAGAATGATGACGTGATCCGCCCGGCGATCCTGTGGAATGACGGCCGTACAGGGAAAGAGACAGACTACCTGAATAATGTGATTGGAAAAGATAAATTGTCCAAGTATACTGCAAATATTGCGTTTGCAGGATTCACGGCCCCGAAGATTCTCTGGATGAAAGAAAACGAGCCTGATAACTTCGCGAAAATCAGTAAGATTATGCTGCCGAAGGATTATCTTGCATACAAGTTAAGCGGTGTATTCTGCACGGATTATTCAGATGCGTCAGGTATGCTTCTTATGGATGTAGAGCATAAATGCTGGTCAAAAGAAATGATGGAAATCTGCGGTGTGACAGAAGCACAGCTTCCGAAACTGTATGAGAGCTATGATATTGTAGGAAGTATCAAGGCAGACCTGGCAGAAGAATTTGGCTTTACAGGTGATGTGAAAGTAGCGGCAGGTGCAGGAGACAATGCGGCGGCAGCAGTGGGAACAGGCACGGTCGGAGATGGTATGTGTAACATATCCCTCGGAACGTCAGGCACAATTTTTATTTCCAGCAAGTCGTTCGGCGTAGATGAAAATAATGCACTGCATTCCTTTGCACATGCGGACGGATATTATCACCTGATGGGATGTATGTTAAGTGCAGCTTCCTGTAACAAATGGTGGATGGATGAAATCTTAAAAACAAAGGAATATGCATCAGAGCAGGAAGGCATCGTAAAACTGGGAGAGAATCAGGTATTCTATCTTCCATACCTGATGGGAGAGCGCTCCCCGCACAATGATCCGAAAGCACGCGCAACATTTATCGGAATGACGATGGACACAACAAGGGAAGATATGACACAGGCGGTTCTGGAAGGGGTTGCCTTCGGTTTAAGAGATTCCCTCGAGGTTGCAAGAAGCCTTGGAATCAAGATCGAGCGGACAAAGATCTGCGGCGGCGGTGCAAAGAGCCCGCTGTGGAAGAAGATTATTGCAAATGTTATGAACTTAAAAGTAGATGTCATCGAGAGTGAAGAAGGACCGGGATACGGCGGAGCCATACTGGCGGCAGTTGGCTGCGGAGAATATGCATCCGTGGAAGAAGCGGCCGGAAAGCTTGTAAAAGTCATAGAGACTGTAGAACCGGACCCAGAACTCGTTGCAAAATATGAAGAACGGTATCAGAAATTCAGAAAGATATATCCGACCGTAAAAGGACTGTTTCAGGAACTGGCCGAATAGAAATTGATAAAATATTCTGAAAATGGAGCGCAAAGGGGTCAGACCCCTTTGCGCTTTTGTGTGGATTTTAAGTCCCATCCCGTTTATAATGAATACTAACAAATGAAACCAATTAAGTGAAAAAGAGGAGGACAAGCAATGGAAGAGAACCGCACGAAACGTAACCAGCTGCTGGCAGGGCACGTGATTAAGAATTTGAAGAACAGAAATATTGAAGGATACTATGCTAAGGATAAAGAGGAGGCGCTCAGGATTGCGCTGGAACTGATTCCGGAAGGGAGCACGGTTGGCTGGGGCGGATCGGCATCTATCAGTGAGATCGGGTTGAAACAGGCAGTCTGTGAGGGGAATTACGAGGTGATTAACCGGGATGTCTGTAAGACTCCGGAGGAGAAACGTGCGGCGGAGCTGAAATGTTTTGACAGCGACTATTTTCTTGCAAGTGCCAATGCGGTTACGCGGGATGGCGTGCTTGTAAATATAGATAAGTTTGCCAACCGTATCGCAGCGATTGCTTACGGGCCGAGAAATGTCATTCTGGTTATTGGGATGAATAAGATTGTGAGGAATGTTGAGGATGCGGCGAAGCGTGCAAGGGATGAGGCCAGTACTATCAATGCAGCCCGTCTGGATACGGAAACACCGTGCCGTAATACCGGTATGTGCTATGACTGCAAAGGGGCGAAATCACTCTGCTGCCAGATTCTTGTAACGCGCAGTTCAGCGGTGGATGGGAGGATGAAGGTGATCCTTGTGAATGATGCATTAGGATTCTAATCTAACGGATATGTTTGGTAGTTTTATTGATTTATTTCCATATGGATGCTATACTTATTTGGTATAGGGTCCAAGTACGAGAAGGTTTAGTACGTTTAAATATTATTATCTTGGACGGTCAGAAAGTGATGTATCTTTCTGACCGTTCGTATTATAACTTTCCGGTAAAATATGGAGGAAATATAACAATGAAAGATCCCAGACGGAAGTCCGGCCCCAACTGGTGGAACTTCTCTTTGATTCTTACCGCTGCATTTGCAGTTTTAGGCATAGGGTATTTCCTGTATCAGAAAAGTGTAGGCCAGGCAGTTTATTCCACTACGAAATCGTTTATGAAGCAGATCGCGGACCATGACAATCTGAATGTGGAGAATCAGATGAATGCAAAGTGGGAGACATTGGATACGGTATTGACACGGGTGGAATCTTCAAAAAATAACAGTATTGAAGATGTTATATATACTTTGAGTGTGGAAGCACAGGTAACGGCCTTTGATAAATTATATTTGATTACAGAAGATGAGAGGGTATACAGCAATGCTTATCTGGAAACGGCCCTGGAGGAGATGCCGTGGGAAAAAATCTTCCAGCAGTCAGGAGAGCACTTTGTGGCAAGGCACAGTGAGGATAATCGTGAACAGTGGGGAGAATACCTCATCTATGGAACACACCTAAAGATGCCAATTAACTGTGCGGGAGAAAATATCAGCGGCATTATAGGTCTGGTACCTATTTCTGAGATTGCCAGCCAGATGCGCCTCGAAAGTTTCGATGGGCAGGGAATTGCAGCTGTTATGGAACCTTCGGGTGAAATCATTACCGCAAGCCAGTATTACAGCACTGAAACAGACCAGAATTATTTTGTGGGGCTTAAGGAGGCGGATTTTAAAAGAGGTTCCTCTCTGGAGGCCTGTAAGAAAGCGCTAGAGCGAGGAGAAAGTCCTTTTGTCGAATATGACCTGAACGGGGAGAGCTTTTATGCACTGTTCCAGCCAATGGAATATAAAGGCGGTGATGACTGGTATCTGGTGGTACAGGTGTCTACACAAGTGACATCCGAACAGGTGCGGACTCTGGTGGTGCGCTCTCTCCCGTTTTTCCTGCTGCTGGGAATCATCATTATACTGTTTACATATTTATTCTATAATAATGTGAATGCTGTAAGAGTAGCGCAGGCATCGGAACAGGCAAAATCCGCTTTTCTGGCAAATATGAGCCATGAAATAAGGACGCCGCTGAATGGTATTGTGGGGCTGCAGTATCTGATGCGTAAGAATTTAAATGATCCGCAGAAGATGGAAGTGTACCTCAGAAAAGCAGAGGTATCTGCAGAATTTTTGAAAAGTGTTATTACAGATGTGCTGGATATGTCTAAGATTGAAAGCGGACAGATGGAGATCTATCAAAAGGAAATGGATATAGCCCGGATTGTCGAAGAAATAAAAACACTTTTGGAAATGCAGGCTGAGGAAAAAGGTTTGTGTTTTACAGTAGATGCGGACGAGGTGCCCTGTCCCTTTGTAACCGGGGATGAACTGCGCGTTAAGCAGGTGCTTACGAACCTTCTGGGGAATGCGTTTAAGTTCACTCCCAAAGGAGGTAAGGTCAGTCTGACGATACGGCAGGAGCTTAAAGCTGAGGCGGCGCTTACTACTTTCGTTGTGGCGGATACAGGATCAGGTATGAGTCCGGAGTTTCTGGAGAGGATTTGGGAGCCATTTGAACAGGAGCGGCGTATTGCTTCCCAGAATGGAACCGGTCTTGGAACAACTTTGAGCAAGACGCTTGTAGAAAAGATGGGCGGTACTATCACCGTGGAGAGCCAGCTTGGTTCAGGTACCATATTTACGGTATCAATACCGTTTCCTGTAGCACAGGGTGCTTCCGGCAGGGAGGCAGGCAGTGCTGCGGAAGAGGATTCTAATATCAAAGAGGAAGAATGGAACCTGAAAGGGAAAAGAATACTTGTAGCAGAGGACAATGAAATCAACCGCATGATAGTTGTCTCTATACTGAAAGAGCAGGGCTGTATTCTGACTGAAACAGAGAATGGACAGGAGGCGGCAGATACATTTATAAATAGCGGGCCATTCTATTTTGACCTGATACTCATGGATATACAGATGCCGGTTATGGATGGTTATCAGGCCGCCGCATTAATCCGTTCATTAAACAGACCGGACAGCAGCCGGGTTGCCATATTTGCAATGACTGCCAATGCTTTCCGGGAGGATGCGGAAAAAGCATTGGAAAGCGGTATGGATGATGTAATTACCAAGCCGCTTGATGTTCCGCTTTTGTTAAACAAAATCAGAGATTTCAGGGCACAGGAGGAATGAGGATGAAGGGGAAACGGATTATAGGCATAGGAATGGCAGTTATGCTGTGTATTTCATGTGCAGGCTGCCAGAAAACATCCGGCAAAGGCACGTATGAAGAGAAGAATCTGAAAAAAATTACAATAAGCATAAAAACACCGCCGATTGGGGTTGGAAATATACCGGGTATTGGCGAAGCAGAAATTTATGATTTATTTGTGGATGCATTCGAGCGGTTTAAAAATCAATATGATAAATATGATGTAGATTTAAAAATAGGACGTTATAATTATGTGGACGAGAAAGAACAGCTGGCCGATAAATATGGTACGGATGAAGCAGCAGATATCTTTTTTTCAGGTTCGTATAATACACCCACATATGTCAGTGATGGGTGGCTCATACCTCTGGATGATATCATAGATGAAGATCTGCAAAAGGATATTGATGAAAATATTTGGGAACAGTGCTCCATCGATGGTCAGGTGTATGTAATGCCGTTTCAGCAGCTCCAGAATACGTTGCTTGTAAATAAGGAGATGATGGAGAGGGCAGGCCTTGACGAGTATATACCGGCTGAGGATACGATAGCACAGTGGTCTACAAAGGAATTCAACGTGATATTACAGCGGCTGCAGGAGACACTGGATCCCGAAAAAGAATTTGTACTTATGATGTATGCGGCTAATAATCAGGGCGACAGCCATATCATGACCCTGCTCAGGGCATATGGCGGAACCCTGTACGATGAAGAGGGGGATTTCGCAGTAGATACACCCGAGGGGATCGCAGCGCTTGAGTGGCTAAAGGACTTGAATGATAAAGGAATCACGCCAAAGGGCGCGGAAAATATGGAACTGATTGACTGTGTCAACCTGTTCAATAATGGCCAGATGGCTTTATGCATGGGAAACCTTACGAATCTGTGGGACATCTGGGACAAGGGACTGGATGTATTTGCGGCTAACTTTCCAAGTATGGACGGAAAAGGATATGCAACCAGCAGTGTTAACGGGTTCTGCATTTTTGACAATGGTAATGAAGATAAGATACAGGCAGCCAAGGATTTTATCCGCTATATTTATACGGATGAGGACCTGATGAAGTATACGCTGGGAACATTGCCTGTCAATCATTCTGTGACAGAAAAGTATCAGGACGAGATACGGATGCTGAAGGCCTATGGTGACAATACGCCGAATATTGTGGACAATATCAGGAACAACCTGAACTGGCAGGGGGTCCGCGATGTATTTTACCTGAATATCAAGGATCTGCTGCTGGAAAAAAAGACACCGGCTGAGGTTGCCGCCGGTATTGACCAAAGCTGCAATACTGCACTTTCTATAGGGCGAGGGAAAGAAAAATAAATGGTGGTATAGCTCAATTCTCTTATGCTGAGGGTCCTGAAAACGGACCCTTAGCAATTTGACTGTAATGCAGTAAAATTTAAAGAAAATACTTACCGAACTTCGATGATTTTAGCAAACAATATTTCCATTTTTTCGTAATTACAAAGAAAAGAATCTATACTTGCACCTTGCAAAACATATTTGACTTTGCAATATCAACTGTGCGAATTTTTCCAGCCCAGGGATATATATCTTAAAACGTCTGAGTCAGGATAACAGTAGATTTTGTCACTCATTTATTCCTCCCTGAAATTATTCATAAGACGTTGTCTTATACGCTCTTTATCTTCAGCGTTCTGATATTTTTTTAGCAGATTTATATCTTCTTTATCCAATGACATTTGCTCCATAGCCATAGAGGCAGAAACTTCATAAATTTGTTCTGCCTGAATTTATAGAAATAAAAAAGCCTCGAAAACCTTAAGTTTCGAGACTTTTAAAGAAGGCACAGACCGGATTTGAACCGGTGATCAGGGTGTTGCAGACCCACGCCTTACCGCTTGGCTACTGCGCCATATCTGAATTGAGTTTACTATATATCATACTCAAACAGCTCTTAAATTATACCAGATAATTTTTGACGAGTCAAGATTTATGGGAAAAATGTGTTTCAAAAATGTGTAGAAAAATCATGACATAAAATCGTCACTGCACACCAGAGAGGTGCCCGCAGTAATAAAGAAGAACCGGGGGTATTCCCCCGGTCCGGTTAAAAGGCAGTCTCTCCTGCATTGGCAATCCTTGAGGACTCTTCCTGTGTAATATATTTTTGGTTAATCATACTCTGCAGTACTTTCTGCTGGCGTGAATGTGCGAGATCAGGATTCACGTCAGGTGCATAAACCGAAGGGGCGTTGGGGATTCCGGCCAGCATTGTACTTTCGTAGTCAGTCATCTCGGCAGGCTCTTTTCCGTAGTATCCGCGGCTTGCGTCCGCAATGCAGTAATATCCCCCGCCGAAGTAAATGCTGTTGACGTAGAGCTCCAGGATCTCTTTTTTACTGTATTCCCGCTCGATCTTTAAAGCCATGAAACCTTCTGCAGCTTTGCGCGTGATACTCCGCTCCTGATTGAAATAAAGATTCTTTGCAAGCTGCTGTGTGATGGTGCTGCCTCCCTCGATCAGTTCCCAGGCCTGAATATCATTTTTTATGGCACGTGCAATGGAGATGGGGTCAATACCCGGGTGTTTGTAAAATCTTTTGTCTTCCACAGCGACGACCGCATCCAGATAAATCTGAGGCAGGTGGTCCAGAGTCGTATAAGATGGATTATTTTTAATTTCCGCAACTTTTTCCTGAAGGCTTTCCGTTTCTAGAACCTGACGGTACCGCTCGTAACCGCGGTAGCCGATGAAACAGCCTGCACAGAGAATGCAGAGGAATATAAATGCCAGAAATCTTCGGATTAGTTTCATAATATCACTCTCTTTCGTATTCCCGATTTGATAAGCGTCCTTTGTACATGAAACTGTCCAGAATCATGGACAGTTCTTATATACAAAATATAACATATCAATCTTGTTTTAACATGATATTAATCTTACAAATTCCTTAATTTTTTCGAAAGAGCCTTTATCGCAAGTTCTTTTCCCATATGCCAATGTTCCGCCTGAATTCCACGTAGGTTGCGATAAAATAGATCAGGTAAATGCCGCCAAAGAGCAGTATTGAGATGCCGAAGTATGACCAGGACGGCGCCTGCGAAGTTGCCAGTTTGAAGAATTCTCTGCTGTCGTAAAGTACGATTCCTCCGCTGATTACAATGGCCGTGATAAAGGGGAAGAGGTAATACAGGAACAGCTGTTTTAAAATCACACAGCTTATTTCTTTTTCCCGCAGACCAAGTTTGCTAAGGAGAGAATACCTGTGCTTATATTTGGCGGAATCGCTCAATTGCTGTACCGCGAGGACAGTCAGCGCCACGCACAGGAAAACAAGCCCCACATAAAAGAGCGGGAAGATAATTGTGGAAAGAAGCGACTTCATACTTTTTGTCTCTATCTCACGTACATATACATGCTGGTTGGACACGTACATGATGTCTGTCCCGTATCCACGGTCAATGTCCGTTTCATAGTAATCTTCGTCAAGGATACTTTTTCCGGAATCATGGAGATCCAGCAGATTGTCTGTCAGGTCCGGCTGTACGCTTCCTTTTACCTGTGCTGTGAGGAGGGAATAATAAGGCTTCATACCGTCAGCAGCCTGATCGGGGACCACCAGCAGGTAGTCGGCTCCGTTATGTCCGTTCTGCTCGAACCCTTCCGTGTAGACACCTGCACATTTATATTCATTTCCGGAGATGGTTAACGAGGTATGGGAAAAACGTCTGCCGGCATCCTCAAGCCGTGACTTGATCTGGATCAGGTACTGGTTCTTTTCTAATGAAACTTTTTCGTATCCCGCCATTTCCCGGAGTGTATTGTAGTCCGAAAGCTTCATATAAGTGTCATATTTAAAGTAAGCGCTGTCATTTGCCACAGAATTTTCAAGGACATCGCGGTAATATTTCTCCATGAATTTCCTGAAATCACTCTTATGGTCTTCAAAGATCTGGTAAACCAGTTCGGAGCTTATTTTGCTGTCTTTTTTTATCAGTTCGTTTTCAGCAGAAAAATCATATCCGGGATCGGGATTGTAAACCGCGATGTCAAAAGGCCAGTTGATATCGGCCTGTGTCGTCTGAAACTGATTCAGCATCAGTGCATGTGAGGAACCAAGCAGGGCCACCATGAAAAGTACGGTCAGTGTCCCAAGTGTAAACTGCATGGTCTTCACTTTTGAGGCGAGCTGCCTGAGTACAAAGATATTGGCACCCTTTAAGACACCGTTTTTACCGGAGCGGATGTATCCGATCAGGAATGCCGATAAACCCATGTAAAGGAAATATACCGAAACAATTAGTCCAATAATCATAAAATAAATATTTCCATCGGTAAACCGCCCGCTGACCATCATCCAGCTAAAGAACAGCATATAGAGAACTGCGGCAAAGAACATCCACTGCCTGCCGGATTTATTCCCGTTATTTAATTCTTCGTTCTGCTGGTCCAGGTACATCATATCGCGGATGTTCATCTTCCGGAAACGTTTCTTATTGCGGATCAGGGCCAGAAAATAGGAACCGGCAAAGATTGCTGCCGTCATCAGCAGTGTTCCGGCCTTGAATTCGAGATGCAGGCTGTATTCTGTATCCACAATCGCGTAGATCAGGGTTGTAATCACCTGCTGCAGGAAGACGCCGGGGATCAGCCCGATGAGGAAAGAAACTGTTCCAAGGATTACCGTTTCTTTGAAAAACAAACTGGCGACCTGTTTTTTATGAAAGCCAAGCAGCAGGTACGTGGCAAATTCACGGCTTCGTTTTTCGGCCATAAACCGGATCATATAGTGAATCAGCCAGATGATGATCAGGACAATAAAAAATGTGGCAAGCCCGATCATCATCCCCATGATGCCTGCTTCTGAACTGATCTTCTGTATGTCTTCAGAGAAGATCATGGAGTTGAATGCAAACATCAGGGAAGTAATGAAGATCATCGTGATCAGGTAGATAAAATAATCTTTAAAAGACCGTTTTGCATTGCGCAGGGCGAGCTTACTCAGCATACCCATCACCTCCCGTCAGGGAAAGTACATCCAGAATTTCATTCAGGAATACTTTTCTGGTCCTGCTCCCTTTTATGAGTTCGTGAAAGATCTGCCCGTCTTTCAGGAAGAGGATGCGGTTACAGTAACTTGCCGAAAAAGCATCGTGGGTTACCATCAGGATAGTAGCCTTCATTTCCTGATTCATATAGGTAAACGTCTCGAGCAGCATCCGGGCGGATTTGGAATCCAGTGCGCCGGTAGGCTCATCTGCAAAGACAATCTGCGGGTGGTTGATCAGGGCCCTTGCACACGCACAGCGCTGCTTTTGCCCGCCGGACACCTCATAGGGAAACTTATCTCTGCATGACCAGATTTCCAGACGCTCCATGATATCCTTTGTACGTTCAGCAATTTCCTTCCGGCTCTTCTTTGTCAGTGACATTGCCAGAGATATATTTTCCTTTAGTGTCAGCGTATCCAGAAGGTTATAGTCCTGAAAAACAAATCCCAGATTATTTTTGCGGAAATCTGCCATCTGGTCTTCATTCATGCGCGTGATGTCTTCATTTCCGTACCAGATATGTCCCGAAGTTACGGTGTCAACGGTTGCAAGCAGATTGAGAAGTGTCGTTTTTCCGCTTCCGCTGGCGCCCATAATCCCGGTAAATTCCTCCTGATTGACAGTAAACGTAATTCGATTGATTGCTTTGGTAAGATTTTTGTTGCTTCCATAATATTTTTCAACATCCTCGATGCGAAGAAGCTCTTTCATAAAACATTCCTCTCTTTCCTATTGCCAGATTTAAAGTTGGTTATTCATTTACTTATTATTATGGTAATAGAAAATGTTCCGGTCTGGTATCAATGTAGTTTGCAGAAACCTTACGAAATTGAAAGGTTTCTCATTCTCTGCCGAAATATTGGCTCCCGTCCGGAAAAATCAGGGAAATCTTTGTAAATTCACCCTCCACGGAATCTGCTTCCAGTGTAATCCCGAGCTTGCGGCTCAGTTTCCTGCACAGATATAATCCAATCCCTGTGGACCTGCGGTTTTTCCGGCCGTTGCTGCCGGTAAAACCTTTATCAAATATGCGGCCCAGTTCTTCCTGCCGGATGCCGGTTCCGTTGTCCTCAATCGTCAGCGTGGTGCTGCCGGTTTCTTTCCGGGTGCGGATGGTGATGACACAATTGTCCTGCTTCTTATATTTTACCGCATTAAGGATAATCTGATTGATCATAAATTCCAGCCATTTGTCGTCGCAGTAAACAGTTTTGGCTTCTGCCTGCATATCAATCCGGACATGGTTCTGTATCAGATAGGGCCTGCTTCTTTGGATTACGTTCATTAGGACATTCTCAAGGGAGATTTCCCGTATCATGTAATCCTGATAAA
The DNA here is from genome assembly GCF_905197545.1 of Faecalicatena orotica. Classification (NCBI taxonomy): domain Bacteria; kingdom Bacillati; phylum Bacillota; class Clostridia; order Lachnospirales; family Lachnospiraceae; genus Faecalicatena; species Faecalicatena orotica. The sequence continues at coordinate 183,136 of NZ_CAJJZH010000002.1, forward strand.
CCGTGTCAGAACGCGCGAAGTAAAGAGCCTTGTCCACATCATTTTCCAGTTCGCTTAAATGTGACTTCAAAAGGGCAGTGTCTTTCGGGGTCCATGCAGATGCTTTCCGGTTATCACACATCAGGTTCATGGAAGTCAGGGGGAGCTTTACCTCGTGGATCCAGTTTTCGATAAACTCCTTATACTCGGTGCTTTCGGTTTCCATATGGTGTACCGCGTCAATGACAGACTTATTGGAGTCCTTTAAAACGCTGCGGTACAGCCTGTCCTCCAGACGCCAGGAATCCGGCATGACCTCGGAGATCAGGTATGGCTTGTCCAATGTATCCAGAATCTGAAAAATCTGGTGAAAATAATGGCTTCTCTGCCGCCAGATGACAAGGAGGTAAACGGTAAGCAAAAACAGCCATGCCATATAAAAGAGAAATAGCTGACCTGTATTCACGCCGCATGCAGAAAAATAGAAAAAACTCCCCAGCATGCACAGCAGGTGCAGCAAAAGGAGCATGATTTTATCTTTTAGAAAATTCCATAACGTCATATCCGGTACCCCTGCCCTCTCCTCGTCTCAATCATGTTTCCGGCCCCGATATCCTTTAGTTTACCGCGGATTCGGGTGATGTTGACGCTCAGTGTGTTGTCGTCAATAAAAATCTGGTTATCCCATAAGTCATCGATTAATTCTTCCCGGGAAACGATCTGCCCGGCTTTGGAAAACAGGTTATAGCATATCCGGAGTTCATTCTTTGTGAGTTCGGCAGACCTGCCGCGGCAGGACAATGTCGCATCCAGCATATTCAGTTCGCAGTCCTTCCATATAAAGTGGTAAGGATCCTTCTGGGGGCCTTTTTTGCCGGTCCTTTTTAGGACAGCGGCTATCCGTGCGAGCAGGATCGGGGCGTGGTAGGGCTTTGTGATATAGTCGTCCCCGCCCATCATCATGCCATTTAGTTCATCCATTGCATTATTAAAACTGGTGACAAAAATAACAGGAGTATCCATTTTCCTGCGGATATCCTGACAAAGGGACAAACCATTGATTCCCGGAAGCTGGATATCCAGTAGAATCAGATCCGGGGCACATGCTTCTGCCTGAGATACGATCTGCGTGAAATCCTCAATCACATCCACCTCATATAGGGCATTTTCCAGAAGCAGTTTTAATTCTGCCCGGATATCCGGGTCATCTTCTATGACAAGAATTCGGTACAAAACAAAAAACCTCCTTTACCGGGAAACATGGCTTGCTGTATCTTATTCCCAGTCTTTTCCAACGTTAATCCATTTTGCGGCATGTGAATATTCCTCCAGCTCCGGCAGTGTCAGCTCGATGGCGCTGTTGCTGCTTCCGGCGGCCGGGTAAACGGTTTCGAAACGCTTCAGTGATTCATCCAGATATACTGTAACACCGGCCTTCACGGCAAATGGGCATACCCCGCCGGGGGCATGTCCGATCAGGTCCTCTACCTCATCCGGGCGGATCATTTTTGCTTTTTCTCCGAATGCTGCTTTATACTTTTTATTATCCGTGCGCGCATCGCCTGCAAGAACGATCAGGACAGGGCCGTCCGCGGTGATGAACGACATTGTCTTGGCAATCCGCGCCGGTTCACATCCGACTGCCCGGGCCGCCTCTTCCACAGTGGCGCTGGACGCTTCCGGCTCCAGAATCCTACCGGCAAGGCCGAAAGGCTCGAAATATTCTCTAACTTTTTCAACAGACATGGTAGAAAGCCTCCTCACTTATCCACAATTACTTCATACAGTGGTGAAAATTTACTTAAAATAAAGCGTAGTACGAAATAATAGAAATGTCAAGTAAGAACGGATTCTTGAAAAAATACGCCACTGCTCTTATAATAGGGAAGTGAGTTTAGAGTTACTGTGCACACCATGCCGCATATCACGCTGCACAGTAATAGTTTAGAAAAGAGGACAGCCGGCTTATGAAATTGTATTATCAGATAAAGGACAATTGTATCGAGATCATCCGTTGTTTTGGAAATGACACGAAAGTTGTGCTGCCGGAGCAGATCGATGGTCTGCCCGTCATATCTGTGGCCGCGTATGCTTTTTCTGACCGGAAAACGGGCGAGGAGGGGCAGGTATTCGTTTATAGAAATAATGAACTGGGCCTGTTTGGGGAGGAAGAGCATCTTCTTGCAGGAAACTGTGTGGAGGAAATTGTCTTTCCGGGGACAGTCCGGGAAATTGGGAATTATATTTTTTACGGCTGTAAACGGCTGAGAAAGCTGGAGTTTTATCATACGCTGATGCAGATCGGGAGCGGCGCGTTTACCGGCTGCAGTGCGCTGAAGTCTCTGACTGTGCACATGGAGGGCGGCAGCCAGTCCTGTGTGAAGGAGATTCTTGGGGAATTATGGCAGCGCATCGATGTCACGTTTTGTTATGGAGAAACGAATGAAAAGGCAGTCCTCGTATTTCCGGAGCATTATGAGGAGGCTGTGGAGAATACGCCGGCCCGTATTTTATTTACACAACATCACGGGTCAGGGAATAATTACAGGCAATGTTTCTATAATAAGGAAATAGATTACCGCAAATATGATAGTCTTTTTTCTGTGGCGGCAGCGCGCGACAAAGCGGGGGTGCTGGCCGACATTGCTTTTGGCAGGCTGGAATACCCCTATCAACTGGCGGAGAATTACAGGGCTGCTTATAAGAATCTGATACAGGACCGATATAAAGAAATTATAAAGTATCTTTTGGAAAAGGAAAATTTCCCGGGGATAAGAGTAATTACAGAAAACGGGATATGGAACGGTGAAATGCTTGAATATGCCCTCGAACTTGCCGCAAGGCAGGGGAAAACGGAGATTTTGAGTTATCTTATGAATGAGAAACAAAAAAATGTACCGAAGAAGACGAAGAGATTTGAACTGTAAAAAGGAGGGACAGCCATGACAGGAATGGATGATCAGGAAAGAAAAGAAGCGGCAGTATATCTGGAAGGTCTGGGAAATCAGATACTAAGTGCCGCCCGGGATGAGCTTTATCTCGGAATGCGTTTTCTGGATGTGGCCCTGAGCAGTTTTGCATATCAGATGGATACGTCAGTCAATCCTTTTGGGACGAATGGGAGTGTGATTTATTTCCACCCGCAGTATCTGGGGGGATTGTACCGGGAGAACCGGATTCTGGTGAACCGGGGCTACCTGCATATGGTGTTCCACTGTATCTTCCGCCACATGGTAAAGCGTGGGATGGATGACAGGTATTGGAACTTAAGCTGTGATATTGCAGCAGAGCACATGACAGACAGTAACTTCCACCGATCAGTCAGGTTTCCGAAAAGCCTGCTTAGGCGGGAGACCTACCGGAAGATGGAGTTGGAAGGAAAGGTTCTGAATGCCGAGAGGATTTACGCAATTCTGGAAGCGTGGGAGCTTTCCGATAAAGAACTGGAGCGTCTGGAAGCGGAGTTTTATGTGGATGACCATAAATACTGGGAGAACCAACAGCCTGACCAGAAACCGGACCCGGACCTGAATCGGAAATGGCAGGAAATCAATGAGCGGATGGAAACAGATCTTGAGACCTTTTCGAAGGAGGCCTCCGAGAAGGCGGGAGATTTGCTGGACCAGATAAAGATTGAGAATAAGGAGCGGTATGATTATAAGGAGTTTTTGAGGAAATTTTCGGTATTGCGGGAAGAAATTGCTGTTGACCCGGACACGTTCGACTATTCTTTTTACAGCTATGGGCTGCGCGTATATGGGAATATGCCCCTGATCGAGCCGCAGGAGACGAAGGAAGTGCGGAAGGTCTCTGAGTTTGTGGTGGTGATCGATACATCGATGTCCTGCTCAGGGGAATTGGTCCGCAAATTCCTTGAAGAAACATATTCGGTTTTAAGTGAAGAAAATAGTTTCTTCAAAAAGGTGAATATTCATATTATCCAGTGTGATGAGGCCGTACACTCTGACCAGCGCATTACTAGTCTCGAAGAACTGGAAGATTATATGTCACACCTTACCTTATATGGTGAAGGTGGTACAGATTTCAGGCCCGCATTTGCATATGTGGATGAACTTCTGAATAAGGGGGAGTTTGAAGACCTGCGGGGTCTGATTTATTTTACCGATGGGTATGGTATATATCCGAACAGATTGCCTCCCTATAAGACGGCATTCGTATTTATGCAGGAAGATTATCATGACGTGGACGTTCCGGCGTGGGCGGTCAAGCTGATACTGACGGAATAATGATTAAGAGGAGAGTGAACGATGGATATTAAGAGAGCAAAGCAGGAAATAAAGGATTCAATTGAGGCCTATCTGGCAAAAGATGAATTCGGGGAATACAGGATTCCGGCTATCAGGCAGAGGCCGATTCTGCTGATGGGGCCTCCGGGAATCGGGAAGACACAGATCATGGAGCAGATTGCGAAGGAATGCAGGATCGGTCTTGTGGCCTATACGATTACACACCATACGAGACAGAGCGCGGTGGGACTCCCTTTTATTAAGGAAAAAGTTTACGGCGGAAAAGAATTTTCGGTGACAGAATATACGATGAGTGAGATCATCGCATCTGTTTACGAGAAGATAGAACAGACAAAGATTGAGGAAGGAATCCTGTTTATTGATGAGATTAACTGTGTGTCGGAGACGCTTGCGCCGACGATGCTGCAGTTTCTCCAGGGGAAGACATTCGGAAACCAGAAGGTGCCGGAAGGCTGGATTATCGTGGCTGCGGGTAATCCTCCGGAATATAACAAATCCGTGCGGGATTTTGACGTGGTGACGCTGGACCGGATTAAGAAGATCGACGTGGAAGAAAACTTTGACGTCTGGAAAGAATATGCGTACAAACAAGGGCTGCACCCGGCGGTGATCTCTTACCTCGAGCTGAGAAAAGAGAATTTTTACCGCATAGAGACAACCGTGGACGGCAAATATTTTGCCACGGCGCGCGGATGGGAGGACCTGTCACAGCTAATCCAGATATACGAGCACCTGCATAAAACAATCGACAGGGATGTGGTATACCAGTACATTCAGCACCGCATGATAGCAAAAGACTTTGCGAACTATCTGGAACTTTACTATAAATATAAAGAAGACTACGGGATTGAAGATATTCTGGCGGGTGAATGGAACACAGCCACACTGCAGAAAGTGAAAGCGGCGCCGTTCGACGAGCATCTGAGCATCGTGAGCCTGCTGAACGGAAAACTCAGTGAACTGTTTGAAAGCTGCCATATGATGGACGCTTATGTAACGAAACTCTATGAATACCTGATCTACTACAGAGAAAACAAGGTAACATCCATGCTGGAAGACATCTGGCATATGGCAGAGAAGGACATGGAAGAACTGAAAACTTCCGAGCTCATGACACACAGAGAAGAACTGACCATGAAAAGAGTTATTGCGGCCCTGGAGCGGTTTTCGGTTAATATCAAGGGTGAACTGTTTATCGGAGACGGGGCATTCGACGAAGTAAAAGCGATGTTTGAAAAAGAAGTAGATGCACGAGAAGAAGAAATTGCTTATACATCTCAGACACTACAAAACGTGTTCAATTTCCTGGAAGATGCCTTCGGGGAAAGCCAGGAAATGGTGGCGTTTATTACCGAGCTGAACGCGAATTACTATAGCGTCTGGTTCATCAAAGAGAACGGCAGCGACCAGTATTACCGCTATAACAAGGGACTTTTGTTCGATGAGAGACAGCAGGACATCGTGCGCCAGATGGATCAGGTGGAGGACATGCTCAATCACGGGATAAAGTAAGGGGCTGCAAAGGGGTCAGACCCTTTTGCGGTCCATATTCAGAATATTCTTAAAATTAGGAGGAGTAAGGATGATTAAAGTGATCGCGTCCGACATGGACGGCACGCTTTTGGATGATAATCACAAACTGGCGCCGGAAACGCTGAAGGCGATACATAAGGCTTGTGAAGCGGGGATACGGTTTATGGTCGCAACCGGGAGGAATTTTCGTGGGGCGATGGAGGAATTGAAGGATGTGGAGCTGACCTGTGATTATATCGTGGGCAGCGGAGCGGAAGTCCGCAATCAGGAACGGGAGGTTGTTCTTACGGCCCCGATCGATATGGACCTGTGCGAAGAAGTTTACCATGCACTGGAAAAGTATCCGGTATCGGTTGTTTTTTGTACGGACGATTTTGATTACCGGATCGGGGATGAAGAGGAGATTGAAGAGAGTTTTGTCCGCCAGCTGAAGGTCTTCCATTTGGATAAAGATATCAGTGAGGAACAGGCAAAATTGGATCCCCTTTACCAGCGTGTACGGAAAAGCACAATCATCATTTCAAAATTTGATGAACTCCGTGCGGCAGGTGTGCCGGTATATAAGATTTTTCTGTACTCAGGGGACCTTTCGATGCTGGAGCGGATCCGTCTGGAATTGGAGAAAAACTCCCGGATCGCTGTGGCGGCTTCTTTTGAGACGAATCTTGAGATTACGGATGTAAAGGCACAGAAAGGCCCTGTGCTTAAGAAATATATTGAATCTCTGGGATACACAATGGATGAAGTCATGGTATTCGGCGACAGTATGAATGACTATTCCATGCTGTCTATGGAATTCGGGGCAACGGTTGCAATGGAAAATTCCATGCCTGAAGTAAAATCAGCTGCCAGACATGTTACGAAATCAAATCAGGAACATGGTGTGGCATTTGTAATAAACGAAATGCTTAAGAAATATGGAAATGATAAATGAGGGGAAAAATTTCAGATTCGTCCAGAAATAGGAGATTTATGAGCCGGGTTGTGATACAATAAGCAAAGGAAAGACAGCACGTTCATTTATCTTAAAGGAGTTCGGGTATGGAGACAGAAAAGGATAAAAAAGAACATAAAGAACGTTCATTAGAGGAATTAATAGAAGAGAATAAGAATCTGAATGCCCTGATACAGAATGTTCCGGGCGGTGTTATGTGCTGCAGCGCGGATATGGATAACGGACTGGAACTGTTAGAATACAGCGATGGCTTTTTAAAGCTTCTGGGGTATACAGCAGAGGAACTGAAGGAAAAGTATGATAATAAATTCCGCAGCATTATATATGAAGAAGACTGGGAGGCAACTGCAAAGTCTGTAGGGGAGCAGATGAGCAGGGGGAGCACAAAGAAGATTGAGTACCGCGTGAAGTGCGGGGACGGGACACTGAAAATGATATACGATCAGGGGCAGCTCGTCCGCCGGAACGGATACGATGTTTATTACTGTATTCTGTCGGATGTGACAGAACAGCGGGCTGTGACGGAAGCACTGCGTCTGAGTCTTGAGAGACACCAGATCATCATGGAGCAGACACGGGACATTATTTTTGAGTGGGATGTGGAAAAGGACAGCGTAATGTGGTCTGATAACTGGAAAGAAAAGTTCGGGTATCAGGCGTTTTCCACCAATGTAGAGCAGGAGCTTCTGGAAAACGGGCATATATATCCAGAGGACAGGGAAACACTGATGCAGCTGTACTATAAGCTGGTAGGAAATGCCACATATGAAGAAACAGAAATCCGTATCCAGAGGATTGATGGTGTATTTATATGGTGCAGGATCAGGGCATCCCTGCAGCTTGGTGCGTCAGGTGACAAGAAAAAGGTAATCGGTGTGATTATAGACATCGACAACGAGAGGCAGGAGGCCGAAAAGCTGAAGGAGAGGGCCGAAAAGGATGCCCTTACCGGCGTATATAACAAGGGGACTGTCCAGATGCTCGGGGACCAGTACCTCTCCAAGATGAAACGGGGAGAAATGGCCGCGTTTTTCATGATAGATATTGACGATTTCAAGTATATTAATGATGTTTACGGGCATTTGAGCGGGGATGTCATTCTGGCAGAGATTGCCGCGGGATTGAAGCGGATATTCAGAAGCGGTGATATCATCGGCCGGATCGGCGGTGACGAGTTTGCTGTCATTATGAAAGATATCCGTGAAGTGGATGCAGTCGAGAGGAAAGCACAGGAAGTAATCGGTATATTCAATCACCTGCTCGAAGAGGATAAGTATACATTTTCCAGCAGCATAGGAATTGCCTTTGTGCCGAAACATGGATACGCGTTTGAAACGATGTATAAAAAGGCGGATATTGCTCTTTATAAGGCGAAAGCGGAAGGCAAGAATACATGGAGGTTTTATGAAGAAGGCCTCAAGATGGAAAGCAGCATAGGGAATGGCTATTCGACACAGCGAAAAGCAGACAATTCCGAGGAGATGTGGCAGGGAGAGGCGGGGATTGTAAGTTACATTTTTTCCTCTCTGTATGAGTCGGAAGACGTAAGAAGGGGAATTGAAGATATCCTGAATATAGTAGGAACACAATTCGGTGTCAGCCGTGCCTATATTTTTGAAGATACAGAGGATGGGGAGGCAACTTATAATACATTCGAGTGGTGCAGGGAAGGAATCGGCCCTCAAAAGGAGGAACTGCAGGGGGTGCCGGGGAGTGTGCTGGGCGACTACTATAGCAATTTCAACGCAAACGGTTTGCTTTACTGCCGCGACATCAGGGAGCTGGACGAACCGCTCCGTGAACTGTTAGAAAAACAAGGGATCAAGTCCATGCTCCAGTGCCTTATTATGGACAAGGGGGAGAAAAAGGGGTTCGTAGGATTTGATGAGTGTGAAACGAACCGCTTGTGGACAAAACAGCAGATCGATACGCTGTCTGTGATTTCTCAGGTGATCAGCGTATTCCTGCGGAAAGAACGGGCACAGGAAGCACTGTGCAGATTAGTGCAGGGGATGCCTGCCGAAGCTGCTGAAGACAAACAGTGCATGAGCCATTAGAGGAGAAGACAGGAATGAGCAGAAAGAAAAGACAGAAGAAATCTTCAAGGAAAAGGAGCAGGGTGGGAGACATTGTCACTACCACAATACTAATTGCGGCAATTTGCGTATTTATATTTTCTGCGTATCAGCTTGTCATGATGCTGGTCCCATACTATTCCGGCGGAAAAGAATACGATGATGTCAAAAAGCTGGCTATCATAAAGGATGATACGGGTAAAGACGGTGATGAAGGAAATGGAGATAACTTTCAGGTGGATTTTGATGCACTCCTGAAAGAAAATCCCGACACCGTAGCGTGGCTCCGCTTCGACGAACCGTCCATAATCAGTTATCCAGTGGTTAAAAGCTCGGACAACCAGGAATACCTGACCAAAACATTTTCGGCCAACGATAACAAGCTGGGCGCCATTTTTATGGACATGCGCAATAACAAAGATTTTACAGATCTGAATACCTTCATCTACGGACATAACCTTAAAGTAGGCGGGGAGATGTTTTCACAGTTGAACGAATATGCCAGTGAAGACTTTTGCAAAGCGCATCCATATTTTTATATCTATACGCCGAACGGAAAGCTTACCTACAAAGTATTCTCGGCAGGAACCGTAAAGGATATAGCGGCAAACTATATCCTAACATATGAGAATGAGAAAGAATACACAGATTACCTGCAAATGTGCAGGAACTCATCTAATTACCAGGTAGATGTAACGTTGGACGCAAAGTCACGCATCGTCAGCCTGTCGACTTGTACGAATATTAATGATGATGAGAGGTTCCTTGTACAGGGGGTGCTTGTGGAGAACGAGTAGTTTTCAAAGGGGTCTGACCCCTTTGCGGTCCGTTTTCAGAATATTCTCATTTTATTAAAAAAGGAGGGCGTTTATGCCAGACAGATTTGATGTCGGAGATGTCATCCGCATGAAGAAACCTCATCCGTGCGGCAGCCATGAATGGGAGATTTTAAGGGTTGGGGCGGATTTCCGTCTGAAGTGTGTGGGATGCAGCCACCAGATCATGGTTCCGCGCAGGTTAGTGGAAAAAAATACAAAAGAAATTCGCAAAAAGTCTTGAATTGGACAACTTCTTATGGTAGAATAAGAATTCGTGACGTACCCGTTGAATTTATAGATTCACGGATATCATTAATTCCTTGTTCCCGCTAAGGTACGGGAGCCAGAGACCATAAGGAGGTGCTAAAGACATGAACAAGTATGAGTTAGCTGTTGTTGTCAGTGCAAAAATCGAAGACGACGCTAGGGCAGAAGTTGTTGAAAAAGTGAAAGCATTAATCGCTCGTTTCGGCGGCAATGTTACTGACGTTGATGAATGGGGTAAGAGAAGATTTGCTTACGAAATTCAGAAGATGAAAGAAGGATTTTACTACTTCATCCACTTCGAATCTGACAGTACTGTTCCAGGAGAAGTTGAACAACGTATCCGCATCATGGACAATGTACTCAGATATTTATGCGTTAGACAGGAAGCATAGAGAAAGAGGTATATATGAACAAAGTAGTTTTAGTAGGGCGTCTCACAAGAGACCCGGAAGTTAGATATTCACAGGGTGACAGTGCAACTGCAGTTGCAAGATATACATTGGCTGTTGACCGTAAGTTCAAGAGAGACAATGAACCGACAGCGGATTTTATTCCGTGTGTTGTATTCGGCCGCTCAGGAGAGTTTGCGGAGAAGTATTTCCGCCAGGGAATGCGTGTTTCCATATCAGGACGTATCCAGACAGGAAGCTACACGAACAAAGAAGGCGTGAAAGTATACACAACAGAAGTAATTGTCGAGGATCAGGAATTTGCTGAGAGCAGAGCGGAAAGCGATGCGAACAGAGGCTCCTTCCATCAGGCAGCGCCAAGCCCGGCACCAAGTGTTGATGCAGGTGACGGATTCATGAACATCCCGGATGGGATTGATGAAGAGTTACCGTTTAACTAAGACACGGACTGTGGAATCTTTCTATTATTAATATAGGAGGTAAAGAGAAATGGCTTACGATAAAGGTAGCAGACCAGAAGGCGGTTTCAAGAGAAGAGGACCGGCTCGCAGAAGAAAAAAAGTTTGTGTATTCTGTGGTAAAGAGAATAACGAAATCGATTATAAAGACGTAGCAAAATTAAAGAAATACATCTCTGAAAGAGGAAAAATTCTTCCTAGAAGAATCACGGGAAACTGTGCAAAGCATCAGAGAGCTCTTACAGTAGCAATCAAGAGAGCAAGACACATTGCTTTAATGCCATACGTACAGGATTAATCAAAAGTACAGACCGTCACTGCATCGTTGCAGCGGCGGTCTTTTTGCGTAATAGAAAGGCGTGTTCCTTGTACACAAAGCGAATCGTGAAATTATTGACAATATTATTGACATATGTTCATTAAGTGGTATACTAGAAAAAGAAAAGGGGTGACAATATGCCAAGACCGCAAAAATGCAGGTGCATCTGTTCCAGACCAAAAGTGAAAGGTTTTACGCCAGTCGGCCATGAAAGCGGAGAGACTGTTATCATCGGGTATGATGAATACGAGGCAGTCCGGCTTTTGGATTATGTAAAACTGACCCAGGAGCAGTGCGCGAAGAAAATGAACATTTCCCGTCCCACGGTCACCAGAATTTATGAGGAAGTCAGGCAGAAGATTGCGGATGCGATGGTAAACGGGAAGGAAATCAGGATCGAAGGCGGCGATGTGATCGTCTGCGAGGCGATGAAACCGGAGTGCGTGAATGAAGTGCACTGCTGTCACAGACAGAAGTAAAAAGAAAAGGAGATAAGCCAATGAACGTGTTAGTTATTGGAGGAGTTGCTGCCGGTACTAAAACAGCAGCAAAGTTAAAGCGTCAGGACCAAAGCGCTGAGATTACGATTATTACGAAAGACAAGGATATATCTTATGCCGGGTGCGGGCTGCCGTATTATGTGGGCGGAGTGATCGAAGAAAAAGAAGAATTGATCGTAAACACGCCGCAGAAATATTCTGCACTGACTGGGGTAAAAGTACTGACAGGCATAGAGGCAGTAGGACTGGATTCAGATAAGAAAGTGGTAAGGGCAAAGAATCTGTCAACAGATGCGGAGGAAACCTATACATACGACAAACTGATCATCGCGACGGGTGCTTCCCCGGCCATTATTCCGATTGACGGAATTAGTCTTCCGGGAGTATTCAAAATGCGTACCCCGAATGACGCAATCGGTGTAAGAGACTATGCAGAAACCAACCATGTGAGAAAAGCAGTTGTTGTCGGTGCCGGTTTTATAGGCCTCGAGGTTGCCGAGAACTTGAAGCTGAGAGGAATACAGGTAACTGTGATTGATTTTGCATCCCAGATACTCCCTAATATATTGGACCCGGAGATGGCGGCTTACGGTAAAAAGCACCTTCTCAAAGAAGGAATCCGGGTGATAACCGGTACAAAAGCAGAAGCTGTCCTCGGAGAGGGGAAAGTGACAGGCCTTAAGACGAGCGCGGGCACATTCCCGTGCGAGATGGTTATTATGGCGGCGGGCATCCGTCCAAATACCGCATTCCTTCAGGATACAGGAATTGAGATGTTCAAGGGAACTATTTTAACTGATGGCCACATGCAGACAAATCTGCCGGATGTATATGCGGCGGGGGACTGTGCAATGGTTACGAACCGGATCACGGGCAGCAGGCAGTGGTCGCCGATGGGATCTTCCGCCAACATGGAAGGACGTACACTGGCGCAAATAATGACAGGGGACGAAAAAGAATATAAAGGTGTCCTTGGCACCGGTGTTGTAAAACTGCCGAACTTAAACTGCGGAAGAACAGGACTAACAGAAGAACAGGCAAAAGCGGCCGGCTATGATGTCATAACGGCACTCTCTGTAACAGACGACAAGGCCCATTACTATCCGGATGCGGCATATTTTATCACAAAACTGATTGCAGACAAAACGACACATAAGCTTCTGGGAGTTCAGGTATTTGGCCCGGGGGCTGTCGACAAAATGGTAGATGTTGCTGTAGTGGGCCTGAACATGGGGGCTGTACTGGAAGATTATGAGAACGCGGATTTTGCTTACGCGCCTCCGTTTTCAACAGCGATCCACCCGTTTGTACAGGCGGTTTATATCCTGCTGAATAAAATAAACGGCGATATGGTCAGCATGACACCGGCAGAATATGCAGAAGGAAAAGCAGAAGGCTATACAGTGCTGGATGTGGGACTGACACCTGCCATCCGCGGTGCGCAGTACATCAACCTTGGGGCCGTGAAGGGTGAACTAGAGGGAATCGGAAAGGACGAAAAGCTCCTCCTTGTCTGTACAAAAGGAAAACGTGCTTACTTCCTGCAGAACAGACTGCGCCACTTTGGCTACTCAAATACAGTGGCGCTGGAAGGCGGCGTGTTCTTCAGCGACGTAAAGGTGAAGAATACACAAACTGAGATTCCAGCCGATGAAGTTACAAGAGTTAAAGGTCTTGGTTTCCTGCGGGATAAGACGACCGCAGACAAATTCAATGGCCGTGTAATCACGAGAAACGGGAAAATAACTGCGGATGAGACACGTACCATAGCAGAGGCCGCGGAGCTGTACGGAAGCGGTGAAGTAACAATGACCTCCCGCCTGACAATGGAAATTCAGGGAGTACCGTTTGACAACATCGAACCGCTGAGGGAATATCTGATGCAGGCAGGCCTCGAGACAGGCGGAACAGGTTCCAAAGTACGTCCGGTTGTATCCTGCAAAGGAACGACCTGCCAGTATGGTCTGACTGATACATTCGCGCTGTCAGAAGAAATACACGAACGCTTCTATCACGGTTATTCATCAGTCAAGCTTCCGCACAAGTTTAAAATAGCAGTGGGCGGATGTCCAAATAACTGCGTGAAGCCCGACCTGAATGATATCGGAATTATCGGGCAGCGTATTCCGCAGGTTGATCTGGAAAAATGTAAAGGATGCAAAGTCTGTCAGGTGACGGAAAGCTGTCCGATCGGCATTGCAAAGATGGAAGACGGAAAAATCGTGATCGATGATGATGCGTGCAACCACTGCGGCAGATGTATCGGCAAATGCCCGTTCAGCGTAGTGGAAGACTATACAGACGGATACCGCATCTACATAGGCGGCCGCTGGGGAAAGAAAGCATCTCAGGGAAGATATCTGGATAAAGTATTCACTGATAAAGAAGAAGCTCTGGATACGATCGAAAAAGCAATTCTGCTGTTCAGGGAACAGGGAAACACAGGAGAACGTTTCGGAGATACGATCGCACGCCTTGGTTTTGAAAACGTGCAGGAGCAGCTGCTTAAAGATGACCTGCTGTCCAGAAAAACAGAGAACCTTGCAGCCCAGAAACATTTGAAGGGCGGGGCAACCTGTTAAGCTGGGAATGAAAACAGAAAAGAGGGAGCATTGCCTGACGGCGCTGCTCCCTCTTTTCTGTTACATTTATATCTTATTTAAAAGACACATACCAAAGCTAATTAAGCAACTGCTACATTAACAGCCTGTGGTCCGCGGTTTCCTTCTGTGATATCAAATGTTACTTTCTGTCCTTCTTCAAGGCTCTTGTAACCATCAGCAGCGATTCCTGAGAAGTGTACGAATACGTCTTCACCGTTAGCGTCGTTTGTGATGAATCCAAAACCTTTCTGTGCGTTAAACCATTTTACTGTACCGTTATTCATGGAAATACCTCCTAAAAAAATAATATTATTTGTAAATCCTCTGATAATAAAAAATCACATATTTTTGTAAAGCATTATCAATGGAACATAATGACTTACAAAAATATGTGAAATCTAAATCCGATGAAAATACTATTACATCTTAGCATAACATTGCGAAATAGTCAATAGATTTCAGAAAAATTTGGATATAGGAAGAAAGACTGATAAAAGCATTCATAAATGTTCATATAAATGATAAATAATCATATAAATACATTGAAAACATTCATAATAGATGATAAAATAAGCGCATAAAGCATATAAATGATAGTTTTAATGAAACATATGAATGATTAAAAACAGGAGGAAGAAAAATGAGTATGGTGAATGAGCTGACAAGAGAAAAGTGGGTGCTCGGTGCATTTCCGGAATGGGGAACCTGGCTGAACGAGGAGATTGACGAGGAAGTGGTGGCACCGGGCACCTTTGCGATGTGGTGGATTGGATGTACGGGACTCTGGATCAAATCCGAGAACAATACGAACATTGCAGTCGATCTCTGGTTCGGAAACGGGAAGAGGAGCAAAAAGACAAAAGAGATGGCCCCGTTCCACCAGATGCGCAACATGACCGGCGGACGCATGACACAGCCGAATCTGCGTGCGGCTCCGATCGTATATGACCCGTTTGCTGTAACACAGGTGGATGCCGTACTGTCTACACATTACCACAATGACCATATCGACCCGTTTTTTGCAGCGGCTGTTATGCAGAACTGCGGTCAGGACGTGCCGTTTATCGGGCCTATGAAGAGTGTGGAAAAATGGCTGAGCTACGGAGTGCCAAAAGACCGCTGCAGAGTTGTGAGGCCGGGGGATGTAATTCAGGTAAAAGACTGTGAAATTGTGGTGCTAGATTCCTTTGACAGAACGTGTCTCGTAACCGCAGATGAGGATATCAGAAATACATGCCCGAACGATATGGATGAAAAGGCTGTAAACTATTTGATTAAGACACCCGCAGGTAATGTGTACCACAGCGGTGATTCCCATTATTCCACATATTACGCAAAGCACGGAAAGGATTATAATATAGATGTTGCACTCGGCTCCTACGGGGAAAATCCGGCAGGGAATCAGGATAAGATGACTTCTGTAGACATTCTTAGAATGGCGGAGGCTCTCAGGTGTAAAGTTGTCATTCCGTTTCACTATGATGTGTGGACAAATTTCAAGGCAGATCCTGCTGAGATTATGATGCTTTACAATTACAAGAAAGACGTGCTCCAGTATCAGTTTACCCCGTTTATCTGGGACGTGGGCGGAAAATATATCTGGCCTCTGGACAAAGATAAAAAACAGTTCCATTATAGAAGAGGGTTTGAAGATTGCTTTACAGATGAACCGAATGTGCCATTCCGGTCAATTTTGTAGTCAGAAAAGGAGAATCATACTATGCTGTTAAAAGAATTAGTAGAAAAGAACAGAGTCTGCTTTCATAAAGGATTTGATACATGGGAGGAGGCTGTTGCCGCCTCCTGCCAGCCGCTGCTTGATGATGGGTCAATCGAGCAGGCATACATAGATGCGGTGATCGGATGCGTTAAGAAGTATGGCCCGTATATTGTTTTTGCACCCAACATTGCCATGCCGCATTCCCAGGAGGGAGCGGTCGGTGTGAATGATACTGCGGTTTCCTTCATGAAGCTGGAAGAGCCGGTGCACTTCGAAGAAGGAAATCCGGATAAGGATGCGAAGTTGTTTTTCGTGCTGGCATCAAAGAACCATGAGATGCACATGCAGAATATGGAAAAGCTGGCGAACATGCTCCTCACGGCGGATATCATGGATGCGCTGATGGAAGTCAGGGATGTGGAAGGACTGCTTGAACTCGACGCAAAATATTCAGACCTATGAGAAATCTATTTTACCACAGCTGGGATTCTGCGAAGGAATGCATACAGAAAAGTGAGGGGATCATGGTCACCGCAGGGTCGGTGGAAGAACATGGCTTCCACCTGCCTCTTGGGACGGACATCATCCTGACACATGCCTTTGCAGAAGCGGTGTGTGAAAAGGAAAATTTATATTATTACCCCTGTATCACGTATGGGCAGGTATGGTCTGCAAAGGAGTTTGAAGGAACTATATCCATTTCCCCGGACTGTTTAAGGGAGTACTGCCTTCAGGCAGTCGAAAGTGTTCTGCGTGTCTGCCCGAGACGGGTCATCCTGTATTCCTTTCATAACGGAAACCATAAGGTAATGGAGGAGGTTATGAGAGAACTGACGGACAGGGGGCTCGGCGGGAACGTGTTCCATATTAAGAATGCGGGAATTGAAAAGAAAGCGCAGCATATACTGACATCTCCGGTGTGGAACGGGAGTGTCTGGCATGCAGGCGAACTGGAGACATCTTTGATGTTATATGCCGCAGAGGAACTGGTGGACATGGAAGCAGCAACGGCTGAGTTCCCGCCGGTTCCGTTTTTTTACGGGAAAAAGCCTGTGCCCTGGAAAAAGTTTCTGAAAAGTGGTGCCTTTGGTGACGCTGCCTGTGCAACAAGAGAAAAGGGAGAGGCTCTGTTTAGGTTAATCTGCCGGGAACTGGAGGAGCAGGTGCGCTGCATAAAAGGAGAAGAAAACAATGGGTGACATCAGATTGGTCGTCTGCGACCTGGACGGAACACTTTTAAATGATCAAAAACGAATTACGGAACGTACGGCGTCCGTTATGCAGAAAATACAGCAGATGGGGATTGCGGTCTGTCTGGCATCCGGCCGGGATGAGCAGATGATGTCTGTTTATGACAGGAAGATCGGGGGCTGCAGGTATCTGCTGTCCAACAACGGGGCAATGGTACGCAGAAATGATAATAAAATTCTGCACTGTAATTATCTGGCCGAAGACGATACGGCCCTGCTTTTGTCGTACCTGAACGCACATAAAATGACGTTTATGATGTATTCCGATCAGGAAATGTATTTTTCGGAGGGAAGCGGGAAACTGAAAAAAAGAATCAGTGATTATGAAAAGCTGTCACAGGATGTAGGCTGCCCTGTGAAGCTGAATGCAAAAGAGTTTTTAAGAAGCACCCCTGTGGCGGGATACACGACCGCTGCAAAAATCGTCGCCTATGAGGACGATGAGGAGAAGATTAACGCTTACAAAAGATATATAGACCATATGCCGGGAGTACATTATGAACCGACAGGGTACGGGCTTTTAGGAGCGTTTGACAGGAAAGTTTCGAAAAAGGCTGCCCTGTTGAAAATCATGGAGGACATGGGGGCCGGCCCAGATGCAGTGTGCGTATTCGGTGATTTTGAAAACGACCTGAGCATGTTCGAGTGTGCAGAACACAGGATCTGTATGGAAAATGGTGTAGAAGAACTGAAAAGAGCGGCCAGCCATGTGACAGTCAGTAATAATGACGATGGCGTTGCAGTCTATCTGGAAAATATACTGGATATTTTGTCTAAATAGTGAATATATGATCAAATAAGTTCATAAAATAAGAATTAATGCATTTTAATCACTGATATTGATAAAATTACATCATATAAAACGAAATAATTCATAAAATAGCACAAACAATCATATAATAAGATTGACAATCATCATAAACGACACTATAATACAATTATCAAGAATACATAATGCACAAAAGAATCGTAAAAATGGTTACAAAGGAAGGAGAGGAATTATGTTAAATTCAATTCTTGATTTACTCTTGAAACAAATTTTCGGACAGCCATTCCTGCTTATGGCAATAATCGTATTTATAGGTTACGTTGCAATGAAGCAGAAATTGTCCAAAGCTCTTGCGGGGGCCGTGAAAGCTTCTATCGGTATCATTGTAATGGGGATGGGATCAGGCGCCCTGATCGCCAACTTCGGTAAGCTTCTGACTGCACTACAGAATGCGACGGGAATTCAGGGAGCCGGATTGAATACCTACCCGACAATGACCGCCAGTTACGAAAAGATGGACGCGGTACTGGGCGCTGGAACAGGGGCAGCGTGGGGGATTTATACACTGCTTGTTGCTTTTATCCTCAATCTGGTTTTGGTAGGCTTAAGAAAGTTCACCAGAATCCGTGCGGTTTATCTGACAGGCAACGCGATGATCGTCCAGGCAGGTATCAGTACTTATATTGTATGGCGTTTCCTTGGCCTTGGGATGATGCCGACAGTCCTGATTGCGGCAGTGGTAACAGCGCTGTACTGGGGAATCTGCTCTACACTCCTGATTGAACCTACAAAGAAGATCACAGGTGCGGATTTTACGGTTGCACACCAGCAGATGTTTGTGGACTACGTTGCTTATAAGATAGCTCCGAAGATCGGTAATGCAGAAAAAGATGATATTGAGAAAAAGAAAATGCCGGAATCTCTCAACTTCCTTCAGGATAATATCATTGCAACAGCACTTGTTATGTTTGTTTCCACAGCAGTCATTATGCTGGTAGTCGGACGCGACCAGATCGACTGGCTCCGTGGTGCAGAAGGCCTGAATCAGGCGGGACTCACCAACAACATCGTATTCCTCGTGTGGATATCCATAACACTGACAGCAAATATCGTTGTACTGCTCAGTGGTGTCAGGATGTTTGTCGGTGAGCTCATGATGTCATTCAAAGGTATTTCAGAAAAACTGCTTCCAGGTGCAGTTGCAGGTGTTGACTGTGCCGCAATCTTCGCATTCGCTCCAAAGTCAGTTGTACTCGGACTTCTCTTTGGTGCTTTGGGACAGGTAATCGGACTGGTCGGACTTCTTGTGTTCAAGTCACCGATCTTCCTCGTACCGGGATTCATCCCGCTGTTCTTTGATAATGCGACAATCGCGATCTTTGCCAATAAGTTCGGCGGATGGAAAGCGGCAGCTGTAATCTGTACGGCAAACGGTCTTATCCAGATATTAGGTTCCGCCCTCGCGGTAAAACTTATGGAATTAACATGGTGGCAGGGAAGCGCAGATTATGCGACAATATGGGTAGCAATCATAGCAATCTTCAAAGGTATCGGAAGCTTGCTTGGAATCCCGATTGCAGGTTAACCAGTTAGAATAAACAAAATATAACAGGAGGAAAAAAAGATGCTTAATATTTTATGTGTATGCGGAAATGGTATGGGAACCAGTACGATTTTGAAGATCAGTGTAAAGAAAATCTGTGACGAGCACAATATTGAGGCAGCTGTAGAGTCATGTTCATTCGGTGAGGCATTGTCTTATGTGACGAATACAGACCTCGTACTGACAAGCCCTGAGTGGGCGGGAATGCTTCCACCAAGTAATGCGGTGATTGCAGAGACGAAGAACCTGATCGACACAAAGGCTGTTACAGAGACACTTCTGGCAGCAGTGAAAGAACATTTCCCGAACGAAATGAAGTAACAGATTAAATGGAAACAGCCGGGGATATGGATTTGAGCCATATACCCAGGTGAGGAGGATGAAAATGACAGGTTATGAAATTATAAAAGGAAACGTGAAATTTACGGGCCCGGACAGAATTGGCCTCCGCTTTGACCGGATTGCGGGAAAAGGGGATGTATGCCGTATTTTCGTCCTGCCACCCAGGAGTACATGGCCGGAGGATGCACACTATACGGTCTCCAAAAAAGTACGCCCGAAAAGCGGGGAGTATGACGAATGGGGATGCCTTTGGGAAAGCGATGATTCCAGCGGATCAGACATGGGGCAGGTGAGCAATATCCCGATTGAAGAATGGGAGGATATGGAGAACTACGTTTTCCCGGACCCGAAGGCTGAAGGCCGTTTCGAAGGGCTGAAAGAGGCTCTCGATGAAGCAGAAAAAAAGGGCTTGTACGTTCAATTAAACAGCCCGCAGTGTATCTTTGAGCGTATGCATTTTTTAAGGGGATTCGAAAACACATTAATGGACTGCCTGATCGAACCCGAAGAGATTGAAGCGATGGCGGAAAAGCTTGCAGACTATCAGATCGGGATCATTGAGGAAGCCTACAGGCTCGGGGAGGGAAGGGTCCACTGTTATGATACGACAGATGACTGGGGAACCCAGAACAGCCTGATGATTTCACCGGATATCTTCCGGGAGATATTCAAGCCCCAGTATAAACGGATATTTGACAAGGCCCATGAATGCGGCATGGATATCCGGTTCCATACGGATGGAAAGATTAATGACATTCTTGAAGACCTGATCGAACTGGGAGTAGATATCATCAACATCCACCAGCCGCGGCTGGTTGGCATTGATGAAGTATCTGCCATCGCGCAGGGGCGCATCTGCTTCGAGGCTGCGATCGACATTCAGGCCACACTGCCGACCGGAGATAAGGAACTGATCGAACAGGAGGCAAAGGAGCTGATAGAAAAGTGGGCAACACCTAAGGGCGGACTGATCGGGGTTGAATATGGTTATCTTGATGCGATTGGTACAACGAAGGAGTCTATGCTCTATGCTCTGGAATGCTTTGAGAAGTATGGAAACTTTAAGAAGTAATGATGTTTACGAGTAATACCATCCCTGAAAAGGTTATTATTCACGGCCCCGTGAGTAGTAACCTGAAAAGAGCAGATGCATAAATGGCACTGCTCTTTTTGATTCAAGGGAAATCAGCGTAATCAGGCAGGTTAAGCTTGACGATTATTTGAATCATTCATATAATTGAATGGAAGGTTATCATAAAACCTATATAGTTAAGAAAGTAGAGCTTGAAACAGGACAGACTGATTAAGCTGTAAAAGAGGAACAGAATATGAAAAGAAGCAGGGCATTAGTTGACAACCGGAGAAACAAAGTGTTGCTGGCCTTACAGTCAAACGGATTCGTAAAGGTGCAGGAACTGGCGGAAGAACTTCAGGTTTCCCCATTGACAATTCGGAGGGACCTCCAGTATCTTGAGGACCAGAAGAAGCTGGAAAGATTCTACGGAGGCGCCACTGTGAAAGACCGAGTCCCGGAGATCTATACGGAGCAGGATGAAGTGAAGCTGTACCGCCAGAGAATCGCCGAATATGCGGCATCTCTTGTCGAGGACGGGGATACGATCTTTATTAACACAAGTTCTACTGCACTGCAGATGATAAAGTATATAAAGGATAAAAGAGTTACCGTAATCACGAACAACGGAAAGGCAATTTTCATGGAACATTCCTCCAATGTTTCCATCATTTTAAGCGGCGGGGAGCTTCGGGAGATTAAAGAGGCAATGGTCGGGGAGTTTGCCACGAATAATATCAGCAAGGTAACAGCAAAGAAAAGTTTTATAGGGTGTTCGGGTCTGAGCCCGGAGAGCGGGATGACCACGGAAATACTGAGCGAGGTAAATATCAACCAGCTCATGCTGCAGCGGGTTACCGGGACCTCATACATTCTGGCGGACCATACAAAGCTTGGGAGAAATTCCAGTTTCGTGAGCTGTCCGACGGAATCTCTTCTGAATGTGATAACCGATGAAAAGGCACCGGCAGAGATTACGGATGGATTTCGTGAGCATGAGGTCAATGTGTTCTGTGTCACGAAAGACGGACATCTCTTACGGGACAGCGGATCTGCTGAACTTAGTTAGCGCGTCTGTGATGAATGGCCAGGCGAATTCCGGGCTTTTGGGAACACCTCTGACAGGAGGATATAATGTTAGAAGAATTAAAACAGAAAGTATATGAAGCAAATATGGAGCTTCCAAAACGGGGGCTGGTAACTTATACATGGGGAAATGTCAGCGGCATTGACCGTAAGGCCGGACTGTTTGTGATTAAGCCGAGCGGCGTGGAATACGAATGCCTGAAGCCGGAGGACATGGTTGTTATGGATCTTGAAGGGAACAAGGTTGAGGGGCGGTATCAGCCGTCTTCTGATACACCGACCCATCTTGAATTGTACAAGGCCTGTCCTGAAGTGGGCGGAATCGTACATACGCATTCCCCCTGGGCGACATCATGGGCACAGGCGTGCAGAAGCATACCGTGCTATGGGACGACTCATGCGGATTATTTTTATGGCGGCATTCCCTGTACAAGGAGCCTGACCGGGGAGGAGATTGAAGGCGCATATGAGAAGAACACCGGGCTGGTGATCATAGAAACGTTCAGGGATAGAGATCCGGCAAGTGTGCCGGGCGTACTCTGTGCGAACCACGGCCCGTTCACGTGGGGGAAGGACGCCGCGAATGCGGTGCATAACGCCGTTGTTCTGGAAGAAGTGGCCAGGATGGCATACCGTACAGAGATGCTGAACCCCAAAGTCAGTGCGGCGCCGCAGGTGCTTCAGGATAAACACTATATGCGCAAGCACGGTCCGGATGCATATTACGGACAGGGCAGCCAAGGATAAGAAAGGACAGCCAGATATAAAAAACAGCTGTATATAAAACAACAGATCCCGGTATCCGAAATGTAAAAAATTTCGGGTGCCGGGATTTTTTTCGTTTCAGGTGTTTTTTGAACCTCTTTGTATCATAAAAATAAAATAATAATTCGTATAATGAATATAAATCCATTTAACAACAAAATGATCGTATAATAAGGCTAAGTAATCATATAATTAAGAACAAAGTGATTGATTTATGAAAAAGTTAATGATATACTGAACATAAAGAAAGGGGCGGAAGATTATGATGTGGAATTATTTGTTATGTTTCCTGTTTATTGCCTGTCTGGTCGTTGAGATTTATTTTATCCTCAAGAGGAACCGGACCATTGTTATGAAAGGTAAGGATGATTTTTTCTCGTTTACCCTGATTGTTCTCTTTGCGCTGGTCATCTTCCCGTTGTCAGACGCGGACACCCTGCCGGCAAATATCAGGAACATCCTGTTATTAGTTGCCATATTCGGGTCTGCGGCCATCAAGAGAGGTTTTTCAGAAAAAGGTATGGAGAAGATCTTTTATACCGTGAGATGGGAAGACATTCAGGAAGTACATATTGATGCATACCAGACGGCAAAGATCAAAGTGGTATGCCAGACAAAGAAAGGCAAACATAAGCTGTTCTTCGGCAAGTACAAGCTCAAAGAAGTCCTGCGCGTACTGGAGCAGCATGTTTCCAATATATATATTCAGAGCGCTCTGGAGGACACCCTGAATATGAAAAAATGTGTGTAAAGAATAGAAAAGACAAAGGAGAAAAATCATGGTAAGCGAAAAAATAACAGTAAAGAACCCGTCAGGGCTTCATTTAAGACCGGCAGGAATCCTGTCAGGCATTGCTTCAAAATGTGCATCCGAGGTGACTCTTGTAAAAGGAGACAAACGTGTAAATCCCAAAAGCGTACTTGTCCTGATGGCTGCCGGAATCAAGTGTCAGGATGAGATTACAGTAGAATGTTCAGGGGAATCAGAAGCAGAAGACTTAAAGACTTTGATTAATGCAATCGCAGGCGGTCTGGGAGAGCTGGACGGCGAGGGGAAATAAGGAGTTTTGAGATGAAGAGGATCGAGGTAAAAAAGACATCATCGAAAGGCATTGTCATGGGCAGGGTTTTTCTCGTTGAGGAGCAGGATTTAAGTCCGGCCGGGAACTCTGTACAGGAGCCGGAAGTGGAGAAAGAGATTCAGGCGTATGAACAGGCGGTTGAAGATGTAATTGCCGATCTGGTGCCTCTGGCGGAGGGATCGGATATCTTCGCGGGACATCTGGAGCTTGCAAAGGATATCGCGCTGAAGGAAGGCGTACTGGGACGCATTCGGAATCAGAATTACAATGCACAGATGGCGCTTCATGAGACGGCAGAAGAATTCCGCATGATATTTGAAATGATGGAAGATGAATATATGAGGGAACGCTCGGCAGATATCCAGGATATCCGCAACCGGCTGATGCGTAAACTGAAGGGGCTGAATGAGGGGAATTTTGATGAAATCACGGAAAAGGTAATCCTGCTTGCAAGAGACCTGGCCCCGTCAGATACGGCGAAGCTGAATCTGGATTATATACTGGGCTTCATCACGGAGCTGGGCGGCGTGACAAGCCACGTTTCGATTATGGCAAGGGGGATGGGAATACCGGCCCTTGTCGGGGCCAGCGGAATCATGGACGAAGTAAAGAATGGCGATTTTGTCATTATGGACGCTTCACAAGGAGTTATCCTTGTGAATCCCGGTCAGGAGGAGATTCAGGAATATACAAAGAAGGCAGAGGAGTTCCGTAAATTTGAGAAGGAACTGGAGGAATCCAGCGCACTGCCAACGGTCACGAAGGATGGAAGAAAACTGGAGGTATGCGGCAATGTCGGAAGCCTTGAGGATGTGAAACGGGCCGTGCAGTTCCAGATCGATGGAATCGGGCTTTTCCGGAGCGAATTCCTGTATATGGAGAGTGATCATTTTCCGACAGAGGAGGAGCAGTTTGAGGTCTATTCGCAGGCGGCAGAACTGCTCGGGGATAAGGAACTGACGATACGCACACTCGATATCGGAGGCGATAAAGGGCTGGATTATTTTGAATTCCCGAAGGAAGAGAATCCGTTCCTCGGCTACCGTGCGATCCGCATCGGGCTGGACCAGACTTCTATCTTAAAGACACAGTTAAGGGCGCTCTTAAGAGCGGGTACATCCGGGCATATACGGATCATGTTCCCGATGATTATTTCTGTAGAAGAAGTGCTAAAAGCACTTCAGATTCTGGAAGAGAGCAGGGAGGAGCTTGCAAAGGAAGGGATCCCTTATGGTGCGGATTTGGAAGTGGGCGTCATGATCGAGACGCCGGCAGCCGTCATGATGGCGGAAGAACTGGCGGAGCGGGTAGATTTTTTCAGCATTGGCACGAACGATCTGACACAATATTTCCTGGCGGTCGACAGGGGCAACCAGAAGATTGCAGCGATGTACAATTCCTATCATCCGGCTGTTCTGCGGGCAATTTACCAGACGATCCGCGCAGGTCACAAGTTTGGTAAAAAAGTCGGGATGTGCGGGGAATTTGCGAGCGATCCGAAAGCGGTTAAGCTGCTGCTCGGAATGGGGCTGGATGAATTCAGCGTATCACCGGGAGAAGCTGCAAATGTAAAATACCAGATCAGAAATGCATCCGCGGATGAAGCTGAAAGGCTTGCCAAAGAGGTGATGAAACAGCCGGCAGTCGAAGACATCATGCGGCTGCTGGAAGAATAGGGCAGCAGGAGTTTGGGAGGTCTGTTATGAAGGGATATACACTGGGGCTTTATGAAAAAGCGATGCCCGGACATTTGTCATGGAAAGAAAAACTACTGGCCGCCAAAGAGGCGGGGTATGATTTCGTGGAAATCAGCATCGACGAGACGGAGGAAAAGTTAAGCCGTCTGGAGATGAGCAGTGAAAAGCGGCTGGAACTTGTGCGGCTGATGGTAGAGACTGGGATGCCCGTGCGGACCATGTGTTTAAGCGGACACCGGAAATACCCGCTGGGCAGCGACGATCCGGAAGTGAGTAAAAAAGGCATGGAGATTATGGCAAAGGCGATCCAGCTGGCGGATGATCTAGGAATCCGTATCATCCAGCTTGCCGGATACGACGTCTACTATGAAGAGTCCAGCCTGGAAACAAAAAAGCGTTTTCTGGCCAACTTAAAGAAGGCTGTGAATATGGCAGAGATGGCAGGAGTTGTGCTCGGATTTGAGACGATGGAAAATGAATTCATGAATACCGTCGAAAAGGCAATGAAATATGTGACCCTGGTCGATTCCAGTTATCTGAATGTGTACCCGGACATCGGCAACATCACGAATGCGGCGGATACATATAAGACGGATGTGCTGGAAGATTTGTATATCGGAAAGGGACACCTTGTGGCGATGCACCTGAAAGAAACAGTTCCGGGAAAGTTTCGGGAAATCCCGTTCGGCCACGGCCATGTTGATTTCGAGAGTGCCATCAGGACAGCCTGGAAGCTGGGAATCCGCAAGTATGTGACCGAGTTCTGGTATACGGGGAACCCGGACTGGAAAGAAGATCTGCATTCTGCGAACACCATGTTTACGGAAATACTGAAGGTGCAGGAGCAGGAGGACGAAGAAGAGAGGTATGTTTCATGAAAGTAGATAAAAAAGTAATCTCAAATCTCACAAAATGCTATTCGATAGCTCCACTTAAATATAACCATGAAGATTATTTTCTGGTTGCGGCCGAAAAGACGGACAGGTGTCTGCTTTTTGATCTGGACGGCAGAGAGAAAGACACCATATGGAATGAGCCGGGCGGAGTCATGAGTATGGTACAGGTGCCGGGGACAAACGGACAGTTTCTGGCAACACACAGATTCTATTCGCCCAACGATTCAAAGGATGCTGAAATTGTAATCGTCACGCCGCAGACAGACGGAAAATGGGAAGTGAGGACACTCGTAAAGCTCCCCCATGTCCACCGCTTTGATATCGTGGAACGTAATGGTGTGAGATACCTGATTGCTTGCGCTTTGAAATCGGGTCACGAATACAAAGATGACTGGTCCATGCCCGGAAAGGTCTATGCGGCCATGCTTCCAAAAGACCTGAGCGGCTGCCATGCCGGCAACCAGCTTTCTCTGACCGTGATTAAAGACAATATGTTAAAAAACCACGGATATTACCGTGTGAAAGAAAATGGTACAGATACATGTATCATATCTGCGGACTGCGGGGTCTTTCAGTTCATCCCGCCCGAAAATCAGGAGGGTGCGTGGACGGTGAACCAGCTTCTGGACACCCCGGCCAGCGATGCGGTTCTGGTGGACATGGATGAAGACGGGGAAAAAGAGCTTGCCGTATTATCCCCGTTCCACGGTGAGAAGATCAGTATTTATAAAAAGCAGGACGGACAATACCGGCAGGTATACGAATACGAAAAGCCGGCCGAATTCACACATGCCATCTACGGCGGCAGCCTGTGCGGAATACCGGCCCTGGTTGTAGGCCATAGAAAAGGCGGACGGAATCTGATCCTGTTTACTTATAACAAGGAAGAAAAAAAATACCATTCGGAAATTCTGGATAAAGACTGTGGTTCCGCGAATGTGTTTCATTATGTCAAAGACGGCAGAGATATACTCATCTCTGCAAACCGTGAGACGGATGAGGTGGCAATGTATACGATTTCAGAGCAATGAAAATATGCAGCCCCGTGCACGGGGGAATAAAGACCGGAGAAAAGCGATAATCCTGTGAGACCGCTTTTCTCCGGTTTTTTGCAGCCTTGTGAAAGTTTCGGCTTTCCTGCATGAAAAAGTGGAACTTAAAGGATTGATATGTTAAAATGTGGAATAACCGGTTACAATTTGATTAGTGCATATATAGAAAGCGGGTATTTTATGGAATTTAATAAGGAAAATTTACGAAAGATCAGAGGCTTAATCCTTTTTACACTTGTGGTGCTCATCGCCCTGTGGAAATATACGGTCGTACTGGAGGCGCTCGGGTTCCTCCTCGGGATTATGTTTCCGTTTCTGCTGGGGGCTGCAATTGCGTTTATCCTGAATGTGCCGATGCATTTTCTGGAAGAGAAGCTCTTTTATAATAAGAATACAAATGACCGGCATCCGGTTAAGAAGCTGGCAAGGCCGCTGAGTCTTGTGCTGACAATTATTATCGTGCTGGGTGTCGTCTCTCTCGTGATATTTGTCGTGGTCCCGAAACTGGGCGGCACTTTCATGTCACTCGGGAAAAATATTCAGGATTTCGTGCCGAAGGTCCAGTCCTGGGTGGAAGAAATGTTTAATAACAATAAAGAAATCGTAGCGATGGTGAATGACATTAAGATTGACTGGGACAAGGTGCTCAACGGCATGGTGTCATTTTTTAAAAACGGCGCCGGCAGCGTCCTCGGTTCTACATTTACAGTTGCCAAGAGTATTGTGAGCGGGCTGGCGACTTTCTTCATTGCCTTTGTGTTTGCCTGCTACATTCTGCTTCAGAAGGAAAAGCTGAACATTCAGATCAGGAAGATCATGTACGCTTATCTGAAAGAAGAGTATGTGGAAAAGGCACTGGATGTCTGTTCCCTGACCTATAAGACATTTTCAAGTTTCCTGACAGGACAGTGTGTGGAGGCAGTGATACTCGGCGCGATGTTTGTCGTGACAATGACGGTATTCCGCCTGCCATATGCGATGCTGGTCGGAATATTGATTGCATTTACCGCTTTGATCCCGATATTCGGAGCGTTCATCGGATGTGTGGTCGGGGCGTTCTTAATCCTGATGGTCGCACCGATGAAGGCGCTGGTTTTCGTTGTTTTGTTCCTCGTGCTCCAGCAGATCGAAGGCAACCTGATTTATCCGAGAGTGGTCGGCAGTTCGGTCGGACTCCCGTCTATCTGGGTGCTGGCTGCGGTCAGTATCGGCGGCAGCCTGATGGGAATTGTTGGTATGCTTGTATTTATCCCGATTGTGTCAGTTGTCTATACTTTATTCCGGAATAACGTATACTGGCAGCTGAAAAAGAAAGGGATTCAGATAGACAATACAACCGGGGAATCGGTGGAGGTATCAGGAATGAGTTCCGGGAATACTGGGAATGAAAACTAGAAGTAGAATAATATACAAAAAAGTGCTATACTAGAAACATTAACGGTAACATGATAGAAGGACTATGAGGAAAAAAGCATGGGAAAAAAGAATATGCGACTAAAGGGGCAGCTCAGAATGTACATGCAGTGGCCGTTGATTATGACGGTGCTTCTGATTGCAATGAATATCTGGATGTACATGATCGACAGGAAGGCAGGCGTTATGATGTCCGTCTTTGTCGTCGTTTATCTGGTGATAGTAGGGCTTCTGTACTTTTACAACCGTTCTTTGATTCTGGCAGATTTAATTCAGTTTTCTACACAGTATAAGGGGATACAGAACACACTACTTAAGGAACTGACGATTCCATACGCCATCCTGTTGGAAGATGGAAGGATCCTGTGGAAGAATGACAGCTTTAACGACATGATTGAAGGACAGAAACGGGAAAAGTATCTGAACAAACTGATTCCGGAGCTGAACACCGGGGTATTCCCGCGTGAGGAGTCGGATCATGTAGAGCTGGAGGTTGTTTACAAGGAAAGAGACTATCAGGTAGAGCTTAGAAGAGTTTCAGTTGAGGGATTCAGTGAGGCTGAGCAGCTGCTTCAGATCCCGCGTGAGAAGGAATACTTCATCGCGGTATATATGAAGGATGTTACGGAACTGAACTCATACATCAGAGAAAATGAAGACCAGCGCCTGATTGCCGGACTGATCTATATTGACAACTATGATGAAGTCATGGAGAGTGTCGAGGAAGTGCGGCAGTCTCTTCTTGTTGCGCTGATTGATCGTAAGATCAACAAGTATATCGGCGATATAGACGGAATCGTGAAAAAGCTTGAGAAAGACAAGTACTTTATTGTTATCAAGAAAGAAAGCTACAGGAAGATCGAGGCAGACAAGTTCTCACTTCTGGAGGATGTAAAGCAGGTAAACATCGGAAACGCCCGCTCCGCGACCTTAAGTATCGGACTCGGGCTGAATACTTCGACCTACGCACAGAGCTACAACTATGCGCGTGTTGCCATTGACCTGGCGCTGGCGCGGGGCGGGGACCAGGCTGTCATCAAGGACTGCAAAGGAATTACATATTTCGGAGGCAAGAAGGAACAGACGGCAAAGAATACCCGTGTTAAGGCGCGTGTTAAGGCGGAGGCGCTGCGTGAATTTATCGTGGCCAAGGACCAGGTCATTGTCATGGGGCATAAGATCGGTGACGCCGACTCTCTCGGGGCATGTATGGGAATCTACCGTGCGGCTG
Organism: Faecalicatena orotica; assembly: GCF_905197545.1. Classification (NCBI taxonomy): domain Bacteria; kingdom Bacillati; phylum Bacillota; class Clostridia; order Lachnospirales; family Lachnospiraceae; genus Faecalicatena; species Faecalicatena orotica. Next base: position 213,299 of record NZ_CAJJZH010000002.1, read on the forward strand.
TGGAACTGGAGAAGAAGGCCCATGTCGTTATCAATGAGATCACGACTTCGGTGCGCCCCCTGTACGATGAAATTGCCGGAAGTCCGGCATACGGGAAGGACATTTTCCTGACCTCGGAACAGGCGCTGGATTATGTGACGGATAATACAATGGTAGTTGTTGTGGATACGAACAAGCCGCAGATGACCGAGTGTCCGGAACTTTTGAAGTGTTCCAAGACGATTGCCGTGCTCGATCATCACCGCCAGAGCAGCAATGTAATCGAGAACGCGGTTCTTTCTTACGTAGAACCGTACTCATCCTCAACGAGTGAGATGGTTGCGGAAGTACTGCAGTATATTGTAGATGACATTAAGTTTCCGTCTGTTGAGGCAGACTGCCTGTATGCGGGAATCATGATCGATACACGCAACTTTATGAACCGCACAGGTGTGCGTACGTTTGAAGCGGCGGCATTTTTAAGGAGATGCGGCGCTGACATTACACGCGTACGCAAAATGTTCCGCGATGATATGGAGTCTTACCGTGCAAAAGCAGAAGCCGTCCGCATGGCGGAAGTTTACAGGGACGAGTATGCCATTGCACAGAGCCCGGGAGATATTGAGAGCCCGACGGTGCTTGCTGCACAGGCCGCGAATGAGCTGCTGGACATCAGCGGTATCAAGGCATCCTTTGTACTTACTATCTACGAAGGCAGGATTTACCTGAGTGCGCGTTCCATTGATGAGGTGAATGTGCAGATTATTGCGGAGAAGCTTGGCGGGGGCGGACATATCAATTCTGCCGGAGCACAGTTTGACCATACAAATATGCATCAGGCAATTAAGGTGCTGAAAGAAACAATAGACCAGATGATTGAAGAAGGAGATATTTAATTATGAAAGTAATCTTATTACAGGACGTGAAATCTCTCGGAAAAAAGGGAGAAATTGTAAATGTAAACGACGGATATGCAAGAAACTTCATTCTGCCGAAAAAGCTCGGTGTTGAAGCAAACAATAAGAACTTAAACGAGCTTAAGCTCCAGAAAAAGAAAGAAGACAAGATCGCGCAGGAGAACTTAGATGCCGCAAAGCAGTTAAAAGCAGAGCTGGAGGCTGGGAAAGTGGAACTTTCCATCAAAGTCGGAGAAGGCGGGAAGACATTCGGGTCAATATCCAGCAAGGAAATCGCGGCCGCGGTAAAAGACCAGATGGGAGTGGAAGCTGACAAGAAGAAGATCCAGTTAAAGGAAACGATCAAGACGCTCGGCACTCACCATGTTCCGGTTAAGTTACACCCGGAAGTAACGGCTGAGCTTAAAGTTGTTGTAACAGAAGAAGCATAAGGGGATTCGCTTTATGGAAATGGAAGCAGCGATTAAGAGAATACTCCCTCACAGCGCGGAAGCGGAGCAGGCTGTCGTGGGAGCCATGCTGATGAACAAAGACGCGATCATGGCTGCATCTGAGGTCCTCACCGGGGATGATTTTTATCAGACTGCTTATGGGATACTGTTTGATTCTATGGTGGAACTGTTTCAGGCGGGAAAACCCGTGGATCTGATTACACTGCAGGAACATCTGAAGGAAAAGAACGTTCCCCCGGAGATCAGCAGCATGGAATTTGCGAGAGACCTTGTAGCCAGCGTGACAACCTCGGCGAATGTAAAGTATTATGCCGAGATCGTACGGGAAAAGGCTACACTGCGCCAGCTCATTAAAGTTAACGAAGAAGTCACCACCGCATGTTATCAGGAGAACCAGCCCCTTGAAGCGATTCTGGATAAGGCGGAAAAGGGTGTATTCGAACTGGCCGAGCGTGGAAGTGTACAGGAGTATGTCCCAATCAAGCAGGTCGTACTGAATGCACTGGATGTGATAGAGAAAGCCTCTAAGACAACGGGGAGTGTGACAGGTATCCCGACAGGCTTTATAGATCTGGATTATAAGCTGTCAGGACTGCAGCGCTCAGACCTGGTCCTGATAGCGGCAAGGCCTTCAATGGGTAAGACGGCCTTTGTTCTAAACATTGCACAGCATGCCGCATTCAGGCAGAATTGCGCTGTGGCAATCTTCAGTCTCGAGATGTCAAAGGAACAGCTCGTTAACCGTCTGTTTTCTCTGGAATCGCATGTAGATGCCCAGCTTCTGCGTACAGGTAACTTAAAGGACACAGACTGGGAAAAACTGATAGAAGGCGCAGGAAGGATCGGGAAATCGAGACTCGTTATTGATGATACCTCCGGTATTTCTATTACGGAGATGCGTTCCAAATGCAGGAAGTTTAAGATGGAACTCGGGCTGGACCTGATTATCATCGACTACCTCCAGCTGATGAGCGGGAGCGGGGGGAAAAGCAATGAAAGCCGGCAGCAGGAGATTTCGGAGATTTCGCGTTCGCTGAAAGGGCTGGCAAGGGAACTGAATGTGCCGGTTATTGCGCTTTCACAGCTGAGCCGTGCGGTTGAGCAGAGGACGGATAAGAGACCTATGCTTTCTGACCTAAGAGAATCCGGGGCCATTGAGCAGGATGCCGATGTATGTATGTTTATTTACCGTGAGGATTATTATATACCGGATACGGAAGATAAGGGAATTGCCGAGATTATCATAGCAAAGCAGAGAAACGGCCCGGTCGGAACCGTCAGACTGGCTTGGATTCCGCAGTATACCCGTTTTGGAAACGAGCTGCGGCAGCCGGAGTAAAATAAAAAAGAGGAAAACAGGGACAGTAACGATTGTGTTCCGGTTTTCCTCTTTTTTGTCCTGCCCCGGCCCTGCACGCGGAACTAGTTGAGAAGCTTTTTAAGCTTTCCAATCGGAGTCTCGCGGGCAGCATCGCGGCGGTTGGCCTGCTGCTGGCGGATCAGGCAGTCCAGCTTGCGGTAGTGTTCTTCTTCCTGGCGTTCCTTGGCCTGGAAGAGGAAGTCCATTTCCCGGATCACATCCTTTGTGACACTCTTGCTGATATCCTTTTTGAGTGACTCGTTGTTGGTTGTGACGACTTCTGTCAGGACATCGCCTATGAGGGTTCTGACCTGTTCTAACTGCGTTACCGGGATCACCTCGGCCTGAATGATTTCAGGGGCAGCAGGCTTGTCCTTTGCTGCGGGGACCGCCATTTCCCTTATGGCAGCTTTTGCTGCAGGTGCTGTTTTGGCGGATGTACTCTGAAGAGATGCTGCTTCTCCAGCCGGCTTTATGCTCTTTATTGTGTCCTGCTTTTGCAGGGAAGCCTGTTTCTCAGGTTCCTGAGACTTTGACGGAGCGGTCTCCTGAATCTTAAGACGTGTTGCTTTTAGTTCTGGGATTAAGGGTTTCAGGTCCTTTAGAAGCATCCCTTCATCTTTGAGTTTTTTAATACAGCGAAAAAGTTGTATATCGTCCTTTGTATAATATCGATGCCCCATTTCCGTGCGCCCTATTACCAGTTCCAGTTCTTCTTCCCAGTAACGCAGTACGTGGGATTCTACCTTCACCTGCTTGGCGGCTTCAGAAATCATAAACCTGACTTCACCCATATTATACCAATACCTCCTTAAGACAATGATGTTACAAGATTCTTGTGTTCGGTGTTATTATACCATAGCATGTATAGGGAAAAGACATAAATCGTTCGTCAAATTATGCCATAAAAATACCGCCCCCACCAGAGGACGGCATTCTCAGCTTGTGATCACTTTGCGATTTATTACTAAAATTATTCTGCTGAAATAGCCCCTGTAGGACAAGCAGACTCACATGCTCCACAATCTACGCAAGCATCAGCGTCGATTACGTATTTGCCATCACCTTCAGCGATAGCTCCTACTGGACATTCGCTTTCGCAAGATCCGCAGCTTACACATTCATCACTTATTACTCGTGCCATGTATGTATCCTCCTTTTTGAAATGTGCAGCAGTATTTTATAACTGCCGTTATGCTTATTCTAATATAAAACAGTTAAATATACAAGCTATTTTATGCTTTAAATCAGGTACAATTTTATAACTTTTTATAAAAATTAAGAAAAAATTCCTTTTTTTTTCACAGGATTAGTGTATAGTATATAAGTGGTAATCTGGAGACAGTAAGACAAGATCTGGAGGCAATTATATGAAAAAGAAGTGGACAATCATCGTATCGGCTGTACTTTGCATTATGCTGGCTGTCTGTGCATGCAGTAAAAAGGAGGAGACTCCGAAGTTTACGGGAGATACAACGGAAGAACCGCCATATCAGGACAATCTCAACGCGATTTCACCGTCAGCATACAATAATGTACAGGGATTAAAGTTAGAGCCCGGGGCTTATATATCTATCATAGGAAAGGATGACAGTTCTTCCTATTGGAAGGCACTTAAGAGCGGTGTTGAACAGGCGGCTGAGGATCTGAACAAGGCGCTTGGATATAAGGGGGATGACAAGGTCAAGGTGACTTACAATGCTCCCGGAGTGGGGGAGGACATTGACGAGCAGGTGAATATTCTCGATGAGGAGCTTGCGCGGTATCCCGATGCAATCGGGATTGCGAGTATAGATGCAGATGCCTGCACCGTCCAGTTTGACCTGGCGTCAGAGAACGGTATCCCGATCATTGCACTGGACTCAGGTAATTCCTATCAGGGAATCCAGTGCACAATCAAGACAAATAATGAGGAGGCGGCCGGGACGGGCGCTTATAAGTTAAGCGGCGAGATAGAGAATAAAGGCGGGGTACTGCTGGTCGTACATGATTCCAAGTCAGCTTCCAGCAAAGAGCGTGAGGATGGATTTAAGAAAGAGATTGAGAATAACCATCCAGATGTAACGATTGAAGAGACGATTTATCTGGACAAGATGGATGATTTGAAAAAAGCAATCGCAGAAGAAAAGAATAAGAATAAAAAGGCAGAGGAGAAAGAGATTACACCTGACAGCCTGACAGACGAAGATGTAATCCAGTACTATCTTGAGAAGCACCCTGATGTGAAGGGCTGTTTCGGGACGAATGTGACGGCAACGAAGCTTGCACTCTCTTCTTTAAAGCAGGCGGAAAAGTCAGATGATATTATCCTGATGGGGTTTGACGGCGGAAAAGACCAGATTGAATCACTTAAGAACGGAGATATCCGCGGGCTGGTTGTACAGAATCCGTTTGGAATCGGCTATGCATCCGTGATTGCGGCATCACGTACAATCCTCCAAAGCGGCAATGAGGCGGTTGTTGATACAGGATATATCTGGGTGACACAGGAGAACCTGGAGGAAGAGTCCATACAGAATATGCTGTATGAGTAACAACTGCTATGAAGATTGTGAAGTAGTGAGACTTTAAGAACGTTTTATAGCCTTATAATAAAGAAAGACAGGTATCTGTATGTCCCGGGCAAGGGAAGTGCAGGTACCTGTCTTTATGTTTTCGGAATTAAGTACATTCACTTCCCCTGTATGAAGAAGGGGTCATGCCGGTATCCTGTTCAAAATTTCTGCGAAACGTCCGTATGGAACGAAAGCCGACTGTCATGGCAATATCATATACCGGCATTTCTGTCCCAGCGAGGAGCGCCCTTGCGTAGACAAGGCGGATGGAGGTCAGAAGCCTTGAAAAGCCGGTTCCGTAATTCCGTTTCAGTATTTCCGTCAGGGTGGCCCTGCTCATGAAGAAATAGTCGGAAACACTGACAATATCCAGATTCTCATTGTAATGCTCGAAAAGATATAGCAGAATCTGCCATGCGGTATCTGAGCGGTAAACTGCATTTGAGGGACTTTTTTTACGGTACTCCTCGGGCGTCATCCCTTTTAGTTTATGAAACACCCTGTAAAATGTCGAGAGGGAATGGTACCCCACATAATTTGCAATAAAGGCGATAGAAAGTTCCTCGAACTGCATCATGGAGCAGGCATTGCGGATACGGACCTGATGGCGGTTTTCCGCGAAATTGCTGCCGGTTATGCAGCGGAACAGGTAATTGAGGTAAGGGACAGAAATAGAAAAAGCCTTTGCGACCTCACCTGCGCTGCTGTTAAAGTGAACATGCATGTACTGTAGAACCTGCCAGAGAAGGTTATGCTGTGCGTCACGGCTTTTGTTCTGGGTTAATGCCATGCGTTCGTAGATGTTTACCATCTTCATGACATTTGAGAGAACGAAAAACTCATAAAAGTCATTTTTCTTCTTAAGTTCCTGCTTAATCTCCAGAAAAAGCTGCTGCATGGAGGGCGAGTCCTTGTCCGAAAGAGCAACAACGGGCGAGCCGCATTCGAGGATATACAGGCTGTCATTTGCAAAACTCTTGCTCATATCCAGATAAACAAGGAGCTCCAGTGGGAAAGAAATCCTGAGAAAACGAAGAGGCTCCTGTGGAACCAGCCGGTGGACATGGAAGGGGAAAAATCGGATGTAATCATTTGTACTGATGGTATAGCGCTCCCCGTTTACATCGAGGTACCCCGTTCCGCCAAGTATCAGGCAGTATTCTATATTGTCGTGTGCATGAGGCTGTTCGCTGTTTTTGAGAGTATCAGTTTCAACCGCCACATTTTCAAGGGTGAGCTGGCTGCGGTGATAAAATGAATTTGAGTAGGAATGCATCTCTTTTTTTTCCATAAACACCTCCTGTAGGGGAGTACAGAACAATTTTAGCTTCAGTTTCATTATCTATATTATACGGTTTCAGGTGAATTAAGAAAAGCATATCAGTTTAAAATGATAATATTTATCTAAAAAATGTCCCCCGCATTGAGAAAGGTTATGATGAAAATGTGCTTTAAGTTTTTAACAGATATGAAATAATGGAACTAACATATGAACCAAAAGAAAGGGGTTGAATGAATGTTTTCTTATCTGTTTTCACCAATGAAACTGCGTGGACTGGAACTTAAGAATCGCATTATCATGCCTGCAATGGGGACAAAATTCCCGAAGGACAATGAAGTAACAGAACAGCTGATCCAGTATCATGTAGACCGTGCAAAAGGAGGCAGCGGACTCAATATGGTAGAGGTTACCGGGGTCCACCAGCCATCCGTGCCGGGGATTTACCCGTCACTGGGAGAGGACCGTTTCATACCGGGCATGAAACGGCTCACGGATGCAATCCACGAAGCAGGAGGGAAAGCCGGTGTACAGCTGTGGCAGGGCAGTATCGCAGTTGCGGCGCACCAGGGGATTCAGGTTATCGTTGCAAGTGATCTGGAGCTGGCTCCCGGATATGTTGTAAAGGGCGCTGACAAGGCGTTGATCGACGAACTTACGACATGCTACGGGAAGGCTGCACACAGAGCCGTGGAGGCGGGATATGACTGTGTGGAGGTACATATGGCACATAACTATATCCTGCATTCCTTCCTGTCTCCTGCAATCAATAAACGTACGGATGAGTATGGAGGCACTTTTGAAAACCGGGCCCGTTTTCCATTGGCGGTCATCGAATCAATCAGGAAAAACATACCGGACGATATGCCGTTGTTTATGCGTATTGACGCACAGGACGATTATCTGGAAAACGGCATGACGATTGAGGATGTAATCGCGTTCTGTAAACTGGCAAAAGAAGCAGGCGTGGATGTGCTGGATATTTCGAGAGGAAATATTATCAGTGCAGGTATTAAGTTTGAGGTGCCGCCGATCGATCTCCCGAGAGCGTTCAACATCGAAAACGCGGCGCGGATCCGCAGGGAGACCGGCATGGTCACGATGGGTGTGGGGCGTATTAATGATCCGGAACTGGCCGACCGGCTTCTTCAGGAAGATAAGCTGGATCTGGTCGGAATCGGGCGCGCACAGCTGGCTGACCCGGAATTCTGTAATAAGTCCAAAGAAGGCAGGCTGGATGATATCGTAAGATGCGTGGGCTGCAACCAGGGATGCTACGATGCCTGCGAAAGCCATGTGATTCCGCACATTACCTGCCTGAGAAATCCGGTCCTTGGCAAAGAAAATGAATACCGCATCTCCAAAACGAAAGAACCGAAGACAGTACTCATCGCAGGCGGGGGCATGGCTGGAATGGAAGCGGCAGACGTCCTCTATGCAAGGGGGCACCACCCGGTTCTGTGCGAAGCATCTGACAGGCTCGGGGGACAGTTCCTTCTGGCAGGCGAGGCTCCGAGGAAGCTGGAAATGAAGCTCGCAGCTATGAGCAAGGGAGAGCAGATTACACGGCGCGGCGTGGATGTGAGACTGAATACACCGGTTACTCCTGCCCTGATAGAAGAACTGAAGCCGGACGCGGTGATCAATGCCATCGGTGCACTGCCGATTATCCCGCCTATCCCGGGTATTAATCTGACGCATGTGAAAAATTCACACGAAATTCTGGGCGGAAAAGCATCAGTGGAAGGAAATGTGGTAGTAATCGGCGGCGGCCTGGTAGGTCTGGAGACTGCAGAATATCTGTCAGACAAAGGGTGTAAGGTGACTGTAGTAGAAATGCTGGAAGGGCTTGGAACCGATCTGGGGACGACCAGAAAGGTCTGCGTCATGGAAAACCTCTATATGGAAGGTGTGACGCAGATGCCAAACTGCAAGTGTCTGGAGATTACCACGGACGGTGTTGTCGTGGACAACGGAGGAGAAAAACAGACGATTCCGTGTGACTATGTCGTGGCAGCCGTAGGGGTACACAGCGCAGATTTTTCATCGGAAGAAGCACTTTGCAGGGAAAAAGGGATTCCGGTTTATACGATAGGGGATGCAGAAAAACCGAGGCGTGCAATCGATGCGACGGCAGATGCCGCGAGAATTGCGCGGGAAATATAGATTAGTGTGCACACCTCTGGTGTGTGTAAATGTATCGGGAAATGATTTCATATATGGAGGTATGGACATGAGTGACAAAAGAGTAGCATTGGTATCAGGAGCGGCAACAGGAATCGGACGTGACTGTTCTGTACAACTCGCAAAAGATGGGTTTCAGATGGTCCTTTGTGACTGGAATAAGGAAGAAGGGGAAAAGACGCTGGCTCTGTGCAGAGAACAGAATGTAGAGGCGGACTTTCTCGAAATTAATATGGCGGTCGAGGAACAGGCGGAGAAATTTATCCGGTTTGCGGCAGAGAAGTATGGGAAGATAGACTTCTATTTTAACAATCAGGGTGTCATCCATATGCCAAAGCTTTTCGAAGATATTACGGAAGAGGATTTTGACTATGTAACAAACAATAACTTCAAGGCATGCTTCTTTGGCATGAAGCACGCGCTCCGTGTCATGAAAAAACAGGGATACGGCCACCTCGTCAATACGGGATCTTCATCAGGTATCCGTCCGGAGACCGGGTTCGGTGTGTATTCGGCTACCAAGCATGCAGTCATCGGACTGACAAAAGATGCGGCGATCGAGATGGCAAAATACGGTGTCCGGGTCAACAGCGTCTGCCCGGGCGGGATTATTACGCCGCTGACAATTGCAGTTGGAAAGTATATGCAGGAGCACCAGTTTGTACAGCCGAAAGCGTCGACAGCTCTCTTAGGGCCGGCACGCATGGGGCAGACATCTGAGATAACCGGGGTGATCTCTTTCCTTGCTTCCGAGGCATCATCTTACATGACGGGGGCGATTATCAGTGTAGACGGCGGTAATACGCAATAGATGAGACACCATTAAGTATAGAAACTATTTTGGGATAATAAGACAGGACGCCGTGCAGGGGGACAATCATTCATGATTGTCCTTCCTGTCCGGCGCCTTTTGCACATGGAAGTTTAATTTTCTTTTTTACTGAGTGAGAAGATAAATTCTGTCCCTACCCCTTCGGTACTGATTACATTAATATGTTCATCGTGGGCCTGTATTGCCTCTTTTACGATTGCAAGTCCAAGGCCTGTTCCTTTTTTATCTTTGCCACGTGAAAGGTCTGATTTGTAGAAACGCTCCCAGATCTTGTTCAGTTCTTTCCTCGGAATGCCGATGCCGGAATCTTTTACGGAGACAAAAATCTTCTCACCGCGCGCAGTTACCTCGATCGTGACGGAGGATTCATTTTCACTGAACTTAATCGCATTGTCGATCAGATTATAGAGGACCTGCTGTATCTTGCGTCTGTCTGCATAAACAAGGACTTCGCCGGGAAGCAGCAAAAGCCCGATGGAGATACGTTTCGGGGTACAGGCGCCTTCAAAAGAAGCTGCCGTATTCTTAATCATTTCCTGAATATCGAATTCTGTTTTATCAAGAAGCAGTTCCTTTGTATCGAATTCGTTCAATGTCAGAAGGTCTTTTGTCAGGTCTGTCAGACGCTCTGTCTCAAATAAAATAATATCGAGATATTTACCATGCAGCTCCGGTGGAATCGTCCCGTCCGTCATGGCCTGCACATAACCCCTGATGGAGGTCAGCGGGGAACGGAAATCATGGGAGACGTTTGCTACGATTTTCTTCTGGTATTCTTCCATGTCCCTAAGCTGGACGGACATGTAATTCAGTGAGGCCGAAAGATATCCCATCTCGTCATGTGTGTTGACCGGGATTTCATAGGTCAGGTTCCCGGACGCATACTGGGTAGCTGCCTCGGTGATCTGGCGAAGCGGCCGGTAAATAAAAAAGTGGAAGGCGAGCAGCAGGATAAAGGACAATATAAAAATCACGGCAACAGTTATATAGACCGGGAACATCATCCTGCTGCTTGTCTGCTGGATATAGGAGACGGGCTTATGGATGAGGAGGTAACCACGGATATAAAACCCCTGTGTCACAGGGGCCATGACTGTGATTACGTCCTCCTTGAAATACCCGTGGTAATCCCCGATAATATACTGGTCGCTCCCGATCTCGGCAGGGTCGAAATTCTCGATCATATCCGGTGCGGCTGTGTTTTCCAGATTGGCAGAAGTAATCAGGGTACCATCCTCTTTTACGAACCAGAGTGAGGAATTCAGGTACTGTTTTGCTGCATTTAACTGGGAATGCACGGCGCGCGTGGAGTTATCTTCCTGAAAATAGGACGGAAGATAGTCGGCAGCCATTACATTTGCCTGCTTGTATAAATTCTGAGAGTCATTCTTTTCCAGACGGTCAAGCATCAGCTGGCTCGTCAGAATTCCAACCGTGAAAAAACTCAGGAATCCAAATATAATATAGATGATGATAAACTTTAAGTACAAAGTACTCTTCATGCCGCACTTCCTTTTTATGTCTATTACAAACTTACTTTACTTCGAATTTATAACCAATTCCCCACACGGTGCTCAGCCCCCAGGACGGATGGTCCTTGATCTTCTCGCGCAGTCTTTTAATATGCACATCCACGGTCCTGGTGTCTCCGATATACTCATAGCCCCAGATCTGGTCGAGGAGCTGTTCACGCGTAAACACCTGGTTCGGGGATGCCGCGAGGAAATAAAGCAGCTCAAGCTCCTTTGGAGGCATTTCCACCGGGTGGCCGTCACATACAACGGCATAATTCGTAAGGTTGATCGTCAGCCCCTCATACTCAACGCATTTCGCCTTATCCTCGGCAGGCTCCTCGGTTTTCACAGGATGATATCTGCGGAGGACGGCACGGACTCTGGCCACCATCTCCTTGGAATCAAAAGGCTTCATAATATAATCATCCGCACCCAGTTCCAGTCCCAGAACCTTATCGAACACTTCTCCCTTTGCGGAGAGCATAATAATCGGCGTGGAGGACTTAGCCCGGATCTCACGGCAGACCTGGTAACCGTCAATACCCGGCAGCATCAGGTCAAGAAGAATCAGGTTCGGGTGGTAAGTCTCAAAGGCAGACAGCGCATCCTCCCCGTTATAAACCATCTTTGTATCAAAACATTCCTTCACAAGGTACAGCGATATCAGTTCGGCGATATTCTCGTCGTCATCGACAATCAAAATTTTCTGTTTAGCAACCATGAGATGCCTCCTTTAATAGGGGTCTGACCCCTTTGAACTCCGTATTCTGACAATTAAAACAATTCGGGGTGATAACCCTAATTTCTGTGATATTGTGTATTATTTAAATTCAACTATAGTAACCCCTGCATCCCCTTCTCCGAACTCTGCGAGCCGGTAGGATTTGACATGCTTCTGCCTCCTGAGGTATTCGTGGATGCCTTTGCGAAGCGCCCCGGTGCCTTTTCCGTGTACGATACGCACGGTGTTCAGGTGGGAGAGCAGTGCATCGTCCAGATACTTATCCAGTTCGGAGACTGCTTCATCTACAGTTTTGCCGAGAAGGTTGATCTCCGGCCTGACGGACAGGGATTTGCTCATCTTCATTTTGCTTCTTGAAGTGCCTTTCTTGCTGCCTGTGGAATAAGAGGCTGGCTCATCGATGATCTCAAGGTCGGATATATTTACCTGTGACCTTAGAATTCCCATCTGTACGGTGAGGTTACCGCGGGAATCCGGCAGGGAACTGACGGTCCCGGTGAGGTTCATACTCAGTACCTTTACGGATTCTCCAAGCTTGAAATCTCCCGGCTTGTATGCCTTTTTCTGTTTCTGGACAGGGAGGGCATTGGCGGAAGACGTTTCTTTTATCTTCTGGCGCAGGCGTTCACGCTCTTTTTCCATATCGGCGGCGGAAATACTTTCTTTCCCGAATTTGCGGAAATTCTTCATTGTTTCATCCGCGAGCTCTTTGGCCTCACGCAGAATCGAGCCGGCCTTTTCATTCGCCTCTTTTAGGATTCTGTCGCGCTGTTCCTCGATCTTTTCCTGTTTCTGTTTTGCCTGTATTTTCAGCGACTCGACTTCCCTTTTGTAGGCGGCGATCGCTTCCTGTTCTTTTTCGATGGTGCGTTTGCTTGATTCCAGATCGGTCAGCAGGTCTTCGAAGGAGACATCCTGCTCCGACAGTCTCTGTTTTGCATCCTCAATGATATAATCCGGCAGTCCTAATTTTCCGGAAATGGCAAATGCATTACTTTTCCCGGGAATTCCGATTAACAGGCGGTACGTCGGCTTCAGGCTTTCTACATCGAATTCACAGCAGGCATTCTCAACGCCCGGTGTAGACAATGCGTAAACCTTCAGTTCACTGTAATGGGTGGTAGCCATTGCACGGATATTCCGCTGATGAAGATGGGAAAGGATTGCAATAGCAAGCGCCGCACCTTCAGTCGGGTCGGTTCCCGCGCCAAGCTCATCGAATAGAACAAGTGACTTTTCATCCACATCTTTCAGGAAAGATACAATATTAGTCATATGGGAAGAGAAGGTACTTAAGCTCTGCTCAATACTCTGCTCGTCCCCGATATCTGCGTAAACCTGATGAAAAATGGCAAGTTCTGAACGGTCCCCGGCCGGGATATGAAGCCCTGCCTGCCCCATCAGTGTGAAGAGCCCCACTGTTTTCAGGGAAACCGTCTTACCGCCGGTATTTGGTCCGGTAATGATGAGCAGTGTAAAATCTTCACCGAGTGAAACGGTGATTGGTACGACTTTCTTCGGGTCCAGCAGCGGATGGCGCCCCTCGCGGATGCGGATGCGGCCTTCTGTATTCAGGACCGGACGGCTGGCGTTCATGGACAGTGCAAGAGAACCCCTTGCAAAAATATAATCCAGATCGGTCAGCAGTTTATAATTGGTACGGATTTCTTCTATATATTCAGCGGTGTCCGCACTCAGGCGGGCAAGAATCACCTGAATCTCTTCCTGTTCCTTGGCATAGAGTTCCTTTAAATCGTTGTTCAGTTTGACAACTGCCATTGGCTCGATAAACAGCGTAGACCCTGTGGAAGACTGGTCATGGATCAGTCCGTTCACCTGGCTGCGGTATTCTGCCTTCACGGGCACACAATAGCGGTCCCCCCTCATGGTAATGATCGGGTCCTGCAGATAAGTGCGTAAGGAACCATTTACCAGATTCGTTAGCGTTGCATGTACTTTATCATTGAGTGCGTTCATACTGCGGCGGATACTTTTCAGGGTGCTGCTCGCCTCATCACTGATTTCATCTTCGGCAGGGATGCACCGTTCAATCTCCATCGTCAGCGGAGTCAATGGTTCCAGCTGATCGAAAAAGGCATCCAGACAGTCAGCCAGTTCCTCCTGTGTATCGTGGCGGCCATATGACTTTGCGCGTGCTGCGGTCTGCAAAAGCTTACAGATGCGAAGCAGTTCCCCGCTCCCGATGGCGCCCCCGATCTCCAGCCTTTTCAGGGATTCCCCGACAGGGAAGGCATCGCTTAAGGAAATGCGCCCTTTCTTTACGATTCTTGTAAATGCAGCGGCCGTCTGCTCCTGGCAGGTATTAATCCGCTCCAGGTCTGTCATTGGCTTTGTCTTACGGCAGAGCTGCTTTCCCCTCATAGAAGAGGCCTGTTCCTCCAATAACGAGATAATTTTATCAAATTCTAATTTATATAATGTTTTCTGATTCATACTTTTCACCTTTTTGCTTAAGTTCATAGGTACATTCTACCTTATTTAATGCATAATGAAAAGGATAAATTGAAAAGGATACTTATTGAACAATCCCCATGAATCGGTTATACTATAGACTAAAGGAGATTAGAACCTATGCCGTACGATGAAGATCCGAAGCAGAAGCCGGAACATGGATTGGAAGAGCAGAAAGAAGAGCAGTTTTCTTTCCTGCAGGAGACGATTAAGCCAAAACCAGTCACCAGGAGAAAGATCCTGACACAACTCGCAAGAGTAGGTATCTATGGACTGATTTTCGGAGCGTTCGCCTGCCTTGGTTTTTTTGCGCTCAAACCCTGGGCACAGACGAAACTTCAGGGCAGCCCGAAGACCGTGACCATCCCGGATGATGAGGAACCGGAGACGGAACCCGCGCAGGATCCACAGGCAGAAGTGGTTCAGACCCCTGTATTAGACGCGGAAAGCTATAAGGAGATTATGAAAAGCGTCTATGAGACTGCCAAGGATGCAAATAAGGGTGTAGTATCCATACAGCCGGTACAGGCTGATGCGGCCCTTTCTTCCGACGGAAGCGGTACCCAGAACAGTGCCGCCGGAATCATCGTGGCGGACAACGGTCAGGAACTCCTGATGCTCTGTGAAAACAAAATTTGTGCAGAGGCTGAAAAGTGGACAGTTACATTCTCGGATAACAGCGAGTATGGAGTGTCCCTGAAAAAGCAGGACAAGAACAGTGGACTTGCGGTATTTGCAGTTCCGCGTGTCAAGCTTACAAGTACAACATGGGAAAATATAGAGGTGGCAGCACTTGGAAACTCGAACCTCACTACAAAGGGCGATCTGGTGATGGCTCTGGGTAATACCTTCGGATATGCAGACGGAATCGGATATGGAATCGTAAGTTCCAATGAATATCAGGAGACACTGGCAGACGGGCAGCGCCGTGTTCTTGCCACGGATATTGCGGCAGCGTCGAACGGTACTGGTATTTTATTCAATCTGTCGGGTGAAGTGATCGGCATGATTAAGCCGGGGATCTGGAATGAGACGGAGAATAATACCGCAAAGGCAATTGCGATATCGGACCTGAAGGCTACGATCGAACTTCTGGTGAACGGCGACAGCGTACCATATATAGGGATTTACGGAACTACAATCAATGATGCAATTGCAAAAGAGCAGGAGATGCCAACCGGAATTTATGTTACACAGGTGAGTACGGATTCACCTGCAATGGCAGCAGGTATACAGAACGGCGATGTTTTGCAGGAACTTGCCGGAGAAAAACTTTCGAATCTCTTGTCCTATGAAAAGGCAGTGTTGGAATGCAAGGTAGGACAGCCTGTAAAACTGAAAGGAAAACGCCGTGGTGCCGGAGGTTATGTTGACATTGACTTTACGGTGACTGTAGGCAGTCTGGAGTAGGGCTGGGGAGTGAACAGTAATAAACAGATAACTGGAAATGCGATACGGCTGCCAGGATACTTGGCAGCCTGAATTATGTAATTTTGCCTGAAAGGCAGCACATACAGAATGGAGGACAACATGAAGTTTATTAACGAATTACATGAAGGAGAAACAATAAGGGGGATATACCTGTGCAGAGGAAAACGTTCTGCCGAGACGAGGAACGGTAAGGCTTACGACAATCTTTTGCTTCAGGATAAGACAGGAACACTTGACGGAAAAGTATGGGACCCAAATTCACAGGGGATCGCCGATTATGATGAGAAGGACTTTATCGAAGTATTCGGTGAAGTGATCAGCTACAACAACAACCTGCAGCTGAACGTAAAACAAATCAGAAAAGTAGGCGAAGGCGAGTACGACCCGGCCGACTACATGCCTACATCAGAAAAAAGCGTGGAGGGAATGTACAGCGAACTTCTGTCCTATATACGCCAGATATCCAATGACTACCTCCGTCAGGCTGTAGAATACTACTATGTCGACGATGCAGAATTCATCAAAGCCTTCAAAGGCCATTCCGCAGCCAAAACAGTGCACCACGGATTTGCAGGCGGATTGCTCGAGCATACACTCAGTGTTGTAAAGCTGTGTGAATACTTTGCAGGAACATACACAATCTTAAACAAAGACCTGCTGATCGCATCCGCTATCTGCCACGACATAGGCAAAACAAAAGAACTTTCCGCATTTCCGGATAACGACTATACCGATGACGGACAACTGTTGGGCCACATCATCATAGGCATAGAAATGGTAAGCGAAGCAATCCGCGCCATTCCCGGCTTCCCAGAAAAACTGGCAAGCGAACTAAAACACTGCATCATCGCCCATCACGGAGAACTCGAATACGGCTCTCCAAAAAAACCAGCACTGGCAGAAGCAATGGCACTCAACCTGGCCGATAACGCAGACGCAAAAATGCAGACATTAACAGAAATATTCAAAGACAAAACAGGGACAGAATGGCTGGGGTATAACAGACTATTCGAATCAAACCTGAGGAAAACATCAATCTAACCTTAATTGGGGACGTAATCTTTTTAAAGAATACTACGTCCCCAATTAAGGTTAGTGGTGTACCAAAACGTGCAAAAGGGGTATATTTATGCAAAAGAATGATATTGTTACAGTGACAATTGATGATATTGGAGTGAGTGGGGAAGGTATAGGCAAGGTGAATGGCTATACCTTATTTATTAAGGATGCGGTGATTGGTGATGTGGTTGAAGCGAAGGTGATGAAGGCTAAGAAGAGTTATGGGTATGCAAGATTAATGAATATTATTACGCCCTCACCTGACCGTGTAAAAGCGAAGTGCCAATTTGCCCGGAAATGTGGGGGATGTCAGGTTCAGGAAATGTCTTATGAGAAGCAGCTAGAGTTTAAAAACAGGAAGATTGAAGGCAATCTGGAACGTATCGGGGGATTTTCTACAGAGCTTCTGGAGGAAGTGATGGAGCCGATTATTGGGATGGATGAGCCTTTTTATTATAGGAATAAAGCGCAGTTTCCGTTTGGAACAGATAAAGAGGGGAATCCGGTTACTGGTTTTTATGCCGGGAGGACGCATGATATTATAGCAAATACGGAATGTGCCTTAGGGGTTCCTGTGAATCGGGAGATTCTTGAGATCATTCTGGCTTTTATGAAGGAGTACCGGATTTCGTCTTATGATGAGAAAAGTGGGAAAGGGATTATGCGTCATGCATTGATTCGTTTTGGATTTACGACGAAAGAAGTTATGGTCTGTCTTGTGATTAATGCGAAGAAGCTTCCTCACGGTGAGGAATTGATAGAGGAATTGGTAAAGATTGATGGTATGACAAGTATCAGCATTAGTTCTAATATGAAGAATACAAATGTCATCATGGGGGATGGCTATGAGGTCCTGTGGGGACAGGGATATATTACGGATTATATCGGTAATATAAAGTATCAGATTTCTCCGCTATCATTCTATCAGGTGAATCCGGTACAGACGGAAAAGCTTTATGGACTGGCTTTGGAATATGCAGGACTTAAGGGGTATGAAACGGTCTGGGATTTATATTGCGGAATAGGCACTATTTCACTGTTTCTGGCCCAGGGGGCAAAACGGGTTTATGGTGTGGAGATTGTACCGCAGGCGATTGATGATGCAAGAAATAATGCACGGATCAATGGGATAGAGAACGCAGAATTTTATGTGGGTAAGGCAGAAGATGTGCTGCCAGAGTATTATAACAGATATGGAGAGGAACATCCGGGTGAGAAAGCCTGTGCGGATGTGATTGTAGTAGATCCACCGAGGAAAGGGTGCGAGGAGTCACTGCTGAAGACAATGGTGGAGATGGGACCGGAAAAGATTATTTATGTGAGCTGTGATTCGGCTACGCTGGCAAGAGATTTGAAATATCTCTGCGCGGCCGGGTATGAGATAAAGAAAGTTCGAGGGGTGGATCAGTTTCCGATGAGCGTGCATACGGAGTGTGTAGCTTTGTTAGAACTGAAAATGTAAAAGTAAAGGAGTTTTTTATGTTTATATTTCAGACTAATCATCAAAAGCTATATAATTATATCATACACAATTTTTTATTGGTTGAGGTATTCAATGAGGACACTGACTTAGGTGATATAATCGAAGCTTTACTCCCCAAATATTTGTACAGAGAGCAGTATCAAAAATGTGTAAAAACTTTTGAAGAATTATTTTTATGGACTGAAGACTGTTTTTATCATGAAATGACGGCTTTTCATGAAATTATATTATATGAATTTATCAATTATATGTCTGAGTTACAAAAAGATGTGTCCTACTTTAAAGAGCTTTATTTTAATGAAGAGTGTCAAAAGTTAATCTCAGAGGCTGCCCAAATAGATTATGAAGAATTTAATAACGAGTATTCGCTTGAGGAGTGTATAGAGTTTTATTATGACATATATTGTTATACTGACTCTTTGTTTATAGACACAGATTTTACCTTTCTTGATTTAATATATAATAGTCGCAAGTTTGGCAATAACATTATTGAAGAAAGATTGGGAATTAATATCGATTACTATTTTGAAATATTACCCTTAGATATACAAGCGGAATACCAAACGGAACACATTACTCTTTCTGATGAAGTTTCAGCTTTGCTAAGTTATATTGAACACAGAATGGTTTATGGAAATTTATATAAATTATTTTGGGAACATGACGAGCCTGTTAAAGAAGAACGCATACACTTAATTTTAGAGAATATAATGGATGCATACTTTTACAAACAGGATATAGAGATTACCAGGGAGGCAGTTCTAGGGGATGGGAAGGTTGATTTTAAAATTTACAAAAATAACCAAGAAGATGAAAAAGTTTTGGTAGAAGTAAAAAGAGCGAGTAGTTCCTATCTAAAAAAGGGGTATGAAAAACAATTAACTAGCTATATGCGAACATCTGAATATAAAAATGCATTCTATTTGGTTGCGTGCTTTACGGACGATGACTATGATAGGGCAGTGCGATTTATTCGTGAAAATGTATATACAGATACAGTACAGTTATATATTAATATATCGATTTTGGATTTAAGGAAACGAAAAGTACCCTCGTTACTGTGAAAAGGAGGGAAGACTTTTCTGACTAATAGAAAGAGACTGAAGAGATTGGAAAAATAGGGATGGATTTAATTGCTTAGGGCGTTGGAGGGATCTCATATGAAATAAACTTTCATTGGGAGTGGTAAACTTATGAAAAAGACAACGATTATGACAGAAGGTACGATTTGGAAGAAAATACTGTTTTTTGCAATTCCGCTTATTATGGGGAATTTGTTCCAGCAATTATATAATACGGTGGATTCTATTATTGTGGGAAATTATGTTGGGAGCAAGGCACTGGCTGCAGTCGGGGCAAGCGGTGCCGTTGTGAATCTGCTGGTTGGCTTCTTTGTCGGTGCATCGGCAGGGGGAGGGATTATAATATCCCAGTTTTTTGGCGCACAGGACAAGGAGGGGCTGCATAAGGCTGTACATACCACTGTTGCGATTTCAATTGTGGCAGGAATTGTTTTGACTACGGCAGGTATTCTACTGGCGCCTGTTATTCTGCGGGCGATGGGAACACCGGCGGAACTGTTTCAGGATGCAGTGGTATACCTTCAGATTTTTTTCGCAGGGATTGTGTTTTCTGCTATTTATAATATGGCGGCAGGGATCCTAAATGCTGTTGGTAATTCGAAACGTTCCCTTATCTATTTAATTATAGCGGCCATAGCTAATATATTTCTTGATCTGTTATTTGTCGTAGTGTTAAAGATGGGGATTGCAGGGGCCGCATTTGCTACAGTTATCAGCATGTTTATCTCCAGCGTGCTTATCTTTTTATTTCTGACAAGGACGGACGAGATATACCACGTAAGAATACGGGATATCCGTTTTTACGATAAGCTGCTGGGACGGATTATCCGGGTTGGGTTTCCGACAGGTATACAGAATATCGTGATTTCTGTGGCACATGTGTTCGTACAGTCCGCGGTGAATAGTTTTGGTTCTGTGGTAATGGCAGGCTATGCGGCATATCTGAGGATAGATGGCTTCAACCTGCTTCCGGTAATGAGTATAGCAATGGCGGCATCCACCTTTACCGGGCAGAATATCGGGGCGGGGAAACTGGAACGTGTGAAGAAGGGGATGTTCACGTCAGCGGCGATGGGAATCGTCTATGCTGTAGCCAGCGGTATACTCCTTATGCTTTTTGCACCGCAGGTCATCGGAGTGTTTACCAGTGACAGGGAAGTGGTGGAATGCGGGATTTATCTTATGCGGTTCTTCTGCCCGTTTTACTGGGGAATTGCAATTCTTCATATCCTCGCAGGTACTATGAGGGGAGCCGGAAAGACGAAGGAGGCGATGTTCATCTTCCTGATTTCTCTCTGCTTGTTCCGTATCATATGGATAGGAGTGGCAATGGCGGTAAAGCATAGTGTGGATTTGCTGATGATGGTCTATCCGACCTCGTGGTTTTTGGGGGCAGCTCTGAGCATTCTTTATATCTGGAAAGGAAACTGGAATAGCCCTGTGAGCGGGGGAACTTAACCGGAGGTGATTTAGTGATTATTAGTGCAAGCAGAAGAACCGATATACCATCTTATTTTTCTGATTGGATGTTTCACAGATTAAAAGAAAAATATGTGTTGGTGAGAAATCCGATGAATATGCACCAAGTCAGCAAAATAGATTTATCACCTGATGTTTTGGATGCGATTGTTTTTTGGACGAAGAACCCAATACCTATGCTGAAACGCTTGAATGAGTTGTCAGATTATACTTATTATTTTCAGGTTACGTTAAGTGCATATGGGCCGGATGTTGAGCCTGATTTACCGTCAAAAAATAAAATGCTTATACCGGCTTTTCAAAAACTTTCGAAAGAAATAGGAAAAGAGAAAGTTATTTGGAGATATGATCCTATCTTTTTTAGCGGGCAGTATACAATGGATTACCACTGCAAATATTTCAGGGTGTTAGCATCGAAGCTCGGAGAATATACAGAGAAATGTACGGTCAGTTTTTTGGATGTATACAGAAATACGGAACGGAATCTGAGTCCGCTCGGTATTATGAAAGATACTTATGAAATGCAAATGGAATTACTGGAACAATTTGTAAATATTGCGAAAGAGTATGGTTTCTATATAGATGCTTGTGCTGAAAAAAATGATTATAAAATGCTAGGCATTAGACATGCGAAATGTATTGACCAGGAAAGAATTGAAAGAATAGGTGGTTTTCGATTAAACGTTGGTAAGGATACGAATCAAAGGGCTGAATGTGGATGTGTTTCAAGCATTGATATAGGAGCATATAATACGTGTAAAAATGGCTGCCTATATTGTTATGCAAATCACAATGGAAAAACGGTTTCTAAAAACTTTCAGATGCATAACCCAAAATCACCGTTGTTGTTCGGAGAAATAAACGAATCGGATATAATAAAAGAAAGAAATGTAAAGTCTTTGAAAGATGGACAGATGATATTGTTTGAAAGGAGAAACGATGGAAACTCTGATGTTTCTCTCACTATGTAATATTGCAGAAATCTTCTGGAAGATATCCCGGCAATAGTGTATAATAAAACAAATGCAATTTTTGTGCCGCAGAGATTATCAGAAGAATATTACAGAAAGAATGAGGTAACGCATATGATTTGTAAGAACTGCAACCAGACTATTGACGACAATGCAAGGTTCTGCCCGAACTGTGGGGCAGCCCAGACAGCCGTTCCGCCGAATACGGAAAGCAGGGAGACTGATTCACAGACGGCCGCAGCAGGCTCGGGGCAGCCATCCGGGCAGCAGTCCAATCCGGCAGACCAGGGGCCGTCTTATTATTACGAGCAGCAGGGAACCTATCAGGGCCAGAGCCAGTATCAGGACCCGAACCAGTACCAGAATCAATATCAGGACCCGAACCAGTACCAGAATCAATATCAGGACCCGAACCAATACCAGAATCAATATCAGAACCAGTATCAGGAACCATATCCGCAGGATATGATTAATACGACACCATACTTAGTGTTTGCCATTCTCACAACGATTTGCTGTTGTATACCGCTGGGAATCCCGGCCATCGTATTTGCAAGCAAGATCAATACGGCGCAGATGTCAGGCAGGATGGATGAGGCCAGAGACTGTGCGAAGAAGGCGAAGATTTTCTCCATCATTGCGGCGGTAGTCGGCGTAGTGGGCGGTATTATCTATTTTCTGCTTGTGGCAATAGGAAGTTCTTCTTACTATTATTATTAAACTTTTGGATGTGGTAAAAGGATCGGAAGTGATGGAAACTGAGACAGTACATAAAAAAATACAGGACATTAAGGGCAGCAATACTATTTAGTATTGCCGTCCTGTTTTTACTGGGGGCGTCATACCTGTACAGCCACAATCCGGAAAAGGTACCATTCATCCCATGTGTGTTTTATTCGATTACAGGGCTGTACTGTCCGGGCTGCGGCGCCGGGCGTGCCAGCTATGCCCTTTTACACGGGGAGTTGTATCAGGCGTTCCGTTATAATCCGCTTATGATTTTTGTAATGCTGTTTCTAGCGGCATATTTCATTGCGAGGAGTCTGGACTGGATGATTACAGGGGGAAACCATATAGACAGACATATATCGGATAAGTATCTGTGCTGGCTTCTTGTCGTGATCCTGCTGTACGGAGTCCTGCGGAATATACCCTGTTTCCCGTTTGAATTATTAGCGCCCACACGGATATAAAGGAACCAGAGAATCATGAATAAAGACTTGACGACCGGTAATGTTACAAAAACGATGCTTATCTTTGCGGGCCCGATGATTGCCGGCAATCTCCTCCAGCAGTTTTATAACATTGCGGATACATTAATTGTAGGTAAATTTTTAGGGGCAGAGGCGATGGCGGCGGTAGGGACGGCCTACACGCTGATGAGTTTTCTGACCTCGATTCTGATCGGGCTGTGTATGGGCAGCGGATCGGTATTTTCTTTTTATTATGGGAAAAAGGATATTCTGAAAATGCAGGACTGTATACGTGCTGCATTTTTTATGATTGGCGGGATTACGATTGTGGTGAATATTCTGTCCTTTTTGCTGACGGACCAGATTCTTCGCCTGCTCCGGATTCCGAAAGAGCTGATGGCCATGATGCGGCTGTATGTGCTGATTATTTTTGCAGGTATTTTCTTTGTTTTCCTATATAATTACTTTTCTTATTTCTTAAGGGCATTGGGAAATTCAGTCATCCCCCTTTATTTCCTCGGTGGCACCTCGTTGTTAAACGTTGCGCTCGACCTTTTGTTCGTGCTCGGATTTGGCTGGGGGATCGGCGGCGCAGCGGCCGCGACTGTGATTTCGCAGGCGATATCAGGGGTGGGGATCGGCATTTATGCGTGGGTAAAAGAACCCTGGCTTCGGGATGCACTGACCCCGGGTAAATGGAAAAAGAGACTTCTTGCTGAGAACAATAGTCACGTTTCAACGAAGGAATCCATAAAAGAGATCGCCCGTTTTTCGTTCGCGGCATCGATCCAGCAGTCGGTCATGAACTTCGGGATACTGGTGGTCCAGGGACTGGTAAACAGTTTTGGAGTCGCTGTCATGGCGGCCTTTACGGCGGCGGTTAAGATCGATTCGTTTGCCTACATGCCTGCACAGGAATTCGGGAATGCATTCTCCCTGTTTGTTTCACAGAATTTCGGGGCGGGGAAGGAAGACCGCGTGAAAAAAGGGGTAAAACATGCGCTTGGTATCTCTATGATTTTCTGCCTCTTTATCTCGGTCGTGGTATTTGGATTCGCAAAATACCTGATGCTGTTGTTTGTATCGCCGTCGGAAACGGAAATCATCAATATCGGGGTCGGATACCTGAGGGTGGAAGGTGCATTCTACTGCGGAATCGGAATTCTCTTCCTGCTGTACGCATTTTACAGGGGCATCAACAGGCCGGAAATGTCACTGATTTTGACCGTCATATCGCTGGGAACGCGCGTGCTTCTGGCATATGTGCTGTCTCCGGTTCCTGCCATCGGTGTGATGGGGATCTGGTGGGCAATACCGATCGGCTGGTTTCTGGCTGATATGACGGGCATCATCTATATGGCTGTGCGGGTGAGGAAAACGGTGTTTGCACCCGTTGTTACTCCTCCAGACCAATAATCTCATCCACCGGCATAGACATAACAAGGCACTGTGCCGGTGAATGCAGTCCGTGCTCCCGGCTGACCGCGGACATGATCTCAGACTTCTTATCCTTTGGTGCGACGATCATCAGGATCTCCAGTTCTTCCTGGAGTGATACCCCCCAGAAATGCATCGGCTCCTCGATACCGCGGCGGCGTCCGCGGATGATTGTACCCCCGGATGCCCCGGCTTTTTTTGCCGTATCGATCACATCGTCACTGTACCCCTGGTTCACGGTTACTAAAATCATAGAATAAACGGATTCCTTAGACATGTTTTCTTCCTCCTGTTCCATCTGCTTTTTCAGCTCTAACATTACATGGTCTTTCAGAAAATTAGCAAGATTAGCCGGAAGCCCTGTCATTGGAAGACTTACTGCGATTCCTCCGCCTTTCTCTTTAAAATGGATCGTCTGGTCCATCTCTAAAAATAATTTGTGCACAAATTCTTTTGGCATGATCCACATAGTCAGTATTCGCTCGCTTTCCCCCAGCCCGCATAAATTTAGAAGTTCATTTCCTGCAGTCCCGAGGCAGAAACACTGGAAATACATGGAACAGTGGCGCTGCTCCAGAATCCGGGAAAGTTTCCGCTCTGTTTTGATATCTGTCACCGCCATGACCAGACGCGGCAGCATCGGTTCTTTACTTTTTATCATCTCTATTCATCCTCCAGGTCAATGATCTCATCATCGTCTTCAAGCAATTCAGGTTCTGCCGGTACCAGACGTTTTTTGAGTTTATAATTATAAATGGCTCCCATAATCTGTATGACAATCAGCGGGGCAAGTGCGACCAGAGCCACGACGCCGAATGCATCGGTGACCACATTGCCCCCGGAAGCTGTACATGCACCCATAGCCAGGGGGAGCAGGAATGTGGTGGTCATAGGCCCGCTCGCAACACCGCCGGAGTCAAATGCGATACCAACGAAAATAGGCGGGACAAACCGGGTAAGAATCAGTGCAAGGACATATCCCGGAATTAAAATCCAGTAAATGCTGATCCCGGTAAACACCCGGATCATGGAGAGTGCTACGGCTGCGGATACACCGATGGAGAGACATTTGTTCATCGCATTCCGGGTAATAGTTCCGTTGGTAACGGACTCTACCTGCAGGTTTAGAACCTGTACTGCAGGCTCGGCTTTGACGATATAATAACCGATCAGGATACCGACAGGAACGAGCAGCCACTTGATACTGTCTCCTGCGATTGCGGAGCCAAGCAGATTGCCGACAGGTGCAAAGCCTACATTGACGCCGGTCAGGAAAAGGATCAGACCGATAATCGTATAGAGGAAGCCGATCAGCATTTTAATGATCTGACGTTTGTGATACTTGTGCGCTAGAAGCTGGAAGATGAGGAACACCCCCAGAACAGGCATCATGGAAGCCATGACTTCCTTTGCATAATGTGGAATCTCCGCGGTGAAGAGGCGGACGACATCCTGAACGGTAACGACCGCGGGAATTTCTACCATGCTGTACACGGCGTCCTTAGGATGATAGAAGATACCGAGCATCTGTACGGCGAGAATGGGGCCGATACTGCAGATAGCCACCAGACCGAAGCTGTCATTTGCCCCATCCTTATCACTTCTGGCCGCAGAAAGTCCGATACCAAGGCTCATGATAAAAGGGACTGTCATGGGTCCGGTGGTGACGCCGCCGGCATCAAAGGCAACGGCCGCAAAATCAGCCGGAGCCAGAAAAGAAATCAGGAATAAGGCGGCGTAAAAGACGGCCAGGAGCCCGCGCAGTGTAACATGGAAGAGAATCCGGAGTACTGCGGCGACTGTAAAAGCACCGACGCCGATAGCAACAGACAGGATCAGCACCTGATTGGGGATGGAGGCGACCTGATTCGCAAGAACCTGCAGATCAGGCTCGGCTATCGTGATGATCGCCCCCATCAGAAAGCAGACCGCTATCGTGATAACAAGTTTCCTGCTTTTGAAAATCTGCCCGCCGACGCCTTCGCCTAAAGGTGTCATTGACATCTCAGCACCTAATTGAAAAAACCCCATGCCGATAATCAGCAGCAGCGCTCCGTTTAAAAACAGAGTGACCGTGCCGGTTTCCATGGGGACTACAAAAATGCCAAGCAGCATAACAATGGCAGTTATAGGTAATACTGAGGAGAGGGAGTCGTTAATTTTCTCTTTTAATTTTTTGTTCAAACGGCTTCTTTTCCTTTCTTAGTTTTCCTAATTATACCATAAACACTAAACTCGTGAAATACCTCGTTAAGTATTTAGGTGTATGTCTTACTAGGCTCGAAAATACCTCGCCAAGTGCGAGCATTATACCATAAACACTAAACTCGTGAAATACCTCGTTAAGTGTTCAGGTATGCATTTTCACTAAGCTCGATAAAACCTCGCTAAGTGTAAATAGTATACCATAAAAGTTAGTTTCAGGTAACCCTTAAAAGGCAGTTACGGAGTAATTGACTAAGTAACAACCTTTAAATCGGTCAAAATAATTTAATATCGGTCATAATCGTGCAAAATATACAAAAAAGAAGTAAAATATTTGTGAATTAATTTGATTGAATTTGAATGAATATGGTTATATAATAAAATCATCAAAAGAACAGGAGGGAATGAGATGATATATACGGTAACCTTTAACCCGTCGCTCGACTATATTGTCTCCGTGGAAGACTTCAGGCTGGGCCTGACGAACCGGACCAGCTCGGAACTGATTCTTCCAGGGGGCAAGGGCATTAATGTATCCACCGTGCTTGGCAATCTGGGAATTGAAAGCACGGCGCTTGGATTTGTGGCCGGGTTTACGGGGGCAGAGATATGCAAGGAGACAGAAGCAGCCGGGATCAGGTCGGATTTTATACAGATAGAAGAGGGGATTTCAAGGATTAACCTGAAGCTGAAGTCCATCGACGGAACAGAGATCAACGGACAGGGCCCGGACATCAGTGAGGAAAAGGTCAGTATGCTGATGGAGAAGCTGGATGCTCTGGAAGCGGAGGATGTACTGGTCCTTGCCGGGAGTATTCCTGCTTCTATGCCGGATGACATTTATCAGAAGATTATGGAAAGGCTGAGAGGCAGGGGAGTAAGGATCGTCGTAGATGCCACGAAGGACCTCCTGCTGAATGTGCTGGATTACCAGCCCTTCCTGATCAAGCCAAATAACCATGAGCTGGGAGAGATATTCGGCGTGAATTTAAGTACAAGGGATGAGGTCATTCCTTATGGCAGGAAGATGCAGGAAAAGGGGGCGCGCAATGTTCTGATCTCAATGGCAGGCGAGGGCGCGGTCCTGGTCGTGGAGGACGGGCAGGTTTATACCTCGCCTGCCCCGAAAGGCACCCTGGTCAACGGTGTGGGAGCCGGAGACTCTATGGTGGCCGGATTCCTGGCTGGCTGGCTGAAGCAAAGAGACTATGAATATGCCTTCCATATGGGAATAGCCGCGGGAAGCGCCAGCGCTTTTTCCGAATACCTGGCAACCAGAAGTGAGATTGAAGCCGTATACAAGACATTGATGTGAGAATGAAAGGAAATGAGTATGAGAATAACAGACTTACTGGATAAAAGGAGTATTTCCCTGGACGGGGCGCCAAAGAGCAAGAAGGAAGCACTCGACCAGATGGTAGAGCTGATGAATAAGAGCGGTAAGATCAATGATATTGACGCATACCGCGAACAGGTTTACGCAAGGGAAGAAGAGAGCACTACCGGAATCGGAGAAGGAATTGCCATCCCCCACGGGAAATGTGATGCAGTTACGAAGCCGGGACTGGCGGCTATGGTTGTAAAGGAGGGCGTGGACTTCGATTCTCTGGATGGTGGTCCGGTCACGCTGATCTTCCTGATTGCGGCGCCGAATACGAAGGATAATGTACATCTGGATGTATTGAGCAAGCTTTCTGTTTTGATGATGGATGAGGAGTTTTCGAATTCACTGAGAAATGCCCGGACTGTGGATGAATTCTTAGAGATCATCAATAAGGCGGATGAGGAGAAGAGTGATATTGATGAACGTCTCGCAGATACCGGCTCCGCTGATGATGCACAGGTAAAGATTCTTGCTGTGACGTCCTGCCCGACCGGGATCGCCCATACTTATATGGCAGCAGAGGGGATCGAGAAGGCAGCGAAAGCGAAGAACTGCTTTGTAAAGATTGAGACCAGGGGCTCCGGTGGCGCGAAAAATGTGCTCACGGTCAAAGAAATAGCGGATGCAGACTGCATCATAGTAGCTGCTGACGCGCAGGTTCCGATGGACCGGTTTGACGGGAAAAAAGTTATCGCGTGTCAGGTATCGGACGGGATCAGCAAAGCAGACCAGCTTGTGGAGCGTGCGATATCCGGGGATGTGCCTGTTTACCACGCAGCATCCGGCGCGGCGGTACAGGCCGACAACGCAAAGAGCGGGGGCAGTATAGGCCATACGATCTATACGCAGTTGATGAACGGTGTTTCGCATATGCTGCCGTTCGTAGTAGGAGGCGGTATCCTGATTGCCATTGCATTCCTGATAGATGGTTTGAGTGTAGATATCAATGCACTTCCGGCGGACCAGAGGGCAAATTTTGGTTCCATCACACAGGCTGCGGCTTTGTTTAAAGGGATCGGGGACACGGCATTTGGGTTCATGCTTCCGGTACTGGCAGGATTTATCGCAATGGCGATCGGCGACAGGCCGGCGCTGGCAGTCGGGTTTGTGGGTGGTATGCTTGCAGCCGGCGGAAAATCCGGCTTCCTCGGTGCATTAGTAGCAGGTTTTGCGGCAGGCTATCTGATTGTCGGACTCCGCAAGCTCTGTGACAAGCTGCCGGATGCCCTGGAGAAGATTGCACCTGTCCTTATTTACCCGGTTGTTGGGATTCTGGTCATGGGACTGGCGATGAACTTTGTTGTAGAGCCAATCATGGGTGGTATTAATACGGGGCTCAACGGAGCGCTGAACCATATGGGTGGTTCCAGTAAAGTAGTGCTCGGCCTGATTCTGGGCGGCATGATGGCGATCGATATGGGCGGCCCATTCAATAAAGCTGCGTATGTGTTCGGAACTGCTTCCATTGCAGCAGGGAATTATGATATAATGGCAGCAGTAATGGTCGGCGGTATGACACCACCGTGTGCGATTGCCCTTGCAACACTGCTGTTTAAGAACAAGTTTACAAAGGAAGAACGCCAGACAGGGCCGACTAACTTTATCATGGGTCTGGCATTCATCACCGAGGGAGCGATCCCGTTTGCAGCATCCGATCCGCTCCATGTACTTCCTGCCTGTATCATAGGCTCTGGCGCAGCGGGCGCGTTATCCATGCTGTTCAACTGTACACTGATGGCGCCGCACGGTGGAATCTTTGTATTCCCGGTTGTGGGAAATGCATTGATGTATCTGCTGGCACTTGTAGTCGGAACGGTGATTTCAGCAGTACTGCTGGGTGTATTTAAGACGAAAAAAGCTTAAACAGTTACCGTAAGGATGGGGAAGGAGAGAAGAAGGTCATGTTGACGGAACAAAGATATGAACTGATATTGAAATTGCTGGAGGAGAAAAAGAGTATCACAGTCACAGAGGTAAAAGACCTGATTCACACTTCCGAATCAACCGTCCGGAGGGACATAACAGCACTGCACCAGGCGGGCAGGCTTGTAAAAGTTTTCGGCGGCGCCATCGCGGCAGACCACACCTTAATGACCACCGAACCAACCGTGGCACAGAAGGTGGAGGTACAGAAAGATGAGAAGCAGAAGATTGCAAAGTATGCGGCTTCCCTGATCCAGCCGGAAGACTTTGTCTATCTGGATGCGGGGACCACGACAGGGCGTATGCTGGATTATCTGGCAAAGTCAGAGGCCTCCTTCGTGACCAATGCCGTCGTCCATGCACAGACACTGGCCGCTGCAGGACTGCGGGTATTCCTTGTAGGCGGGGAACTGAAGGCTTCTACAGAGGCCGTGGTCGGGAATCAGGCGCTGCTCACACTGGAAAGCTATCATTTTACAAAAGGATTCTTCGGGACAAACGGGATCAGCAGAAATGCCGGATTTACGACGCCGGATGCCAACGAAGCCCTGATAAAAAAGACCGCGATGCAGCAGTGCCGGGACAGGTACGTGCTGGGGGATTCCTCCAAATTCGGGAAAGTCAGCGCTGTTACTTTTGCAGATTTCCAGGCCGCGCAGATACTTACAGATAACAGAGTGGAAGGCTATGGGGACTGCGAAAATATAAGGATAGTATTATAATTTAAAAAATAAAAACCGTATCTTGCAGAGGATTATGAGCATACCATTAATCATCTCTAAAGATACGGTTTTTAACATTTCAATTATTTCTTAAACATATCCTGAATCTCGATCACGTTTGATCTCCCGTTTGAATCGGAAAGCTGTACGCTTACAGACGCTTTGGGAGCTTTCCTGCTTGCTTCGGCTTCTTCAGAGGTGGCAAAGAGCCTCTCCTCGGGAAGTTTCATCGCACCACAGGAACCAATCAGCTGTACGATATAGGTCGTACCCTGCTTGCTGACGACTTTCACCTGCGTAGGGTGTGGATTATCCTCCATAATATAACATGTATCACCACGTTTAAATGGCATAGTATCACCTGCTTTCTATGTTATATACATACCGGCCCGGTCAGGGGACGGATAAATCATACACTTTTCTTTATTATACAATACTATTTGACATAACGTCAATGCGGGCGGCAGCTGTAGTGAACATTTCGTTATCCAGACTGTCCTCATTTAATAGGAAATCATAATCCAAAAGCTGTACCCCGTCCAGATTGATTTTACAGCTTCTGATAAAAATTTTTACGAGTAATCTATCTTTGTGAATTATGTCTAAAAAACGCAGTTCATTCTTGTCTGCATTTTACAAAATTAATTGTTATTGCCGGAAATGCTTGATTTTTACAGAGGGATTATATATAATGACAACGTAGGACAAAGGAAGTGAAAAAGACTATGAAAAAGGCAACAATTATTGATGTAGCTGAGGCAAGCGGGGTTTCGATCAAAACAGTTTCCAGAGTGATGAATAATAACCCTCATGTCAGTGAAGAGACAAAAGAAAAAGTTTATGCTGCCATGAAAAAGACAGGATATCAGGTTAATATGCTGGCTAAAGGACTTAAGGGGAACAGGACCAACATCATCGTAGTCTTTGCAGACCGACATCATGAAGAACATCTCAGCATATGGCATAACATTATATTAAAATATTTGTTCCAGTATGCAAAGCAGAAGAATATGAAGGTTGTCCTCTCACCGTCTAACAGTGAACGATTTGAGGAGGATGAGACAGACGGATTTTATCTCATCTCCAGTGGACTGGCTGACGGTGCAATACTTTTGGAGAACATCCTAAATGACCCCAGGGTTGAATACTTTGAGAAGCATAATATACCATATGTACTTTTCGGAGAATCAGAGAATCAGGATGTTCCATCAGTCAGCCTGGATAATTTCGATGTAGGCTATAACGGCGGGAAGTACCTGATTGAGCAGGGATACCGCAAGATCGCATTGTTTATAGGTGAAAAGAAGTTTTTGTCCACACAGCTGCGTATCGAAGGGTTTGAAAGAATCATGCAAAGCATGGATGCCGAATATCACATATTTGACGGACTTGACACGGTGGAGAAGGCTTACCATAAGTCGAAAGAAGTGTTGGAAACTTATGATATAGAGGCGTTCTTTGTATCTGGTGACGAACGTGCATTGGGCGTTTATCGCGGAATCTACGAAAAAGGACTGGAGATTCCGGGAGATGTGGCGGTTCTTGGGATTGATAACATTCCTCTGGGAGAGTTCTATTATCCGCCTATTTCTACAGTGGCACAGGATTTTGACATCCTTGCAAAGTGCTGTATGGATTATGTTGTAGAAGAGATTGAGAATGGGAAAGATTCTAATAAAAAGAAGAGGTTCAAGTTCCCGACGAAAATTATAGAAAGAAAATCTACCTGATAAGTAGATTTTTTTACCAAAATTTGACAACGTTGTCATATAAATGCTTATGGAAGCCTTTAGAATGGGAAAACGTTGGAAAAATACAGAGAACAGGAGAAATCAATGGAAGTAATTGAGAGACGGCTGAAGTTTATATATGGTACAGAGGAAAAGGCTGCCAGTGCAAAGCAGAAAATTGAAAAACAATTGGAAAAATATGAAAAAACCGGGTTAAAGGCACGAAAGTTATCACAGGCGGATACGATGCTGATTACATATGGCGATTCTATCGTGAATGGGGATGCCCCGGCATTGGAAGTCCTGAGTGAATTTCTGGATGCCTATGTAAAAGATGCAGTAGGCAATGTACATCTTCTGCCTATGTATCCTTACACATCAGATGATGGTTTTTCAGTGGTGGATTATAAAGAGATTAATCCGTCATTGGGAAACTGGGGGCATATTGGAATGCTGGCGAAGCGATACGGGTTAATGTTTGATGCAGTAATCAACCATATTTCTAAAAGCAGTGATTGGTTCCAAAAATATCTGGAGTGTGAACAGCCATACACAGACTACTTTATTACCTGCGATCCAGATGCCGACTACAGTAAGGTGACAAGGCCAAGGGCACTGCCGCTTCTGACAGCGTTTCAGACGGCAGAAGGAACAAAGTTTGTATGGACAACGTTCAGTGAGGACCAGATTGACCTGAATTTTAACAGTCCTGACGTTCTGGCGGAGGTTCTGGATCTTCTGGTAATGTACGGAAGGATGGGGGCAAAGTTCATCCGGCTGGATGCGATTGGTTTTATGTGGAAAGAGGCGGGGACAACATGTATGCATCTTCCGCAGACACATGAATTAATCAAGCTTATGAAGGATGTCCTGAGCGTATATTCCCCGGGAACCAAGCTGATTACAGAAACAAATGTACCCCACAAAGATAATATCAGCTATTTGGGGGACGGAAAAGATGAGGCTGATCTGGTGTATCAATTTCCGCTGCCTCCACTTGTTATGTACTCTCTCCTGACAGGGGATGCTTCCATACTAAGTCAATGGATGGCAGGGCTTGAGCTGCCGGGGGAGGATGTTACATTTTTTAACTTCCTGAGTTCTCATGATGGAATCGGAGTCAGACCCACGGAGGGGATTTTGGACGATGCACAAAGAGAATTTCTAGTGAAAGCAACGCTGGAACACGGCGGAAGGGTTTCCTATAAAGATAACGGGGATGGGACAAAAAGTCCATATGAATTAAATATCAATTATCAGGATGCACTGGCAGGTCCGGAAGATTCCGATGAAACAAGGATAGGGCGATTTCTGGCAGCAGAGACGATTTTATTGTCTATGCAGGGTGTCCCGGGGATTTATATACACAGTCTTTTAGGCTCCAGAAATGATTACTATGGAATGACAGTTTCCGGCATACCAAGGCGCATTAACCGGGAACAGCTGGATTACGGTTTTCTGAAAGAGCAGCTGGATGGAGATACAAACAGAAGCAGAATATTCAAAGAAATGATCAGGAGGCTGAATATCCGGAAGCAGGAGAAGGCGTTTGCACCTCAGGCTGTGCAGGAAGTGCTAAATGTTGACGGCAGAGTGCTTGCTGTCAGGAGGATTGCGAAAGAGGCGGGTGAAAGTATTGAGGCATTCATCAATGTATCCGGTGAAACGGTGCCCATCGGGCGGTACGGGCTTTCAGGCACCAACCTTCTGAATGGAGAGGAAATAAAAGATAAGATAGTACTTGGGCCATACGAAGCGGCCTGGATAAAAAAACAGTAGATTGTTGCAAAGGGGAAGGACTCTTTGACACAAATAAAAAACAATTTATTAAGAAAAGGAGAAGAAGATTATGAAAAAGAAAGTATTAAGCGTGCTGTTAATTACAGCAATGGCAGCTACTCTTGCAGCAGGATGCGCAGGGAAAGAAAAAGATACTGAGGGCGGCTCTGATAAGGGAGGCACTGTCAAGATACAGTTCATGCATCAGCAGGTAGAGCAGGAGAGACAGGATGTGGTACAGGAGCTGATAGATGGATTCGAGTCAGAGAATGAGGGGATAACAGTAGAATCTATTCCTGTGAACGAGGATGATTATGACTCTAAAATCGTAGCTCTTGGAGGAAGCGGGGAGCTTCCGGCGATTATTGAATACAGCCAGGACCAGGCGAAGACAAGTGTTGCGAACCAGTTTACCAGCTTAGATGCTGTTCAGGCAGTTGTGGATGAAGTTGGAGAAGATGCATTCTATGAAGGCGCGCTTGAAGTAACGAAGACAGAAGACGGAAGCGGCTATGTAGGTGTTCCGCTGTGCAGCTGGGTACAGGGAATCTGGGTGAACACTGCAATGCTGCAGGAAAAAGGATTTGATGTTCCTGAGAACTGGGATGATGTTCTTGAAATTGCAAAGGCATTCAATGACCCGGCTAATAAAAAATATGGTATTGCAATGCCGACATCTGAATCTGCGTTTACAGAGCAGGTATTCTCCCAGTTTGCGCTTTCAAACGGGGCCAATGTATTTGACAGTGACAAAAATGTTACCGTGAATACACCGGAGATGAAAGAGGCAGTGGAATATTATAAAGAGCTTGCGTCTTACTCTATGCCGGGATCTACAGAGGTTGCTGACGTAAAAGATGCTTTCGTAGGAAAGAATGCGCCGATGGCGATGTATTCCACTTACATTTTAGGTGCAGTGAATGAAGCCGGGTTTGCAGGTGATTTAGCACTTGTTCTGCCGAACCAGAAGGAACAGGTTGCATATGGAACAATTACCGTGCTTGGCATTGCAGAAGGTATGGATGAGGCACAGACAGATGCAGCTAAAAAATTTGTAAGCTACTTGTTGGAAAAAGATAATAACATTACGTGGCTGAATATGGCACCTGGCGGAATACAGCCGGTATTGAAGGCGGTCAGCGGAGACCCGGCTTTCACGGACATGGATGAGCGTAAGGTATACGAGAACCTGAATGATGATATTGCAGTAGCAGTTGAGAACCTGCAGCTTTTTGGAACAGTCGGCGGCAAGAACTTTACAGAAATGGGTGATGTCACCAACACTGGCGCTATCAGTAAGCTGATTAATAACGTTGTTGTACAGAATGCAGATGTGGACAAAGAACTTGAGACAGCACAGTCAGCAGTGGAAGGCCTGATAAAGTAGGAAGGCAGCTGCTTATTGGATCTGAGAGCACATTAACCTATAAGGACCGGCCAGCGAGGCGGCCGGTCCCGATTAAAAGAGAGAAAGGGGAAAGGAATGAAGCCGAAGAACAGAAAACTGGGTGGAAGTGATACGCGGTTTGCATATGCACTTTTAGCTCCCAGCCTGATTTTATTAGCGCTTTTAATTGGCTATCCGATGATTTATAACATCTTAATCAGTTTTCAGGATGTGCCGGTAAATCCCAAAATGGCCTCTGAGTTTGTAGGCCTTAGTAATTACATAGCGGTATTCCAGGACAAAGGGTTCTATCACTCCGTGTTCATCACCCTGGTATTTACTGTTCTGGTTACGGTAATCAGTACTGCGTTTGGTCTGGCGATTGCAGTTTTTATGAACAGGGATTTTGTCGGGAAAAAAATGGTGAATTCGATTATTATCCTGTCTTATGTTGTACCGGCAGTGTGTCTTATCTTTGCATGGCGGTATATGTTCAATAATATTTATGGAATCATCAACTATATTATTGTGGATGTCCTGCATCTTGCAAAAGAGGTTCCGCTTTGGTTTGACCAGCCGGCCAGTGCGTTTATATTAGTTACAATCTTTGCTATATGGAAATTTTTCCCGTATGCCTACATGTCATTTGTTGCAATTCTCCAGTCTATAGACAAGAGTCTGTACGAGGCGGCGGATATGGATGGGGCAAATAGCTGGCAGAAATTTATGACCGTTACTTATCCGGCTATAAAGCCAACCCTTGTTACGGTTGTGAGCCTGCGTACTATATGGGTATTCTACATTTACACAGAGGTTTACCTGCTGACGAAACAGGTCGATGTACTTGGCGTTTACCTGTATGACATGGCATTTGCGACACATGACTTTGGAAAGGCGGCAGCAATTTCCATCATACTGTTTGTTGTGATATTCAGTCTGGTTATGCTGATTAGAAAGAAGGTGCTGAGAGTTGAAGAAGATGAATAAAAAAACAGGGAAATTAGTATTTTTTTATGTAAGGGTTGTCCTGCTGGTATTGGTTCTGCTCTTCCCCTTTATTATCATGCTCAGCGTATCTTTGAAGGCGACATCGGAAGCAATCGCATTTCCCCCGACGATTATACCGAAGGCATGGACATTCCAGCATTTTATAGACATATTTAACCCGAAAATCTTTCCATTTATTAAATATTTTGGCAACAGCCTTTATATTGCCCTGACTGTTTCCGTTGTTGCAGTATTCCTTGGTATTCTGGGCGGATATGCACTTTCCAAACTAAAGTTCAAAGGGAAAAAGGGTATCAGCGAGATGTTTTTCCTCGTCTATATGTTCTCCGGAATCCTTCTGATTGTACCGTTATTCCGCATGCTGTCAGCAGTAGGGCTGAAAAACAGCAGGGAGGCAGTCATCATCTGTATGATTATACAGACACTGCCCACGGCGATTTATATGACAAGAAGTTATTTCGATACGATTCCCAAGGAACTGGAAGAAGCAGGAAGGGTAGACGGATTAAGTAAGATGGGGATTATTTTCAGGATTGTTGTTCCATTGTCCATATCGGGATTGATTTCCGTATTTGTATATGCATTTATGATTGCATGGAATGATGTACTGTTTGCTTCTATTTTCATAGATTCTCCGGATATGATGACGATTCCGATTGGCCTGAACTCGTTGTTTAATACACCGGACTATGTATGGGGCAGAATGATGGCGGCTTCACTGATTACATCATTACCTGTAATCATTATGTATGGATTTAGCCAGCGGCTCATTAAGAGCGGCAGCACAGACGGCGGCGTAAAAGGATAGACGACAGGAAAGGAAGGATTGGATAAAGATGAAAAAATTAGTAGCAGTTGCACCGAGGGAAGCGGCGTTAAAGGAATATGAAGACAGGGAAATATTAAGCAATGAAGTAAAAGTACAGGTGGAATTTGCGGCGCCAAAGCATGGCACGGAGCTTGCGGATTTCAGGGGTACCACTCCTTTTATTGACGGAAAATTTGATGAAGAATGGCGTGTGTTTGCCAAACGGGATGAAGAGGAACCGAGGGGGATTGAATTTGGAGACCTTCCTCTTGGAAATATGTTTGTCGGAACCATTACGGAAAAAGGGGCAGACGTTACGGAATATGAGATCGGAGACAGGGTATGTTCTTATGGACCGATTAAGGAGACACAGATTGTAAATGCAGTAGACAACTATAAATTGCGCAAAATGAGCAAAGATGCATCTGCTAAAAATGCAGTATGCTACGATCCGGCACAGTTCGCTTTAAGTGGAATCCGTGATGGAGGAGTACGCCCGGGAGACCGTGTAGTAGTCATTGGACTGGGTGCAATCGGACAGATAGCCCTCCAGTTTGCAGTAAAGATTGGTGCTGTAACAGTCATCGGAATTGACCCTATTGCAAAAAGGCGGGAAATTGCTGAGAAACATGGTGCCCATTATACGTTGGATTCCACTGCCTGTGATGCAGGGATGGAGATTAAAAGGCTGACAGGGAAGATGGGAGCCGATGTGATCATTGAAACAAGCGGGAATGTCCATGCGCTGCAGTCTTCTTTGAAGGGGCTTGGCTATAATGGGACTATCGCATATGTTGCATTTGCAAAGCCATTTCCGGCAGGACTGTGGCTTGGACAGGAAGCCCATTTTAATTATGGGAAGATTATCTTCTCCCGTGCATGCAGTGAGCCGAATCCGGAATATCCGAGATGGGACAGGCACCGCATTGAGGATGTGTGCTGGGAACTGCTGATGAACGGGTATCTGGACTGTGAGGATATTATTTATCCAGTGGTCCCATTCGAAGAGTGTGCGGAAGGTTTTTGTAATTATGTAGACCAGCATCCGGAAGAGAGTATCAAATTGGGAATCGATTTCATGGGGAGGGATTAAAATGCGTTTAGGAACTCAGGACAAAGACTTCTTTCCGCAGGATTTAGTGGAAAAGTTTAAATTTGTGAAAGCAATGGGATTTGAATGTTTTGAAATTGACGGAAAAGTGTTAACCGATCATGTTGATATGGTAAAAAAGGCGATTGAAGAGTCAGGACTGCCTGTATCGAGTGCGTGTGGCGGATATAGGGGATGGATTGGCGATTTTATTGAGGAGCGCAGAGAAAATGGCGTGGAAGACCTGAAGGAAATCATACGTGCGCTGAAAGAGGTAGGCGGAAAGGGTGTCGTAGTGCCTGCCGCATGGGGGATGTTTACATTCCGCCTTCCGCCTATGACACCACCGCGAAGCCATGAAGGAGATGTGAAAGCAATTCTGGCATCTTTAAAAGAACTGGATGCTGTGGCAGAGGAAAACGGCATATATCTGTATCTGGAACCACTCAACCGCTATCAGGACCATATGCTCAATACGCTTCAGGATGCAATGGATATCATAGAGATGGGACAGTTTAAGATGGTGAAAATCACCGCCGACTTCTATCACATGGCGATAGAAGAAGACGATATCTCAGAGTCGCTGATGAAGTTCCGGGATGCAGTCGGGCATGTCCACATTGCTGAAAACCACAGGTATCAGCCGGGTACAGGTTCCATTGACTGGAAACGCCATATACAGACATTGAAGGATATTGGATATGAAGGCGATGTTGTGAATGAAGGACGGATCCGCGGTGAGAATCCTCTGGAGGTTTATCAGAAGTCCGTTGATTTCATGAAACAGTTTTTGTAGGGACGGCAAAAGAAAATGCCCCGCAGCCCGTAACGCAGGCAGGTTAGATGCTTAGTGGCGTGCTGCGGGGCTTTGGAATATGAGGAGGTTGTAAGATGAAACGATTGAGAATGGCTGTCATTGGCGCCGGACAGATAGCCAAAGTGACCCATCTTCCGAACTTTAGAGAGATGGATCAGGCAGAAGTAGTCGGTATATGCGATGTGAATCTGGATGCCGCAAAAGCACTTGCAGAGCAGTTTGGAATACAGAATTTTTATCAGGACCATAAGAAGATGCTTTCAGAATTAAAGCCGGATGCAGTTACGATATGTGTGCCAAATAAGTTCCACTGCCGGATGACCCTGGATGCCTTGGAATGCGGCTGCCATGTACTCTGCGAAAAACCTCCGGCAATAACGGTCCGGGAGGCTTGGCAGATGGAAGAGGAAGCCCGAAAGAGGAATCTGGTCCTGTCCTATGGTTTTCATTTCCGTCACAGTGAACATGTGGCATTGATGAAGGAGAAGGTGCGTAATGGGGAATTCGGTACGATTTACCATGCGAAAGCGCAGTGGCATAGAAGAAGGGGAATTCCCGGCTGGGGAAATTTTACGAATAAAGAAATGCAGGGCGGCGGGCCATTGATTGATATTGGTGCACATATGCTGGATGCGGCATTATACCTGTTGGAATACCCGGAAATCACCTATGTCTGCGCCACGTCCAGTGACAGGATCGGCAAAATGGGCGGCTGTTCTCTGATGGGGAGCTGGAACCCAGACTGCTTTCAGGTAGAGGATGGCGTATTCGGGTTCCTTAGATTTGAGAATGGAACAAGCCTTTTGATTGAGACGTCTTTCGCCATCAACCAGAAGGAAAAAGACTTGAGGAATATTACGCTGTATGGAGAGAAACTTGGCGCAAGCCTTTTTCCTCTGGAGGTTTATGGGGAGAAGGATGGACAGCTCACAGACAGTACATACCCGTTCATGGAAATGAGGGACTGGCATATGGACAGTGACAAAAATTTTGTAAATGCCTGTCTGGGGCAGGAAGAACTTCTGGTGACAGCCGCACAGGGGACCTATGTCCAGAAAGTGATTGAGGCTCTATACAAGTCAGCAGACAGCGGAAGGCCGGTGATAATGGAATGATTTATTATGATATAGAAAAAAAGGAAGATGGAATCTGGCTCGCGCAGCGGGAATATCAACCACGGTTCCACTTGAAAACAGAATCTGTGTTTGCACAGTGCAATGGCTACTTTGGTGTAAGGGGGGCAGGGGGACTTCCATCACTGAATGGGAAAAGGGGGATGTTCGTTGCTGGTTTGTTTAACTGTGCCTACGAGGACGAAGTGACTGAACTGGTAAACTGTCCTGATGTAACTGAATTCAGACTGATTTTGGATGGGGAAGAGATATGCCCTGACCGTACAATGATAAAGGGGTACGAGCGGAAATTCAATATATATACAGGAGAATTAGTGATATCAGTCAGTTTCGAATTAAAGTCAGGTACAGAAATTGAAGTCGTTGAGCGGCGTTTTGCATCTATGGAAAACAGACATCTGTTTGTACAGAGCATTAGGATCTCTGTCTGCCGCGGTGCAGGCACCAGTGGAAAGCTGATTAGCGGCATTGACGGACAGCAGACGAACAGCGGTGTTTCACATTTCCAGAAGATTAACTGCAGGGTATATGACCGGAAAATAATGCAGATGAAAGGATATCTGACGGAGGATACATTAAGCATTCTGGCGGAGAGTTCTTGTGAATGCGGGACCCCTGTCTTTACACTGAAAAGACGCAGTGTGGAAGCATCATACGATGTTACAGTACCGGAAGGCGGAAGCTGGGAGTTTGAAAAATATGTTTATATCCATAAGCAGGAAGATATGGCAGAGCTGGACAGACAGAAAGAGATACTAAAGGATTGTATTTCCAAGGGATATGCTTCGGTAATTTCGGCCCATAAAGAGAAGATGTCTAAGCTTTGGCAGCAGGCTGCAATCAGGATAAAAGGGGCTACTCTGGAGGAAGAGGCATCTATCGCATTTGCTCAATATCATTTGATTGGTATGATGCCCTGGGGCAGTTCTTCAAGCAGTATTGCTGCAAAAGGGCTGACGGGAGAAGGATACAAAGGACATGTTTTTTGGGATACTGAGATTTTTGTACTTCCCTTTTTCTTATATAATTTTCCAGAAGCGGCAAGACAACTTTTAGAGTTCAGGTATAAAGGACTGGATGGTGCAAGGGAGAAGGCTGCGGCTTATGGCTATGAAGGTGCCATGTACCCCTGGGAGGCGGCGGTCAGCGGAAAGGAAGAGACACCTTTGTACGCTGCACTGAATATTTATACAGGCAAAGCCAATAAGGTTTGGTCAGGGATAAAAGAGCACCATGTGACGGCAGATATCGTCTATGCTGTCTGGCAATACTACAGCATGACAGGTGACGACAGGTTCATGGAAAAGTTTGGGTATGAAATCATATTTGAGGCAGCGTCTTTCTGGGTATCACGAGCAGAATGGGACGAGGTTAGGAAGGCTTATGTTATACGGGATATCATCGGACCGGATGAATATACAGAGCATATTGATAACAATGCTTATAGCAATTATATGGCGAGATACTGCGTATCGTTAGCCGCATCGCTGGCAGGAAAGGCAGAAAAAGTGACCCCTGGCCTTTACCATAGGCTCAAGGTAGGGAAAAGGAGAAAATCATGGGAGGAATTCTCAGAGAAGATTTATCTTCCGGAACCTAATGAACAGCAGATAATTCCTCAGGATGACACATTCCTTACAAAAAAATGTCTTACAGATATCGAAAAGTATAAAGAATCAGAAGTGAAACAGGCAGTGCTGCAGGACTATTCGAGAGATGAAATTGTAGATATGCAGGTGCTCAAACAGGCTGACACGGTAATGCTTCTAAATCTGTTTCCTCAGATGTTTTCTCCGGAAGTTGTCCGGAAGAATGTATTATATTATGAGTCGAGGACCATACACGATTCATCCCTAAGCTACTGTGCCCATGCTCAGGCATGTGCGGCAATAGGGGCGATGGATCTGGCATGGAAGTTTTTTGAGAAATGTATGGTGATTGATCTGGACGGGAATCCGAATGATACGACAGACGGAATTCATGCGGCTTCGCTTGGGGGGATCTGGACCTGCATTGTATTTGGATTTGCAGGGGTAAACTATGAAGGGGAAGTTCTGCACCTTACGCCCCGGCTTCCTGAACATTGGGAGGAAATACATTTTCACATAAAAGTGAGGGGGAAGGATATTGAACTAACTCTGAGCAATACGAAGGTCTGCTTAAAGGACACAGGGGCCGGGAGAACGCCGCCGCCAAAAGAAAGCCCCCTTAAGGTAGCGGTTGGAGGAGAAGTATATGAACTGAAAGATTCCCTTCAAGTATTTATAATAGAAAGAAAAGAAGGAAAGAGTGCATGAAAGCAATCATTTTTGATTTGGACGGTGTTGTAGTAGATACTGCAAAATACCATTATCTGGCGTGGCGGAAGCTGGCAGAAGAACTGGGATTTGCATTTGAAGAGGAACATAATGAGAGGCTGAAGGGCGTAAGCAGGATGCGCTCGCTGGAAATTGTTCTGGAAGTCGGCGGGCTGGCAGGGATGAGTGAGGTACAAAAACAGGAACTGGCGGAACGAAAAAATGGTTATTATCTGAATATGATTTCAGGTATTGACCAGTCAGAGATTCTTCCCGGTATCTCTCAATTTATAAGCAGGCAAAAAAGGGCCGGCTATAAGATTGCGCTGGGGTCTGCAAGCAAAAGTGGGCGGATGATATTAGAAAAACTAGGACTTGCGGACCAATTTGACGCGATTGTTGACGGGAATCTGGCAGAACGTGCAAAACCTGACCCGCAGGTATTTATAAAGGCGGCCGAACTGCTTGGTGTCCCATGCAGCGAATGTATTGTAATAGA
Organism: Faecalicatena orotica; assembly: GCF_905197545.1. Classification (NCBI taxonomy): domain Bacteria; kingdom Bacillati; phylum Bacillota; class Clostridia; order Lachnospirales; family Lachnospiraceae; genus Faecalicatena; species Faecalicatena orotica. Next base: position 256,502 of record NZ_CAJJZH010000002.1, read on the forward strand.
AGACGCGGCCGCCGGAATTGATGCGGCATTAGCAGGCGGGATGAAATGTATCGGGGTCGGCGACAAAGCTATTTTAGGAAAAGCGGATATTGTTGTTCCCGATACGGAAGCATTGTCAGGCATAGAAATGTTATAGCCGGGGAGATGGACAATGAAAGAAAAATACATAGAACAGATTTATGCCGGCTGGCTGGCGAAGATAATCGGTATCCGTCTGGGAGCTCCCATTGAAGGCTGGACTTATGAAAAAATTAGAGAACTGTATGGAGAACCAGACGGGTATCTGATAGATTATCAGGATTTCGCAGCAGATGATGACAGTAATGGACCACTTTTTTTCCTGAGGGCATTGGAAGACAGCCGCAGCGGATATTCCATTCAGGCACAGGATGTTGCAGAAGCATTGCTTAACTATGCCCCCTATGAACACGGATTCTTCTGGTGGGGCGGGTATGGGACGGCCACAGAACACACCGCATATCTGAACCTCAGGAATTCAATCCCTGCACCGCTTAGCGGCAGCATTGCGCAGAATGGGAGTACGATGGCAGAGCAGATCGGAGGACAGATTTTTATTGACACATGGGGGCTTGTCACTCCGGGAAATCCGGATTTGGCAGCCCAATATGCACAGAAAGCAGCCAGTGTTACTCACGGGGGAAATGGAATCTATGGAGGGATATTCATTGCTGTATGTATCAGCTATGCTTTTGTAGAAAATGAGATAGAGAAAATCATTGAGAAAGGGCTGTCTTATATCCCGGAAGACTGTGAATATGCACGGGCGGTGCGCGCAGTTAAGCGGTTTTACCATGCCCATCCCGGTGACTGGAGAGTGTGTTTCCAATATGTACATGATAATTGGGGATACAGCAAATATCCCGGAAACTGCCATATCATCCCGAATGCGGCGGTGATTATTCTGGCATTACTTTATGGAGAAGGTGATTTTTCAGATACGTTAAATATTTGCAATATGTGTGGCTGGGATACGGATTGTAATGTGGGAAACCTTGCTACAATTATGGGAGTACGGGGCGGCCTGGCAGCAATAAACTATCAGAAATGGAGAAGACCGATTAACGATTTTCTGGCATGTTCCAGCGTAATTGGCTCTCTGAATATTCAGGATATCCCTTATGGAGCGTTATATATAGCAAAATTAGCATATGCCGTTGCGGGAGAAGAAATGCCGGAACCGTGGAAACATATAGCAGATGGGCGTATAGACAGCTGCCATTTTGAATTTCCGGGTTCCACCCATGCGATCCGTGTACGGAAAGAGAGACCCGGCAGCACTCACGTTGAGAATACGGATGAGACAGCTTTTGATGGCTCCAGAAGCCTTAAGATAGTCGGGAACCATGCCGGAACAGGTGAACATATATATGTGTATAAGAAAACATATTATTGTCCCGATGATTTTCATGATAGCCGCTATGACCCAAGTTTTTCACCAATTGTGTATCCGGGCCAGACGATACATGGAAGTGTATTTATACCGGAATATGGATGTAACACACAAGTCTGTCTTTATGCAAAAGAACAGAATACCGGAGAGATATTGCTTGGAGAAAGTGTAAATCCGGAAAAAGGGAAGTGGATAGAGATGGGCTGGAAAATCCCGGAGATGGAAGGAGGCCTGATAGCAGAAATTGGTTTTTGCTTCTGTATAAAAGAAGAAAATAGCTGGGATGGAAGCTTTGTAGGGATGATAGATGACCTCTACACGGAGGGCAGGGCAGACTATACGATTCTCTTTGAGGAAGAAGAGGAAGAAGTCTGGCCGGGGCTCCACCGCGAAGTCAGGCAGTTTACCAGACTGAAGGGAATGCTATATCTGGAAGGCGGTCAGATGCACCTGTCCTGCGCGGACTATGCGGAGGCGTACACCGGAAGATATGACTGGAGAGACTATACGGCTGCCTTTACGTGCACTCCTCTTAATACAGGAACACATATGCAGAATATACGGGTTCAGGGGGCAGTGCGTTCTTATGCGGCAGGGTTCCTGCCGGGCGGCAAATTTGCAATTCTGAAAAATGAGAACGGTTACCGTGTACTTACAGAAGCAGAGTATCAATGGAAGCCCGGAAATGAGTATGTGATAAGCATCAGAGTCAGCGGAAACCGGATAGAAGCTAGTGTTCAGGATGGAGTGTCGCTGACAGCGGTGGATGAAGAACACCCCTACCTTACCGGAAGCATCGGAGTGTCTGCATTGCAGGGTGGACATACGAAATATAGGAAGATTGAGGTCAAAACCAGCTAGAGTACCGGAAACCCACCGTGCAGCGCGACATACTCTCTTGGAGTCATATGCTCCAGCCTTTTGAATATGCGTCCGAAGTAGTTTGAATCGGAATAGCCGCACATCATGGCAACCTGAGTAATGTTCAGGCTTTTCTGCCGGAGGTAATATTTGGACAGTGTGATCCGCTGCCAGTTGATATAGTCTGTCAGGGATTTGCCTGTCTCTTCTTTAAAACGTGTTGACAGGTACTGCCTTGTAACACCGAGGATACTGGCCAGTTCTTCCACACTCAGTTTATCCGTGAGCCGGCGCTGGATTAAAGAAATACAGCGCCGGGTCAAAGGACTGCATTCACTTAGGGAAAGATTCCGGATCAGACTGCATGCCTCTGAGATACAGGCATTTAGCCCCTCAAGAAGAGTGGGATGCGACATGGAGAGACTGGGAACCTTCATGATGGAAGCGGTCAGTGTCTCTCTCTGGTAAAGTATCATCATGGTCAGGTAAGCGGGAGGCAGCCCGGCATCACGGCATGCAAAGTGAAGAATACCACCGATAATCCCCAGAAAAATCGTAACCATTTCTTCTTTCTTCACGATAGGGCTGAAACGCTGTTCTACGGCCTCTTTTAATTCCACAAGGGCCTTTCGTGCACCTGCTTCATCACCCAGCTCAACACAATGTTTCAAGTTTAGTTCTGAATGATACCAAAGCTCACTTGCCTGCATATATTCCCAATTAGTGAGGTCATCTGAAATATAGTCCATATCAGCAATCCTTTCTTAAGTTTATCACTTTATCTTACATTAGTGCGATTACGTTACAAGAATGCTAGTATCACAAAAAAGCTTCTGTTATAATTTTAACATGAATTGTCCGGAATAAGAAGCATGAAAACGGAAGTTTTAGAAATCGTACAAATTACATAAGAAAGGAAAGTGTGACATGAAGAAAGAGCATGAAGTTCTGTTTACGCCGATGAAGGTGGGAAGTGTTACCGTGAAAAACCGTTTTGTCCATGCCCCTATGGAGGGGACGACTCCGATCGAATGGATGACGGGTTTCAAGTTTAATGAAAACAGCAGGGAATATCTGCTGGAGAGGGCCAGCAACGGGGTAGGACTGCTTATTCCCGGAATTACCTGTGTAAAGAGTATGATGGGGAACAAATGGCTGTACCAGAATGAAAAGATGTTTCTGGGACCGATTAAGAGCCTGATGGATGAGATACATCAGTACGATACAAAGTTCTTCCTCCAGATAGGGGCCGGTTTCGGAAGAGTGCTTGTCATGCAGGAGATGCTGAAAAAGGCAATGACAGGAAAGGTATTAGGTAAGCTGACAGGCACAGCCAAACTTCTGAGTGCGGCAAGTGACGGGATGCCCAACGTGTGGGACCCAAATGTGCTCCACCGCGCCATGACGGAAAAGGAGATTCAGGATGTTATAGATGGCTTTGCAAAGTCGGCAGTGCTGTGTAAACAGGCTGGCATTGACGGGATTGAGATACATGCGGTGCATGAAGGGTATCTATTGGACCAGTTTACCATTTCGAATACAAATAAAAGGACTGATAAATATGGCGGCAGTTTGGAAAACCGCTGCAGGTTTGTGACAGACATTATCAGGGGAATCAAAGAGGCGTGCGGTGAAGACTATCCGGTTGTCGTGCGCTACAGCGTAACAAGCAAAATGCGTGGCTTTAATAAAGGGGCACTTCCGGGTGAGGACTATCAGGAATTCGGAAGAGACAGGGAAGAGAGCATTGCCTGTGCCAGAATTATTGAGGCAGCAGGCGCAGACGCCCTGGATGCGGACAACGGAAGCTACGATTCCTGGTTTTGGGCACATCCGCCAATGTATATGCCCCTTGCATGTAATCTGGATGATGCGGCATTTATTAAACAGCACGTGGACATTCCGGTATTCTGTGCCGGGCGTATGGAAGACCCGGATATTTCTTCTGAGGCAGTTGCATCAGGAAAGATTGATGGTGTAACAATCGGACGTCAGCTGCTGGCAGACGGGGAATACTGTGCAAAGGTAGAATCTGGAAGTATAGAAGATATCCGGCCATGTATTGCATGCCACAATGGATGTTTTGCCATCAGCAGGGAAAAGAATGGAATTACAGGCATAAATCCTGTAGGCAACGGGCACTGTGCAATCAACCCGAGAACACTGGAAGAGAAAAAGCGGGAGATTACCAAAGCGGAAACGAAGAAAAAAGTTGCCGTAATAGGCGGCGGAATCGGTGGCATGGAAGCAGCAAGGGTTGCACACCTACGCGGACATGAGGTCACAATCTACGAAAGAAGCGGTGAACTTGGCGGTGTATTTATTGCCGCGGCGGCACCGGATTTTAAAGAGAAAGACAAGATGCTGATTCAGTGGTATATCCACCAGATTGAGAAGCTGGGAATAGAGGTCTGCCTGAATACGGAAATGACGTCCGAAAAGCTGGGAGAACTGGATGCGGAGGAAATTATAATAGCCACCGGAGCCAGAACGAGAAGCTTAAACGCAGAAGGTGCGGAACGTGGGAATGTCATGAACGCAATCGAATATCTGCGCGGCTATAAAGAAACTGGTGACCGTGTCGTAATTATTGGAGGCGGGCTGACAGGGTGTGAGATTGCATATGATGCGGTGCGTAAAGGTAAGAAACCTGTCATAGTAGAAATGCTGGATGATATTCTGAATGTGCCGAATCTGTGCGCGGCAAACAGCAACATGCTCCGGGAGATTATCCGTTTCTATGAGATTCCAGCCCATACAGAAGCGAAAGTTATGGCGATTACGGATGAAGGAGTAGTTATAGAAGAAAAAACAGGAAAAATGACGATACCTGCTGACAGTGTTGTGACCTCGATCGGATATATAGCCGGTGCGCCTCTGGCAGAACAGAGTGGAAAAAATGTGCATGTGATTGGAGATGCAGCTAAAGTCGGGAACCTTATGGGTGCCGTATGGCAGGCATATGATATTGCAAAGGATATTTGATAACAAGGAAATATTATAAAGGGCGATAAATGAAGCCCCGCAAAACAGATAGTCTGTGAGTTTTGCGGGGCTTTATTTATTGTTCTTATTATTAATCATGGTTTCGAAAGTGAATCATAATGAAAAAAAGAAAAATACTAAAGAAAGTACACTTTTTACAAAAGCAGACTCATTGTATATGATTGTAATACAGGTATAATAAGATTACATTCAAGCTTGAAGGAACTTAAAGATATGAGGAGGTAAGAAAGGTGAAAAAGAAAATTATTACGATGTTATTATCTGCAGCTCTTGTATTCTCACTTTGTGCATGCAGTACAGACAGCAAGTTGGTGGACGATAGTAAGAAAGAAGAAAAAATAGAACAGGAAACAGATCAGGGCAGTGATGAGGAAGTAAAGGTCGGAATTCTTCTGAATCAGGCGTCCACACAGGTTATCAGTGATATGGGAAACGCAATGAAAGCCAAGGCTGAGGAACTGGGAATTGATGCGACACTGATGTACTACGAGATGGATGTGCAGAAGATGATTACAGGAATCGAGAACTTTATGACGAGCGGTGTAGATGTTCTGATTGTACATCCAATGAACGCCAGTGACGGGGCAGAGGAATTACAGAAAGCTTATGATGCAGGGATTAAAATTATTACATTTGATACAGAACCTAACTGCGACTTCACAAATTGTTTTGTAGCTTCCAATGAAGAACTTGGATACGAGATTGGAAAACAGGCAGCAACATGGGCAAAGGCGAATCTGGTAGAAAAAGGCATAAACCCTGTGATCGGGCTTGTGAATGAACCATCATCAGAATTCCTGACACAGCGTGAAAACGGAATCAAAAAGGCATTAGATGAGCTGCTGCCAGAAGGAAAAATAGTGATCACAGGTGCAGGGACAACAGCTCTTGCAGGACAGGAAGCGGGAGAGAATTTCCTTCAGGCATACCCGGACATGAACGTGGTTGTATCTATTAACGATGATACGATGCATGGAGTTTATGAGGCATTTGCACAGGCTGGACTCGAAAAAGAAACAGACAGAGGACTGTTCTCCTGTGACGGAACAAAGAAATCGAAGGAATATGTTGCAGAAGGCGGTATTTTCAAGTGTGTTGTTGATCTGGAATTAAATAAGGTTGGAGAGAACATGGTAGACTGCGCAAAGAAAGACGTAACGGGAGAGGGCTCAGAATATGAGAAGGTAAATTATTTCCCGATGAAACCGGTGACGATAGAGAATGCTGAAGAAGCTTTGAAATAAAAGGATAAGTAGGGGAAAGGCATTCTCGAAAAGAGGTGCCTTTCTTAATGACAAATAAAAAGGCGGTCTTGTATATGGAAAAAGAAAATAAAATAAGCCTGTCCGTACATCATATTGTAAAAACTTATCCGGGGGTTATTGCACTGAAGGATATATCCATTGATTTTCACGAGGGAGAGGTGCACGGACTCATGGGAGAGAATGGTGCCGGAAAGTCCACATTAGTGAAGGTGATATCTGGAGTCATAGAAGCGGATGAGGGCAGCTTCTGCATTGGGGATGAAAAGTTTGAAAAAATAACACCACATCAGGCGACTGAGAAGGGACTTCGTATCATTCATCAGGAGCTAAACCTGGTTCCCACATTATCAGTAACAGAGAATATTTTCATGGGGCGTTTTGTTGGAAACGGTATTATGGTCAAGTTTTCAGAAATGAAAAAGAGGACAAAGAAGCTTTTTGAGGAGATGGGGATTAATATAAACCCGGATGCACTCGTAGAAGATCTTACTGTTGCACAGATGCAGCTGGTAGAGATTGCAAAGGCGGTCAGTCAAGAAGTCAGGGTCCTGATTATGGATGAGCCTACTTCACCGCTGACACAAAATGAGGTAGAACTTCTTTTTAAACTGATTAGAAGGCTGAAAAAAAAAGGAGTTACAATTATCTATATTTCTCATAGATTAAGTGAAATTTTTGAAATGACAGATCGGATTACAGTTATGAGAGATGGCGAGAAAATGGCAACAGAAAAGACCGAGGATCTGAACAGAGAGACTCTGATTAACCTCATGGTGGGCAGAACATTGAAGGAAACGTATCCTCCACGCAGCACCGTACCTCAAAAAGAGGCGCTCAGAGTCGAACATCTATGTGGGAATGGCCTTACGGATATAAGCTTCAATCTAAAAAAGGGAGAAATTCTGGGCCTTGCAGGCCTTGTAGGGGCAGGAAGGACTGAACTGGTAAGATTGATATTCGGAGCTGATAAGATAGAAAGCGGGGACATTTATCTCGAAGAAAAGAAAATTCATATAGATAGCCCGGCTCAGGCTGTGAATCTTGGCATTGCCCTGATACCGGAGGACCGTAAACAGCAGGGGATTATTCTTGAATTGTCGGTGAAAGAAAATCTGGCACTTCCGAATTACAAGTTGATGTCGAGAAGAACGCTGGTCAATAAGAGCCTTGAGAACGAGTGTGTGAACAAACAGGTGGAAAGACTCCGGATCAAAACACCTTCTGTCAGTCAACTTGTTAAAAACTTAAGCGGCGGGAACCAGCAAAAAGTCGTTGTAGGAAAATGGCTGGCTGGTAATGCAGGAATCCTTATCTTTGATGAACCAACCCGGGGGATTGACGTCGGGGCAAAACAGGAAATTTATCACTTGATGAATGAGCTTACTGAGCAGGGAATCAGCATTATCATGGTATCTTCAGAGATGGAGGAATTGATGGGGATGTCAGATAGAATTCTGGTCCTGAGGGAAGGAAAGATATCAGGAAGTCTGGACAGAAGTAAAGGTGAATTCAGTCAGGAAGGGATTATGGATTATGCATCCATGAATTGACAAGGAGGAATGAAAAAGTGGATATGCTGAAAAAGTTTTTTAATAAGTTTACGGTGCTGATATTATTAATCATCGTAATTGCCTATTTCGGAATTACAGCACCCGGGTTTATGACAATCGGCAATGGGATGAGCCTGTTAAGGCAGATTGCAGTGCTGGGAATTCTGTCTACTGGTTTTTCTATGGTTATGATTGCCGGAGGTCTTGACTTGTCAATTAGTTCCCAGCTATCTCTTGTGAGCTGTGCGACGGCAATGATGATCGTTAACGGTGTGCCAAGTATTCTGGCATGTATCACCGGTATCGTAATCGCTGTGCTGATTTCGACGTTCAACGGATTCGCAATCGTCACGACAGGGATGCCGGCCATGATCTGTACACTGGCAATGCAACAGGTGCTTCAGGGAGTGGTTTATATTTTTACAGGTGCGTCCCCGGTATATGGACTGCCGGACAGTATGAAAATTATCGGACAGGGATATATTTTTGGAATTGTCCCCATTCCGATTATCATAATGATTGCTATTTTCCTAATTGGGGCATTTATTTTGAACCGTACATATCTGGGCAGATATTTCTACGCGGTAGGTTCCAATGAAGAGGCAACGCGTCTGTCAGGTTTATCTTCGAAAAAGATTATGATTCTGTCCTATGTAATTAATGGCGTTTTTGTCGGACTTGCATCTATCGTATTAATGTCCCGTATTGCATCTGGCCAGCCGCTGGCAGGACAAGGATATGAAATGGATGTAATTACAGCCTGTGTGGTAGGAGGCATTGCCTTTTCAGGAGGAAAGGGAAAGATGCTCGGTGTTGTTCAGGGGGTGCTCGTCATGGGCGTGCTGAGCAACGGACTCGGTGTAAAAGGCGTAGATTCCTATACGCAGCTACTATGTAAAGGAATTGTACTGATTGTAGTTGTAAGTATTGATTGTCTGAGAGAGAAGAGGGCAAAAAGCCAGAAGATGGTTATCAGCCATGAGAATAAGAAAATGAATCATCAGAAAGAAGGTACGGCAGTATGAAAGTCTTAGTGGTAGACCGCTTCAGTGAGCTGGCGGATGAGTTTCAGGCATTCTGTAAGAAGTCAGATTTGAAAATATTCCGTGATCTGGAGATAGATTATGCAAAAGATACAAATATATTCCGGATGCAGACGTTTGAAGAATATGTACAGAAAATGGAGGATGAGGGGCCTGAATGGACCACACCGGATGAAGAGGTATTAAATAAGATTAAGGACGCAGATGTTCTTTTAATCCAGTGGGGAGCAATCAGCTCGAAAGTGATTGATGCGGCGGAGAACCTGAAAGTGATTGTGACAATACGCAGCGGATATGAAAATATCAACATAGAATATGCAAAGAACAGGGGAATTAAGGTCTCTTTTGCTCCGTCCAGACTCGCAGAAGTAGTTGCAGATATGACGGTTGCACTGGCATTGTCAGAGTGCAGGGGAATTGTAAGGAGGAATCTGATTGCCACGAAGGGGGAATGGGTGGAAGAAAAGTATAATGATGCTTCCCATGCAGCTATATCGAATCTGGTCGTAGGTATTGTCGGTTATGGGGGAATTGCGAGGACGGTAGCAAAGAGATTTACAAAAGGTTTTGGTTCCAGAGTGATCGCATATGAAAAGATAACATCTCCCAGTATCCTGAAAGAAGACAGTGTCGAACAGGTGGAGCTTCCGGAACTTCTTAAGACGGCAGACATTATTACTATGCATGCTAGGCTTTGTCCTGAGACGAAGCACATGATCGGTGCAGATGAGTTTGCCATGATGAAGAAAAATGCCATATTTATCAATACGGCAAGAGCTGGACTGGTGGATGAGCGGGCTCTGATCCGGGCACTTGATTCGGGGCAGATAAGGGGGGCGGGGCTGGATGTGTATGAGAAAGAACCGCTGCCGTATGACTCACCGCTCCTCAAGATGGATAATGTCACATTGATGCCGCATTCGGCAGGGATTACAAACGACATTCTTAAGAATAGCCTTAAGATTATTGTGACAGAGATTGAACGGTTTCTGAATGGGGAACCACTTAAGTTTCAGGTATAGAAGGAAGTTATGGAGGAGAATGACAATGATGGAAAGACCTGAAAGTCTGGAGAAATTTATCCGCATGTGCAGCGATGGTTATCTAATGGGCTGGCATGAGTGTCACGGCGGAAATCTTACTTACCGCGCAGATAAAGAGGAATTAGCGGGACTGGAGTTTAAGAGTAGAGAATGGGTGCCTATTGGAAAACAGCTTGTAAATCTGGCAGGAGAATATTTTATTGTAACCGGAAGCGGTAAAACGATGAGGAATGCTGAGATATACCCGGAGGAGACACTCGGTGTTATTGAAATGAATGAAGACGGAACAGCCTGGCGGGTTGTATGGGGGCTTGAAAATGATGGCATTCCGACAAGTGAGCTGCCTGCACACCTCATGTGCCAATCTGTGAAAAAGGAGGTGGCAAATGGAACATATCGGTTTGTATACCATGCCCATCCGGCCAACATTATCGCACTTTCCTTTGTCCTTCCCATTAACGATGAAATTTTTACGAGAGAGCTGTGGGAGATGGAACCGGAATGTGCTATGATCTTTCCTGCGGGAATGGGAGTCCTGCCGTGGATGGTGCCGGGTACAGAAGAGATTGCGGAACTAACCTGTGAAAAAATGCGTGAATATGATGTGGTATTGTGGGCACAGCATGGTTTGTTTGTAACAGGCGAAACTTTCGACAGCACATTCGGTTTGATGAATACCATAGAAAAAGGCGCGGAGATTCTGGTGAAAACATTGTCCATGACATCGATAAAAAGGCAGGTACCGAGTGTACAGAATTTCAGAGACATGGCAAAGGTATTTCAACTGGACCTGCCTGATAAGTTCCTCTTTAAAAAACATTAAGTAGACGAAAGGAGGAGGAATATGAAAAAAATAATCAACCAGCCGGAAAATGTTGTACCGGAAATGTTAAGCGGCATTGCACACATGAATCCGGATGTTGTGTTTGAGCAGAAATATAGAATTATCAGAAGGAAGGAATTGAAAAGTGATAAAGTGGCCCTGATCAGCGGCGGAGGAAGCGGACACGAGCCGGCACATGCGGGTTATGTGGGGAAAGGTATGCTGGATGCGGCGGTATGTGGAGATGTCTTTGCTTCACCATCTCAGATTCAGGTATATCAGGGAATCAAGTCTGTGGCAGGGGATAAGGGAGTCCTCCTGATTATTAAGAATTACAGTGGGGATGTCATGAACTTTACAAATGCTGCAGAGATGGCTGAGGAAGAAGGGATTCCTGTGGAGTGGGTCAAGGTGGAAGATGATATTGCCGTTACTGACAGCCTGTATACAGTAGGACGAAGAGGCGTTGCGGGAACGGTACTTGTACATAAGGCAGCAGGTGCAGCCGCAGAAAGGGGACTTAGACTGGATGAGGTAAAGAGGATTGCCCAGAAGGCAGCTGATCATGTGAGGACAATTGGTGCCGGTTACACATCCTGTACGGTACCGGCCTCAGGAGTTCCAACTTTCGATATCGGAGAGGATGAGATGGAATACGGGGTCGGAATTCATGGCGAACCGGGCCGGTATCGGGAACACACGTTAGATGCATCCGAACTAGCATCCAGAATGGTTATGCAGATCATAGAAGACCTGCACATCAAAAAGGATGATGAGGCTGTCCTGCTTGTGAATGGGTTTGGTTCTACGCCGCTACAGGAATTATTTATAATGAATTATGAGGTCAGCCGCCTGCTGGATGAGGCAGGAATACGCATTTACCGCGGGTTTGTGGGAAACTATATGACGAGTATTGATATGATGGGCTGTTCAGTTTCTCTAATGGAGCTTGATGATGAATTGAAAGAATATATTGACCAGCCAAGTTATGCACCGTATTTCAGAGTGGATGGTCCTGTAAAAATGCAGTCGTTCATTCCGCTTCAGAAAAAGAAGAAAGAGCTCAGGGAAGAGATGTTGTGCGAAGAGACGTGGAAAGTGATTAAAGACCAGAGACTCACTGTGCAGAATCTTGCAGCAATCGTATGTGAGATGTGTCACTGTATTCTAGAGAATGAAAAAAGTTTTTGCAAACTAGATTCTTATGCTGGTGACGGTGACTTTGGGATGAGTATTGCAAAAGGATTCAGAGAAGTGAAGAGGGAATGGGATGAGCTGTTAAAAGAACATTTTTCTACGGTAAAGGAGTTTTTACTTTCCTGTTCCATGATTATTATGGAAAACTGTGGCGGGGCCTCGGGTCCTGTGTGGGGGTCTGCGTTCCGTTCAGCTGCGCTGCAAGCGGGAAACAGGGGGTACCTGACACTTCCGGAATTTGCAGACATGATGCAGGCAGCGGTAGCAGGAATTCAGAAGACAGGAGAGCGGTCCTTCGGAAGGGGTGCCGTCATTGGTGATAAGACATTGATAGATGCTTTGATTCCATGTGTACAGGCAATTCGGAGTGTTATAGAACAGGGCGGGACATGGGAGAATGCTTTCAGAGCGGGAGCTGTGGCAGCGGTTAACGGAGCGGAAGAGACTAAGAATATTGTAGCGAGAATGGGCCGTGCCGGAACAGTCGGAGAGCGGAGCCTGGGATATCCGGATGCTGGGGCATACGCTCTGGGCGTGATTTTTACTGAGATAGCAGACTTCATGCGTTTTGCATCATAAACAGAATGCAAGATTCATACGGGAGGAGTTTTTGAAGAGATGGAGAAGCTTATATTAGGCGTAGATCTGGGAACGACAAACGTAAAGGCCATGCTGTTTTCAGAGGATGGCCGATGTATGGCAAAAGGAGAAGCGGGTTCTTATCAGACGATTTCCAGCCATTACAACTGGGCAGAGCAGGACCCCTGTCTCTGGTGGGAAGACACAGCACGTGCGATCCGGCAGACCTTAAGCCAGATTTCCATGCATGATACATTTGTTTCAGCGGTTAGCGTCAGTTCTCAGGGAATGGCAATGCTTCCACTGGATGCAGATGGAAAGCCTCTGTGCAGGGCGCATATCTGGATGGACCGCAGGGCGGTGGAAGAGACTGCATGGATGGAGCGGATATATGGCAGGGAAAGAATCCGAAAAGAATTCGGCGCTTATGCGGACCCCTATTACCAGATTACGAATATTATCTGGTTTAAAAACCACCAGCCGGAGCTTTATGAAAAGACACGCCATATCGTGAAAGCGAATACTTATCTCAATTATATGCTGACAGGGGAACTTGCGCTGGATGAGTGCCAGGCTGAAATGACACTATGCTATGATATTCGTAACAAGTGCTGGTCCCGGGAACTGTCAAAGGCAATCGGTATCCCCTTAGAAGAACTGATGCCACCGGTGGAACCGGCACATAAGATATTGGGGACCGTGACAAGGGAGGCTGCCGCGCAGACAGGATTGGAAAAGGGGACGCCTGTTCTGGTTGGCGGTGTGGATTCCGCGATGGCGTTACTGGAGATTGGACTGAATAAGCAGGGGGAAGCCGCCGAGATTACAGGAACATCGAGCAATAATTTCTTTGCCGGTCGTATGCCTCCGTCACCGGACTCCAAACTACTGAGCTTTACTCCGATTGTGAGAACTAAGGAAGTCCCCTGCCTTCTCTTCGGACCGACAAACTCTTCAGGTGATACGGTGCGGTGGTTTCGAAAAGTGATGGGAGAAGAGCACGAAATGGCAAGAATGGCTGAACAGAAAAAAAAGTCTATATATGATGTATATGAAGACATGGTGCATGCGGCCGGCCCCGGATGCAAAGGACTGTTCTTTTATCCATATATTATGGGAGAGCGTGCGCCACTCTGGAGCAACTCGATCAGAGGGATGTATCTGGGGGCAACGGCGCTGACTGACCGTGCGGATATGCTGAGAGCCATCTATGAGGGAAATGCATTCGCGCTGAAGGAAATCTGTCAGGAGGCGAAGAAGGAAGGGGCCGATACAAAATACATCAAGATAGCCGGTGGATGTGCAAATAGCAGAGAATGGCTGAAAATCAAGGCATCGGTGTTGGATATGCCGGTTTATGTTGCGGAGACGCTGAGTGGGGCGCCCAAGGGCGATGCCATGCTTGCTGGATATGCAGTGGGTATATATCACAGTATACAGGAGGCTTATAATATTCTAAAGTGTCCGGAAGAAATGATAGAACCTATTCCAGCCTGGCGTAACATATATGAAGAACTGTACCCGCTTTTTATCAGGATGCGGAACCATCTGGACGGGGATTATAAGGAGCTTGAAAGAATAGTAGGAAAACTGGAATTATAAAGGAAAGCGCAATGCTAAGAAAATGTCAGCATTGCGTTTTCTTCTTTTATAGGATACATGGAAACTGCCACATTATGGCATGTCCAGATTACCGTATATATAAGATTTTACATCCTGTACAAAAGAAACAGAGTCTGATTTATGAAAAAAGCGGTAATCAGCAGAATTCCGGATGACAAGAAGAGAATCCGCAAAATATAAGCAGTCATAGAGATTCGAAGACAGGATGATCAGTGCCGAGCCAGATTTATTGATGTCATTCAGGACGGGATAGATTTCCGGCCGGTCAGAGTCTGTTACATTTAAGTCAGAAATCAGCATCAGCTTTGGATTCGTCAGCTGCCATCTAAGCAGTACTGATTTCAGAAGTCCGTCTGTTCCATTTCCGCTGTTTCCATTCATTTTTTCCATAGATGAGTGGATACAATAGTTTAAAAGTTTCTTATTGATGATTCCGGCTGTACTGATTTTATGCAGGATGGGGAGAGTTAGATTATCCTTTAGTGAAAGTTCCCGAAAAAAATAGTCCTCAATTCTTGATATGGCAATCGGTGCAAGACCGTTTTTGACGGCCGAGGCATAACCCGTACAGGTTTTGCCATCCAGTTCATATGGAAAATATCTGGTAAACAGGTCGTAGATATCGTTGATATTAGAACCGTTATAATTAAACACGCACAGGCATTCTTGACGGTGGAGCTTGATCTTAGGCAGATTCGCAAAAAGGCATGACCAGTCAAGAGAGAGGAGGACTTCGTTCTTGGGATAAGATTTTTTCGCATTGGTGATATGTGGGTCATCCCCCAACATCATAGAGGATAGTAGTTTGTCACTGTATTCGGTGTGGTATAGAATATTGGTAATCTCATAATTCTGTGTTACAAAGATACGGTCCGAGATCTGTGTAAGCAGGGAAGGACCGTTTGTAAAAACAAGAAATGTGACTCCCCGGCGCTGAAGGAGTTTAATAAGACCAAGCAACAGACAAAGCTCTGCATAAGTATAGTACTCCACAATATTATCCAGTATGACAAGCTTTGCGGATGAGACAAATGCCTTTGCAAGCAGAAGCAGGTGTTCTTCTGCCGCGGTCAGCTCCGAAACCGGTGTATCAATATTTACCTGCAAATGTAGCTCATTCATTAAATCGGCTGCGGCAATTCGGGCATGCTTTGAATTGTACAGAAAGTGTGGAAATGTGCATCTGCGGAGAGAGAAAATATTATCTGTAATGGAGAGTGCCGGAACAAGATGTGCGTACCTTGAAATGCTGTAAATATACTTAAGTGGTGTACCTTTAGACAGAGAGACCGTTTTTTTATCCGGAAATGTCAGTCTGCCGTTCATCTGGTGATTCTTATATGCATTCTTCAGTGAATCTACACAGAGCGAGGAAGAACTACAGATGGAAATGAGCTCATTTCTGTAGACAGAGATATTAAGAGAAGAGGCAGCACTGTCGAGACCGCCGAAATACAAATTTTCGATCTGAAGTAAATGTTCTCTCATAAGTTCTACATCTCCTTTTCCGTTAAGATTTTGGGAAGCGTAATCTGCACATCAGTCCCTAGATTTTTTGTACTGAAAATGTGAAGGTGGAATCCGCTGCCGTAGAGCAGGCAGATCCGGTTATTAATGTTATTCAGGGCGATATTCATATGTTTCTTTTGAACCTCCGGGCTTTCAAAATGATTGTTCTGGAAATTCAGATTGATCTGATCTAACTTCTCTTTCGGAATCCCCACCCCATTATCCTTAACATGTATGACGATGGTTGAATCGGTTTCAAATATGTTGATCGAAATCAGCCCGCCACATTCATAGCTTTCAATACCATGTATAATTGCATTTTCAACAATTGGCTGCAGTGTGAGCTTGGGAATCTGATAGCGGGTGATGCTGTCGGATTCCAGAGAAACTTCATACTGTATCCTGTTGCCGAAGCGGAACATCTGAATCTTCATGTAGGAATCAAGGTTCTGCAGTTCATCCTGTATAGATACAATATTCCCTTTTCTCGAAATGCTGTAGCGGAAAAAAGAGGATAATGTTTCAATCATATCGGCAACGAAATAAGCCCCATCACAGAAAGCTCTTCCCCTTATGGAGTCCAGTGTGTTGTAAAAGAAGTGCGAGTTGATCTGTTTGGACAGATAATCTATATTCTTATCAGAAAGGGCACTCTCGATGGAATGCGATTTTTCGTAAGAAGCCTGTAGAAAATCGTTGATCAGGCAGAAATCTGCATTATCTTCGGGGAGCCGCTCATCGCTTAGTATCCTGTGGCACGAAAAATGCAGATACAGCGTTTTAAGCGGCAGGAGGATAAAAGGTACGGCCAGTATATAGGACAGTGCAAGAAGAAACAGGCAGAGCCCCCTGACTTTTCCTAATGGAACAAGAACATACAGGAAGATGCTTACAATATTTACAATGAAAAATACCAGTAATTTTTTATAAAAAGGCCCTATTTTCAATAAAAGTTTTTTCATGGCAGATCACCTCAGCTTGTATAAAGTTTCCGGTATTGGGAAGGCTTGATTCCAACAGTTTTCTGAAATACTTTACTGAAATATTTGGAGTCCTGATACCCTACCATGCTACTGACATCTGCAATGGAGTATTGGAGATTTTTAAGCAGTTCCTTTGAATGTTTCATCCGTGTACCCGTTATGTAATTACTGAATGTTTCCCCCGTTTCTCTTTTGAAAAGGGCACTGAAATAGGAAGGATTGATAAATAGCACTTCGGCCACATCATTAAGAGTGATATTTTGGTCGATGTGGTCATATATGTACTGCTTTGCAAGACTGATGTACCGGCTATCTTTACTGTATTGAAACTTTTCGTAGGAAGTGATTTCTTTAATCATGATATGCTTCATACTTTGTACAAGCTCTTCCTTGGATGTGGCATTATGTATTTGCGATACATATTGTTTTCTTGAAAATGTAAAATCTTCTTCCGCATTGTTATAAAGGTCGGTCAGGCGTTCCTCCAGAAGCTGAATAAGACTGATGAACAAATCAAAAATTGAAACGGGGCTTGCCGACTCGTCCGATATTTCCAGTAAAAGCTGTGAAAAAGCCTTTTCGATCCCTGCTATATTCAGTGTGTCTATGTAGGTTCCGAACTGGTCCAGAAGATGTGACTTATTCAGTTTCAGCCTAAAACGCGACAGGCCGTTGTAATCAATCATACGATCTTTACCGAGCGTGATTCGGCTCATTATAGCAATGCGGGCCTCTTGGAAGGAAACCTGGAAAAGGTCCACGGACGCAGAAGAAATCCCCATTGTAATATAACAATAGTTGTAAAATTTATTCTTTAAAGTTTCAAAAATAGAGGCAAGTGAACATGCCAGATCTTCTTCAGATGTATAGTTGATCAAAAGCATAATCTCGTCAGATTCGATGATTCCATATGTTATGAGTGGATAAGCATCCAGCTTTAAGGTGATGTATTCGTATATCTGCTTTAGCAGGATCTGGTATTGAGGAAGCGTAAAAAGTTCCTTTGTATCCGGCTTTATAGAAATTACTCTGTAGTGATCATGTACAAAGTGGAAGCCGTACTGACGGTTGATTTCTTCGAGTGGCTGTCGTGCCGATAAGTCCGGTGATAAATAGAGCATCTTTAAAAATTGCTCACGGGAAAGTGCAATGTTCGTTTTTATTTGCTGTTCCAACATTACTTTGTAATCCTTGCTGGTTTGCTCTTTTTCAATACGGTGGATGATCTGGATCAGATTGTCCGTTAATTCCTGCTTGTTGATTGGCTTCACAAGATAATTCTCGACACCATACTGGATTGCCGAGCGGGCATATTCGAATTGCTTGTGACCGCTGATCAGGATAAAGTTGGGGAAGACCCCTTCCTCCTGAATCTGTCTTACAACATCAAGACCGGATAATCCGGGCATCTTAATGTCGATAATAACTATATCGGGTTTACGGGAAATAATGGCCTGATATGCCTCGGAGCCGGACTGACACTTACCAATCACTTCAATATTCAGGGCATTCCAGTCAATCAGCTTTTCTAATAGATTTAAAATATTAATTTCGTCGTCTGCTAACAGTGCGGTAAACATAGTGACCTCCTTCGTTTGGATATAAATAGTATAACAAAATAAAAGAAGGAAATCAAAAAATAGATACAATATAGAGCAGAAAACGAAAGCGATAGTTTTGGCAGTGAAAAAGCCCCGGTTATGATACCGGGGCATTTTCACGTTCGGGGATATGGACTCTGTGTGCCTGACGCACCTTATTCCGGAATTTTGCCAGCAGTTCAGAGCTGCCTTCCCATTTTTCCAGACATGCATTAGCAGACAATTTCTCTTCAAGCAGATGTGCCTGAATAACAAGATTATAATACAGCTGTGCATCTGCCGATACGGACTGGCATATTTTGGTCAGCAGCTCTGTGACGGTTATGTATCTCTTCCAGAGCTGTCTTGTCGCCTTGGCCCGGCTGTAGGGGAATATCAGGCAGTTGGCCAGATAACCGATAAGGGCACCGGCCAGTACGTAGCAGATACGGATTACGAACATACTGCCTACAGCCTGAAAACCAAAACTACTCATAAATACAGCCCCGCCCAGTGCGCCGATTGTTGAACACGCGAAGGTTTCCGTGTAATCAGAAAAGTAGAAGGAAATATAACCGGACAGCATCATGGCGGCTGTACGTCCCGCAGGGGAGGGGATCAGGGAATATATGATAACGGAGATGGCGCCCCCGATCAAGGTTGCGAGGATACGTTTCTTTATTTTTACCGGAACATCATCTGCGTAAGGCAGTGATACGGAAGCAAGTGTAAATAGAAGCCATTTCCCGTGAGGGAGTCCAAGGAACTGGACAAGTGCTGTTGCGCAGGAGAGGAGCAGTGCGGTACGAACAGCATAAACGGCTCGTACAGGGCTGTAGTCCAGAGCCGCGTAAAGCTGTGTTTTCAGGGAGAGGGCGGTCCTGCGGTAGTGGATTCTCCGTTTGGGATCGGTCATGTGCAGGAGCTTATTACGGGTATATGAAAGCGTCTGGTAAAATGTAAGGGCAGTTTTTGTATCTTCAGTATCCGCAGTGTCACAAGTGGATGATTCAGACAGCCCTTCCAGTGTCAGTTCCGGCATGGTTTGGATTTCAGAACTGAGAAAGGCGCGGAAAATCTCCAGCCAGGACTTTGTATGAATCAGGAGAGTTCTGTTCCCGGAAGAGAGTTTCTGGGGCATCTCACTGATGAGAAGGAGCAGGTTTTCCAGACCCCGCCCTGCATCAATCATGGAAAAGCTGGCATCGGAGACACAGAGTATCTTCTTCCTCCGGTCATATACGGTCTGGCTCAGGCGGCACAGCCTGCGTCTGGTCTCGGAAAAATCCGGCTGCTCCCCGGACTGGTCCAGCCGGAATGAAATCATCTTTCCGACATCGTCGATCATTTCATTTAATACATCATTTGCAGTTTCGGCCACCCGTTTCCTTCCCATAAAGAGCTGATACAGGATAATAGACAGTGCCCCTGTCAGCATGCCGTAAAGCCGCATGGGCAGATGGCTTAACTCAACCGGTGAGATAAATACAAGGAAGAGGTAGGATAAAATATACGGAAAATATAAATGGCTGGAATATTCATACGTAAATGCATACAAAATGAGTGCTATCGTGATAAAATTGACAGCAAAACCCGGTAAAGCAGGGAGAATAGTTACCAGGCATGCTGCTATTGCCATCCAAACAAGAACCGCCGACTGGACAAGAAAATGCCGAATCGGTGTGGCAGTGAGGTCCCGCACCATCGAGGCGGACATCATGATCGTGAAGATTACGCCGACGATGGAGTTTTCAGGGCCGAAAACAAATTGAAAGATATTGACATAGGCAATGATAAAAAGGAAGCTAAGAGTACTGAAGCGGAAGTTATCCTTTATCACTGCTGGAATTTTGAATTTTTTGCTCATGAATGATTCACTCTCCTGTTTGAATTAATTTTGAAAGAAGATCAGGCTTTCTATGGATTAAATAGAGGCGCGCTTGAATTTTAGTGGTTTCTATTATATAATCAGTAAAAGTCAACCTACAATGATAGTCATATTTTATTTACTAATTAAAAAGCATAACACTTCCCCACATGTTTGTCAAGATACCGAAATGGTAACAAAAGGAGAGCTTATGAAAACGAAAAAATTGTCTGAAGAACTTGTCCGGAGTCTTCTGAGAGTATTTCCGGCTTGGAATTCGAAACTGGTACGGCCGTTCAGGGAGTCACTGAATAAGGAGATGAGTCTGGAAACCTACTACTGTCTGGAGACTGTCAGAAAGTATGAGAGCACCACAATGACAGAACTTGCACAGCAGTTAAAGGTTCCCAAACAGCAGGTGACGAAGCTGATTGATAAGTTGTGTGATCATCAGTTTGTGGAACGTGTCCATGACGAGAAAGACCGCAGGTCCGTCCGGATATGCCTGACACCACAGGCAGTGGAATATCTGGATGAATATTACCTAAAAAATACAGGATTTATCCAAAAGCTCGAGGAAAAACTGACAGAGGAAGAACTGCGGAGATTGAACGAGGCAATGAAAGTGCTGGAAGAAATACTGCCCGGGCTGGATTAGGCCGGGAACAGTCAGGGAAAAATGTAAAAGATGGAGTCTGGAAAAACATGGATGGAGGTGCTATACTGGACAGTGCGTGAAATTGTATTACATAAGAGTAAAGGATGGAATGAGAGATGAACTCGAAATTAAAAAATGATGCACTGTTAGTATTGACCGCATTGATCTGGGGAAGTGCGTTTGTGGCTCAGAGTGTCGGAATGGATTATATGGGGCCGTTTACATTTAATTCCCTGAGATGTCTGATGGGAGGTCTGGTACTCCTGCCTGTTATATGGATCATGGGAAGAAAGGACCCCAAAGGCCCGGCATACCGGACGGATTCACGAAGTATAGAGGAAGGCCAGAAGAAGCGTGGAGATAAGAAGATACTCTTAACCGGCGGCCTTTGCTGTGGTATTGCCCTTGCAGCGGCGAGCTCCCTTCAGCAGATCGGGCTTGTCTATACCAGTGCGGGAAAGGCCGGGTTTATTACGGCGTTATATATTCTGATCGTGCCTGTGCTCGGGCTGTTTCTTGGAAAAAAGGTCGGGCTTAAGACATGGATCGGCGTGGGACTGGCCATTATCGGGATGTACTTTTTATGTATAAAGGAAGGCTTTTTTATTTCTTATGGGGACTTTCTGGTTATGATCTGTGCATTCATTTTTTCATTACATATTTTAATTATTGATTACTTTTCGCCAAAGGTGGACGGTGTGAAGCTTTCCTGTATTCAGTTCTGGGTAGCCGGAATTTTGTGCGCCGTGCCTATGATTATAAGTGAGAAACCGACTTTTGAGGCAGTGGCGGCTGCATGGCTTCCTCTGCTCTATGCGGGGGTCCTCTCCTGCGGAGTCGCCTATACGCTGCAGATTATTGCACAAAAAAATACGGACCCCACGGTGGCTTCTCTGATCTTAAGCATGGAATCCGTATTTGCGGCGCTTGCCGGCTGGATACTGATAAATGAAACTCTGTCACCGAAGGAAATTTTCGGCTGTGTGCTTGTATTTACGGCGATTATTCTGGCACAGCTCCCTCAAAAGCGGCCTGCATAGTGCCGTCATTCCGGTATATTGTACAGCAGTTTTTCCCGCTGTGTTTTGACTCATAAAGGGCCTGCCCTGCGTGGGTGAATAATTCACTGTAGGAGGTACCGTCCTTCGGATAAGCCGCCGCACCGATACTGATGGTATATTCCGTCCCCTGGTAACACTGCTTTAGGGCAATGGAAAGCATGCGGCAGTACATTAGCATAAATTCTTCGGATACGACCTCATGCAGGTATACCATGAATTCGTTGCCGCCTACACGGGCGGCAATATCCATTTTCCGGATATTATTTTCGGTCAGTCTGGCTACATGCTTTAAAATCTGATCTCCGAACAGATGGCCGTTATTTTCATTCAGCTCCCTGAAATTATCCAGATCGAATAAAATCATTAAGCCCGGTGCCTGATTTCGGGTCTCCAGAATATGGGTGACAACTTTTTGGGCAGCATCTCTGTTAAAGAGATTCGTCAGCGAATCCTTCTGTGCCAGTTCTTCGAGGCGTCTGCCTTCGATTGTCTGCCGGTGTATATTTGCAATTCTGCCTACACAGCTGTACAACTGTTCATTCTGATCGTCATTGGACCATAAAGTCCGCCCGACGATTTCATACCACTCTTCGGAACCGTCCGATGTCGTCATGATAAGCTGTGTGTGGAAGGTCGGGGATGCAGGACTTGCTGAATAAACAAGTTCTGTGAGTTTCTGGAAATCTTCCTCACTAATGATTCCACGCAGATTGTTGTGAGAAAATAATTCGGTGACAATAGTCGGAATATTAAATTCGTCCCGGCACCTGTCTGAAAAAGTTATGGTGTCTGTACTGAAGTCATATTCAAATAATACTTCATCCGTAATGGAGGTAAGAAACTGATATTTTGTCCGTTCCTGTTCTAACAGGAAAAGTGTCCGGTCGGACAGCTTGACACCTTTTTTCTGAACAATTTCCCGTGAGAGCTGGTTAACATCGAAAAGATGGCCGGGGTCCTTGCTCCTGAGCTTAACTGCCTGCTCCAGATGGCCGCTGACTTCTTTCAGGCATGCGATAAGCTTTGGGTTGAACATGCCGCATTCACCGTTCAGAATCATCTGTATCGCCTGCTCATGTGTATAAGGCGGCTTATAGACACGCTCACTCACGAGGGCATCGTACACATCTGCAAGGGAAACAATCTGGGCCGCGATAGGGATATCATCTCCTTTGAGATGGTCCGGATAGCCGTTGCCATCCCAGCGCTCATGGTGCCAGCGGCAGATCTGCCGTGCATATTTCACGAGTTCTTCATCGTTGCCGAACCTTAAGTTTTCAAGCATTTCCGCACCGCATGCAGAATGCGTCTTCATAATCTCGAATTCTTCATATGTCAGTTTTCCGGGCTTGTTAAGGATTTCTTCTGGAATCTCGATTTTACCGATATCGTGCAGGGCAGCTGCATTGGAAATCAGGGCGATATGGGATTCATCCATACTATATTCCTGATAACGTTTCCTGAGTGCCTCCATCAGAATCTCTGTGATGATCCGGATCCTGATGACGTGCAGGCCGGATTCACCGTTTCGGAATTCAACGATCGTACTTAAAATATTGATCATGAGGGCATTATTCCGCTCTTTTTCGATGACCTGCTCCTTAATCAGCGACTCCAGTTCCTTCTGTTTTGAATACAGGATAATTGTATTCTTCACACGCTGGGTTACAATACTTGGGTCGAAGGGTCTGCTAATGTAGTCCACGACACCATATTCGTAGCTTTTTTCTATATATTCAGCAGAATTTTCAGAAGAAATAATCACGACAGGGATTGTTTCATGCCAGTGGTTTTTCTGCATGAGGGCAAGGACATCGAACCCGGTCATTTCAGGCATGATCAGATCCAGCAGGATCAGGGATATGGATGCATCATTATGCTTTAGAATCTCAATAGCTTCTTTCCCGTTACATGCTTCGACGATATTGTAATCGTCCTGGAGTATATCTGACAGTAAACAGCGGTTGAGTTCTGCATCATCTACGATTAGAATCGTTTTCTTTTGTACAGTGCTTTTCATTGACGCGCTCCTTTAAGATATCAGATTTTTGATGGTTTCGTATTCGGTCTTAACTTTCTCGTATTTTTTTTCCACTTCATCAGGGTCCAGTGTCTCAGCAGTCAGGGGTCT
Source organism: Faecalicatena orotica (assembly GCF_905197545.1). Lineage (NCBI taxonomy): Bacteria > Bacillati > Bacillota > Clostridia > Lachnospirales > Lachnospiraceae > Faecalicatena > Faecalicatena orotica. The sequence continues at coordinate 280,692 of NZ_CAJJZH010000002.1, forward strand.
TAGATAGGCGGACAATTCTGCGGCAGCTTCTGCAAGAGGGGTCAGCTCCAGATTCAAAGAGAGTCCTTTGAGCGTGTGGGCAGCTTTGAAGGCTTCCTCATAATCTCGTGCTTCCAGTGCTTTTCCCAGGCGGTCAAAATTGTTATCCTTTAAGAATAAGTGCAGATATTTATCAATCAAATGTTCACGCAGAAGTCTTCTAAGTACAAGATTATAATCAACACCGATTGTTTCATAAAATTTTTGAATGTCCATATTCAGATGCCTCATGTTTCTTTCATAAATTTTTCGATTACATATAAAATTCCGTCTTCATCATTCGAGCGAGTGATAAAATCGGCGCTGTCCTTCACGATTGGCTGTGCATTTTCCATAGCAACTCCGAGTCCCGCATATTCGATCATGGACAGGTCATTGTAGCCGTCCCCGCAGCAGATCATCTGGTCCGCAGTCAGGCCCAGACTGCTTAAGAGTTTCTGGAGAGAGTAGGCTTTATCTATGTTCTGTGGCATAATTTCAAGGAAATAAGGCTCAGAACGGTAGATATTCAGCAGCTTGTGAAAACGTTTTTTCAAATCTTCCATTGCTTCTTCTATCACGGCCGGGTTGCCGGTGATCAAGAGTTTATTTACAGGAAAGGTAAGGTGTCCTGTGAAATCATCCATATGTACGACAGGCATCTTATTTATATAAGATTCCTTTTCGGTATACTCGTTGCAGGCAATGCCTGAAATGATATCAGGCCCTTCATAGGTGATGATATCCAGTCCGGGATAGGAACAGGTAATGTCATAAACCGGTTTCAGTACATCCCGGGGCAGTGTGCGGTTATAGAGGAGCTGGCCGTCGGAACATCTGGTGATACGTGCCCCGTTAAAGGACAGAATGTAGCTTCCGTACTTTTTAAGCTCCAGTTCTTCGGCGAGCGGCAGCACACCGTTGATGGGGCGTCCGCTTGCCAGTACTACTTTTTTTCCTTCTTCCTGAATCTCGATCAGAGCTTTCTTGGTAGGCGGTGTGATTTTCTTTTCAGAGTTGGTCAGCGTGCCGTCCAGATCCAGTACCAGCATTTGATATTCCATAATTACCTCGTTTTAAGCGCTTCTACCAGCTCGGGAAATTCCATCCCGTGAGAAGCTTTTATCAGAATTGTATCGTTTTCGTTGATGACAGAATCCACGCTGTTCAGGAATTCTGCTTTGGTGTCATAGTGGTAAATTTCCATACCTGTTTCCAGAGAAGCAGCGCCGCGGGCGATCTCCCGGGCCAGATCACCGATACAGACAAGCATGTGGATTCCGGCTTTTGCAGCATATTGGCCGATCTCATTGTGCATCTCACATTCTTTCGGCCCCAACTCGAACATATCGCCAAGTATAGCAACAGTCCGTCCGTCTGCCTTTGAAAGGACATCAAGGGAAGCCTTCATAGAAGCTGGATTTGCATTGTAGCAGTCATCAATGATCGTCAGGTGACCAGTTTCAATCAGGTTGCTGCGTCCGGCCAGAGGGACTAAAGCCTCAATGCCTTTTTTAATTCCGGCATCATCCATTCCCAGAACCCGTCCGACTGCAATCGCGGCGAGCGCATTGTATACCATATGTGAGCCGGGGATGGAAATATGTGCGGTAAACTCGGAATCCGGAGTGCAGAACAAGGCTGTGGTTCCTTTTAAACCGAGATTTTCAATGTTTTCTGCATAGTATCTGCATCCGGGGTCCAGGCCAAAGAAGATCGGGTCGATCCGGTTGGCAGGAGTTACGGTGGAAAGCATATCATCGTCACCGTTTAAGACAATACTTCCGTTTGGATTCATATACAGGAACATTTCAGTCTTGGCCTTTAGTATTCCTTCACGGGACTTCAATTGTTCAAGGTGTGCGCATCCAATATTCGTAATTACACAGATATCAGGACGGGCAATCTTGGCGAGCCGTTCCATTTCACCGAAATCGCTGATTCCCATTTCTAAGACAGCCACCTCATGGTCCTCGCGAATCTTGAATACGGTCAGCGGCAGTCCGATTTCATTATTAAAGTTGCCCTCTGTTTTCAGGACTTTAAATTTCTGGCCGAGAACAGATGCAATCATTTCCTTTGTGCTCGTCTTTCCCACACTTCCGGATATTCCTACGACCTTGACATGAAGAGAACGGCGGTAATGTTCCGCAATGTCTTTCAAAGCCTGCACGCAGGAATTTACCATAATATAAGGATATGAGGCACCCTCGATCCGTTTTTCAGACAGGGCACACAGGGCTCCGTCGCGGATGGACTGGGGGATAAACATATGGCCGTCAACGCGCGCGCCTCTGATGGCAACAAACAGACAATCCTTTTCAATTTTACGGCTGTCGATGGTGACACTGCTGACTTCCTTATAATAGCAGTCTTCATCCCCATAATAAATTCCGCCGCATGCAACGGCGATTTCTTTTAACGTCATATTTTTCATAGCGTACTCCTATTTCTGGTATCTTTCTTCCAAAGACTTCTGGATGATCAGTTCGCACAGATCACCATATTCAATCCCCATTGCTTTTGCTTCTTTCGGCAGGAGGCTTGCCGCTGTCATTCCCGGAAGGGTATTCATCTCCAGACAGTAGAGGTTACCTGCATCATCAAGCAGGAAATCCGCCCTGCTGTAGACATTTAGTTTCAAAGCATGATAAGCCTTTACAGTAAGTTCCATCATCCGGTCAGAGATGTCGCTGCTGATGTCGGCGGGACAGACCTCGTTGGTTGCACCATCCTGGTATTTATTAGCATAATCGAAGAAACCGGTCTTCGGGATAATCTCAATAGGAAGAAGCGCTTTGCCGCCGATCACCCCACAGGCGAACTCGCGCCCTTTGATATACTCCTCGATTACGACTTCATCTTCATATTTAAAAGACTTCTTCAGGGCATCCTCATATTCTTCTTCGGAATTCACAATATAAACGCCGATGCTGGACCCTCCTGAACAAGGTTTCACAACAACCGGCAGGGTAAGTCCGAGCGCTTCAAGGGAGTTTTCCTTTACCTTCTTATGAAGGCTGACGCCTGCCGGTGTATCAATTCCTGTCTGCAGGAACACCTGCTTCGTAAAGCCCTTATCCATAGCCACGGCGCAGCCGAGAGAATCCGGTCCCGTATACTTAATGCCAAGCAGGTCAAAAGTAGCCTGAAGCTTGCCGTTCTCGCCTTCACCTCCGTGGAGCCCGAGAAACGTAATATCAGCCATACGGCAGAGCTCGATCACATTCGGCCCGAGGAAACAGTCCGACTGGTCCGGGCGCGAAGCCTTAACTGCATCAATATCCGGCTCCGTAGTACCTACATTTTTCGCAATCTCAAGACCGTGTCCCGGAAGCGTAAACACCTCTTCCAGTTTATCTATATCATACGGGAAACCAAGAAACACATCCAGCAGAAAAACATCATGCCCCTTTGCCAGCAGCGTCTTGCAAATCTCCGCGCTGGAAGAAAGAGACACATCACGTTCCGTGCTGAGTCCTCCGGCTAAAACTATAATCTTCATAAATAAATCTCCTTTTTCATAGGGGTCTGACCCCTTTGCTCTCCATTTTCAGAATATTCTAATGTTATTAATCGTATGTTAAATTCACGCAATTCACAGGGCCGGTTTACCGGCTCAGGTCATCCAGCAATGCTGCTTTTGTGTCATACAGTTTTTGTGATAAATCAACATATACGCGGTGCGGGTAGAAGAGACGTTTTGTCTCGTCCCACAATGTTTCCTTTTCGTGTCTGCAGTACTCTGCAATTTCCATGACAGACGGGGAGGTGTAAATGCATTCTCCGTGTATAAATATTGGCTTTAATATCTCACGCATCGTGTAAGTACCGCCCGCAAGCCGTGTCTTCTTCCAGGTTGCATTCGGATCGAACAGCAGCAGTTCTTTGGATGTGTCATATGTCTCATCCGCGAAACAGATTAAGTCGGCGCGGATTTTGCCAGTCTCTTTATCATATACACGGTAGATTGTCTTGTTGCCCGGATTCGTGATCTTTTCTGTATTTTCAGAAATCTTGATCTTAGGTATGAATTCACCCTCTGCGTTCTGGATGGCAGCCAGCTTGTACACCCCGCCGAAAGACGGGCAGTCTTTCGAAGTGATCAGGTTCGTGCCAACGCCCCAGGAAGTGATGGCTGCGCCCTGCATCTTCAGATCGTGGATCAGCATTTCATCCAGATCGTTTGAAGCTGCGATGACTGCATCCGTAAATCCGGCCTCATCCAGCATCCTGCGGGCCTGCTTGGACAGATAGGCAAGGTCCCCGCTGTCCAGACGGATACCGTAATGCTTGGAAATAATTCCTTCTTCCCTCATCTCCCGGAAAACCTGGATCGCATTCGGCACACCGGACTTCAGTGTGTCGTAAGTGTCCACGAGAAGAGTACATGCATCAGGATATAACTTTGCGTATTCCTTAAATGCGGTATATTCGTCTTTAAAACTCATGATCCAGCTGTGCGCATGGGTTCCCATAACCGGAACGTCAAAAAGCTTCCCGGCCAGAACGTTGGAGGTGCCGACACACCCGCCGATCATGGCAGCCCTCGCACCGTAAAGCCCCGCGTCCGGTCCCTGAGCGCGCCGAAGCCCGAATTCCATGATGCCGTCCCCCTGTGCTGCAAACACAACGCGGGAAGTCTTGGTTGCGATCAGGCTCTGGTGGTTAATGATATTTAAAATCGCAGTTTCGACAAGCTGTGCTTCCATAATAGGTGCAATCACTTTCACAAGCGGTTCCTTCGGGAAAATCACAGTCCCCTCAGGAATTGCATAAATACTTCCACTGAAATGGAAGCCGCTTAAGTAGTGCAGGAAGTCTTCACTGAAAATGCCAAGGCCTCTCAAATAGTCTACGTCTTCATATGAAAAATGGAGGTTCTTGATGTAGTCGATTACCTGTTCTACCCCTGCCATAATGGAGTATCCGCTCTTATTCGGATTCTCGCGGAAAAACACATCGAATACAACCGTTTCATTCTCCTGAGTTTCAAAGTAGCCCTGCATCATCGTCAGCTCATACAGGTCTGTCAGCAATGTAAGATTCTGCGTACTCATAATATTCTCCTTTTTACCTTATTCTGCAGCAAACGCTGCAGATTCATCCGCCTGCGCGGCAAATATTGCAGGATGCCGGAGGGGAAATGTGCAGTATATGCACGGGAACAGTATACCATGAACACTAGATTCGAAAGAACCTCATCAAGTGTTCAGGTATGCATTTTCACTAAGCTCGATAAAACCTCGCTAAGTGTAAATAGTATACCACAAATACAAAAATCGTGAAAGAGCAAATACTTTGTGGTTTACGCTCCCAATTTATATAAAGCAAGTGACTTTATCTGTTCATAGTGATAAAATGTGAATAACAAGATGCCCATGTTCGCAGGAAGAAAAGGAGGACGAGGATGATTACAGTATTTAACCGCAAAGAACTGGTAAGTACATACAATATGGGGGAACAGTCGGAAATACGAAACATTTTGTCGCAAAATAAGATTGACTATGATATTAAGACTATAAACAGAAAAAGTCCCTCCCCGATGGCGGCAGGCTCAAGGGCTCATACGGGGACATTTGGTGAGAAGCTGGAATTGGAGTATGAGTACACGATTTATGTAAAGAAAGAGGATTATGATGAGGCATCGTACTTAATAAGGGATGTAAAACCACGCTAAATATGGCAAAGAAGGAGGGTGACACCAGATATGATTCAGAATGAAAATATAGATCACGGGAAAGCTTTCGACTGGGGACGAACGTCATCTGATTATGCAAAATACAGGGATATCTATCCTCAGGAGTTTTATCAGAATCTGGTCGACATGGGCTTGTGCGTGAAAGGCCAGAAGGTACTGGATATTGGAACGGGAACAGGTGTGATTCCGCGCAACATGTATCGGTATGGGGCCGATTTTACAGGAATCGATATCTCGGAAAATCAGATCAGCCAGGCTGCCGCTCTTGCGAAAGAATGCGGCATGGATATAGAGTTTCACTGTACGCCTGCCGAAAAATGTGGCTTTCCGGACGGGACGTTTGATGTGATCACTGCCTGTCAGTGTTTTACCTATTTCAATCATGAAGAACTTGCGCCTCTCATCTGGAGAATGCTGAAACCCGGCGGAAGGTTCGTTGTTCTGTACATGGCGTGGCTCCCGTTTGAGGACATGATTGCCGGAAAAAGTGAGGACCTGATTTTAAAATACAACCCCGCGTGGACGGGGTGCAAAGAGCGGAGGCATCCAATTTCCATACCAGATGTATACGGAATATATTTTACAATGGAAAGTGAAAAGGTTTTTGATATACAGGTGCCTTTCACAAGGGAAAGCTGGAACGGGCGGATGAAGGCGTGCCGGGGCATCGGGGCCTCTTTGTCAGAAGAAGAGGTTGAGAGCTTCGAAACGGAGCACAGGGCCCTGCTAAAGGAAATTGCACCTGAGGAGTTTAATATCCTTCATTACACGGCGATGACTGTTTTAAAGAAAAACGTCTAGTATTTCCAAAGTGGGGCTCTGGCGATGAAGGACAACTTATATGATTGTGCACCGTGCACAAAAAGAGCACTGAGATTTGTCAGTCATGAATAAGGACTTTCGCTATTTAAAATGATATACTGAACCTAAGGCGCCAATGCAGGGCATTACCGGATGTGGGGAAACGACCGCACATTCCGGTGGCCTGCATTGGCTTTTTGTTTTAACGGAATTCTAAATTTTAGAAGAGATGAAAAAGGAGGAACAGGAAATGTTAATGAAACAGATTATCGATGCGTATGAGGTATTGGACAGCAGCTTTGTAACGGGAAAAAAGGTGGAGGAATATCTCCGTGCTATCCAGCCGGATGCGGACATTACCGTTTACGAGCTAAAAGGACCGAAAGGAACTACAGACATGCTGAAGGTGAGAATCCCCGGCAGCAATGGCAAGGCAAAGGGGGGGACGGCTCCGACGATCGGACTTCTCGGTAGGCTTGGTGGAATTGGTGCACGCCCGGAAAGGATCGGATTCGTATCCGACGGGGACGGCGCACTGGCAGCTGTAGCGCTGGCGGCAAAGCTTCTGGATATGCAGAACAAGGGGGACGTACTGGAAGGAGATGTATTTATCTCTACACATATCTGCCCGCATGCACCGACGGCGCCGCATGATCCCGTACCGTTCATGGGCTCTCCTGTAGAGATGTCCCAGGTAAATAAAGAGGAAGTTTCCGATGACCTTGATGCAATCCTTTCCGTGGATACGACCAAAGGAAACCGCGTTATCAACACGAGGGGATTCGCGATTTCCCCGACTGTAAAAGAAGGATACATCCTGCGCACATCCGATGACCTGCTGGACCTGATGCAGATAACGACAGGAAAACTGCCATATGTATTCCCGCTGGCAATTCAGGATATCACTCCATACGGAAATGACCTGCACCATTTAAATAGTGTGCTCCAGCCATGTACGGCTACCAATGCGCCTGTAGTTGGTGTTGCAATTACTGCAGAAACAATGGTGCCGGGATGTGCAACCGGGGCAAGCCATGCGTCAGACATAGAGGAAGCGGCACGCTTCATGCTGGAAGTTGCAAAAGCATTTGGCAGGGGGCAGTGCAGGTTCTATGATGAAGAGGAATTTGAAAGAATGCAGAAACTTTATGGAACAATGAAACATTTCCAGACACTTGGAAAAGAATAATGTTTCAGTATGAAGAACCCAAAGTGATAAAATGCAGGAGGGATTCGGTATGAAGATAGGTGCAATTACAATCGGGCAGTCACCCCGGGTGGATGTGACTGCAGATATTATGGATATATTTGGCGGCAGGATCGAACTTGTTCAGGCAGGCGGCCTGGATGGCCTGACAAGGGAACAGATTGCCAGGTTTGCTCCCGGGGAAGGGGACTATGTGCTCGTATCAAGGCTGAATGATGGGAGTTCCGTGACATTTGCCGAGCGCTATATTCTCCCGCGCCTTCAGGAAGCGATCGACAGGATGGAAGAGGACGGATGCCGGCTGATCATGGTGTTCTGCACCGGTAGCTTTCCAGAGACACTATCGGCAAAGAACATCCCGCTTATCTATCCGTGCGAAATACTGGACCGGCTTGTCCCGCTGATGAGCAAGAAATCCAATATCATCTGTATGACCCCGTCCCCGCTTCAACTGGAGCAGACAGAGAATAAATGGAAAAATTATGTCAAGCAGGTAAAATCCATAGCCGCCTCCCCGTACGGAGACTGGGAGACTTTGGAGAAAGCAGCAGATGAGGCAAAAGAAATGGATGCCGATCTGATCGTTTTGGATTGTATTGGGTATACTCAAAAGATGAAGGATATGTTCGCAGAGAAGACAGGGAAAATGGTTGTCCTGCCGAGGACGCTTCTTGCGAGAGTTGTATCTGAACTGACAGATGTGAAATAACATGAAAGAGGAGTTAGACATGAATGAACTGGTAAATATTGCAGAAGGCATCCTGAAATCGTGTCTGGATGCGAAAGAGGGGGAATCTGTGCTTGTTGTAACAGACGACAGCAGGAGGAAAATCGGCGAAGCATTTTACGATGCCTCGAAGAATCTTGGATGTGAAGGCATGATCCTGATTATGAAAGAGAGGACCGTGAATGGCGAAGAGCCTCCTAAGGCCGTTGCGGAAGCGATGAAGGGCGCCGACATCGTGATAGCGCCTTCAGCAAAGTCGCTGACCCATACAAATGCAAGAATACAGGCGGCTGCGGCCGGGGCAAGGGTGGCAACCATGCCGGGGATCACGAAGGAAATGTTCAGCCAGGGAGCAATGACGGCCGATTATAATGAAGTGGAAAAACTCACGGACAGGATCACTGCAATGCTGACGACAGCAGAGACGGCACGCATTGAAAAAGCAGGGAAGGTGTTGAATCTTTCCTTAAAAGGCCGGAACGGGGTGCCGAGTCCCGGAGTTTACAAGTGTCCCGGAAAATGCGGCAACCTTCCGTCGGGAGAAGCGTATATTGCCCCGCTGGAAGACGGCTCGGATGGGGAAATGATCATAGACGGTTCTATGGTCGGCATCGGAAAACTGGATGCCCCGCTGGAGGTAGTGGTTTCCGGGGGAAAGTTAAGGTCTGTGACAGGCAAAAAGAGTGAGAATCTGGACATACTGCTGAAATCGGAAGAAAACGCCACACTCTGCGAACTGGGAATCGGAACGAATGAAGCTGCTGTCTTAAACGGCATTATTCTGGAAGACGAAAAAGTATATGGGACCGTCCATATAGCATTTGGGACAAACACTTCATTTGGAGGGACCAACAAGGCAGAGTGCCACATGGATGGGATCATTTTGGAACCGACACTCTATCTGGATGATATTCTCGTTATAAAAGACGGAAAGTTCATGGTATAGCAAAAGCAGGAGTTACTGTGCACAGCAGAAGGGTGGGCACAGTAACAGGGCCGGAAACATAATACGGCCGGGAGGGAACATATGGAAACATTTAAAGTAGGGTTAATCCGGGTACTGACAACGGATGATCAGGAAGTACTTCTGGCACACGGGAAAACGATAATGGAAACATTTCCCGGAATCGAGGTAGAGACGAAATGTATTCCCGATCAGTATGAGGGAATACACAGCGAAGAACTGTGCCGGATAGCCATTCCTAAAATTGTTGAGACAGCAAAGACATTTCAGGATGCAGATATGCTGATCGTCAGCTGCGCGGACGACCCCGGTGTAGAAGAAATCAGAAAAGAGATACCGGGCATCCCGGTAACGGGCGGCGGAGAGACAACGGCCGCACTGGCGCTTAAGTATGGAGAAAAAATCGGGGTTCTGGGGATCACGGACTATGCCCCTGCCGCATACAGGCGTCTGCTTCATGGGAAAATGATCTTAGGGAAGCCGGACGGGGTAGACAGTACTCTGGACCTGCTGACCCCGGAGGGAAGAGCCAGTACACTAAAGAAAGGCATGGAGCTGAAAGATCAGGGCGCGCAGGTAATCGCACTGGCCTGCACGGGACTGGGGACGATCGGAATTGCCGGCGAACTGGAAGAAACAACAGGGCTGCCTGTCATCGACCCGGTCATAGCAGAGGGTTTATTCGCGTATTTCGAAAAGGTACGCCGGTCTTCACATCGCATCGGCCAGCGGAAATGATGGCCACTGAGCGAAAATAATTACTGAACAGAAATGGGGGCAGTGAACAGACGGTACATTGCCTCCAGACAGATTCTTGAGTGCTTTAAGTAATGCCCCAGTTCGATATGTTCATTGGGACCATGTGCATTGCTGGGCGGCTCGTCCGGAAAGACAGGCCCGAATGCGGCAACGGTATTGCGGGCATGTCTTGCATAGGTTCCGCCGCCAGTGGAATAGATATTACAGTTTTCTCCGGTAACGGCCCTATAGGCGTCAGACATTGCCGAAATCATGAAGGATTCCGCGGGGATATGAAGCGGTGCCATATGCTTTATTTCTGTAACGGTTACCTGATATGCAGTGGCATTTTGCCTAAGCTGATTTATAATCATTTCTTTTGAAGCAGTGACGGGATAGCGGATATCAGCTGATATAAGCTCCGTGCCATCCTGCACAGCAACTATCCCGGCATTTAAAGTCAGGGGGCCGGATTCCTTGTCGGCCATTCGGATTCCCAGTGAGGAACCATCATATTCCAACCCGATTTTTTCAGCGGCAAATGTCAGTAACAGTCCTAATTCATCCCGCGTAAATACCTCATATAACAGATGTATGAGTTTCGATGCTGCATTTTCTCCCAGTTCAGGTTCTGCACCGTGTGCGGCTTTCCCGACAGTGTTAAGGAAGGCGAGATCCCCCTCTTTTCGGATGGAAAAACCGGAATTTCCCTGAATGGCGGCCTTTAACTTGTCATACTGTATATTAGAACAAAAAATTTCTGCATGTGCCCTGTCCGGAACTGCATTTACAGCAAGTCCTGCATGGAAAGACTTGACAACGCTGCATCTGCTGTGTGGGACAGAGAAGTCTGCACACAGGATTCCTTTCTCGCTGCCGCAGATTCCATAAGAACAGTCCGGAGTAAATCCCATTACGGGATATCCACGTTTGCGGTAATACACATCCAAATCGTTGCTTCCAATCTCTTCACCACAGCCAAATACCGTGCGGAGGCAGTAATTGCCTGTAACATGTGCGTCCTTCAGTGCCTTGAGTGCATAGAGAGAAGCTATGGCGGCACCTTTGTCATCTGCCGTACCCCGTCCATATAAAAAGCTTCCTTTTTTCACCATTTCATAGGGGTCTGTATTCCATCCGTCCCCCGCGGGAACGACATCGACGTGGGTTAAAATATCTATGTATGAATTTCCGGTACCATAGCTTGCCTCTCCTGCATAATAATTCACATTTGCAGTCGTAAGCCCAAGCCTCCCGGCCAGATTCAGAATGTAATCGAGTGCCTCCCTGCATGGCTGGCCAAATGGTTTTTGCCTGGAGGAGGTATCACATACAGAAGGGATAGAAACTAATGCGCCAAGGTCTGCCAGCATATCGTCAAAATATTGATCTATCTTATGACCAAATAACATCTGATTTTTCATAAAAAAATTCCTTTTGTCAAAATGAAAAAATGTTTAATAGTACCGTTGTAATAGAAACTTAAAAAAATGTTGACAAAATAGCAAACAATGTTCATGATTAGTACAAAACAATATAAAAATATAGTATCATAGGGAAGAAACTCGTGCAATTCATAATTTTGTATAATGAGATTCTAAAAAAGGATGTCTAAGTGCTGAATTGGCAGTAGGAAGAAAAGTAAGTGGGAGAAGAGTACAATGGCGGTAACATTACAGCAGATTGCCGATAAAGCGGGTGTGTCCCGGGGGACTGTAGACCGTGCTTTGAAAGAGCGCGGGCGGATCAATCCGGAGGTGGCTGCAAAGATCAGGAAAATTGCAGATGAGATGGGATACCAGCCGAATAGAGCGGGAAGAGCGCTGGCGATGGCAAAGCACTCGATCAAGATCGGGATCATCATACAGTCTATGGAAACCCCGTTTATGCAGGGGGTGCTGGAAGGGGCAAAGGACGCGAAGCAGGAAGTTGAGCGCCTCGGTGCCACGGTAACTATCAGGAAGATATCAGAGCTTGATTCTGACAAGGTTATAGCGGCAATGCATAAGATGAAGGGGGCCGGTTACAACGGGATCGGCCTCGTCGCGTCAGATGAAGAAAAGCTGGCCGATACGATCGACCAGTTTACAGAAGAGGGCATCTCTGTTGTTACATTCAACTCCGATGCAGCAGGAACAAAGCGAATGTGTTTCATCGGGCAGAATGCGGGACAGAGCGGAAGAACGGCAGCCGGCCTTATGGCGGAAATTTTGCCGGATAATGCAGTTGTCCAGGTGATTTCAGGCTATGCGTCCAATCAATCCCACAAGGAGCGTGCGGAGGGGTTTATCAATGAACTGAACTATTGCAGGCCGGATGTTAAGCTGCTTGGAATCCGGTATGCTTATGATAATGACAGGGCGGCGGCAGAGATTACACAGGAAGTTCTAAAAGAACATAAAGAATTAAACGGAATCTATCTGGCAGCCTCCGGTGCGAAGGGCGTCTGCCAGGTGATTGGGGAGAAGGGACTTAAAGGAAGTGTAAAAGTGATTTCCAATGACATCACGGATTCCAACATCGAGTCACTTAAGAACGGGACGATTCAGTTTATTCTGGGACAGGATGCTTATTCACAGGGCTACAGGCCGGTCATGGTGCTGTTTGACAAACTGTTTGACGGAAAGGACCCGGAGGAAGAATACCAGTATACAGAGATTGTGATAAAAACAAAATATAATATATAAATCTCCCTGAGGGGATCTGGTTAAATTTAACAAAGAAATGTGCAAAAAGCATTTTTTCAGCAGTGGAAAAAGTCATTTTGCACATTTTTTTTGTTTATTAATTGTCAAATAGTGAAGTTGAATAAAAATGGAGATTAAAATTTGTGCAATTAAACTATTGCGTACACGTGCCCGCAATGATATTATACAATCACAGAAACAAAAACAAGAACACATCATAAAACAAACAAGATGAAAGGTGGAAACAAAAATGTTAAATGTAGGAGTAATCGGATGCGGCGGAATGGGAAGAGATCATATCCAGAGAATCACAGAGAGAATTCAGGGGGCACAGGTAACTGCCGTATCAGATGTATTTGAGGAAGGTGCAAAGAAAGCTGCCGGGATTGCAGGCGGGGCAAAGATTTACACAGACGGGAAGGCACTGATTCACGATCCGGATGTAGATGCAGTATTAATTGTATCGCCGGGATTTGCACATGTGGATGACCTTCTGGAGGCGATTAAAGCCGGAAAAAGAGTATTCTGCGAGAAGCCGCTGTGTACAACGGCAGATGACTGTAGAAAGGTTATGGATGCAGAGGTACAGTCAGGAAAGCATCTGATCCAGCTCGGGTTCATGCGTCGTTACCACAAGGGGTACAACCAGATCAAGGACGCGATTGCGACAGGAGAGTATGGTGAGCCGCTGATCATGCACTGCACACACAGGAATCCAGAGGTTGGAACAAACTATAACACACCAATGGCAGTACACGACACCGTGATCCATGAGATCGACCTTTGCCACTGGCTTGTAGATGACGACTATGACAGCGTTCAGGTGATCATGCCAAAGGTAACGAAGTACTCACACTCCGAACTGAAAGATCCACAGATTATGCTTATGCGTACAAAGAGCGGTATCTGCATTGATGTGGAATGTTTTGTAAACTGTAAGTTCGGGTATGATATCAACTGTGAAGTTGTCTGCGAGGACGGCGCACTGAAGATGGGAACACCGATGGCTCCTTCTGTCAGAAAGAATGCACAGTGTTCTACAGAAATCACAACAGACTGCTTCGTACTCTTCAAAGACGCATATGATGCAGAGATCCAGAACTGGGTTGACTGTGCGGCAGCAGGAGTAATTGAAGGGCCAAGTACATGGGACGGCTACCTTGCGGCTGTTACGGCAGATGCACTCGTAAAGGCTCAGGAAAGCGGGGAGATTGAAAAAGTTGTAACCGTTGAAAAACCAGAATTCTATAAATAATTTTTTTTGAATAACGCGTGCACGTGTACGCTAAAATAATTAGGATATTAAAATAAATCAATATAGTAGTCTCGGGAAGAGAACTCGTTGACAGGAGGATATGAAAATGAAAATAGGATTTAATGAAGCAACAGCACTGGAGTGTAAAGGACAGTCTTTAATGGCAGATTTGGAAGCATGTGAAAAATATGGTTTTGATTACATAGAGATTCGTTTTGACTGCATCAAGGATTACCTGAAGGACCACACACTGGAAGAACTCGCTGACTGGTTTCAGAACCACCATCTGAAACCGTGGGCTTACAACACCCTGATCTACTTCAACCAGAGAGATGAGGAGGGGGTAAAAGAGATCGATGAGGAAACGGATTTCATTATTAAGGTCTGCAATGCAATTGATATGAAAATGCTGATTACCGTACCTCAGTTTGACGTAAAAGACAAGAGTGTTTCAGAGATCAAGGAAGAGGCTGTACAGAGACTCCGTTATCTTTCCGACAAGGTCGGCTCCGGCATCAACATCTCCTTGGAATTCTGTGGTGCTCCAAACTGCTCTATTAATCAGTTCGGAACAGCCTATGATGTCGTAAAGGCTGCAGACAGAGACAATGTAGGTATTACGGTAGATACTTTCCACTTCCACGAAATGTGCTCAAAGCTCGAGGACCTTCAGAATGCAGACGGAAAGAAGATTTTTGCATACCACCTGAATGACTGTGAAGACCTGCCGCTTGGTTCCTGTGGAGATGACAAGCGTCTCTGGCCGGGAGAAGGCGTTGTGGACCATGCAGGGATTGCAGCTGCATTGAAATCAATCGGATTTGACGGTGTATGTACGATTGAAGAATTCCGTCCGGAATATTATGAGATGTCATTGGATGAAAATGTGAAGAAGGCAGCAGAAGTAACAAAAGCATTCGTGCAGAAATATTTCGGATAGGACATTAGGAGGAATCATCATGCTTGATAAAAATAAAGTATCTCTTGGAATTGCCCCGATCGGGTGGACGAACGATGACATGCCTGATCTGGGAAAGGAAAATACATTTGAGCAGACAATAAGCGAGATGGCCCTCGCCGGATTCAAGGGCTCAGAAGTGGGCAGTCATTATCCTGCTGATCCAAAAGTATTGAAGAAAGCCCTTGACCTGAGGGGCATGACAATCTGCAACCAATGGTTTTCCTCGTTTCTGATCAGCAGGCCGTATGAGGAGACAGAAGCTGCCTTTATCAAACAGTGCCAGTTCCTAACGCAGGTGGGGGCGAAATGCATCGGTGTTTCCGAGCAGAGCTACAGCATACAGGGAATGCTGGACCATCCCATTCAGGAAGGCAAGTATGTGATGAATGACGAAGAGTGGGAGAAGCTGGTGACAGGCCTGAACAAGCTCGGCAGGATTGCGAAAGACCAGGACATGGTGCTCACTTTCCACCACCACATGGGTACGGTTGTGCAGACGGAAGAGGAGATTGACCGTTTTATGAAATCTGTGAATCCGGAACTGGTCTTCCTGCTGTTTGACAGCGGCCACCTGTCATTTGCCGGCATTGATCCGGAAAAGATTCTGAAGAAATATGTGGACAGGGTCCGCCACGTCCATCTGAAAGACTTAAGAAAAGAAGTTGTAAAGCAGTCGAGGGACGGGAAATGGAGTTTCTTAAAAGGCGTGCGTGCGGGGACATTTACCGTACCGGGAGACGGGGATGTGGATTTTGTACCGATTTTCCAGATTCTGGAGGAAGCAGATTACCAAGGCTGGGTGGTCGTAGAGGCAGAACAGGACCCGGCGAAAGCGAATCCATTCGAATATGCACTAAAGGCGAGAAAATATATTGCAGAAAAAACTGGTTTGTAAGAAAATGAGAGGAGAGTCTGATTATGAAGATTGCATTTGACGTTGATGTCCTCGCAAAACAGATGGGGATCAGCGATATGGTACATCAGGTTGCGGACTGGGGATATAAATATATCGAACAGTCACCGCATCCGAGGATCAATCCGTTTTACAAGCACCCGCTTTTCTCCAGAGAGTGTGAGGCAGAGTACCGCAGGGCCCTGAGGGAAACGGGCGTGGAGATTTCCTCTTTCATTGTGGTATACCGGTGGTCGGGGCCGACGGAGGAGCAGCGCAGGATTGCGGTGGAGAACTGGAAGCGTATCGTGGAGATCGCCGTGGATATGGGCGTACAGGTAATCAACACGGAGCTTTCCGGCGACCCGAACCAGCAGGAGATCTGCAATGGTATGTGGTTCCGCTCAATGGATGAGCTGCTTCCGCTTTTTGAGAAGGAAGGAATACGTGTAGAGATCCAGTCACATCCGTGGGATTTTTGCGAGCTGAATAATGAAACCTGCGACCTTGTGAAGAGTTACCGCTCTGACAACCTGAAATATGTGTACTCTGCACCCCACGGTTTCTTCTATGACCAGGGAAAAGGGGACGTCCGTTCCATGCTGGAATATGCGGGAGACGATCTGAGTCATGTACTTTTCGCAGATACCTTCAACCAGACGAAGGACTGCCGGTATATCCTGAATCCACCGTGGCTGAACCAGAGGGGGAAAGAAGATGTTTCCATCCACCAGCATAACCCGATGGGAGAGGGCGATGTGGATTTTGAAGGAATTTTTGAAACTTTGCGTAAAATGGATTTTGCAAATAAGACATTTAAGGTTGGCGGAGACGCAATATCCTGTGTATCCATATTCGGATACCCGGAACGCATGGATGTAGAAGCACCGCGTGCAAGAGAGAGGATAGAGAAAGAACTCTTGAGATAGGCTCTTACGCAGATAAGAACCGGGAGGAATCTGTATTATGAAATCACCAGCCGAATTATTGAATTTTAAGCAGCATGGGAAGGACATGAACGAATTTGTAAAAGTGCCGGTATCGGAGAAGCTCGCGTATTGTTTCGGCGATCCGGCGCTGACACTGATGTATACAATGACAACCACCCTTCTCATTTATTTCTATACAAATGTGGTGGGAATCTCAGCAGGGGCAGTCGGAATGATCATGCTTGTATCCCGTGTGTTTGACGGTTTCTCAGACGTCCTGATGGGGACCATTATAGACCGCACGCATTCGAAATACGGAAAATCCAGAATCTGGATCCTGCGTCTGGCCGTCCCGTATGCACTGGCTGCCGTAGTACTATTTACGATGCCGGGGCTGGGGCCCACAGGGAAAATCATATACGCTTTCGTCACTTATAATATTATGAATACGGTCGTCTATACGGCGATCAGCCAGCCGTTCCATGCGCTAGGTTCCCTGATGAGCCGTGACCGCAGGGAAAGAGATGTTATTTGCAATGTCCGTATGGTTCTGTCCATCACGGCCAGCATGGTCATCACGGCATTTACCCTGCCGCTGATTAACAAAGTAGCCGGGATGATACACAACGAACAGGCGGCGTGGATCATCGTGACGAGTGTATATGCGGTAATTTCCGTGTTTGTACTTCTGAATACATACACAACCTGCACGGAGCGCGTGCAGACTGCACAGAAAAGCAAAGAAAATATTCCGTTCTGGACCGCCTTAAAGGCGACGGTGACAAATCCTTATTTCCTGATTGCACTGGGACTGATGCTGTTTTATACGGTGTACCAGATCATTATCGGAACGGACCTGACCTATTACTGCCAGTATATTTTAGGCAATGTGGATTTGGTTATGCCTCTGTCTGCATCTGAAAAAATTGCAACCATTATAGGTATTGCATTGCTGCCGAAGTTACTGCCGAAATTCGGGAAAAGGAACCTGATTTGTGCAGGGTGCCTGCTCGGGATTGCGGGGCAGCTGCTGTTTCTCCTTAATAGTACAAGCGTGACCCTTGGTATTGCGACCTGCATCATGAGGGGGATCGGAATCGCCCCGTTCTATGGAGTCCAGTATTCACTGCCTAGCGATGCGATCGAGTACGGACAGTGGAAAACCGGGCTGCGGATCGAAGGGCTGATGTTTTCTTCTATGAGTATGGGACAGAAAGCTGGTTCAGGCTTCACATCTGCAATCATGGGTGCTGTTCTTTCTATGGCGGCATTTGACGGGCTGAAAGCCACTGCGGCAGAGCAGACGGCAGAGGCGGTCTCCGTAATCAGGACATTTTACCTTTATGTACCGATCGCAATCTGGATCATTATGTTCCTGATTGCCCTTTGCTATAAACTCGATAAAAAGTATGACCGCATGATGCGTGAGCTGATTGCAAGAGAGGGCAAAGATGCAGCCGGATCCGGAGATACAGTGGATATCCCACAGTCAGTAAACGGAAACAAAATCAATATTGCCATCGGACGTGTCTATGGCGCAAGCGGAAGAAGGATCGCAGAAGGCCTTGCAAAAGAGCTTGAGTGCAGGGTTTATGACAGGCAGATTATCTGTCTGCTGGCAGAGAAGCTGGGGCTGGAAGACGCACAGATGGGAGATGTGCAGAAATATCTGGACTCATACAATGAAAATGAACCTCTTACTTTCTCACCATATACATATCCGGCAGCGGGAGTTGCGGAGGATATGACAGATGTGAGCATGTTTACGGAGCAGAGCAGAGTGATTCTGGAACTTGCAAGTAAGTCTCCGGGAGTATTCCTCGGCCGCTGTGCAAACTTTGTACTGGCAAAGCAGCCTCATACATATTCGTTCTTCCTGTATGCGGATGATGAGTACCGTGAGCGGGAGGGCGCCGAGTATTATGAGGGTCAGAGTCTGAAGGAACTCAAAGAGAGGGATGAACAGCGTAATGAGTATTACCGGAAATTCACAGGTGCCAGAAGGGATGACCCGAAACATTACGATATGGTAGTAAATGTCGGAAAAACCGGAGTGGAAGGTGCGGTGCGCATGATACTCGATTATGTTGAGAAGAAAGAGAAACAGAAGGGCTGATAATTCTTCCTCTAAAACTACTTTTGATATTGAACTGCTTTCTTTAAAAGTGTCTGTGTGTAGAAAAGGGCACGGATATAGTATATAATGTTGAAAAAAGAAAGTAGTGAAGGAAGTCTATGACGGTTGATTTTATGGAAATGTGGAAACACATTGTTTGGTGCAGCAATATTAATCTGACATTGGTAAAATCCGGGACAGATGACATACCGGATTTCGATCTGGGACTCCGCCAGACACTGCTGCAGCCGGGGGAAAAGGAATACTTTATCCAGTTAATCAGAGATTTTGGCAAAGAGGGAACGATTTGTTATGTAAATGATTATTTTGACGTGGAATATAGTGTAGTTCCGATACCAAAGGAGGAGCCATACGGGGATTTTGTGATTCTTGGGCCTTACAGGGACGGATATCTGGATCAGGTACAGCTGAATGAGCTGATGGAGAGAAAGGCAATCCCCAGAAGCTATGTGAATGAATTGAAGGAATACTACAACGCTGTACCGATTCTGAATAATATGGACCAGTGGAGAGAAATGTGCAGAACCATGACGAGGGTCCTGTATCAGGAAAAAATGCACATCCGGGAGGAATATGTGACCCTGACGGGACTCATAAGCGAATATCAGTTTGAGACGGCAAAAGATGTACTGTCCTTTCGAATGATTGAGGAGCGCTATGCCGTCGAGGCGGATATGCTGAAGGCGATATCCTCCGGTAATACCGAAGAGGCTGTGAAAGCTTTTAACCTGATGGGAAAATACAAGGTAGACAACAGGTACAAGGACCCGGTACGCAATCTGAGAAACAGGCTGGTTATAGCCAATACTGTGTGCCGGAAAGCGGCCGAGGCGGGAGGTGTCCATCCGGCTCATATAGACGCCCTGTCTGTCGAGATGTCTAAGCGGATTGAAACAATCAGCAGGAGACAGGAATATGACCGCTTTATTGAAGAAATACTCCGAAAATATTGTATGCTGGTGCGCAACTACTCCCTGCGCGGCTGTTCTCCGGTGATTCAAAAAGTAGTGAACCATATCAATTTAAATCTGACAGACGATTTGTCTTTAAAACGGATGGCAGAAGAGTATTCTGTGAATTCCAGTTATTTATCAACTTTATTTAAGAAAGAGATGAGCGTGACCTACTCCGATTATGTAAACCAGCAGAGAATCAGGCAGGCCGTAAAACTTCTTAATTCCACTAATATGCAGATTCAGGATGTAGCTTCGGAAAGCGGCATCTATGATGCAAACTACTTTCGAAAACTATTTAAAAAAATAATTGGGATGACGCCTACCGAATATGTCCGGCAGGTAAAGAGTTATCCGAAGAATGCAGGACCCCTTAATTGAAAAGGGGTTCTATTTTTTTGCTTATAAGATAAAAACAAATCATATTACCTGAATCACTAATATTTGTCCTGCTGGATTTTAAATATCCGTGCTAGAGTGTGTTTACTCGATAAAATCTGAAGGAGGGAAGAAATGAAAGAGAAGTTTATGATTTCCGGATTTGCAGACGAAATCAGTGCCGATTTTACAACCCAGCTGGAAACCGTAACGGGACTGGGGATGCACTACATTTCACTCAGGTCTGCAAATGGAAAGGGGATTGAAGCGTACACGGAGGAGGAAGTAAAAGAACAGCTTCTGCCTGAACTTGCCCGGTTTAAAGTTCAGGTATCCTCACTGGGGTCCCCGATCGGCAAGGCCGGTGTGGAAGATGAAGATGGGTTTCAAAAGCAGCTTAAGCAGCTGGACACCCTGTGCAGGATTGCAGGGATTTTAAACTGCAGATATATCCGGATCTTCAGTTTTTACATTCCAGATGGAAAGAACCCAGAGGACTATAGGGAGACGGTTTTTACCAGAATGGCCCGGTTTTTAGAAATCGCCCAAAATTATGGATTGGTTCTCCTCCATGAGAATGAAAAAGGGATTTTCGGTGATACCAAAGAACGGTGCAGATTACTAATGGAAGAATTTAGAGACCCACACCTTCGCTGTGCATTTGACTTTGCTAATTTTGTACAGTGTAAAGAAGATACCGAGGCATGCTGGAATCTTTTAAAACCTTATATTTCTTATATCCACATCAAAGATGCACAATCTGGAAATAAGGAAAATGTAGTATGTGGAACGGGAGATGGAAAGATTCAAAAGCTTCTGACAAGGGCCATCAGGGAAGAAGGGTATGAGGGATTTTTAACGCTGGAACCCCATCTGGTACTGTTTGATTCCCTGTCATCTCTGGAAAAGGAGGATGCGAAGAGCGTTATCCGCGAGAACAAGGCGAAGGACGGAGCAGAAGGATATGCCATGCAGTACCATGCTTTATGTAAAATTCTGGAGGGGATGTAAATGCATCTTCCGGCTGGGAAACGAGATTCAAAAAGTGTAGTTTATAAAAAATGAAAAGGAGAAGGAAGTTATGGAAAAAAAGATTCGTTTTGGACTCATTGGTATTGGTGCCCAGGGAGGGGCCTATGCTGGTTTTTTAACAGGTAAGGGAAGAGTTCAGGGAATCCCGGCGCCAGAGTGCCCGCCTCACTGTACTCTGGGTGCCCTGTGTGATATTGACCCTGAGAAAGAAGCAATCTGCAGGGAGAAGTATCCGGAAATTCCTTTCTATAAAGACTGGAAGGACATGGTGAATTCAGGAGATGTGGACGCCGTGGTGACTACAGTCCCCCACTATCTGCATCCGGAAATTGCCATTTACTGCTTAGAACACGGCTGCCATGTACTGGTGGAAAAACCGGCAGGTGTTTATGCAAAGGCAGTCCGCGAGATGAATGAGTGTGCCACAGCCCATCCTGACGTGGCGTTTGGAATCATGTTTAACCAGCGTACGAACCAATTATACCAGAAAATAAAAGCAATAGTGGATTCCAAAGAGCTGGGTGAAATCCGCCGTTCCAACTGGATCATCAATTCATGGTGGAGGCCGGACAGTTATTACCGGCAGAGTGACTGGCGGGCCACATGGGGCGGGGAAGGCGGAGGGGTTCTTGTGAACCAGGCTCCCCACCAGCTGGATTTATGGCAATGGATCTGTGGCGTGCCGAGTAAGGTATACGCCAAGTGCCTGTATGGATGTCACAGAGAAATCGGTGTGGAGAATGATGTGACTATCGTGACCGAATACCCGAACGGGGCCACGGGAAGCTTTATTACCTGCACCCATGACCCGATTGGTACGGACCGTCTGGAGATTGACTTGTCCGGCGGGAAGATTGTGGTTGAGGGAAGTGCGACAGCCACGGTGATACGCCTTAAAAAGAGTGAAGCCGAGATGAACGCCACGCTGAGTATGCTGGACGTGATGCAGCTTGTACAGGGGAATGCAGCGAAATCCAATGAAATGTTCACGGTGGAAACCTTTGAGAACGCCGACTGCTGGGGCGCACAGCATATGACGGTTATGGAGGATTTCGCATTACATATCCTGACGGGGGCCCCTCTTCTGGCACCGGGCTCGGAGGGGATTCATGGTGTGAACTTAGCGAATGCAACTCTGCTTTCTTCGTGGCTGGGAAAGGAAGTGGACAATCCTGTGGATGAGGACTTATATCTCGAAGAACTTAATAAGCGGATTGCTGAAGAAGGCTTGTTTCCTGTACGTCAGGAGAATTAAGCGAAAGGGGGAAAGAGAATGAAGAGAGCAGCTGTAATCGGCCTGGGGGATATATCCGGCATTCATATCCGGGCGATTCAGGAAAATCCGAATATTATGCTGGCAGCTGTCTGTGACATTGATGCAGAACGGAAAGCTTATGCACCGGAGTCAATCCCATTTTATACAGATTATGAAGAAATGCTCAGACAAGAGAAGCCGGATTCCGTCCATATCTGCCTGCCGCATTATCTGCATGTACCCGTATCCCGGGCATGTATCGGCATGGGGGCCCACGTATTCTGTGAAAAGCCTGCAGCTATAAATGCAAAGGAGGCTGCAGAGTTTGCAGCTTTTGAGAAGGAACACCCAAAGATGCACATAGGAATCTGCCTGCAGAACCGTTTTAATGAGTCTGTCGAAATGCTAAAGAAAATCATTGACAGCCGGGAGTATGGGAATGTGACAGGAACAAGGGGAAGCGTCTTATGGTGCAGAACCAGAGAATATTATGAGGAAAAACCGTGGCGGGGAAAATGGAAAACCGCCGGGGGCGGATGTATGATTAACCAGTCCATCCATACGCTGGATTTACTCTATTATCTGGGCGGCCCTGTAAAAGGGGTAAAGGCATCCTCAGGGCAGCTTCTGGATTACGGGATCGAGGTGGAGGACACGGTTACGGCACGCCTTATTTATGAGAGTGGCGCTTCCGGATTGTTTACAGCTACCAACGCGAATTATAAAAACGAGAGCGTTCAGATAGCGGTGCAGCTTGAAAGGGCGGAATTTGTAATCATGGATAATATTTTGTACCGTCTGATGCCGGACGGCGGCAAAGTGGAATTGGCAGAGGACAATAAGGTTCCGGGGACAAAGTTTTATTATGGGGCCAGCCACGGCAGGCTTATAACACTGTTTTACGATGCGCTTGAAAGGGAGAGCCAGAACTACCTTCACGTATCGGATGCGGTAATGAGCATGAGGCTGATAGATGCCATACAGAAGTCTGGAAGAACCGCTCAGTTTATTACTTTGTAGAGATAGAAAGGAACGTAAAATCATGAAAAAAGGATTAATTGGTGTTCAGATGAGCACGATCAAAGAAAAAATAGATGAATTAGGCGCATATGGTACTTTAGAGGCATGTGCAAAGCTGGGGTTCCACTGCGTGGAAATCAGCCAGATTCCAATGACGCCGGAGAATGTAGCGGGAATGAAAAAGGCGTGTGATGATTTCGGAATTAAGGCAGCAGCCTGCACAGCAGCTTTAGAACCGATAACCCCGGGGATGCCGGGAGAATACCTGACTGAGAATTTTGAAAAAATTGTAGAGGACTGCAAGATATTAAATTGTGATATGCTCCGGATTGGCATGCTCCCGATAAGCTGCATGGGCAGTGAAGAGGAGGCGCTGGATTTTGTGAAACGGGCGGACGAAATGGCGATTAAACTAAGAGAGAGGGGCATTGACCTCTACTACCACAACCATCATATGGAATTTATAAGATATGGCGGCCGGTATCTGCTGGACATTATCAAAGATACCACAAAACAGATGGGGTTTGAGCTGGACATACACTGGATTAAGAGAGGCGGGGAGGACCCTGTGGAATACATAAAAAAATATGCAGGACGGATCCGTCTCCTGCACCTGAAGGATTACCGCATTGGACAGATGAAGCTGCCGGAAGGTGTGTTTGATTCTGCATCCTTTATGCAGGCATTTGCAAATATGGTGGAATTTGCTGAAGTGGGAGAGGGAACACTGCCAATTAAGGAATGTATGGAAGCCGGTCTTGCAGGAGGAAGTGAATATTTTCTGATCGAACAGGATAATACATATGGAAGAGATCCCTTTGAGAGCCTGCGTATCAGTAAAGAACATCTGACTGAGATGGGATATGGAAGCTGGTTTGAACTGTAGGCATGTTAAGGGACATGCGTAAGGCCGGGCAGAAAAGTGCCCGGCCTTACAATTAAAAGGAACGCATGAAAGATAAGAGGAGGAAGATTTTATGGGAGCTAACAATACTTCGATAAAAAAATTTGGATTTGCTGATAAGCTGGGATACATGTTTGGAGATTTTGGAAATGATTTTACATTTATACTGTCTTCTATGTTCCTGCTGAAATTTTATACAGACGTCATGGGCGTTTCTGCGGGTTTGGTGGGACTGATGATGATGGCGGCCCGTTTCGTGGATGCCTTTACGGATGTAATCATGGGACAAATTACAGACCGAAGCAAGGTGGGGGCAAAGGGGAAATTCCTGCCCTGGATCCGCAGGATGTGCGGTCCGGTGGCAGTCGCATCTCTCCTCATGTATGCCAGCTGGTTTCAGGACATGAGCATGGGATTCAAGATATTCTGGATGTTTTTTACATATCTGCTGTGGGGAAGTATCTGCTATACGGGCATTAATATACCATATGGTTCTATGGCGTCTGCTATTTCCAGTGAGCCTGCTGAGAGGGCCCAATTGTCTAACTGGAGGACCATCGGTGCCACACTGGCGAATACGGTTATCGGCGTTGCACTGCCGCTGTTCGTTTACTATACCGATGCGAATGGAAACAGTGCTTTATCAGGAACGAAAATGAGCATTGCAGCACTGGCCTGCTCTATATGTGCGGTAATCTGCTATATCCTCTGTTACAATATGACCACCGAGCGGGTTAAGCTGCCACAGAAGACAGAAAAATTTGACTTGAGGGAACTGCTTGGCAGCCTTGTAAAAAACAGAGCCTTAGTAGGGATTGTGGCGGCCTCCATCTGTCTTTTGCTGGCCCAGCTGACACTGGGTGCGATGTCGTCCTATATTTACCCTAACTACTTTGGGAATATCAGGGCACAGTCTGCATCAGGGCTGGTCAGTACGGCTGTTACACTGGTCTGTGCAGCGTTTACCGTAAAGCTGTCCCAAAAGTTCGGGAGAAAGGAGCTGGGAATCATGAGTGCCTTATTTGGAGCAGGTGCACTCGTAATTACATTTTTCCTGCACACCCACAATGCATGGGTATTCGTAGGGATGTATGCACTGGCTTATAGTGGGCTTGCTGTTTATAGTCTGATCTGCTGGGCGATGATTACCGATGTCATTGATGATACAGAGGTGCGGACGGGAGAGCGCTCAGACGGAACCATCTATGCAGTCTATTCCTTTGCACGTAAGCTGGGGCAGGCGGCATCTTCCGGGCTGACGGGCGGCCTGCTTGCAATTGTAGGCTATACACAGGCTTCCGCTTATGAGGAGAGTGTTGTGAATGGGATTTATAACATTACCTGTCTGGTACCTGCCGCGGGCTTCATTCTTCTGGCAGTTGTTTTAAAATTTTTATATCCATTAGGGAAGAAGAGAGTAGAAGATAATGCAAGAATACTGGAAAAGAAGCGCAGTGACCATGCTGCGAACTGATCCTGCCGGAAAGTCAGATAACCGGGGAAATTAGAAAAAGCATATCCCCACCGGAAATTCAATGCTGCGAAACATGAATTCCGGTGGGGATATTTACGTTTTATCACTTTAAAAGACGCATTTAGATAATGCCCTGAAACTATACAAGGTCTGCATTCTTGCGTATCGTTTCCTGAATGATATTCTGTACATAACTTCCGATATGCTTCTTGTCTTCTTTATCCAGATTGTTCGGATAAATTGGTTCTCCGTATTCAATGACAACATGCACCTTTTTAATTCTTGGAAATTGTTTTTCGAATATGGCACACGTGTTATTCATAGAAACAGGAATGATCGCACAGTTTGTCTTAGTAGCGATTTTAAATGCGCCGTCTTTGAACGGGAGCATACTTAATTCCTCGCCTTTGTTGCGGGTCCCCTCCGGGAAAATACAGATGGAAATCCCGTTCTTAACATAATCGATTGCCTGTAAAATCGTCTTGAGCCCTTCCTTCGGATTCTCTCTGTCAAGGAAAAGGCAGTAGAGATAACGCATCCACGTGGAAAGCAGCGGGATATGCTCCATCTCCTTCTTTGCAACATAGCCGGTCAGCCGGCGGCAACGGGAGTATGTAAGCAGGATATCGAAGAAGCTGCGGTGGTTCCCGATAAAAAGAACCGGCTCGTCCGGTACATGCTCTTCTCCGATCACGGTTGTCTTAACACTTGTAAACTTCAGGATGACTTTGAATGCCCACTGCACAATGCGCAGGGAGCTGTAGTCCCTTTTTTGGCGGTAAAACTTTCCGATGATCCATTCGACCAGAAAAACCGGGATCGAGAGTATCAGAAACGTCACCAGAAAAATTACGACACAAATAAATCTGAACATAAGGAAAATCCTCTTTTCTTAATAAATAAAATATACCAGAAGGGATCCCCCTCCTTAGATATTTGCTTTTCAATTATACTAAAGCATACAGCAAATAACAAGTAATGAGAAGGATATTTGCGGCATTTTTTTCTGTTTTACAGCTATTTTAACCTGTTTCTATGTCAAAGGGCAAAGGAGTTTGACGGTTACTGTGCACAGTAATGTTTGGTGGTATATTTATCTGCCCCGCATAATAAGATAATAGAGAGAATATACCGCGGGGAATGGATATGAAGAAACTGTATTCCAGGATATTATTTCTGTCGGTTCTTTTGTTAGCGCTGACACTGACGGGCTGCATCTCGCGTCCGCAGAAAACGGAAAAACTGCGGGATCTGGATTTTACCGTCATGGATAAGGAAAAGGTGCCGGATGAGTTAAAGGCGGCGATTCAGGAGAACAGGGATATGCCTTTCAAGCTGACCTATGCCGATCAGGGATACCTGTATATTGCGGAGGGGTACGGGCCGCAGAAGAAAAGTGGGTACAGCGTGGAAGTGACAGGGCTTTATGAAACAGAAAATGCTGTTTATATACATACGAATCTGCTGGGACCTGAGAAGGGCGAGAAAACACAAGATGTGGTCACATACCCTTATGTGGTGGTGAAACTGGAATATATTGACAAAAATATCGTGTTTGATTAGAGGAGGATGCATATGGAATTGATTAAAAAACAGGTACATTACACACAGGAAGGGAAACGGACATTTGACCAGTTCTATCTGGACGAGGATTACAATGTTCCTGACGCAAAGGAAGACGTCCAGCAGATTATCCAGGGCAGCGGGACGGTAAAAATAGAGGACATTAAGCTGGTAGAGAATTACATACGCATCTCCGGAAAATTATATTTTCAGATTCTTTATGTGACAGCGACAGGCGATCCACAGCCGGCGGTTCTGGACGGGAAGATTCCTTTTGAAGAAATGGTGTACACTGACGGTGGGGAGATGGAGAGCTATTTTATTCAGAATATCCGCGTAGAATTTACTTCCACACTCGTGCACTCCCGCAAGCTGAGCATCCGCGCGATGGTAGAAATGGAAATCGGCAGGGAAAAGCTGGAGGACGAGGAAACGACCGTGGATATCGACAGTTCCGTTCCCATTTACAAGAAAATGAAACGTGTAAACCTTCTTGAGCTGCATACGACCAAAAAAGATACTTACCGGATCAAGGAAGAAATCACCCTTCCCGGCACGAAAGAAAGTATAGGGCAGCTATTGCTGACCGACGTCAGCAGCAGAAAACTGGAGATACGGCTCGGTCAGGATGAAATGCAGCTGAAAGGCGAAATGCTCGTATTTTGTATGTATTTATCCGAGGACGGGAAGACAGACTGGCTGGAGCAGACCGTTCCTTATGAGGGCCGGATTGAGTGCGGCGGTGTGGAAGAGGGCATGTATTACTATGTACACAGCAGTCTGGAAGACACGCTCGTGGATATCCGTATGGATGAGGACGGAGAAATGCGTTTGCTGGGTATCGAAGGGACGCTGAATCTAAGAATGAATATTTATGTGGAGGAAGAGGTTGAACTTCTGGAGGATTTATACTCCCTTGAACAGAATTGTGGATTTGAGACAAGGGAAGCGGTTTATGAGGAGCTGCTAGTCCAGAATTATTCGAAATGCAAGGTATCCGAAAGACTGTCCCTTCCAGAACTTAAGGATGACGTCCTGCAGATATGCCACAGTGAGGGCAGTGTCCAGATTGAGCATATGGAGCAGACGGATGCCGGTATTCAGATAGAGGGAATCCTGCATCTTAATTTCCTGTACCTGAGAGCGGATGATGCCATGCCGTTCGGCGGCTGGCAGGGAATGGTGCCTTTCTCCTACCTTTTAGAGTGTCCGGGAATGACGGAAGACGTGCGCTACAATATTTCTTACCATGTAGAGCAGCTTTCTGTGAATCTGGCCGGCAGTGAAGCGGTAGAAGTCAAGGCAGTCCTCGCATTCGATATCTTCATGCGAAAACCGGTTCCAATGCAGGTAATTACCGATGTGGAGCTGACCCCGGTATCTATGGAAGAAATGGAGAAACGTCCGGGCATTGTAGGATATGTCGTGAAAGACGGAGATGAGCTGTGGAATCTGGCAAAGAATTATATGACAACGATAGAGGGCATTAAGGAAGTCAACGAACTGGAGGGCGATTCGATCAAGCCGGGGGATAAACTGCTGATCTTCAAAGAGAATATGAGCATTTTGTAAAAAAACAGACTGCCGGGCAGGGCTGTCTTAGAAAAAAGGGAACGGAAGGATATGCCGCGGATGATGCGTCCGCGGTTTATATCTGTAAAGGAAACTTTATTCTGGGGCAGCCCTGTCTGCTTTTTTTACCACGAGAAGCGGGCCAGGCGGACAAACCTGTTTGATGTATCCTCTTGACAAAGAGACAATAATGATTTAAACTGACTATAATGACTAAAAATAATAAAAATGGTCAGTAAAAAGGAGAAGCCAATATGCCCAAGATTGTTTCAGAGGAAGAGCGCGGTCTGGTTAAGGATGCAATGTATGATGCCACGATCGGGCTTATCCGGAAAAAAGGAGTACGCAAAGTAACCGTGGATGATATTACAGAAGCCGTAGGAATCAGCAAGGGAGCATTTTATATGTATTATCCATCAAAAGAAGTATGCATCTATGAAGTGCTTAAGCAGAATGAGAAAGCATTATTTGCGCGCATGGAAGAGATTATGCAGCAGGATCTGCGTGATAGGGAACGGTGCGCAGCACTGATCAGGGAAGTGATGCTGTCACAGGACAGCCTGATATTATTTTTATCCCCGGCCGACATGGAGATCCTTCTGAGAAAACTGCCTGTCGAATACAGGGAGCGTGAGGCGAAGAAGTCTGATGATTATTTTAAGAGGAGCCTCGAACTGCTGAAAGTAGGAAATGACAAGATGGAAGCGGTCGCAATGCTGACGGACTGTTTAAGTGTCGTTGCCTCTAATGAAATGTTCAGCGAGCGTGGAAAACAGGAGGCTCTGGATGTACTTGTGATGGCAATGGCGGATTATATTTCAAAGGAGGAGGGCGTATGAGGACAGTAATCGTCAGTGAGAGGGAAGATACCCCGGCTGCGGAAAAAGGAACCTTTATACTGGATTTGTCGTCGAGGGAAGTCCGGGACTGCACCGGCTGCTGGAGCTGCTGGCAGAGAACCCCGGGGCGGTGTGCATCCCATGACCTGGATGATTTTTACAGGGCGTTTATGCAGGCCGATAAGGTCATCTTTTATATTGGCGTATCCTGTGATTTCGTAAGCGGGAAGCTGAAAACACTATTTGACAGGATGATCCCCCATTTTCTGCCCTATACGACTTACAAGACAGGGGAATCCATGCATGTGACGCGGTATGATCATTATCCGGAGATTGAGGTTTATTACAAAGGAGATTTCAGCAGCCGTGAGGCACGGATACTATATGAAGAATATCTGGGCCGTGTCTTTTATCATTTCCACATTCCAAAAGTATTGATTCACTCTGAAAATGAGAAGAAAGAGAGAACAGCATGAGTACTCTGATTATAAATGGCTCCCCTCGGGGAAAGAATGGAAATACGGAAATCTTTATCCGGCAGTTTTTATCTGGTGCGGGTGAGGAATATCCGGTCAGATATGCAGTAAAAGAAGACCCGGAAACCCTTGCGGAAATGCTCCGGCAGTATGATACGTTACTCATTTTTATGCCGCTGTATGTCCATGCAATGCCCGGGATTTTGATGAAGCTGTTCGAACAGATGCGCCCGTGCGGGGAAGGGCAGAAGATTGGGTTTGTCGTGCAGGCAGGCTTTATAGAAGGGGCGCAGGCAAGATTTTTAGTGCGTTATTTAGACCAGTTTGCGGGACGCTTAGGGTATGAGAACCTTGGCACCGTGACCAATGGCGATGCGGCGGGGACATCGATGCTTCCTGAATTTATGAACAGAAAGCGTTTCAAACATCTGAACGCGCTGGGGGCAGGCTTCGCCGGAGAGGGACAGTTTGACCGGGAAGCAGCGGCCCTGCTGGCGGGGATTTATGAACTGACGCCGCGGAAAGTGAAGATGTTAGAGGCAATGAATAAAATCGGGGTAAGCCATATCATGTGGAAGAAATTCTGGCGGGATAACGGGCAGCTCGAACATGGACTGGACCGGCCATTTCTCCCAGATTCTTTTGGGTAATATGTATAAAAAGAAAACGAAAAGTTTGTGAAAGATTACGAAATGAGCAAAAACTGTTGACAAATCAGGGAACAGATAGTATATTTGATTTAGGGAATGGGAACGTTCCCTAAATGATAAACATATATACATCAGTATATTTTATATTAATAAAGCACCAGTACTTATTTTTTTACACTTTTATGGGAACGTTCCCTAACAACTTTTATGGTAATGAAGCGGACATTCTTGTATAATGAAATACAAAGCACATGAAAGGAAGTTCGCATATGAGTACAATATTTGATGTCGCAAAAGCGGCAGGAGTATCAAAGTCAACCGTATCCAGAGTGTTGAATGGAGAAGACGGGGTAAAAGAAGAGACCAGGATAGCTGTGGAGAAGGCGATTAAGGAGCTGAAGTATTCCCCCAGTTATTTTGCACAGGGAATCCGTACAGGGCGGACGAAGACAATCGCGATGATGGTTCCCGAATATACGAATATATTTTACAGCGAGATGTTCCGCGGGGTGGAGGATGTTGCCCTGGAATATGGTTATATGGTACTCGTCTGTAATACGGAGCGCCATGCCAACGCGGAGATTGAATATACGAAGGAGCTGCTGAAGCGGAAGGTAGACGGGATTATTTACAATACATATTCTAACAGCGAGGCCATGCTGAATTACTTAAAAGAGTTATCGAGGCAGCTCCCGGTTGTGTTTACGAATAAGATTTTTTCAGAGAATGATGATGTAGCCTATGTTTATACAGATGGATTTAAGGGAAACCGCAGGGCGGTCCATTATCTGTACGAGCATGGCAGGCACAAGATCGGATATATCAGGAATACCAGCGATATCAGTGTGATTGAGGAACGGTACGAAGGGTAT
The DNA here is from genome assembly GCF_905197545.1 of Faecalicatena orotica. Lineage (NCBI taxonomy): Bacteria > Bacillati > Bacillota > Clostridia > Lachnospirales > Lachnospiraceae > Faecalicatena > Faecalicatena orotica. Next base: position 312,697 of record NZ_CAJJZH010000002.1, read on the forward strand.
CTTCAGGGGCTGAAGGACTGCGGGCTGCCGTACCGCGAGGAGTTTGTTTACCGGATTACCCAGAAGAAGGAGCCTGACTATATCAAATTAGGGCATGAGGCCGCCGAGTATTTTATAGGGCTCGAAGAAAGGCCGGATGCCATACTGGCTGCGATTGATACACTTGCAATTGGATGTGTGCAGCACCTTCAGAAGAAGGGGGTCAGAATCCCCGAGGATATGAATATCATTGGGTTTGATAATATTTCTTTAAGCGAGATGATTGAACCTCCGCTGACGACGATCAGCCAGCCGATCCGAAGGATGGGCCAGAAGGCTGCTGAGATTGTGATTGCCAAAATTGAGGGCAGAGAGACGGAGGACCATATTGTATTTGATGGAGAACTCATTGTGAGAGAAACGACGAATTGATATTTCCCTTTTCCTGAGGCCTGGCCGGCATACCTTCTGGAAAAGGTGAATATAAAGCCAAGCGAACAGGGAGGAAATACAATGAAGAAAAGAATATTAAGTGTGATTTTATGTACCGTCATGGCAGTAAGTCTGGCGGCTGGATGCAGCAGCAAAGGCGGGGAGGACAGTCCTGCTTCTGATTCGGGCAAGGAGGACAATGCAAAGGATGACGGGTACAAGCTCGGGATTTCCGTTCTTACGATGTCTGGACAGTTTTTCATCGATATGGTGGATTCTGCACAGGCAGCAGTGGATGAGACTGGCGGGGAGCTGATCGTCAATGATGCGGACAACTCTTCCGAGACGCAGGTAGCGGCGCTGGAGAACTTTATCTCGGCTGGTGTTGACGGCATTATTGTGACGGCGGTTGATACGGAAGCAGTAGCGCCGGTTATTAAAGAGGCAAAAGAAGCCGGAATCGCGGTTGTCTGCCATACTTCCAAGGTAGACGGTTATGATGCTTATATCGGGGCTGATGAGTATCAGTTGGGATACACACAGGGACTTGCTGTCGGCAAGTGGATTGCTGATAACTGGGGGACAGATGAGAAGATTGAAGCGGCGACCTTGAATTATGACCTTTTGGAATCCGTAATCCAGAGGAAGGTCGGAATCATGGAAGGTGTAGCCGAGAACGCACCGAATGTAGAATTTGTTGCTGACGCGACAGCAGCGGATCAGGCGGAAGGCATGACTGCCACGGAGAACTTCCTGCAGGCGAACCCGGACTTAAGGATTGTGTGCGGAGTCAGCGATGGCGCGGCTCTCGGGGCATATGAGGCATTCAAGGCAAACGGCATGACCGATCCGAAGAAATACATTATCGCAGGTGTTGATGCGACAGAAGAAGCTTTGAACAAGATTTCTGAGGGGACAATCTACCAGTTTACCGTCGACCAGAATCCGACAGCTACAGGGAAACAGCTTGTGGAGACCTGTGTGAAGGTGATCAAAGGTGAGGATGTCGAGAAGGACTTTAATCAGGAACTGGTTGCAGTGACACCGGACAATATCAAAGATTATGTAAAATAAAATTGTGAAACAGGATATTATATTCTGTTTGAAATCAAAAACGGCATCGTTTTTTCTGGAGATTATTGCCTCAGTGAAAAGGCGATGCCCTTTTTGCACCATTTTTTAGAGGAGGAAAGGTATGCAGGCAGTACTGGAACTTAAAAACATTACGAAGGAATATCCCGGCGTAAAAGCGCTGGACCATATTAGTATCCAGTTTTATCCCGGAGAAGTCCATGCATTGATGGGCGAGAATGGTGCCGGGAAGTCAACCCTGATCAAGACGATATCCGGTGCCGTCAGGCCGAATGCCGGCAGTATATATTTTGAAGGAACGGAATATGGGAATATGACACCGGCACTATCACAAAAGCTGGGAATCGGGGTGATTTATCAGGAATTTAATCTGGTTCCCGAACTTTCGATCGCGGAAAATATATTTCTGGGACAGAAATTGAAGAAGGGACTCACTATAGACAGGAGGCTTATGAACCAGAAAGCGGAAGAGATCATGAAGGAGTTTGGAATTGAGATTGATGTAACCGCCCCTGTAAAAAGCCTGACAGTCGCCTACCAGCAGCTGGTAGAAATCGCAAAGACGATTACGGGGGATGTGAAGGTTCTGATTATGGACGAACCTTCTGCCCCGCTTACGACGAGAGAAATCGAGGCCATGTTTGGCATTGTGAATAAATTGAAGGAAAAAGGCGTGTCAGTCATCTATATTTCCCACAGGATGGAAGAAATCTTCCGCATTTCAGACCGGATTACGATTATGAGGGATGGCCAGTATATCGGTACAAAGCTAACAAAGGAGACGAACCGTCCGGAACTGATCAATATGATGGTAGGCAGGACTCTGGAGGAACAATTCCCGAAAGCTGACAGGGAGATCGGGGAGGTCGCGTTAGAGGTGAAGCACCTGTATACACATGCGCTGCTTAAGGATATCTCTTTTTATGTCAGGAAGGGGGAGATCCTCGGACTGGCCGGGCTTGTGGGGGCAGGAAGGACGGAAACGGCAAGGGCAATTTTCGGGGCAGACCCTATAGCGCAGGGAGAGGTCTGGATTGATGGAAAGAGGGCGGATATCTCGAGCCCGAAGGACGGTATTAAGGAGGGGATTGCCCTGATTCCGGAGGACAGGAAGAAGCATGGTGCACTTCTGGAGATGTCGATCCGTGAAAATGTCTCTTTTATTTCGATCAAGGGTATCTCGAAAGGATCTATTGTCAATCGAAAGAAGGATAAAGACTTATCGAACCAGTTTATCGAGCGTCTGAGAATCAAGACTCCTTCTATGGAACAGCTGACAAAGAATCTGTCAGGCGGGAACCAGCAGAAGGTCGTGCTTGCAAAATCGCTGGCAGGAAAATCTGATATTATCATCTTCGATGAGCCGACAAGGGGAATCGATGTGGGAGCAAAACAGGAAATCTATGTCCTGATGAACGAGCTTGCACGGGAGGGGATGGCAATTATTATGATTTCATCGGAAATGCCGGAGCTGCTAGGCATGTCAGACAGGATCGTGGTTATGCATGAGGGCGAAGTGACGGGAGAACTTTCAAAAGAAGAGGCGACCCAGGCTAAAATTCTGGATCTGGCTTCAGGAAAATAATGCGGGAGGATATCAGATGAAGAACAAAAATATATTAAAGCAGTTCAGCACAGTGATTATTTTGGTCGTGCTGATTGCATTTTTCTCAATCATGACAGATTCATTTTTAGCGGCGAAAAACATTTTCAATATACTCAGGCAGGTCGCGGTGCTCAGTATTTTATCCGTAGGAATGACTTTTGTAATTATTTCCGGCGGAATGGACCTTACGGTAGGGTCCCTTCTTGGGCTGACGGGCGTAATCTGTGCAAAACTTCTGGTTGAAGTAAGGATTGCCCCTGTGCTGGCGATCCTTGTTACACTTCTGGCCGGAGCGGTTTTCGGGACCGTCACGGGTTTTCTGATCGTGCGGCTGAAAGTATCGGCAATCGTCATTACACTCGGTATGATGACAGTTGCGAGGGGGCTTGCTTATATCATTTCGAGCGGACTTCCTATTTATAAAATACCGGAATCTGTCGTAACACTGGGGCAGGGCTACGTGGGCGGAATCCCGGTTCCGGTCATCATTATGCTGGTCATCGTACTCTTCGCAGGCTTTATCCTGAACCGCTCCTATTTTGGACGGTATATTTACGCGATAGGGGGAAATATAGAGGCCGCGCGGCTGGCGGGTGTATCTGTCGATAAGATTACCGTTTCCCTCTATTCGATCAGCGGTTTCCTTGCAGGAATCGCAGGTACCATCCTGATGGCGAGGATCAGCTCCGGCGCCCCGGCTTCTGGTACAGGCATGGAGATTGAGGTCGTGACAGCTGTTGTAATCGGCGGTGTCAGCGTAAACGGTGGAAAAGGGAAGATATCAGGTGCATTCCTCGGAGCCTTAATCATCGGAGTGCTTGGCACAGGACTGACGATTATGAATATCGGTGAGTACTACCAGCAGGTTGTGAAAGGGCTGGTACTAATCCTTGCAGTTGCCTTTGATACATTTTCCAATCGTGAAAAAGTGAAAAAGCTGAAAGCCGATTAAGGAAGCTGGCCGAGGGTTTATTTTTAGAATATGTAAAAGAAAGAGGAGTAGCATGAGAACAATATTATGTTTCGGAGATTCCAATACATATGGACTGAAATCAGATTTACTGACGCGATATCCAAGAGACGTAAGATGGACGGGAGTCCTGCAAAAGAAATTAGGCGAAGATTATTACGTCATAGAAGAAGGCTTGGGCGGCAGGACGACTGTGTGGGATGACCCGGTAGAAGAATATAAAAACGGGAAGAAATACCTGCTTCCCTGTCTGGACAGCCACAAACCGCTGGACCTTGTCATTGTCATGCTGGGAACGAATGATTTAAAGATACGTTTTTCGGTATCGGCATTTGATGTATCGGTGTCTATGGAAAATCTGATACGGACCATCATAAAATCTGACGCAGGAATCGATTTTAAGGCACCGGAGATTCTGCTTGTCACCCCGGTCCCCATCCACAGTGTAAACAATCCGGATCTGGACCAAATGCTGGCTGGTGCGGAGGAGAAAAGCAGGATGCTGGCCCACTACTATGAAGAAATTGCGGGAAAGTACGAGATACATTACCTGAATCCGGATGGGCGGATCGAGATCAACGACACAGACGGTATTCATTATACGGAAAAGGGGCACAGGCAGATGGCTGATATAATAGAAGAAAAAATCAGGGAAATCTTTCCGGAAAATTGAGCCGCTGTGACGGGGGATGCCGGGAATTGATAAAAACAATAAAGTGCGTAAGTTCACCATTGGACTTGCGGACTTTATTTTTGTTTCATACGAAGAAAGTGCGTTCTTATGAAGGAATCGTGATGAATAAACAAAAAAATTAACTAACAGGCTGTAAACTAAGCAGATAAATAATTGATTTTTGGGGAAAATATGAGTATACTGTAGGTATAATGTATACAAGATACAAAGGAGGACGAAGGATGAAACGGATACCTGACCGTGCGGTACAGCCCGCACAGCCTTCTGATGGGCAGGCGCTTAGAGGAACCCGGAAGAGGATAGAATTAAAGGCACTTGCGAAGATCAATCTGGGACTGGATGTTCTCGGGAGAAGGGAGAATGGTTACCATGATGTGCGTATGGTGATGCAGTCCATTTACCTGTATGATGATGTGAAAATTGAGCGGACGAAGAACCCGGGTGTTGAAGTGAGTACGAACCTGTATTTTCTTCCTACGGATGAGAATAATATTGCATACAAGGCAGCTAAAATGTTGATTGAGGAATTTCAGATAAACGAAGGTGTTGTCATTACTCTGGATAAGCATATCCCGGTGGCAGCCGGTATGGCCGGGGGAAGCTCCAATGCGGCAGCGGTACTGTTTGGGATGAATAAGATGTTCGGGCTTGGACTGTCCCAGAAGGAACTGATGGAGAGAGGAGTGAAGCTGGGGGCGGATGTACCGTACTGCATCATGCGCGGGACCGTACTGGCGGAAGGAATTGGGGAGGAACTAACCGTTCTGCCTGCGATGCCGAAATGCACCGTTCTTGTTGCGAAGCCCGCGATCAGTGTTTCTACAAAAGTGGTGTATGAAGCGCTGGATGCAAAAGAGATTGTGGAGCATCCGGACATCGATGCCCTGATTTCCGGTCTGGAGAAGGGCAGCCTGCATGAAGTGGCGGCAGCGATGGGGAATGTTCTGGAGGATGTGACGATCCCCATGTACCCGGTCATCGAAGAGATCAAGAACGAAATGAAGGCACAGGGTGCCCTGAACGCGATGATGAGCGGGAGCGGACCGACCGTTTTCGGGTTGTTTGAGAACAAGGCGCAGGCAAGGAAAGCACAGGATAAGATTAGAGAAAAAGCACTGGCAAAGCAGGTGTATGTGACGAACATACATGGTGCAAGGAGGAACGAATATGGAGCCTAAATTCGAAGTAAATATCAATGAATACCTCCCGCTTCGGGATGTTGTTTTCAATACGCTGAGACAGGCTATCCTGCGGGGAGAACTTAAGCCCGGAGAACGTCTGATGGAGATTCAGCTTGCCAACAAGCTGGGGGTGAGCCGGACACCAATCCGTGAGGCAATCCGCAAGCTGGAGCTGGAAGGCCTCGTCCTGATGATCCCGAGGAAAGGGGCTGAAGTCGCGGAGATTACGGAAAAGAACTTAAGAGATGTTCTGGAGGTCAGGGGGGCGTTGGAAGAACTGGCGATCCGCCTCGCCTGTGACCGGATTGATAAAGAAGGAATCGAGAACCTGAAGCAGGCGGCCAAAGATTTCGAGGGAGTATTGGACAGTGAGGACATTACGCGGATTGCCGAGGCCGATGTGGCATTTCATGACATCATATATCTCGCAACGGACAATGAGAGACTAATCCAGCTGCTGAATAACCTGCGTGAGCAGATGTACCGCTACCGCGTCGAATATCTGAAACAAAAAGAGTGCCACTCAAAGCTTCTGGCAGAACATCAGGACATGATATGTGCAATCGAGCAGGGGGACAGTGACCGTGCAGCCGACATCACAAGCCAGCACATCGAGAACCAGGTAGAGGCAGTAATCGACATCCTGAGGAACAAGAACGAATAAAAAATGAGAATATTCTGAAAACGGAGCGCAAAGGGGTCAGACCCCTTTGAAATTCTCCGCTAAAATATGTTTATATCAATGTATAATTGTATGAGTTCTGTTAATACTTCCTATATCAATCAGATATCAATTAGACGGAGGGAGTTACATATGGACAGAACTTATTATATAGACAGACGCGCAAACAGGATTATTTTAATCCTTGCGGTTATAGTGGCAACATTGATTATGGGATTTATTACATGGCGCATGCAGCTGACGGCCCGGGCGGAGACGCAGGAGCATCTTGCCTCGGAGGTGCTGCGGTTCCACATTCTGGCGAACAGCGACAGTGATGAGGATCAGGCGCTTAAGATGGAGGTCAAGGAACAGGTGCTCGCGTATTTGAAGGATGCGGTGCCCGAAGGCCTTGATGTGGATGAAACGAAGGAATGGATGCGCAGGCATACGGATGATCTGGAGCACATTGCGGCTCTGACAATTGAAAATGAAGGGAAGGACTACACGGTAAGTGCGGCGGTGACGACCTGCTATTTCCCAGATAAGACATATGGGGACGTGACTTTTCCGGCAGGTAATTATGAGGCTCTGCGAATAGAAATCGGCGCTGCCAAAGGGCATAACTGGTGGTGTGTCCTGTATCCGAACCTTTGTTTTTTAGATGCGGCAAATGCGGTCGTACCGGATGAAGGAAAAGAAGAATTGAAGAACGTGCTGACAGAAGATGAGTATTCACAGGTGACGGCACAATCGGACTTTAAGATAAAATGGTATTTTCTGGAGAGCTTAAAATAGGACTCCGGTAACCATACGGAGGGGAAAATGACTGAGTTTTTAGTAAAACGTTTTGTAAAAGATTATGAGAATGTGGAAAAGGTGTCCGTGCGTACAGCTTATGGTGTATTATCCAGTATCGTGGGCATCTTTTGTAATGTTTTTTTATTTGTAGTTAAATTTGTCATCGGGCTTGTCCTGCACAGTGTTGCCGTCACGGCGGATGCATTCAACAACCTGTCGGACGCGGGCTCCTCGGTAATCAGTTTTATTGGTGTGAAAATGGCCGGAAAACCGGCTGATGAGGACCACCCGTTCGGGCATGGCAGGGTGGAGTACATAGCAGCACTTGTAGTGGCATTTCTTGTGCTGGAAGTTGGTTTTACCTTTTTAAAAGATTCATTGTCAAAAATACGGACGCCGGAGATGCTGAATTTCCAACTCGTATCTGTAATTATCCTGCTGCTTTCGATCGGTGTGAAACTGTGGCTGGGCGTTTTCAACAGGAAATTAGGGCAGAAAATAGATTCCAAAGTGATGATGGCTGTCTTTACTGATTCTATGGGAGATGTTATCACAACAGGGGCAACAATTGTTTCTGTCGTATTTTTTGCGCTGACCGGAATCAACATCGATGGATTTGTCGGAGTCGGAGTCGCCCTTGTCGTGATGTGGGCAGGCGTCGGTATCGCGAAGGATACACTGGAGCCTTTAATCGGTGAGGCGGTAGACCCGGACCTTTATACAAAAATTAAGAGGTTTGTTGAAAAGTATGAAGGGATTGAAGGTACGCACGACCTGATCGTACATAATTATGGACCTAACCGTAGCATGGCGTCCATCCATGCGGAAGTTCCGAATAATGTGAATATCGAGATATCACATGAGATCATAGACCGGATAGAAAGAGATGCAATCGACCAGCTGGGGATATTCCTCGTTGTACATATGGACCCGATTGAGACGCAGGACGAAGAGGTACTGAAAATCCGCAGGCAGGTGGAGGGAGCGCTGAACGGACTGGACGCGAACTGCACCATCCATGATTTCAGGCTGGTTGAAGGGCAGGAGCAGATCAATCTGATCTTTGACATGGTTGTTCCGATTACCTACAGCGACAGCCAGAAAAGAGAACTCCATGAAAAACTTGCTACAAGGCTTAGGGAGACGGACTACCGGTATCGCTGCGTAATTACAATGGAGCACACTTTTGTGTCCGGGAAAAACGAAGACTGATGGTTACTGTTTACAGGCATGCCTGTGAACAGTAACGACTGATGAACAGGAAAGAAGGAGAAAGATATGTATTCATTTGACAGCAGAGTAAGATACAGTGAAATAGACCACCGCGGGACACTGACCCTTCCCGGACTCATCAATTATTTTCAGGACTGCAGTACCTTCCAGTCAGAGGACATTGGTCTGGGGCTTGGCGTATTGAAAGAGAGGAAAAAGGCATGGATCCTTTCCTACTGGCAGGTGATCGTGGAGCGTTTCCCGAAGATGGGGGAACAGATCACGGTCGGAACATTTGCCACCGGATTCAAAGGCCTGTATGGTGACCGGAATTTCATCATGAAGGATGAAGCCGGAAACAGAATCGCCTATGCCAACTCTGTCTGGGTGTTTATGGATACTGAGAAGGGACGTCCGGCAAAACCGGGGGAAGAGGATATCGTGCCTTACGGAATGGAGCCGCCGCTTGATATGGAATATGAAGGACGGAAGATTAAACTGCCGGAGACAAGCGAAAGCCTGCCCTCATTTCCAGTCCGCAAATATCATATTGATACAAACGAACACGTGAATAACTGCCAGTACGTCCAGATGGCGCTGGAGATACTGCCGGAGGATATGAAACTGCACCAGCTTCGTGTTGAGTATAAGAAGTCAGCCGTCCTTGGAGATGTCATTTACCCGAAAACGGCATATGAAGCGGACCGGATAGTCGTGGAACTTTGTGACGCAGACGGAAAGCTCTATGCAGTGATAGAATTCAAATAGTGAGAAAAAACCAGCAGCATAACCTGAAGGGGATAAAAAACCCGGAAAGGTTTTGCTGCTTTTTAGCTTATTAACCCGCACATTTGCCGGTTATGAAACGTTAATCATATTGTATGAATAGTTTGGAAATTGCCGTAGGGGTCAGACCCCTTTGCAAAAGGGTCTGCCCCCACGCAATTCCCGCACAATTCCTACAATTAGCAGAAAGGAGGATTTCCCGCGTGTATACAGGTCTGGAGGAGGATTACGACAAGGTTTACCGGTATTGTTATATGAAGCTTCGGCATCGTCAGACTGCAGAAGACATAACGCAGGAAACGTTTCTTCGCTTTCTGGAGGACTGCAATTATAAGGAAACAGGCAGGCGCCTGCCGTTTCTTTATACGATTGCAAGGAATAAGTGCATCGACTACTGCCGTTTGAGAAAAACAGCAGAGCTTACAGAAGATGCGGCATTATATGACTGCGGGAGTCAAAACACGGAGGTTAGGATTGACCTGCAGCGTGCGCTTGGGAAACTGGAGCAGGAGGAACAGGAGCTCATATTCCTACGTTATGTAAATGAAGTTTCTGTGAATGATATCAGCAAAATTCTGAATATTTCCCGTTTTTCCGTGCGTAGGAAAACGCAGAATTGTCTGAAAAAATTAAAATCAATTATGGGAGAGTTTTATTAAACGGCTGTGAAAGGAGGAATCATTATGGACAGGAAATTCAGGGAAGAACTGAAACAAATGTATCAGGCTCCGGACCCTGTGGGAAAGGATGCTTTCCTTCAGGAATTGGAGCAGAAGGCACAGAGAAGCCCGGAAATGTCAGGAATTTCGTTTCTTGGATTTCTGGGATATCAGGTTCCCTACATCAGTATCTGGAACTGGCTGCTTGGGGCATCTGTGTTCGTACTGACTCTTTTAAGTATCCGGTATGCAGATGGGAAAGCCGTCTGGGCTGCGGCATCATTTGTACCGTTTCTGGCACTTGCGGCAGTATCCGAAAGCGGCCGTTCCATGCAGTACGGCATGGACGAACTGGAACTTTCGGCAAGATACTGCCTGAAAACAGTAGTTACTGCAAAGATCTTTATTATGGGGATCAGCAACCTTATTGTGCTGCTGGCGTGTATACTGGCAGTGGAGGCTGGTAACCGGACAGGAATCATTTTGAACGGGATCACGATCATGTTCCCTTATCTGGTAACTGCATTTTTAAATTTATGGATTGTCAGGAAAATACATGGAAAAGAAAGTATTTATGTCTGTCTCGGAGTCTCGGCCATTGTTAGCGGGGCAAATGTCATAAACGGGGTCATAGAACGGTTTGTGCTTTATGATTACCTGGGCACGGCAGGTATGCTGGTTCTGTTTCTGGCAGCAGTGCTGCTGACAGGAAGAGAATGCATCAAATTCATGAGACAATCGGAGGAGTATGTATGGAATTAGTAATCGACAGGCTTACAAAGCAATATTCAAATAAAATCGCCGTGGACCGGGTGTCCATGACCCTGTCGGCAGGCGTATATGGCCTGCTGGGGGCAAACGGGGCGGGAAAAACGACGCTGATGCGTATGATATGCGGGGTGTTAAAACCGACAGACGGGATGGTATCCTTTCAGGGGATGCCCGTATCCTGCGAGGAATACAGGTCGGCCCTGGGATATCTGCCGCAGGATTTCGGGTACTATCCCGACTTTACCGGACTGGATTTCCTCATGTATATGTCCCTTTTAAAAGGGCTGAACAGGCCGTCAGCCCGGAACAGGTGCAGAGAACTTCTGGTGCTGACGGGGCTGGAAGGAATGGAGAAGAAAAAAATCAAGACATATTCCGGCGGCATGAAACAGCGCCTCGGCATCGCCCAGGCACTGCTGAACCGTCCGAAGCTGCTCGTTTTAGACGAGCCGACCGCCGGCCTTGACCCGAAGGAACGGGTACGTTTCCGCAATCTGATTGCGGATCTGGGAAAAGAAAACATCGTCCTGCTTTCGACCCATATTGTATCAGACGTGGAAGAAATCGCCGACAGGATACTGATCATGAAAGAAGGACGGTTAATCTTTAACGGAACAGAGGACGCCATCGGGGAGAAACTGGAAGACTTTTATCTGGAACAATTTGAGGAGGATGGAGATGAGTCATTTTTGGGGACTGACAGGATATGAATATAAGAAACTGCTGAAGAAAAAGATGGTCTGGATTACACTGGGGATCCTGTGTGCAGGTGCCGTGTACGCTGTATTATACCCTTTCTTCAGTATGTCAGTATCCAGCGGAGGAACAACATACACATACGCTGAGATACAGGAAAATGACCGCAACACGGCGAAAGATTTTAACGGGAAAAAGATTGACGGCAGCATGATGAAGGAACTAGACAGAAGGGATCAGTCGGCAGACCGTGACGTGCCGGACGATATGAGGGTTTTCGCCATATCAATCGGGTCGAATGGAGCCATAAATTATCAGGAAGACAGAATTTTTGATTTCAAAGAGGATATTTACGGGATCAGAAACCAGGTACTTGAGAACCGCTGGGAGGCCGGACATTTATCCGAGGGGGAAATCAAAGAGCTGAGGAAGAAAAATGAGAACCTTAAAACGCCTTTCACCTATCATTATGCGGCGGGCTATAAGAATATCATCAATCTCGCGGATATCATCGCTATCATGCAGACACTGTTCATTGCCATATGTATACCGTTGATTTTTTCGGAAGAACACAACAGGAAAACGGCACAGATTTCACTGTGTACAAAATACGGGAAAAATGTATTGTTCGGGGCGAAGATATTTACTGGGATTTCATTTTCAGTCATAACAACAATAGCCTTGTTTCTCTGTATACTAATACCGGCAGCGGCGTGTTATGGGACAGAAGGAATCCGTACACAGGTACAGGTGTTTTACCCCTTCCTTTCATGGGATTTAAACATGGGGGAAATGCTGCTGGTCCTGCTTGGATTATGGATTGCGGCGGCGGTTCTGCAGAGTGCCTTTGTTATGTTTCTTGCTGAGAAATGCAGGAACAACACGGTGCCGATGGCGGTCATGGTGGGGATACTGATATTTACGTCATTCTTCAATATACCTGCACAGCATAAAATATTAGCCCAGATATGGGCATATGTTCCCGTAAACATGATGAGACTGCCGGATGCATTCGGGGACATGATGATATCCGCATTCGGAAAATATTACGGCGTATGGCAGTCCGCACCTTTATTTTACCTTATTCTCAGTGCGACTGCAGTTTTTGCAGGCAGCAGAGTCTACCGCGGATTTCAGGTAAAAGAAAAATAGGGGCTACCTTCTGCGGATAATCTGGATCATAAAATACGCCATCGGACCAAACACCATAAGCAGTGATACGGCTGTAAACCAGACGGGCAGCGGCCTGGCGAAGGAACTGTTTATCGTAATGAATGAAAAAGTAAGCACTATAACGAATCTTAATGTGACAATCATATTTTTCAGGAGGGCGTAAATCCGGTACTTGTTTTCGGATGTGATCGTTACCCCGGTATTCCATACTTCGGGATGCTGTTCTAAAGCACCGATAAAAAGATACAGTAAGACAGACGCGACAGGGCAGAATAGAAGTTCATATTTGCCGCCCCAGCGGTCGATTTCGCCGGCACCGTTGAAGTGTGCCGGTATCCGGTCCGGGAACTGCCCCCATCTGATGATGAGATATACAAATGTTCCGATCAGTATAATCCGGGACAGAATAGTCAGGAGTCTGTGGTATCTGGTTGTGGGAACTTCGATGTTTTTTTTCATAAAGAATACCACCTTTCGAATAAAATGCTTAAAAATTGCAACAGATATAACTTCATTATATATTCAGGACCGGAATAGTCAATAAATCCGTGGAAAATAATTGCTAATTCCCCGGATTCACGTTATACTTACAGAGTATCGGACTAAGCGGTAACAAAAAGGAGATTTATGAATGAAGTTAGGTGAAAAGCAGATATTAACTGTTGTAAAAAAAGTAGATTTCGGAGTATATCTGGGGAGTGACGAAGAGCGTGTCCTGCTCCCGAAAAAACAGGTGCCGGAGGACATTGAGGCAGGTGACCCGATAGAGGTCTTTTTATACAGGGATTCAGACGACAGGATGATTGCGACAACACATGAGCCGAAGATTATGCTCGGACAGCTGGCGGTTCTGGATGTTGTGGATGTAGGAAAACTGGGGGCGTTTCTTGACTGGGGGCTGGAGAAGGATCTGTTCCTGCCGTTCAAGGAACAGACCGCGAAAGTGCAGAAAGGGGACAAGTGCCTTGTTTCTCTTTATATTGACAAGAGCAGCCGCCTTTGCGCGACGATGAAAGTATATCACATACTTTCAACAGATTCCCCTTATAAAAAGGATGACAAAGTAAGTGGGATTATTTACGATACCAGCGATGAATTCGGCGTATTCGTAGCAGTTGACAGCCAGTACTCTGCGCTGATCCCAAAGAAGGAAGCGTATGGCAGCCTGAAGGTGGGAAGCGTGGTTGAGGCGCGCGTGAGTGCGGTGAAGGAAGACGGAAAGCTGGACTTAAGTATCCGCGGCAAGATCCCGGAGCAGATGGACAAGGACGCACAGTATATCATGAACGTGATGAAAAGCTACGACGGAGAACTTCCGTTTACAGACAAAGCGGACCCGGAGCGGATCAAAGAAGAATTTGGCATGAGCAAGGCTGCATTCAAGCGTGCGGTAGGGCGCCTGCTGAAAGCCGGCAAGATTGAAATTCTGGAAAAAACCATCCGAATTCGTTAAAAATTCTTGCAATCCCCTTGAAATAAGATATAATAGGGGAGTAAGACGTAGTAGATTGAAAGGAGACTGAGTAAAATGAAAGTACAGAATATTACAGACATAGAGGCATTTTTCAAGGTAGTTGACGCTTGTAAAGGAAGAGTAGAATTAGTGACAGGTGAAGGAGACAGACTGAACCTGAAGTCAAAGCTTTCTCAGTATGTTTCTATGGCAAACATCTTCTCTAACGGCGAGATCCCGGAGCTGGAGATCATCGCATATGAAAAAGAAGATACAGACAAACTGATTGGTTTCATGATCAACGGCGGACAATAAGATCAGGTTGCACATAGGTAAAAGAAGCATATAAGGGCAGTCTCTGAGGGGACCGCCCTTTTTATCATTATAGATAGTTACTGTTCACACCTTTCGGGCGTGCACGGTAAGACTCCCGCCGCGGCAGACGGCGGCAGCAGAGGTGAACAATGGAATTTGCGCATTTACATGTCCATACAGAATATAGCCTTCTGGATGGTTCAAACAAGATAAAAGAATATGTGGCGAGAGTAAAAGAACTGGGGATGAACAGCGCCGCGATCACCGACCACGGTGTTATGTACGGTGTAATTGATTTTTACCGTGAGGCAAAGAGCCAGGGGATCAAGCCAATACTCGGCTGTGAGGTGTACGTTGCGCCGAACTCCCGGTTTGACAGGGAGATTACCGGGGGCGAGGACCGCTACTACCATCTGGTCCTGCTCGCGGAGAATAATACAGGGTATGCCAACCTGATGAAGATTGTTTCAAAAGGTTTTGTGGAGGGGTACTATTACAAACCCCGTGTCGACAAGGCGCTTCTTAAGGAGTACAGTGAGGGGATCATTGCTTTGAGTGCCTGCCTTGCAGGAGAGGTGCAGAGGTATCTCACGAAGGGACTTTATGAAGAGGCGAAGAATTCCGCGCTGGAGTATCAGGAGATCTTCGGAAAAGGAAATTATTTTCTGGAGCTTCAGGACCACGGAATCCCGGACCAGGCTCTGGTCAACCAGCAGCTTCTCAAGATGTCCCAGGAGCTGGACATCGACCTGGTGGCGACGAATGACGTGCATTATACCTATGCGGAGGATGAAAAGCCGCACGACATCCTGCTCTGCATCCAGACTGGGAAAAAACTGGAAGATGAGAACCGGATGCGCTACGAGGGCGGGCAGTACTATGTGAAGTCCCCTGAGGAGATGGCACGTTTATTCCCGTATGCGCTTCAGGCGCTGGATAATACGCAGCGTATCGCGGACCGCTGCGAGGTGGATATTGAGTTCGGCGTGACAAAGCTGCCGAAGTATGATGTGCCGGACGGCCTGACATCATGGGAATACCTGAACAAGCTCTGTTTTGAAGGTCTGGACAAGCATTACGGCAATCCGTCGGATGAACTGAAAGAACGCCTGAAATACGAGCTTGATGTCATCAAGAACATGGGATATGTGGATTATTTCCTGATCGTATGGGATTTCATTAAGTATGCGAAGGACAACGGGATTGCGGTAGGACCGGGGCGTGGGTCAGCCGCCGGAAGTATTGTTTCCTACTGTCTGGAAATCACGAACATCGACCCGATCCGCTACCAGCTGCTGTTTGAGCGATTCCTGAACCCGGAACGTGTATCCATGCCCGATATTGACGTGGATTTCTGTTATGAAAGACGACAGGAAGTCATAGACTATGTGGTACGCAAATACGGTAAGGACCGGGTGGTACAGATTGTTACATTCGGTACGCTGGCTGCCCGGGGCGTCATCCGGGATGTAGGGCGTGTCATGGACCTGCCGTATGCGTTTGTAGACACAATTGCGAAAATGATCCCGACAGAACTGAACATCACGATTGATAAAGCACTGAAAATGAACCCGGAGCTGCGTAAGACTTATGAGACGGATGAACAGGTGAAGTACCTGATCGATATGTCCAGACGTCTGGAGGGACTGCCCAGGCACAGCTCCATGCACGCGGCCGGAGTCGTGATCAGCCAGAAATCGGTCGATGAATATGTGCCGCTGTCCCGGGCGCAGGACGGTTCCATTACGACACAGTTTACGATGACGACCCTGGAAGAACTGGGACTATTGAAGATGGACTTCCTTGGGCTGCGTACGCTGACGGTAATCCAGAATGCCGTACTGATGGCGAAGGACAAATGCCCGGATCTGGATATGGATAAGATCGATTATAACGATAAGGATGTGCTGGATTACATCGGGACGGGGAAGACAGAGGGAATTTTCCAGATAGAAAGTGCCGGGATGAAGAGCTTCATGAAGGAACTGAAGCCCCACAGCCTTGAGGATATCATAGCCGGTATCTCACTGTACCGTCCGGGGCCGATGGATTTCATCCCGCAGTATATCCGCGGGAAGAATGACGCAGGTTCGATCACGTATGACTGCCCGCAGCTGGAGCCGATACTGGCACCAACCTACGGCTGTATCGTGTATCAGGAACAGGTTATGCAGATCGTGCGTGATCTGGCGGGATATACGCTGGGACGGAGTGACCTGCTGCGACGTGCCATGTCCAAGAAAAAGGGCGATGTCATGCAGAAGGAGCGGCAGATATTTGTGCACGGAGATCCTGAAAATGGTGTTCCAGGCTGTATCGCGAACGGTATTGACGAAAAAACGGCGAACAAAATCTACGATGAAATGATCGATTTTGCAAAGTATGCATTTAACAAGTCCCATGCGGCGGCATATGCGGTAGTTGCCTACCAGACTGCGTTTTTGAAATATTACTATCCGGTTGAATTTATGGCCGCACTTATGACATCCGTGATTGAAAACCCTCCGAAAGTGGCAGAATATATCTATGCCTGCCGCCAGATGGACATTAAGATCCTGCCGCCGGATATTAACCGTGGTGTGGCGAATTTTTCCGTGGACGAAGGTAATATCCGTTATGGCCTTGCAGCCATTAAGGGTGTCGGGAAGCCGGTCATAGAAGCGATTGTCGCAGACAGGGATGAGTTCGGAGCGTTTAAGAATCTGGAAGATTTTATCAGCAGGCTTTCTGTAAAAGAAGTTCTGAACAAGCGTATTATTGAGAACTTTACTAAATCTGGGGCACTGGACAGTCTGGGCGGCACAAGAAAACAGTTTATGAGTATTTATATTCAGATTGTGGACCATGTCAACCAGGAAAAGAAATATGCTATGACAGGGCAGATGACACTTTTCGACCTGGTAGATGACGAGCAGAAGAGTGAGTTTGAAATCAAGCTTCCAGATGTGGGAGAGTATTCTAAGGAAAACCTCCTGGCCTTTGAGAAGGAAGTACTCGGAATCTATATCAGCGGACACCCGCTGGAAGAGTACGAGGAGAAGTGGAGGAAGTCTATCTCTGCGACGACGGCGGATTTTCAGCCCGATGAGGAGACCGGAAAGACGAAGGTTCATGACGGGACGCGGGAGATCATCGGCGGTATGATTACGGATAAGACTGTGAAGCATACGAGGACGAACCAGATGATGGCCTTCCTGACGATCGAGGACCTGCTCGGTACCGTGGAAGTTGTAGTATTTCCGAGAGATTTCGAGAAAAACCGTGTTCTGCTGGAGGTAGATAATAAGGTATTTGTGAAGGGAAGAGTTTCCGAAGAGGATGAAAAACCAAGTAAGCTGATCTGTGAGAAGATTATCCCGTTTGAGCAGACAAAGAGGGAACTCTGGATACAATTTCCGAATAAGGCGCAATTTCAGGAGGGTGAGCAGATCATGTATGGATATCTGGCTGACTCTGAAGGCGACGATGAGGTGGTAGTGTACTGTCAGGAAGAGCGGGCAGTAAAACGGCTTCCGAGGAACCGGAATATCAGTATCAATTCGCAGATATTAGGCAGATTAATGAACCATTACGGTGAAAAGCGGGTAAAAGTGGTAGAAAAACCTATTGAAAACCATATATAAATAGGTTAGAATAATACCCGAAGTGTTAAAATTTAAGCAAACTGTAATGTGCAGTTGTATTGCACATCGATCCACGACAGACAAAAGCAGAGTGCTTGAGTGTGAACTTTATGATTAGGTAGGTATTTTTTAAGAAAGGTGGATATGAACATGGCAGAAACAAAAGCAAAAAAGGAACTTATCCTGGACGAGATTGAAGATCAGATTCGCACAATCGGAGTTCTGACCAGTGGTGGAGATGCCCCTGGAATGAATGCGGCTATCCGTGCCGTTACGAGAACGGCTCTTTCCAAGGGATTGAAGGTTCGTGGAATCAGAAGAGGATATCATGGTCTTCTGAAAGAGGAAATTATAGATTTATCCGCCCGTGATGTATCTGATACAATTCAGCGCGGAGGTACCATCCTTCAGACAGCACGCTGCCAGGCAATGCGTACAGAAGAGGGACAGCAGAAAGCCGCTGCTATCTGTAAGAAATATGGAATCGACGGACTTGTCGTAATCGGTGGAGACGGTTCTTTCGCCGGTGCCCAGAAGCTGTCACATCTGGGAGTCAATACAATCGGCCTTCCGGGAACGATTGACCTGGATATTGCCTGTACAGACTATACAATCGGGTTTGACACGGCTGTGAATACTGCAATGGAAGCGATTGATAAAGTACGTGATACGTCTACATCTCATGAAAGATGCAGTATCATCGAGGTTATGGGACGTGACGCAGGTTATCTGGCACTGTGGTGCGGTATTGCAAACGGTGCGGAAAGAATCCTGATGCCGGAAGAAAAGGATTATGATGAGGATGCCCTGATTGCTGATATCATGGCGAACAAGAAGCGCGGCAAGAAGAACTATATCATCATCAATGCCGAGGGTGTCGGCGACTCTATCAACATGGCAAAGAGAATCGAGGAAGCAACAGGAATTGAGACAAGGGCAACGATTCTGGGACACATGCAGCGCGGAGGAAGCCCGACCTGCAAGGACAGAGTATATGCATCCACAATGGGGGCAATGGCAGTAGAGCTTCTCTGTGCAGGAAAGACAAACCGTGTTGTAGGATACAAGAACGGTAAGTTTGTAGATTATGATATGGAGGAAGCTCTGTCCATGAAGAAACAGATTCCTGCACATCAGTATGATATCGCAAAAATATTAGCAATCTAGGAGACGAGCGCATTGAGTATGGAATGTAAAAAGACGGCGCCCATCGGTGTATTCGATTCAGGCGTCGGCGGGCTTACAGTAGTACGTGAGATGACGAGGCAGCTGCCCAATGAGAATATCGTGTATTTCGGGGATACTGCCCGCGTTCCATACGGCAGTAAGTCCCAGAAGACGATCATCCGTTTCTCAGAACAGATCATCCGTTTTCTGAAGAAAAAGCAGGTGAAAGCCATCGTTATCGCCTGCAATACCGCCAGTGCGCTTGCGCTGGAGGCCGTCCGGGACGAATTCGACGTGCCGATTATGGGCGTTGTCATTCCGGGAGCACGTGCGGCAGTCGAGGCAACCCACAACCAGAAGGTAGGGGTCGTCGGCACAGACGCCACGGTCCAGAGCGGAATGTATACAAAGATCATCCACGGGATGAACCCTGACGTTACCGTAATAGAAAAAGCGTGCCCCTTATTCGTGCCTCTGGTGGAAGAGGGGTTCAAGGAGCACCATGTAACGCAGGAAATCATTGAACACTATCTGGAATCCATGAAGAATACAGATATCGATGCGATGATCTTAGGATGTACACATTACCCGCTTCTGCGCTCCAAGATCCGCGCCTATATGGGGGATAAGATCCAGATTGTGAATCCTGCCTATGAAACTGCGATGGATTTAAAGAAGCTTCTGGAAGAGCGGGACATGGTAAACGACGGCACAAAGGAACCGTACAGCCGGTACGAGTTTTATGTAAGCGATACGGCAGAAAAGTTCCGCAATTTTGCAAACACGGTGATGCCGTTTGATATATCAGAAACAAATGTAGTGAACATAGAGGAATATTGATGATCTATTTGTACTCATGAACAGATCAGGATATTAGGTGAAGCATATGACAAAGGATGTATTGGTCAGCATATCAGGGATGCACATGGATGCTATTTCAGGGATGACAGATGCGGAAAACGAACCGATAGAAGTCGTAACCCCTGCCAGCTACTATTTAAGAAACGGCAAGCACTACGTCATCTACGAAGAAGTGATGGAGGGTATGCCTGGTACAATCAAAAACAAAATAAAGATAAGTGGGACTGATAGTGTTGAGATCATGAAAACCGGTATATCCAATGCCCATATGATATTCGAGAGAAATAAGAAGAATCTCACTTACTATCAAACCCCTTACGGGCAGATGCTTGTGGGAGTGAATACCAGGAATATGGAAGTCAATGTCACAGACGATAACATTGGTGTCAGTGTTGACTATGAGCTGGATATCAATCATGAACCACTGGCAGACTGCAGTATAAAAATGGAGATATATTCAAAGGGGTCTGACCCCTTTGAGGTCCGTTGAATAAAAACAGCCGCAGCTTCTGACTTTTGTCAGATTACTGCGGCTATTGTTTTCCTGTTTTGTCTTATTATTTGTCTTTTTTGAATCGTGCAAAGAATCCCTTCTTTTTCGGCGGAGCTTCAAGCGGACCACGGAGTCCTCTGACAGCAGTTATGTAGATTCCGCTGACTGTTGCTTTTACTTCCTTCTTAACCGGGATCAATGGGAATACCTCAGCATCACACATCAGGGTCATGATCTTTGGACCGACTTTTGCTTTTACGACC
This sequence comes from Faecalicatena orotica, assembly GCF_905197545.1. Classification (NCBI taxonomy): domain Bacteria; kingdom Bacillati; phylum Bacillota; class Clostridia; order Lachnospirales; family Lachnospiraceae; genus Faecalicatena; species Faecalicatena orotica. The sequence continues at coordinate 333,585 of NZ_CAJJZH010000002.1, forward strand.
GGTACCTTGGTACGTCTTAAATACTTCGGGGTATTCTCGATCACTACACTTGGGAATCCGGCTTCTTTCAGCTTCATCTTACCTTTATCAATGATGAGCATATTGACATTCTGTGCTGCTGCTTCCATCTGTTCTTTCTGTGCTGCCTGTTTTTTCTCTGCTCTTTTGCCGAAGAAATATAGTACGACTAATGCAATGATCAGAACAACCAGTACAATGAGCATTATCTTTAATCCTAAACTCACGACGAACCCTCCTAAAAATACTCTTTTTCCGCAATTATGCAAATAATATTGTACCATTGTTTGTAGGGAAGTGCAAGCAGTTTGATATCTTTCGGGCTTACAGAATCCCTACTTTCTTTAACAGATATTCCGCATTGGTAGTTTTAGAAACTCCGTTTTTGATTTTATAATCAAAGCAGATTTCCCCGTCAGTATAATGTTCGTTAAAACTGTAATTCACGATACGCCGGAAGGATGCCGAGAGTTTGCAGACCTCCAGATCATGCGTGGTAATCATGCCTGAGGTTCCAAGAGTACAGAGTGTCTTGATGACTTCCTCGGCGCCTCTGAGCCTGTCTGCAGAATTCGTCCCCCGGAAAATCTCGTCGATCAGGAATAACTGGCATGTGCCCGCCTTTGCTGCATCGATAATCTTTTTTATGCGTTTTAGTTCTGCATAAAAAGTTGAGATTCCTTCCGTCAGTTCATCGGCAATACGCATGGAGGTGATGACGTTCATGGGGGTAAAGGTCATCTGCTGTGCACACACGCAGCTTCCCGCATTTGCCAAAATCATGTTAATGCCTGCTGTCCTCATGAAAGTAGTTTTCCCGGACATGTTGGAACCGGAGATAATGAAGATGTGGTTATCGAGATTCAGGTCATTACACACCCTCTGCGTATTATTGAGCAGCGGGTGCCCCATGCCGCGGGCTTCGATGATATTTGGGCGTGCAGATATTACGGGGATACAGGAAGTACTTAAGCAGCGCGGCAGATTGGCAAAGCTGATCAGGCTTTCCAGTTCCCCTAACGCGGCAAACCATGATTCGGTGGAAGCACCGTGTTCCTGTTTCCAGCGGTCAAGGTCAAAAGCATTTTTATAATCCCATAGGAAAAGAATATTCAGTATGGTCCTGACGATCCCGTTCTGACACTGGCTGATATTGCCGGATATTCTGGAGAGACTGTGGATCGCCTCCTGCGCGGAGGACACAACGGCCTGAATCTGTTTAAGTTTTTCGGAATGAAAATTGTATCCGGCAATCTCCTGAATCATATCATCATAACGTGCAATCTTATATGGAAGCTTCAGCATAATTCCGAGATACCGGTTGATTTTCGAGAAACCAACAGACCATATAAGCAGCTGAAAGATCATCATTACACCTGCGGCAGCCGAAATAAGAGTGTCTCTGGTCAGCAGGGAGAGGAGAACAGCTGTAATGGTCAGTATGCGTGACAAAGAGACCAGCCATTTTACGGGCCTGCCTTCTATAAAATGTTTCTGTTCCTGTAGTTCGGAAATGAGTTCCGGAAAGGATGCATCGATGCCGATTTTAGAAGACAGGTATTCGATCTGGCTGGTCCATGCATAGTCGCTGCCAAGCTCCGAAACAGCCTCCTGCCGTTCCCGGATTTCCTCGTTTGAAAATCCGGGGGAAAGCAGGTCACTGGCGAGCCGCTGCCTCCCATAATAAGTGTTCGTACTATTCAGGTATTGAAAAAGAGAATTTCTTCCGACAATGTCCAGATCGGATGAATAGTCATGGTTATAATCGATAAATTCTTTGCCCGTATCCTCGAAGGAACACCAGCCGCCCGTAATCCGGCTGATATTCTTTTTCGCAATGCGAATAAGCCCGGCTTCATGCCCGGCACGCTCAAGTTCCCTGATATGATACAGGTGGGATAAAATAAAAACTATGATTTCAGCACATAACAAAAGAATCAGTTTCAGGGGGAAATGATTTGTCCATACCTGATAAACCGTGATACCGCACATCACGATCCAGATTACCTTGAAAATGCCGATGATATTTGCCGTTCTATTATATTCTGCCAGGGCGGCTTCTCTTCTCTTGATCTCGGTTTCTAAAAACTGCTGCATAAATGACTGCCTCCTGTAATTTTTGTAGTCCAAATTTATAATATGATACCCTTTTTGGGAGATATAATCAAGTTTAACCCTTAAGCTGATAATTTGGGGTTACTTTTCGCCTGAGAAAATAGTATAATCATATAAGTTACATACAGATAAAGAAGGAGTTTTAATTTTATGGCAGAAACATTATGGAATGGATTGGTTATATCTTATCATTTCGTCATGGACAATCTATTCATTATCAATATTTTTCTTTCTCTGATCATTATTTTCTTTCAGCGCCGGAATCCACAGACCGTGTGGACCTGGCTCCTTCTGCTCTACTTTATCCCGATTCTCGGATTCTTCCTCTATCTGGTGATTGGTCAGGATTTTCACAAGAGCAGGATGTTTAAGGCAAAGGAGATAGAAGGGGAGTTAAAATATGCCGTCAGGCGGCAGGAGGAGACGATATACCGGAAGAAGCTGAGGCTGGCGAATCCGGAGATGGCGAGATTTAAGGACCTGATCCTTTATAATCTGGAGGCGGGAGAAGCCGTTTTAACGGATAACAATGATGTGCGCATCTATACGGATGGCAAAGAAAAGTTCCGTGCGCTGATTGACGAGATGAAGCAGGCAAAACGCTACATCCATATGCAGTATTACATTATCCGCAACGACGAGCTGTGGAGGGAAATTGAACCTGTGCTGATCCAGAAAGCAAAAGAGGGTGTTGAGGTCAGGGTACTGTTCGACAGTATGGGATGCCGCACCATGCATAATAAGGACTGGGAACGCCTTGAAAAAGGCGGTGTACAGGTTGCGGAGTTCTTTCCTGCGCTTTTAGGGCAGCTGCAGCTTCGCGTAAATTACCGCAACCACAGGAAAATTGTTGTCATTGACGGACGTGTTGGTTTTGTGGGCGGCTTTAATGTGGGAAGGGAATATCTGGGACTGGATAAAAAGTTTGGTTACTGGAGAGACACACACCTGTGCATAGAGGGGGCGGCGGTTACATCTCTGGCCGTGCGTTTTGTTCTGGACTGGAATTATGCGGCAAAAGAGAACCTGTTTGTGCAGGACCATTTGTTTGAGATTCCCGATTATGTGAGAAACGGGCATGACCCGGTCCAGATCATTTCAAGCGGCCCTGACTCGCAGACGAAGACGATACACGATAATTACCTGCGCCTGATTCATAGTGCAAAGGACCATGTATATCTGCAGACCCCGTACCTGATTCCGGATGATTCGATACTGGATGCGCTGAAGATTGCAAGCCGTTCAGGAATCGACGTGAGGATCATGGTTCCTTGCAAGCCGGACCATCCATTCGTTTACTGGGCAACATATTCCTATCTCGGCGATATGGTAGCGGCTGGGGCGAAGTGTTATGTATACAATAACGGTTTTTTACATGCGAAGACATTGAGTGTAGACGGAATGGTGGCATGTGTGGGAACCGCAAACATGGATATCCGCAGCTTTGGACTGAATTTCGAAGTGAACGCGGTGGTTTACAGCGAAAGAACCGTGCAGCGCCTTGAGAGGGCTTTTGAAAATGATATGACAAAATGTACCCATGTTACACGCAAGGTATATGACCAGAGAGGACTTGTCATCCGGGTGAAGGAACAGTTCTCAAGACTGCTGTCTCCTCTACTGTAGAAATGGTTTATTTTGGACGTTTATTTTGGCCAAACGTGAAAAGTCTATGAAATCCCTTTCCATAAGGAGTGAAATGTGATATAATGCTCGCACTTAGCATGGTTCTTACACGCTTAGTAAGACATATACCTAAATACTTAGCGAGGTATTTCACGAGTTTAGTATTTATGGTACAACGGTAAAGTATGCAGAAATGGAAACTGCATGAATAAAGTGAAGATAATATGAGGTGAAAGAATGAAGAAAAGAATTTTGGCACTGACATTGAGCGTTCTGATGGCAGCGTCTCTCGCAGGATGCAGCAAGCAGCTCTCAAATGAATATATAACGGTGAAGCAGTATGACGGTCTTGAGGTTGCAAAAGTAGAGACTGCCGAGGTGACGGATGAGAATGTTGAAAGCGTGATCCAGACGAACCTGGGAACATCCGCAGCAGACGGCGGAATCACGGACAGGGCGGCTGAGAACGGGGACAGGGTCAATATTGATTATGTCGGAAGCGTGGATGGAACAGAGTTTGAAGGCGGCAGTGATAAGGGATCAGTACTCGAACTCGGATCTGGCAGCTTTATCGGCGCGAATGGAGACTATAAAGGATTTGAAGAACAAATCGTCGGACACAAATCAGGGGATGAGTTTGATATCACTGTAAAGTTCCCGGCAGATTACCAGAATGCAGATATGGCTGACAAAGTAGCTGTATTTAAGGTTACCTTAAACGGAATCGTTCCGGAACTGACAGATGACTGGGTAAAGAAAAACAGTGAAACATCCAAGACTGTAGAAGAATATAAAAAAGAGATCAGAAAACAGCTGGAAGATAATAACAAAGAGAGCATGGAGAACACCCTGCAGAACAATGCACTGGAAGCGATTGCGGACCAGGTAGAAGTGAAGAAATACCCGGATGGGGCCCTCGATGAGCAGATCAATTCCATCAAAGAATATTATACGAATATGGCAGCAGCCTATGGCATGGAATTTAAAGACTTCGTTGAGCAGGCCATGCAGATGACCGAGGAAGATTTTGACAAGCAGGCAAAAGAAGCTGCGGAGACAGCACTAAAGAGAAAACTGGCCTGTGAATTGATTGCCGAGAAGAAGAACCTGGAGCCGTCTGACAAGGAATATGAGGAACAGATTGCCGAATATGCGGAAAACGGACAGTATGAAAGTGTAGAGGATTTTAAAGAACAGGTCGGAGAAGACACTGTGAAAAATGCAATCCGCCAGCAGAAGGTTGGAAAATATCTGGCAGACAACTGTGTTCAGGTGGAACAGAGCGACAGCAGCACCGAGACAGCGAAGTAAAGGTTAAGAAAATTTAAGTCAAAGACAAGGGGCCCGTTACGGAAGAAAAGACGTGAACGGGTCCTTTTTATGCTATTACAGCATGATTCGACATAATTCTGCAAATAGCGACATAGTAATTTACAAATAAAGTCCTTGCTTTTAGGGAATAAATCCCAGTATTATGGATAAAATAACCATATACACAAAGTAAAGGAGGAAAACAGGACATGCAGAAAGTTCAGATTTGTTTTCGCCAGCCAGAAGATATTACTGAGTTTGTGGATATTATGAATCAGTGTGAATACGATGTCGATCTTAAAAGCGGGAAAAATATAGTAGATGCAAAATCCATTTTAGGTGTAATAGCAATCAGCAAAGCCGACCATGTCGAGCTTGTCATCCACAGTGATGATTGTGGAGAGCTGCTGGATAAGATTCAGGCGTATGTACGGAAAAGGAACGCTGCCTGAGAAAGACAGCGGGCCTGACGGTGAAAAATTCAGGGCGGACGAAAAGTAAAGGAAGAAAGCCGGTATTCTGGGAAAACCAGAAGCCGGCTTTCTTAGCGCTTTCACGCAGGTATCTATTTTTGCAGGCAGCCATCAGTTATGAAAAATGGATTCATCAGCATTTTGTGAAATACATGGAAATCCCCTGCCCGCCCCCGATGCACATGCTGATCATGGCATCTTTTTTATCGGTACGCATTAATTCATACAGCACTTTTACGGTCAGGACTGCTCCGGTGGCCCCGATTGGATGTCCGATAGAGATTCCGCCCCCGTATATATTGACTTTCTCCATATCAAGCCCCAGATCTCTGCTTACGGCGTATGCCTGACTTGCGAAGGCTTCGTTGATCTCAAACATGTCGATATCCTTCAGGCTGATGTGAAGCTTCTCTGCCAGCTGCTCACTTGAGAATTTCGGGGAATATCCCATCAGTTCGGCATCGAATCCGGCAACGGTATAGCCCTCGATCTTCAACTTCGGCACGACTCCCAGCTCCTCTGCTTTTTCCTTCGACATAACGACAACCGCGGCTGCACCGTCATTCAGGCTGGAAGAATTGCCGGCGGTTACGGTCCCGTCCTTTACAAAGCAAGGCCGCAGCTTTGCCAGCTTCTCGATAGTCTGACCGTCTCTTGGCCCCTCGTCCGTATCAAACACGGTTACATTCCCTTTCCGGTCTTTCAGTTCTACGGGCAGGATTTCATCCTTGAATTTGCCCTCTTTTATGGCGGTACATGCCCGCTGGTGGCTCTGGAGTGAGAAAGCATCCTGTTCTTCACGTGAAACGTGATACTCTGTGGCTACGTTTTCTGCGGTAACACCGTTGTGGTTACCGTCCATCGGCCATGTGAGGATGTCAATGACCCCGTCCTCGAAGGTTTTGTGTCCCATGCGGGCTCCCCAGCGGGCGTCTTTTACATAGTACGGCAGCTGGGATATGCTCTCTGCCCCGCCTGCAACAACGACATCGGCGAACCCGGTCTGGATTTCCATGACAGCGTCGGCGATAGCCTGCAGGCTGGAACCACACTGTCTGTTGACTGAATAGGCAGTCGTTTCTTTCGGCATGCCTGCTTTCAGGCTGATGGCCCTTGCAACGAAGCCATTTTCGGCTATCTGTCCGACCTGTCCGATAATTACTTCGTCGACATCGGATGGCTGGATGCCTGCACGGTTTACGGCCTCTTTTACAACCATTGCGCCCATATCGATAGCGGACAAATCCTTCAGGCTCCCTCCGAAACTTGCGACAGGAAGACGGACCCCGCTGACAATAACAACATCTTTAAACTGATTCATGGCAAAATCTCCTTTCTATGAGTGTCAGACGATCATACCGCCGCCGACATTGATGACTTCAGAAGTGATATATGCGGCATCATCAGACGCCAGAAAAGCGACCATATTTCCTACATCGGACGGTTTTCCCGCATAACCCATCGGGATCCTGCCCATCATGCTGTCCCATGCGGCTCCATCGTTGACTTCCTTTAATTTTACGGTCATATCTGTCTCGATAAAGCCGGGGCAGATAACATTGCAGGTAATTCCTTTTCTTGCATTTTCTCTTGCAGCAGTCTTTGTCAGGCCGACAACACCGGCTTTTGCTGCCGCGTAGTTAGCCTGGCCGATGTTGCCAAGCCAGCTGCCGGAGGAAATATTGATGATTCTTCCGGAACCTTTGCCACGCATGTATTTCACGGCCTCCTGAGTTCCGTAAAAGGTTCCGGTCAGGTCGACGGCGATAACCGTATCCCAGTTTTCGGCGGGCATTTTATGGAGCATTCCGTCACGGTTGATGCCCGCATTATTGACCATGATATCCAAAGTGCCATAAGTATCGATAGCAAACTGGACCAGGGCCCTGACTTCTTCCTGCTTTGCGACGTTTACGGGGAATGCGCAGGCCGTGCCTCCTGTGCTGCGGATCTCAGACACGGCATCATCGGCAGGTGCCATGTCGGCAACTACGACCTTTGCCCCTTCCTCCGCAAGTTTTACGGCAATCCCTTTTCCGAGACCGCGTCCTGCTCCTGTTACGATAGCAACTTTGTCTTTTAAGCGCATAGATAAATCCTCCTTTATGATTGATTGGTATGAATGAAATCCCTGAGTCCAAAAGGCCCGTTTTCACGGAAGATGGCAGGATTCATTTCCTTTAGGTCAGGGCTTATAATTGGTTTAAATTCCATGAGGTCAAGAATCTGCGTCTGCAGGTCTATGCCGGGAGCTGTCTCGGTCAGGACAAGTCCTTCCGGGCGTAGCTCAAAAACAGCCCTTTCTGTTATGTAATGCATTTTCTGGTGCTTGCCGCGTGCAATATTTCCGTTATATGAAATCTGCTGAATCTTGTTTACAAATTTGATGAGGGAGCCTTCCCTGTCAATATGGAGCCTGTCCCCCTTAAAAGAGCACTCCAGTCCTTTCCCGGTGAATGAGGAACAGAAGACGACATGCTTTGCATTCGTTGTGATGTCGATGAAGCCGCCGGCCCCGGTCGGGTTCGGCCCAAGTTTTGTGGCATTTACATTGCCGTCACTGTCCACTTCCCCGGCGCCCATGTAAGTCACGTCCACGCCGGCCCCGTTGTAGTAATCGAACTGGTCGTCATGTCTGAGGAGGGCAAAATTATTTTTGGCAATGCCGAAATCAATCCCTCCCATCGGGATTCCGCCGTAGATACCGGATTCTACGGTGATTGTAACGTCATCATCAATCTGTTCTTCCGCGATAATCGGACCGACCACGTCGTTTGGTATTCCGGTCCCTACATTGAGGATATCGTTTTCGCGAAGCTCCATCAGTGCCCTCCGCCCGATTACTTTGCGGACCGTCAGCGGGAGTGCATCGGAGTTATCGGCCGGGACTTTGATATCACCGCAGTATGCCGGGTCAAAGGCAAAACTGTGTGTCTGCCGGTGGTCTTCCTCCGGGTTTGGGCACATGACGACGGCGTCGATAAAAATACCCGGGACCGTCACTCGTTTACAGTGGAGCGTTCCCGATTTTACTTTATACTTGGCCTGCGCGATTACCGTGCCGCCGAACTTCTTGCACGCCATCACAGCGGAGAAGACTTCCAGATTCATAGCTTCTTCATCTGTCGTCAAATTGCCGGCTTCGTCTACATATGTCCCCCGGATGATGCAATAGTCAAGTGGGATTGGTTTGTAACGCATATACTCTTCGCCACCGATGGTAACGACATCTGTGATATCAGGGGCGGACCTCGTAATTTCGTTCATTTTTCCACCGTCGATGCGCGGATCAATGAAGGTTCCCAGACCAACCTTTGTGATCTTGCCCGGTTCTCCTCCCGCCATGCTGCGGTACAACTGTGCAAACTGGCCCTGGGGGATGCAGTAGGCGAGGATTTTATTGTCGGCGATCAGTTCCATCATCTTCGGCTGCAGTCCCCAGTGCCCGCCAATGATGCGGTACAGCATTTTTTCGTGGGCAAAATGCTGTATCCCACGGTCGCGGTCGCTCTGCCCGCAGGAATGGACGAGTGTAAGGTGGTTCGGGCTTCCTGTTTCGAGAAAGCGTTTTTCCACGGCTTTTAGGATTGTCTCGGATGCAGAGACGAGCGTCATGCCTATGGTGGCGATGGTACTGCCGTCCCGGATCATGGCAGCGGCTTCATCTCCGGTTACAAATACAGGTTTCCTCATAGTTTTAACCTCCTGATTTAGATAAAAATAAAGTTTTAATAGTTCTTTTGTCTACCTTCCCGTTCGGGGTGACGGGGATTTCATCCAGAATAAGGACTCTGGCCGGAATCTTATACTTTGCAATTCTGCCGCCTAACTCTTTTTGAATGGATTCCTCCGTGAGAATCATACCGGGCAGTGATTTTACGACCGCTGCGGCAACTTCGCCGTAGATCTCATCCGGGATGCCGACAACTGCGGTGTCTTCGACTCCTTCTATTTTGTAGATTTCGTTTTCCACATCAAAACTCCAGATCTTTTCCCCGCCGCGGTTGATCATATCCTTTTTCCGGTCGACAACGAAGAGGTATCCTTCTTTGTTGAAATATCCGAGGTCTCCTGTCCCGAGCCAGCCATCCTTCAGGGAAGGGGTGTCCGTCTTATAGTAGGAATCCAGAACGACGGTTCCGGATATCCAGATCTCACCCACAGCGCCGGGCGGGAGTTCTGCTCCGGCATCGTTTAAGATTCGGAAGCAGGTGCCGGGAATCGGAAGACCTGAGGAACCGATAAAGCAGCTAGCCCCGGCGTCCCCGGGAAAAATGGATGCCGGGGAGGTTGTCTCTGTCAGCCCGTAAACGGTGTGGAACGTACTGTGCGGAAGCCATTCATGGATCTGGCGCAGTTTTTCTTTCGGCATATTACTGCTTCCGCAGGCGAATGTCTTTAAACTCGGCAGATGCGGGAAATGTCCGGATTCTGCAAGCAGCATGGAAAATACTGTCGGTGAGGCATGCAGAAAAGTGACATTATGCTCTTTCACGCAGGTTAGTACCCTGCCGGCATTGAAATACTTATGGAGGTACAGTGTTCCGCCGGCATATACAAAGAGGCCTAGCAGAGCGACCAGCCCTGTGATGTGGTAAATCGGGATCGGGATGATGGAAATATCCTTTTCTGTAATGTGTAAGACTTTCTGATAGGAGACAACCGCATGCATGATGTTATAATTTTTGATTACCACACCTTTGCTCTTGGATGTTGTCCCGGAAGTAAACATCAAAAGGGCGGTATCTTCCCTTGTATCTGCCGGCATTTCGGGAACAGCCTCTTTTGATGTGAATTCCGAAAAACCATACCCAGCCTCCTGGTTACCGGACTTCAGGACGAAGATACTGTTGTTTTCACAGCGGGAAAACCAGCTATAGAAATCCTCATCGCAGATGATATGGCTTACATCGGACTTTGATACCAGTGAATTCACTTCCTGCTCTTTATATTTCGTCGGCAGGGGGATAGTCACGGCCCCTATTCTGATCAAAGAAAGAAATGCGACGCAGAACTCAAGGCTGTTGTACAGCATCAGGGCGACCCGGTCTTTATAACCGACATGGCATTCGCTGACCAGATAAGAGGAAAAGCCGTCCACATACTTTTTTAAGCAGGAATAACTGCATGTGCGCCCGTAATGATCTATAATGGCTGTCTTATCCGGATATAACCCGGCGGTATCTGACAGAGCTTCGTATAGATTGTGTGGTATATCAGGGAAGGTTTCGATCTCCCGGCCACTTTTAAGTTTCTGTTGCGTTAACTGAAAGGAAATTAAATCTTTCCAGAGTTCAGTCCCACGGTACATAAATGAACCTCCTTTTAAAGAAAACGGTTGCGTTACAATCTAATCTTATTTCAGAATGTTTTCAAAGTCAATAGAGTAAAAATATACAAAAATTTGTAGCTAAAATATAACAAGTGCACAAAATAATCTGAATATTTTTAAAATAATAAAATAAAACTCCTACAAAAATTGAATATTCAGATAAATACAAGGGAAAACGAAGAAACTAAATTAAAAATATGTGAATAGTGCACAAAAATGAAAGCCTAAAATGAATTAATTTAACAAAACGAATACTGAAACACAAAAAAATGAAGAGAATCGGTTGATTTTAGAAAAAGTTGATGATATAGTAGAGCCAACACGAGAGAAAACGGTTTCTAAAAATGGATGGTGGTGTTGCAGGAAAATAATGAAAACGATATCTAACAGAAAAGGAGGATGCATTATGAAAAAGTGGATAGTAAAGGCTATCCAGGCAGGGAGTATCGTACTGGACCGTTCCGCGATGACTCACTACAAGGGAAAAGGGGAGCAGATTACAGTTCCTATCTGGTGTGCAGGTGCAACTGACGGAGAACATAAAGTATTGGTTGACACAGGGATACGCGATCTGGAAGAGTACCGCAAGGCGGAGCCGGGGGTTATCCAGACCCCGGAACAGGACACAGTCGCGGCTGTAAGGCGGATTATGGGATGGGAACCGGAGGAGGTTGATATCGTCATCAACACGCACCTCCATTGTGACCACTGCGGAAGCAACGCAAAGTTCCGCAAGTCGAAATTTTACATACAGAAAAAGGAATGGGAGGCAGCATTCGCACCTCTTGTTCCAGAAGTGCCGTTTTATGACAGCTTATGCTACGACAAAAATGCAGTCAACTATTTTCAGTGGGAGTTTTTAAACGGAGATGCGGAGATACTTCCGGGACTTCGGGTGATTACAACGCCGGGGCACACGAGGGGCCACCAGTCAGTACTGTTTCATACAGAAGCGGGCGTTGTGTGTGTATCCGGTGATATCTGTAACGTTGCAGAGAATGTAAATGGGAATCTGGAGCCCAATATTGTTGTTATGGTACCGGAGACGTATGAGAGTTTCCAGAGAATCCGGCAGTCATCACACTATATCCTGCCGGGCCATGAACCGGCGGTTAAGGACGGGGCGGAAACATTTATTCAGGTACTTTAAAACAAAAGAGAAGGAGATCATTTTATGAAGAAGAAAGTATTGGCAGTTTTGCTTGCAGGATTAATGGTATTCGGACTCGCTGCATGCAGCAGCCCGGAAAAGAAAACGGATGAACCAAAAGACGATGCGCAGAAGACAGAAGAACCAGCTGCAAAGTCAGACAAGGACAGCGGCTTTGTAGTAGGATTTTCAAACGGATACTGGGGCAATACGTGGCGTGCGCAGATGGTAGAAGACTTCGAGAACCGTGCCAAAGAGTATAAGGCAGATGGTGTTCTCTCAGATTATATGGTTTCTAATACAAACAGTGATGCAACGGAACAGTTAAACCAGATCAACGCAATGATCGATGCAGGTGTAGATGCGATTATGATCGATGCCGTTTCTCCTACAACGATTAAATCAGCAGTGGAAAAAGCACAGAAGAAAGGCATTCTGGTAGTAATTGCAAACGATCCGGCCGCTTATGAAGGAACGATCTGTGTCTGCGGAAATAACTACAGCTGGCAGAAAATCCAGGCAGTCTGGATGGCAGAGCAGTTAAACGGAAAGGGCGATATCGTTGAAATCTCAGGTGTTTCAGGCAATGCTGCCGATACTTTACGTGTACAGGCAAACAAGGATGTACTTGCAGATTATCCGGATATCAAGATTCTCGGCTCCGCTCCCGGCAACTGGTCAGAGACAGATGCACAGTCTGTCATGACGACATTTTTATCAAGCTATGACAACATCGACGCCGTACTGGCACAGGATGTTATGGGGGAAGGTATCATCAAGGCATACGAAAATGCAGGAAAAGAACCTAAGATTATGACAGGTGACTATACAAAATCATTCTTTACAAAATGGAGCACTATGCCGGACCTTACAACAATCGGCGTTTCTTATGCACCGGGCAGCGCCGTAACAGCACTGGACGTTACGGTACGCCTGCTTCAGGGAAAGACTGTGAAGGAAGACCTTCTTGTAGCAAATCCGATGGACGAAAACATGGTCAATTCGATCATGCTTGACCCGCCGTATGTTGTTACAAAAGACGGAGACCAGAATGCGGTATGGATGGAAGGACTGAACGGAACAAAGGCAATCACTCTGGAAGAAGCAGTGGACCTGCTTAAGGATTCCGCCGATACAGCAGCACTGGACGGATGGCTTACCCAGGAAGAGGTTGACCAGTTCTTTGAATAATAAGTAAATATAGAAATGCTTATAAATGGACTGGCGGACAATGAGGTAAAGTCCGCCGGTCTTTTGTTCATTAAACATAAGGAGGAAATTCGATGGGACTTGCTTTTCGGGATATATCGAAACATTATGGGGCAGTAGTGGCAATAAAACAGGCACAGATGGAGATAGAAGAGGGGGAGGTCAGGGCGATATTGGGAGGAAACGGGTCCGGGAAATCGACTCTGGCGAAGGTGATAGGCGGCCTGATCGGACGTGACAGCGGAGAAATCCTGTTTCAGGGGAAACCTATTGACTTTAAGTCCCCGAAAGATGCGAAAAAGCATCATGTCATTATGACAAGCCAGGAACTGAGCCTTTTTGGAAATCTGACTGTAGAAGAAAATATCTGCATCTGTGATGTCCCGGTGAAGGGGAAATTTACAGACAGAAAGAAACTGAAAGAAGAGGCTGTAACAATCCTGAAACGGATGCATCTGGAATCTCTGCTGGGGAAGAAAGTGGAGGAGCTGGCGGCTAACCAGCAGTATATGGTGGAACTGGCAAAGGCTCTGGTACAGAAACCAAAGATTCTGATTATCGATGAGATTACATCCGCGCTGTACCGGGAAGATGTGGAAATCGTAGATGATATTATCCGGGAACTTAAGAAAACAGGGTGTATTGTCCTGTTTATTTCTCATCGAATGGTGGAATTGTATGCCATGTGTGACAGTGTAACGATCATGAGGAACGGGGAGACTCTGGGGACTTACCCGATGCAGGAAAAGACTGAAGACGAGCTCCTTTCTCTGATGGTCGGAAGAAAGATCGAATCCTATCATGGTGAAGGAAAGCATCATCAGGGGACGAAGAGGGATGTATTTATACGGGCGAAGCATATTCCGATCCCGTCCTATGGAACGGTAGAAAGCCTTGAGATTGGAAAGGGAGAAATCATCGGTATCGCGGGTCTGCAGGGACATGGCCAGACAGAACTGATCAGGGCACTGTATGGTGTTTCAGGGGAAATTGAACTGGAGATCGACGGCAAGGCCCACAAGCTGCATAATGCGAAGCAGGCCGTAGCACAGGGCTTTGCCTTCATTTCCGGTAACAGAGAAAGAGACGGGACATTCCAGGATCGGAATCTGTCTGAAAACATAGCGGCGGTCCAGGAACTGGTTAAACACAAAAAGATCGGTAATGCAAGAGAAATACTGGACAGTTTTCATGTCCGCTATGATAATCCGGGTGAGCTGATCACCTCACTCTCCGGAGGCAACCAGCAAAAAGTGGTGGTAGGCCGCTGGCTCTGTACAAAACCTCGGCTTTTGCTGGCTGACGACCCGACAAAAGGGATTGACGTCAAGGCAAGGGGGGACCTTCATGAGGTATTTGCAGAACTTGCAAAGGAAGGAAATGCCGTAATCATGATATCCAGCGATGACGATGAACTGGTCAGCATCACGTCTATGGCAGAAACATCCAGAGTCATTGTTATGTATGAAGGAAAAGTATCCGCAGTTCTGGAAGGGGATGCGATTAACAGAGAAAATATATCCGCTGCATCTATGCCTGTAAATACGATGCCGCAGGAAGGTGAAAAGAAGAGAGAGGCAGGTGCAGTAGAATGAATAAAGTAAAGAAAGTTGTAACATGGAGTGGGTTCCCCTCCCTGCTGCTTTTTATCGTATTTCTTGCCATTAATGGCGCGATCACGGGAGGGCTGAGCCTGTCCTTTTTCCAGTCATTTATTGCGACTAATGCGGCGGCCATCTGCGTGGCAATAGGAGTTACCGCGACCATACTTGTAGCAGGTACGGATATTTCACTTGGTTCGATCGTATCTCTTGTAAATGTAATTATTGTGACCTTGTGTGAAAAGGGTTACTCTGTTGTGGCCGCGGCTTTGATCGCCCTCGGCTGTGCGGTTCTCTGCGGTATGATCAACGGATTCATCATCGGGGTCATGCGCGTCAACCCGCTGCTGACGACTTTTGCGACTTCTACGGCTTTTGCAGGGATTGCGCTGTGGATACTGCCCTACCCCGGAGGCTCGATTGATTTCAGCTTCGCGGACTGGTACAGCAGTAATCTGTTTGGGGTTATCCCCACACCGATCGTCCTGATCCTGATTCTGGTACTCATTTGGGTCCTTGTGATGAAACTGCCGGCGGGACTACATCTGTTTGCGCTTGGAAAAGACGTAAAGAAAGCGTATGCGTCCGGCGTGAATGTAGTTGCGCTGAGGTTTTTCGTGCATACGTTTGCAGGGCTGGCCGCGGGTATTGCAGGAATCTGCATCAGCGCAAATACCTGTGCAGGCAGTCCGTCCATCGGGGCGAGCATGAGCATGAATTCCATCGCGGCTGCTGTTATCGGCGGTGTTTCACTGAACGGCGGGACCGGCAACATCTGGGGCGGCATTTTCGGGGCAGCGTTCTTAAGTATCCTGATTTCCATCGTGGTTTCCGCAAACTTAAGCTCCTTTGTCCAGAGTTTTATCCAGGGGCTGATACTTCTGATTGGTGTTGTGTTCTCTATTATTGCGGCGGATAAGGAACTGAAAGCAAAGATAACCGGCGTATTTAAAGGAGGTGCAAAGTAATGGAAAAGATAAAAAAGCTGAACAATCCATATCTTCCCGCGATTGTCGGGAGTATTCTGCTCATGATACTCGGTCAGGTACTGAGTTCCGGTTTTCTGTCCATGAATAATATTTCAAGTATCCTGATGACGACTTCTATCCTGACAATGGCATCTATCGGGCAGGCAGCAGTCATCATTTCAGGGGACAGCGGGCTTGATATGTCGATTGGTGCAATTATGTCGATGACGGCACTGTTCGGTCCGATGGTGGCTGTAGGAAGCGGTGCACTTTCCTTTGCACTGATGGTTCCGGCTACGATCCTGATGGGGGCGGTCGTGGGACTTTTAAATGGTATTGGCGTGCAGGTATTAAAAGTGGTGCCCCTTGTCATGACGCTGATCATGTCGAGCGTTGTAAACGGATTCTCAATCTTAGTTACGAAGGGGCAGCCGTCTGTCACGGTCAGCCCGGAGCTCCAGAGTATCTCCAAAACGCTTGTCGGCCCGCTGAGAATCCTGCCTACTGTAATTATTATCCTGCTGGTTGTGTTGGAAGTTCTTTTCCTGCGCAGGAGCAGATACGGGAGAAGTCTGTTTCTCGCAGGGAATAACCGGAATGCCGCAAATCTGTGCGGGATCAACAGCCGTCTGGTCATTATACTGGCTTATGTTTTTGCGGGGGCGACCGCAGGGCTGGCGGGGTTAATGCTCGTCGGATACGCGGGCACTGCCCAGATGAACATGGCGAGCAGTTACACAATGCTCTCTGTCGCAGCAGTCGTAATAGGCGGGACAAAACTGGCAGGAGGAAAGGGAACATTTATCGGCGGCGCGCTTGGATCACTGGTGCTGATCCTGATTACAAATATCCTTCAGGCGCTCAACATGGCAGCAGGGTTAAGGTCTCTGATACAGGGGATTATCCTGATTGCAATTCTGATGGTTAACAGCAGGGCGCCAAAACTTCGTCAATAAAGTTGGAAAATGGAGCCATAAAGTAAGAAAATGGTTGATTTTGCGGGGATATTAGCATAAAATCTGTATATCAGAGGAAATATAAGGAAACCAACTTTATGAAGAATGGAAAATATAGCATTTCAGACGTTGCGGAAATGCTGGGTGTGTCAAAGTCGACTGTTTCCCGCGCAATCAACGGCAACAGTGGGGTGGGGGACGAGCTGCGGAAGAAAGTTCTGGATCTGGTGGACGAGATTGGTTACAAACCGAATACAATCGCCCAAAGCCTTAGCAGGGGCCGTGTCAATATTGTGGCTTTGATATTGGGAGATATAAGGAATCCTTTCTATGCGGATCTGGCTTTTAACATTCAGAGGATATTGAACAGTCATGGCTATATGGTCATGGTTTTTAACAGCGAATATGACGTCCAGCGTGAAATCGAATTTCTGAAATTAACAATACAATTTAATTTTGCCGGGCTGATATTGATTACGGCCCAGACCGAGATCGTGGAGGACATGCTTCATTCGATGGATGTCCCTATGGTGCTTGTCAACCGTATTCTGCCCTCATATACAGGCGACTCTGTCCTGACGGATAATTTCCAGGCAGGGTATATGGCAGTGATGCATCTTCTGGAACTCGGACATAAGCATATCGGATTTGTCCGGGGGCCGGGAGTCTCTTCTGCATCCTCACAGCGTTTCGAAGGATACAGGCAGGCACTGCGTAACTTCAGCCTTCCTTTCAATGAAGAATATGTCTATGAAAGCGACCTGAAGATGGAAACCGGCATTACGCTGGCCCGGAATTTCGTGAAAGACTTAAAGGTACGTCCGAGCGCGATGGTTGTTGTCAACGATATGACGGCGATCGGATTCATCGACGGGTGCAGGGAAAATGGGCTCAGTATTCCGGAGGACCTTTCTATAGTAAGTTTTGATGATATCGAGTTTTCGGCCATGAAAGGGATTGAACTGACGACGATCAGCCAGCATGTGGATAAGATGAGCGAACACGCCGCAAGGCTGATGCTGAAGCAGCTGGAGGAAAAGGACGCAAAACCGGAGCGGGTCATTCTGGAACCGACGCTGGTCATAAGGAAGACAACCGGTCCATGCAAAGAATAAATCATTGTCTGCCGCAGTGTGCTGTCAAATGCATGCTGCGGCAGTTTTTTTGTTCATCACATTTCTTGCACTTTCGTTCAGAATAGTGTACATTTGTAATATGTGAATCGGATAGATTCCGGTATGTTTTGGAAGGAGAAGTCAAATGAAAAAATCAGATGAAAGGTATAGTGCGTATGTACAGATTCTGAAAGAAGAACTGGTTCCTGCAATGGGGTGTACGGAGCCGATCGCGCTTGCATATGCTGCCGCAAAGGCGAGAGAAGTGCTGGGGTGCCTGCCGGAGAGGGTACATATCGGGGCAAGCGGGAGTATTATTAAGAACGTGAAGAGTGTCATCGTGCCGAATACGGACCATTTAAAAGGGATTCCGGCGGCAGCGGTTGCAGGCATCATTGCAGGGCGCCCGGAGAAGGAACTGGAAGTTATCTCAGAGGTTTCCCGGGAAGAGATCGAAGAGATGCAGGAGTTTCTGGCGGAGAAGGAGATTAAAGTAGAGCATATTGACCACGGTATTACGTTTGATATTATCGTGACGGTTTCTGCAGGCGAGTCCTATGCACAGGTACGGATTGCGAATTACCATACGAATATTGTACATATTGATAAGGACGGTGAGATCCTGCTGGATATCCCGGTGCGCGGGGAGTCGGAGGAAGGGCTGACGGACCGCAGCCTTTTGACCGTGGAAGGAATCTGGGATTTCGTCCAGACCGTGGATGTGGAGGATATCAGGGAAGTTCTCCAGCGCCAGATCGATTACAATACCGCAATTGCTGAGGAGGGTCTGCGCGGGAATTACGGGGCGAATATTGGAAACGTGATTCTGGAGGCGTATGGGGACGACGTTAGAAACCGTGCGAAAGCGATGGCGGCTGCCGGTTCGGATGCGAGAATGAACGGCTGTGAGCTCCCGGTTATCATTAATTCCGGAAGCGGCAATCAGGGGATGACCTGTTCCCTTCCGGTTCTGGAATATGCAAAGGAATTAAAAGCAGACAGAGAAAAAATGTTCCGTGCACTGGCATTATCGAATCTGGTGGCGATCCATCAGAAGACGGGCATCGGACGCTTGTCCGCGTACTGCGGTGCGGTAAGCGCCGGAGCGGCAGCGGGCGCCGGGATTGCATTTCTGTGCGGCGGAGGATATGAGGAGATCGCCCATACAGTCGTGAATGCGCTTGCGATTGTATCCGGTATGGTCTGCGACGGTGCAAAAGCATCCTGTGCCGCTAAGATTGCAGCGTCAGTCGATGCGGGAATCCTTGGATATAACATGTATATCCGCGGGCAGCAGTTCTACGGAGGCGACGGAATCATCACAAAGGGTGTGGAGAAGACAATCCAGAATGTCGGCCGGCTCGGCAAGGAAGGAATGCGCGAGACAAACGAAGAGATTATTAAGATCATGGTAGAGTAGTCAGGCAGAGTGACCATGTCAAGGGTTCCAAGTCATTGGTGTGATGCGAGAACCTGTTGCATGGAGGAAATAAGGAGTATGAAAAAAAGAGTTATACAAAAAAATGCTATCATTATGCTGTTGTTTTCCGTTTGCATCGGAATCGGAGGCTGCGGTATAGTTTTTCGGACATCATCCAGCAGATTTCCGGATAGCAGCAATGAGGAAGAAATATTCCAACAGACAGCCAGCGACTTTTTTCAAGCGGTAGACAATCGTGATAAAGAGGCTATCAAAGCACTTTTTGCTCCGAATGTAGTGAAAAAAGACAGGGATATGGACGATATGATAGAATATCTGTTTGATGTTTATCAAGAACCCATAGACAGTCTGGATATAGAACAGGGGTGTTCTGGTTCCTATAGTAATGACTATGGTATAGAAACAAAAGAAATAAATAAATGGTTTCCTGTGGTATCTGGGGATAAGAACTATTATTGTTATATGACAATTGTGTATTTGGATGATGAAGATCAGGATAATGTTGGAATCAAGGATCTGGTTTTTCTGTCTGAAAAAGAAGAGTGCAATGAAGACACTGTATGGCCTGAAGGGAATGGCCTGCATGTGATCAAAGATAGCGATAAGGAGTACCTAACCAGAAGAATTGGATATTATCCCAATGTCTATACCCCGATGGATCGTACAATAACAGTGGAGGAAATCTTAACATTTCTTGAGGAAAACGATGATTGGAATGCATTTGTGAAACAATTTGGAGAACCAAATTCAGAAACATGTCCAAGGCTGACATATGCTTATGAACTTCCGGATGAAGGAGGCGAAAAACGGTATGCCATAATATGGGTGAATATTCCGCCCCAATCGGAAACCGGAACTATTTTTAAAGTGGAGGTCGTGAATGACACGGATAGGAATGCCATTTCTACGCCTTGGGAAACAGAATAAGAGTAGTCTGCTTTCCCTTGGGCTTGTCAGGTTTCTTGGAATTCAGGATGCAGGAAGGAGTGAGTTTCATGGAAACCATTTGGCAGTCATGCATGGAATGCCATTGTTTCCTCACACATGGAGGGAGCAGAAAAAGAAGAGTAAGAAAAAAGAGCGGAAATTCGGGCATTATTGAGTTTCCGAGACCGCTCACGAATGAGAATGGAGGAACTGGAAATGAAACTGGAAAATGAATATCTTTGTGTGGAGATTTCGGAGGAAGGCGCCGAACTCACAAGAATTTATGACAAACAAAAGGAGACGGACGTGCTGTGGGAGGGAAATCCCGTTTACTGGAAACGGCATTCACCTGTCTTATTCCCGAATGTAGGAAAGACTTACCAGAATACTGTGCGTATCCAGGGAACCCAGTATCCGACTTCTCAGCATGGGTTTGCAAGAGATAATACTTTCACATGTACGGTCTGTAAGAAAGACAGGGCCGAATTCCTCCTGCATTCGAATGAGGAGACGATGGAAGTGTACCCGTTTGACTTTGAACTTTATATTTCCTATACTCTGACGGAAAAGACAGTCGAAGTAAAATGGAAGGTAAGAAATCCTTCCGATGAGACGATCTATTTCACCATTGGCGGACACCCGGCATTTCGTTTTGCAGAACAGGAGGGGAAGAAGGACGGTTACTGTCTGCATTTTCCGGGAAAGGAAAGCCTGCAGTATATTCTGATCGATCCTAATTCAGGCACGGCGAATGTGGACGAGACATTCCAGATGGAGCTTCAGGATGCCAAATATCCGTTGTCTGAAAAACTGTTTGAGAATGATGCACTGATCTTCGATGACGGGCAGATAGAGGAAGTATGGATCTGCAGAAAGGACGGAACGCCTTATGTAGGCATGAAGTGTGAGGGATTCCCGAATTTTGGAATCTGGTCTGTCAAAGATGCTCCTTTCGTATGTCTGGAACCTTGGGCCGGAAGATGCGACAACCGTGGATTTGAGGGGGACATATCCGAAAAACCCGGAATTAACAAGTTAGAAGGAATGGGAACATTTACGAAAACGTATCAGATTGTAGTTGCATAGATGATATCCGGCGATTAGCTGAAACAGTAGGACTGCCGGAGGGAAAGAAGCTGACACTGTGTGGAGGCTTCTTTTCATCTCTAATGCGCTCTAATAGTACAGATGCCGGTTCATCATTAGAATCCTGCTACACAACTCAAATAGTGAGATCAAGTATCTTTTGACGAAATGTCTTTGTATCA
Organism: Faecalicatena orotica; assembly: GCF_905197545.1. Classification (NCBI taxonomy): domain Bacteria; kingdom Bacillati; phylum Bacillota; class Clostridia; order Lachnospirales; family Lachnospiraceae; genus Faecalicatena; species Faecalicatena orotica. The sequence continues at coordinate 355,095 of NZ_CAJJZH010000002.1, forward strand.
ATGCTATGACTCTCCATTCTGCTGTATTTCTAAAAGCAATTTATCAAAATCAGACACATATTCCTTATCTCTGATTTTTCTAAATTTATCAAATTCATTTTCTGCAAATGCTTTGGCAATCTCATGTGTTACTTTGCCCTTATCCTGAAGAAGTTCTGCTTCGTTGAACTGTAAAAATGCATCTAGTCTTTCTACCCAGTCCTTCATATACATTACAATTCCCCGTCTAGCTTGACGTTCTGCGTAATCTAGATACATAGTTACAATTTCATTCAATTCCTTAATCTCATTCTCCTGAAGATAATTCTTTGCAATAGACACATCGTTCTTTCGTATATTTCCATCTGGTGCATTTTTCCAGGATGTTAACCCCATATTTTGCTTTGAACTATCTGCTCTTTCATATACAATCTCTGCCGCAGTATGCTTTGTTGCTGCGTAGTGAAGTTTATTCTGAACAGTGGCAAAAAACTGCTTTGTCTCTACTGCATTTACATCATAATCCGCACTACACTGAGAGTAAATATCTGTAATCTTCTGATAGAATCGTCTTTCACTGCTACGAATGTCTCGGATTCTTTCTAATTGCTCATCAAAGTAATCCTTGCCAAAAATATTATTAGGATTTTTCAAACGCTCATCATTCATTGCAAAACCTTTAATTAAGTATTCTTTTAAGATCTGACTTGCAAAGATGCGAAACATCGTTGCCTGACGGCTGTTTACCCTATATCCTACTGATAGAATAGCATCTAAATTATAAAATTTCGTTTTATATACTTTTCCATCAGAAGCAGTATGTGCAATTTTTGCACATACTGAGCTTTCATCTAATTCGCCTTCCTTAAATATATTGCGAAGATGCTTTGTTATTACAGTTCTATCTACACCAAACAATTCTGCAATACGACTTTGAGGCATCCATAAGGTCTCATCCTGCACAAGAATTTCAATATTAACATTTCCATCTGGCTTATTATACATGATGATATCAGAGAGTGGGTTTATCATTTCTTTCATCACATTCCTCCAAATTCCTTGGCTTTTCACATTTAAATTAAGTATAGCACAGATTTTATTTTCTAAAAACCCAATATTCGAGAGTTAGATCTGAAAGTTAGCCGCCTCTCTTTGCCAGCCAAAACCATCGAAACCCAACTCACTTCTATCCCCCACCGGGGGTTGTGTCATAAAAATCACAATGATATACTGAAAAAAATAATGAAACAGGGGGAATATATGGGAAGAAAAGTGATCAGTATATTGTGTGCCGCCGGCCTTCTGGCGGGACTTTTGACGGGGTGTTCCGGAAAAAGCAGTGAAGAAAAACAGGCTGCGGATAAAGATAATAAAGATTCTGTCATTGTGACTATGCCGACGACTTCGGAGCCGGAATCCGGCTTTGACCCTGCGTATGGGTGGGGAGCCGGGGAGCATGTGCATGAGCCTTTGATCCAGAGCACTCTGACCACGACTACGAAAGACCTGAAGATAGAGAAAGATCTTGCAGTGGATTATTCTGTAAGCGAGGACGGCCTGACATGGACTGTCACCATACGGGATGATGTGAAGTTTACTGACGGAGAAAAGCTGACGGCAGAGGATGTTGCTTTTACATATAATAACTGTAAGGAGAAGAGTTCTGTGAACGACTTCACGATGCTGGACCGGGCTGTGGCTGTGGACGATACTACGGTAGAATTTAAAATGACAAAACCGTATTCCATCTGGCCCTATACAATGGCGATCGTGGGAATTGTGCCGGAACACGCCTATGATGAGAATTACGGACAGAATCCGGTTGGTTCCGGACGCTACATTATGAAGCAGTGGGACAAAGGGCAGCAGGTTATCTTTGAGGCAAACCCGGATTATTATGGGGAGGCCCCCGAGATGAAAAAGGTGACAGTCCTGTTCATGGAGGAGGATGCGGCACTTGCGGCAGCGATGGCGGGACAGGTGGATGTGGCCCACACGGCTGCTTCCTACAGTGACCAGTCAGTAGACGGCTATCATCTGCTTGCCGTGCAGACTGTGGATAACAGAGGTTTTAATCTTCCTGTTGCAGAACCACAGGAGAAAGACGGGATTGCTTATGGAAATGCATTTACGGCGGATGTAAATGTAAGGCGGGCAATTAATATTGGAATTGACCGCGATGAGATGATTGAAAATGTTCTGAATGGATACGGAACGAAAGCTTACAGTGTGTGCGACAAGATGCCGTGGTACAATGGTGACAGCGAAGTAACATATGATTCTGACAAAGCAAAAAGGCTTCTGGATGAAGCCGGCTGGAAGGAAGGGCATGACGGTATCCGGGAAAGGGACGGTATAAAGGCGGCCTTTACACTGATGTTTAGTAACGGGGACTCTGTCCGTCAGGCGCTGGCGGAAGACGTATCCAATCAGCTGAAGGAAATCGGGATCGAAGTTACGACCGAAGGTGTGGGATGGGACACGGCCTATGACCGTGCGCAGTCAGAACCTCTTGTATGGGGATGGGGCGCGCATACGCCGATGGAGCTTTACAATATTTACCACACACTCTCAGGTACAGGGATCGGTCAGGCGGAGTATTCCCCTTATGCAAACGAGACAGTTGACCGTTATATGGACGAGGCACTTGCGTCAGGGTCACTTGAGGAATCCTATGAGCTCTGGCAGAAGGCACAGTGGGACGGGACAACGGGGATTACACAGGACGGAGATATCCCGTGGATCTGGCTGTGCAATATCGACCACCTGTATTTCGTAAAGGACGGCCTTAAGGTGGCTGACCAGAAAATACATCCCCACGGGCACGGCTGGTCTATCGTGAATAACGTCGATCAGTGGTCATGGGAATAAGGGCGGACTATATAAGGCGCATTATCCGTAGGTGCAAAGATAAAACAGAAGGGACGCAGGCAGAAAAGCCGCGTCCTGTTTCTGGTTCATTAGGGGGAAAGAATGGAGAAACGACTGGGAATACAAATCAGAAATAAGGTCATTCGTATGGTCCTTCTGGTTCTTACGACGAGCATGCTTACTTTTATATTGATGAAAGCGTCTCCCATTGACCCTCTGCAGGCAAATGTGGGACAGGCGGCGCTGGGAAGCATGAGCCGGGAACAGGTAGAAAAGCTGGAAGAATACTGGGGTGTAGGGGAATCACCTGTGAAACAATATGTTTCATGGGCAGCGGATTTCATCAGGGGAGACATGGGAACTTCCCTGCTGTACCGCCAGCCAGTGGCAGATGTGATTGCAGTAAAACTGGCAAATTCGCTGTTTCTTATGGTGACTGCTTGGATTCTGTCCGGGATTCTGGGCTTTTTCCTCGGAGTCATATCGGGGATGAACCGTGGAAGATGGATTGACAGGCTTGTGAAGGGATACTGCCTTCTCATATCCAGCACCCCCACATTCTGGCTGGCACTGCTGCTTTTGATGGTGTTTGGTGTCTGGCTGAAAATCCTGCCAGTCGGTTTAAGTGTTCCGATCGGGGTGGAAGCCGCGGGAGTCACATTTTTCGACCGGGTGTACCATGCAGTCCTTCCCGCACTGACACTCAGTATCACCGGAGTTTCTAACATTGCCCTGCACACAAGAGAAAAGATGATCGGGATCATGGAAAGTGAATATGTACTCTTTGCACGGGCGAGAGGGGAAAAGGGCCTGGTTTTGTTTTGGCATCATGGATTGCGCAATGCACTGCTCCCCGCAATTACGCTTCATTTTGCAGCGGTCAGTGAAATCTTCGGGGGCTCGGTGCTGGTGGAACAGGTATTCTCCTATCCGGGACTGGGGCAGGCGGCGGTATCTGCGGGACTCGGCAGTGATATGCCGCTTCTGATGGCGATCACGATCATCAGTGCACTGTTTGTATTCGGCGGAAATATGATTGCGGACATTCTTTACGGCATCGTTGACCCGAGGATCAGAAAAGGAGGGGCAGCATGATGAGACATCTAAACGGGAGACAGAGAGTCCTGCTCGGCCTGACAGTCAGCGCGGTCATCCTTCTGGCAGTCTGCATTGGCGGGGCATTCTGCGGCGATGCGGCGAGAGTGACGGATTTTTCCAGAAAGAATCTGGAACCGTGCCTTAGATATCCTTTCGGGACAGACTGGCTCGGAAGAGATATGCTTGTGCGGACATTAAAGGGGATTTCCTTAAGCGTTTTGCTGGGGATGGCAGCGGCGGCAGTGAGCGCTTTTATCGCTCTGGCTCTGGGAATTGCGGCTGCAACGCTGGGGAAAACGGTGGATGCCGTAATCTCCTTTGTCATTGACCTGCTGATGGGGATTCCCCATATTTTACTTTTGATCCTGATTTCCGTGGCGCTGGGAAAAGGCTTCCGCGGTGTGGCATGGGGCGTGGCACTGACCCACTGGCCGTCTCTTGCGCGTCTGATCAGGGCGGAAGTGATGCAGTTAAAGGAAAGTCCTTACATCCAGATTGCAGGAAAACTGGGAAAGAGCCGGTGGTATATTGCAGGAAAGCATATACTCCCGCACCTGATGCCCCAGTTCCTGACCGGTCTGGTGCTACTTTTTCCACATGCTATCCTGCATGAGTCGAGCGTCACTTTTCTGGGATTCGGGCTCTCCTCAGAACAGCCTGCAATCGGCATCATTTTATCAGAATCTATGAAATATCTTGTAACCGGGAAATGGTGGCTTGCTTTATTTCCCGGGACTGCGCTTGTTCTTGTCGTTGTACTGTTCTATGTGGCAGGGGAAAACCTGCGGAAACTGACAGACCCGGGCAGTGTACATAAATAAGTTACTGTGCACCCCCTCCGGGCGTGCACGGTAACTTAAATTAAAGAAGAAAGGTGCAATCTTGTACCTAACGGAAGGAGGAAGGTTCATGGAGGAGCCGGTCCTGAAAATTGAACACCTGAACATCTCTTTTTTACAGTATACAAACGGTATGCGCCAGTCGCAGCTCGATGTAATCCGTGATCTGGATGTGGAAGTCAATGCAGGGGAGATGGTGGCCGTGGTCGGTTCGAGCGGTTCGGGAAAAAGTCTGCTGGCCCATGCGGTACTCGGCATTCTTCCTTACAACGCAGCCAGAGGCGGAAGGATGACTTACAGGGGCAGTGAACTGACGCAGGAGCGCATTGAAAAACTGCGCGGCAGTGAGATTGTGATGGTACCACAGAGCCTGTCCTATCTGGACCCGCTTGTTAAAATAGGAAAGCAGATCCGAAAAGGAAGAAACGATCAGAAGACGGTTGAAAAATTGAAGAACATTTTCCGCAGATATGATTTGAAAGAAGAAGTGGAGGACCTTTACCCGTTTGAACTATCAGGAGGCATGAACCGGAGAATCCTGATTTCGACGGCATTGATCGAGGAGCCGAAGCTTGTGATTGCAGATGAGCCGACGCCGGGACTGGATCTGAAAGTGGCGAAACGGGCGATGGGGCATTTCCGGGAACTCGCTGATTTGGGGGCGGGTGTTCTGGTGATTACCCACGATCTGGAGCTGGCACTGGAAACTGCGGACCGGGTGGTCGTATTTTATGCGGGCTGTACCGTGGAAGAAGCCGCGAGTAAAGATTTTATTAGGGAAGAGACCCTGCGGCATCCGTATACAAAGGCACTCTGGCGGGCGCTGCCGCAGCATGGCTTTCAGTTTATAGAAGGCGTACAGCCGTATGTCAAGGAAATGCCGGAAGGATGTCCCTTCTCACCAAGGTGCAGTATGTGTACACAGGAGTGCCGGAGCGATATCCCGTACCGTAGTTTACGTGGCGGCCGGGTCAGATGTTTATATGCGACATAGGAGTATAAGATGAAATTAGAGCTAAAAAATGTATCTTATCAATATAAAAAAGATGGCAGAAAAATACTGGATAATTTCAGTATGACTGTGGAGGATTCGCAGAGAGTCGGGCTGATCGCTCCCAGCGGGTATGGAAAAACGACATTGTGCAAACTGCTTTCTGGGTATTTAACGCCCGATCAGGGAGAAATCCTGCTGGATGGCAGACCTGTTTCCTCCTATAAAGGATACTGCCCGGTACAGATGGTCTGGCAGCAGCCTGAGCTGGCGGTCAACCCGCGGCTTCGGATGAAGGAAGTGATCCGGGAGGGCGATGAGGTAGAGGAAAGAATCCTGGTGGAACTGGGCATAGAAAAGGACTGGATGAACCGCTTTCCGGCAGAGCTTTCCGGCGGGGAACTACAGCGGTTCTGTCTGGCGCGCGCGCTGGGGAGAAGGACAAAATTCCTGCTGGCGGATGAGATCAGCACGATGCTGGACCTGATCACCCAGAGCCAGATCTGGAATTTCCTGCTCAGGGAAGTGACAGAGAGAAAGATTGGCCTGATAGCGGTCAGCCATAACCAGCCGCTGTTAGAGAAAGTGTGCAGCAGTGAGATCAGGCTGGATGGCTGAGAACCGGCCCTGCGAATCGTAATGGCACAGGAACCGGAGATTAAAAAAAGTCGTAGTAATAGCCCCGAAAATTTGCTAAGATATAGTTAGTTGATTAGAGGAGGGCGCGGCGCATGGCAGTGATTGGAATTGATCTGGGGACAACGAACAGTCTGGCGGCTGTCTGGAGGAATGGGTGCAGTGAACTGATTCCAAATGCATTCGGGGAGGTGTTAACACCGAGTGTGGTGAGTGTCGATGAAGCAGGGACTGTGTTTGTCGGGAAGACTGCGAAGGAACGGCTGATCTCACATCCTGAGTGCACGGCCTGTGTATTCAAGCGGTTTATGGGGACGGAGAAGGTTTACAAGCTGGGGCAAAAGAGCTATACCCCGGAAGAGCTTTCTTCTTTTGTGCTCAGAAAGTTAAGGGAAGACGCGGAGAATTATCTTAAGGAAACAGTAACGGAGGCGGTAGTAAGTGTGCCGGCTTATTTTAATAATGCCCAGAGGGATGCAACAAAGCGTGCAGGAGAACTGGCAGGTCTTGTCGTGAAGCGGATTATTAATGAACCGTCTGCCGCGGCGCTGGCCTGTCAGCATTTGTATCCAGAGGAAGAGACGGTTGAGCTTGTCTTCGATTTTGGCGGGGGGACTCTGGACGTATCTGTGGTAGACTGTTTTGACAATATTATAAATGTCGTTTCTGTCAGCGGGGATAACCATCTGGGGGGCTGTGATTTTGACCGGGCTATGGCTGAGTATTTCTGCAGAGAGCAGGGAATGGAGTTAAAAAAACTTTCTCTTTCAGAGCAGGCCGCAGTCCTGAAGAGTGCAGAAGCCTGTAAGATCGCGCTGTCAGATGCGGAACAGGCGGAGATGACTGTTCATTACGGCGGTGAGACACGTACATTATTTTTTGATACGGAGAAAATGATCCAGGCATCGGCGGGAATCTTCAAAAGGCTGATAGAACCCTTAAAACAGGCGGTTCTCGGGGCAGAACTGAAATGGGAAGACATAAACAGGATCATCCTTGTAGGCGGTTCCTGCAACATGCCGGCGGTAAGATTGTATCTGCAGCATTTCTTAAAGAAGGAGGCTGTTTTCTTAGGATCGCCGGACACCATTGTTGCACTGGGCACCGGTACATATGCAGGAATTAAGGAACGAAAAGCGGAGATCAGGGACATGCTTCTGACGGATGTGTGTCCGTTTACTCTGGGAGTGGAGATTAAGGACGGGGTGATGTCCCCGATTATTGAGCGGAACAGCGCACTGCCTGTCAGCAGGTCACGGCAGTATGTGACAATTTCGGATTTCCAGAAAATCCTGAGATTCGCGATCTATCAGGGAGAGGCGCCTGTTGCGGAAGATAACATCCTGCTAGGTGAAATCGAGGTCCCGGTGCCTCCTGCACTTGCGGAGAAAGAAGCCGCAGAGGTCCGTTTTACATATGATATCAACGGAATTCTGGAGGTGGATGCGAGAGTCCTCAGTACAAATGAAACGAGGCACCTTGTCATTATAGATAGGAAGAACAGGATGAGTCAGGCACAGATTCAGGAGACTTTGGAAGAAATGCAGAAATTAAAGATTCATCCGAGGGAACGGGAGGAGAATGCCTATCTGCTCTCAAGATGTGAGTCATTGTATGCGCAGGCAGGTCCGAGACTGCGGGAATTTCTGCTGGACCAGATGCAATATTTCCAGTTTCTTTTGGAAACCCAGAATGATCTGAAGATTAAGAAGGGCAGGGAATACTTTACCCGGGCACTGGATGCGGCAGAGGACAGTATGGCAATATTCCGTACGGAGGAAGAGTTCCGGTCATTTTCTGACAGATGGTACGAGGAGGCAAAACAGGAAGAAGCGGATGGCGAACTGGATGCGGATCTGGATGCATGGCTGGGGAAAGGACATTTGACGAGTTAAGATGAGTGGACGATCAGGAATCTGGTCACGGCTGGAGATCGAACCAACCAGTGATACCAGAAAGATAAAAAGAGCTTACGCAAAGCAGGCGGCCAAATACCATCCGGAAGACTTCCTGGAGGAATTCCAGCAGATCCGCCAGGCATATGAGGCGGCATTACAGATGGCGAAGTCTGAAAGCAGTGTGCAAGATGAGTTTGTGATGGCTGATTTTACCGGGGGCGCGGTGAAAGAGGAAGTGCCGGAGACAAACCATAATGTTCAGGAAGAAGATTCCGGCCATATATGGCAGGAGGCTGAAAGAATTGGCACATTGACGGAAAAGTATGCGAAGGAAGAAAAGCGAGAGAATATCCGCCGTGCTTTATACGATGCTTTTCTCGTCGAGATTGCTCTGGATAAACTGGATTCATTTCTTAAAATGAGTGGACTGCAGTCCCACAAAGCATGGTGCAGTTATCTTCAGGAACCGGTATTTTTAGAAGCGGTCCATAATCCGTATTTCTTATCCAGGCTGACAGACAGAATCGGGACGCTGAATTTCCAAAAGAGAACCAGAATGCAGATCAGAGAAGTTCTGGAAAAAGAAGCATCGGATGAACTTGCAGTCCAAAAAAGATTACAACTGGTCTTTAACGGGCAAAAGCTGCTAGATGAAAAAGACAGGCGCAAACAAAGGGACAAGAGGATCGGGCTGATTATATTTGTCTGCATATCGATTCTCGCGACTGCATTCGGTTTCAGGGAGGATACAAAGCAGAGCCGGATAAATGAGGTTCGTGCGCCTGAGAAGATAGAAGAGTATATTGAAGAAAAATATCAGATATCATGCACCGTAAGTGAATCCCATGCATCAGCGTTCAGAGGAAATGTTTTACAGCCCGTGGAGGATAAGGACACAGAATATTTTCTTGCAGAAACGGATGGAGAGCATGGTGTGCCGGAGAGCTTTCACCTGTCGTGGGCTGTTTCAAGTATGGAATATGACGACATTCTGGATGATCTGGAGTATGAGACTGTAAGTATGTGTGCAAAAGAATGTGGTTTGATACTGAAGCTTTCTTCTTTGGGAAATACGAATGTCATCCAGCTGCAGGATGTCCCATTGGAGGAATTTAGCCCTCTGTTTCTGGAGTTTCTTCAGGCACTGAAAGACAGCCGGTTTGTGCAGAGCGGCAATGTGGTGGAGATAGAAGTGCAGGCAGGTATTGCTGATTATGTGAAGGCTGATTTTACTGTAAGTAAGGAAAGCAGTATCAGTGAGGACGAGGTCCGTGCGAAATTGGAAGAATATGCGGACCAAAGCGTTATTTATAATTCGGTCAGGCAGTAGGTCGGTGCCGCAGAAAAATTGGGATGGAGAATATACGGCATGAAAGTGATAAAGAAAATATGCGGGGGGATATTGATTCTGGCAGGAGGCGCTGCAGCGCTGGCCGGGCTTTTAAGTGTGATTACGGAAGCCGTTGAGATCGCCAGTGTGGGGCTGAGCTGGGTTGAATTCATCGTGATGCTTATATTTCTCCTTTTTACAACCGCCGGAGGCGGCATGGTGTTTGCAGGAATCCAATTGATTAGGGGCAGGCGGCTGGTTAAATTCAGGTATAAGAAGGTAAAAAAGGAAAAAGAAACAAAAACAGAAAAAGAAACAGTAAATACTGTCGAAGTCAGACAGGAACCACCTGCGCGGAGATACACACTGCTCGTGGAGGATATTTTTTCGGTCCACGGTGAGGGCTGTATCATTACAGGAATTGTAAAGGGCGATACTATGTCTGTGGGTGATAAAGTATGGATTCTCGGGGCAGACGGGTCACAGAAAGCGGTCAGGACAGGGAAACTGAAAGTATTTTTGGGCGAAGAGGTCAAAAGGGCGTTTAGTGCAGAGTCAGGGACAAGGATCGGCTTCTGGACAAAGGATGCGTCTGAAGAAGATGTACTGCCGGGCAGCGTGATCAGCAGCGTGGCGCCGAATGTAACGGCCGGGAACGGACCGGTGGAAAATCCGAGGCTGAAGGGACTTTTGACTGGGCGGTTTGATACAGATGTTTTGGATATAGCAGAGCTGATTCACAGGGAACTGGCAGGGAATGCCATATTTTTAGTCATGGCAGAGTTTGAACTTACTGATGCTGAACGTGCCAGGGGAATGGTCCAAGAGAACAGTGTCATGGAATTCCCATACTTAAACACCCCTGACGGTGAGGGATACCAGCCGGTTTTCACAGACTGGAATGAGCTAAAGGCATGGGAAAGAGACGAGGGGAATGTGCCGTCCGCTGTTTTGATGGGGGCAGAAGAGGTACTCTCCCTGATAAAGAAGAATCATGTTCTTCATGGGCTTGTAGTGAATCCCTTCACAGATAACCTGATTATGGACAGAGACGAGTTGGAGATGCTGTAGACAGAAAATGTTACGGCATCCGGGGACAGAATGTGTTTTGCCCCCGGAATTATATAAAATATAGAAAGAATGGGACAGATGGAAAAGAAAAACAACAAGGCAGAGCAGATCAAAGATGTGCACGTCCATACACATGATGGAACAGAACACAGCCATACTCATGACGGCACTGAGGCAGAACATGTGCACAGCCATGCACATGGAACAGGGCACCACCATGTCCACAGCGCGTCTGAAAAAAAGGCTGTGATTAACAGGATTTCAAAGGCAATCGGACATATGGAAGCGGTAAAGAGAATGGTCGAGAAGGATGAGGACTGCAGCGAGGTGCTCATACAACTGGCCGCGGTGCGGTCCGCAATCAATAATACCGGAAAGGTTGTCCTGAAGAACCATATCAGTCACTGCATAGTGGAGGCTGTCGAAGAAAATGACGAAGAGGCAATCAGGATGCTGAATCAGGCGATCGATAAGTTTATGAAATAGTATAAGGAGTGTATTCAGATGAAAAAAAGAATCCAGATTTCATCCATGCTTATCGTTCTGGCGGCGATGCTTCTTGCATCCTGTGCCCCGGCCGGGCAGCAGGAGGCGAAAGGGGACTATGTGATCGGTGTGGTCACGAAGTCAAGAAACAGTGAATACTGGATGTCTGTGTGTGCCGGGATGGAAGAGGCTGCGGATGCGCTCGGAGCAAAAGTAGTCATTCTTTCACCTGATACGGAAACGGACAAGGACATCCAGAAAAAAATGATCCGTGATTTGATAAAAATGGATGTGGATGCACTCGCTGTTTCCCCCATAGATTCCTATGACAACAGGGACTATGTGCAGACAGCTTCTGAGAAGGGGATTCCTGTTTTTTCTTATGATACGCCGATAGAGGATATGGCAGTACCATATATAGGGATAGATAATAAGATGGTGGGATACGAACTGGCAAAGGTTCTTGCGGAAAAAATGGGGCACCAGGGGAATGTGGCAGTGATTGCAGGGAGCCAGGAACAGGCATCCCATAAACAGCGTGTTCTGGGATTCACGGATTATATGGAGACAGAGCCTGATATCCGGATTGAGGTAGTCAGGAGCGGGTACAGTAATCTCCGGGTATCGGAACAGGAGATGGAGGAGATTCTCGCGGAATATCCGGATTTGGACGGGATCATGACGACAAGTGCGGTGACTGCGCTGGGAATCACTGAGGCGACGAAAGGGACAGGAATTGTGATCGCGACAGTGGATGCCCAGGAGGATGCGCTGCGTGCCGTTGAGGATGGCAGGATCGCCGTGCTCGGGGCACAGTCAGGCAGTGACATTGGATACGAGGCGGTTTCCTATATCATGAGAGAAAAGGACGGAAAAGAACAGGACATGCAGGATATTCTGGATGTTAAGATACTGACGCGTAAAAATGTAAAAGAGTACTGACCGGAACCGGAGCAGTACTCTTTTTTTGAAAAATCTAAAAAAAAGAACCAAAATATAAAAAAATATCCATTTCTAAATCTGCCGGTTCAAAAAACTGTACCATGAATACAAAAAATATTTCCCCCTTCTAAAAAACAGCTTTAAAATAAACTAAAAAACTAAAATTTCGATTACTAGGATTTTCCTGTCAAAAAGGTAGAATAAAATCATCAAAGAGATGTGAGAGATCAATTTAAGAAAGGCAGGGAAATATAGTAATGGAAAATGGAACGGAACAAAAACTACCCGACGGAAAACTGTCAATGGGGATTAAGCTTTCTTATGCGAGCGGTGATGTGGCGTGCAACGTGGTATTCGGAATGGTCGGCACACTGCTGACCCTGTTTTATACGGACTATGTAGGAATCAACCCGGCTACGGTCGGAATGGTCATGCTCTTGTCAAGATTATTTGATGGTGTGTCTGACCTGATCATGGGTGTGATCGTGGAGCGGACAAATTCCAAATGGGGCAAATCCAGACCGTGGATTCTCTGGATGAGTGTACCGTTTGCATTGTCGGCAGTTCTGCTTTTTACGGTGCCAAACACAACAGGTGTTTTACAGTTTGTTTATCTTTTTGTAACATATAACTTCTGTACAACCGTCTGCTATACCGCAATCAACCTTCCTTATGGAAGTCTTTCAGCGATGATGACCCGTGTATCATCCGAAAGAGATATGTTAAGTGTTGTGAGAATGGGACTTTCCCCGATCGGGAAAATCATAGCAGCAACCTGTACATTACCGATCGTAAAACTTTTCGGGGATGACCAGGCTGCATGGATCAAAACGATGTCCATATGGGCGGTACTTGCGTTGATCCTGCTGCTTGTCTGCTTCTTCAGATGTGAAGAAACCGTAAAAATCGAGGCAAAACAGAAAGCGCCGAAGGTACCGCTTGGAAAATCCTTCTCCGCATTATTTAAAAACCAGTACTTCTGGGCAGTCCTTGTTTTGTGGATGGTACAGAGCGTATCATTCGGTATCTCAGGAACAATCCTGCCATATTACTGTAAATACATATTCGGCAATGACACATGGATGTACAGCGCATTGTTCCTGACAGAGACACTTACTCTGGTAGCCGGTATCTTTGCCTGCACACCGCTGATTAAAAAGTTCGGAAAACGAAATATTGCATTGGCAGGTTCCTTAATTGCCCTGATAGGCCAGCTTATATTCTTCTTTAATCCATACAGCTTTGCATGGATGGTAATGAGCTGCCTGACACGTGCTGTCGGACTGGCACCACTGAATGCCGTTGTATTCGGAATGGTTGGTGATGTTGTTGAATTCGGACAGTGGAAGACACACATCAGACAGGAAAGCCTTGTATTTGCAGGCGGTTCTATCGGAACAAAGGTTGGGGCAGGACTCGCATCGGCAACGATGACCGGACTGTTATCCGCGGCAGGTTATATCAGCACATCCGCAGGAAGTGCGGCCCAGCCGGATTCCGCGCTGAATATGATCGTCAATATTTACAAATTCGGACCTGTATTGATTGCGCTGGTTGCATTTATTACACTTGCTCTCTACAAGCTGGATAAAGCATACCCGTCAATCATGAAAGAGTTAATTGAACGTGAATCAAGAGGGGAGCTGTAAAGATGAAAGATCATACATTGATTACGATTAGCCGCCAGTATGGAAGCGGCGGCAGGGAAGTGGCTGAACTGCTTGCAAAGAGAATGCAGGTCCGCTGTTATGACAGACAGATTCTGTATCTGGCGGCCGAGAAGATGGACGCAGGGGAAATGGATATAAGCGCCATACTGGATATGTCTTATAAGATGCCAGAGAGAACATTTATGGACGGTGTCACTTCGCTTGGATATGAGACGATTCCTCCATACAATAAAATGTACCGTGAACAGGCTAAAGCTATCCGAAACATTGCCGAAAAAGAAAGCGCGGTATTTCTCGGGAGATGTGCCGATGTAGTGCTGAAAGATTTCCCGGAATGCTATAACTTCTTCATCTATGCAGACGAGGAATACCGGAAAAACAGAGCAAAAGAGCTGTACGGAAACAAGACTTTTAAGGAGCTGGAAAAAGAGAACCGCACCCGTGAACGTTATTACAATTACTATACAGGCCAGAAGTGGGGGGACCCGCAGAACTATCATCTAATGATCAATACGAGCCAGATCGGTCCTGAGAAGGCTGTGGATCTTATTATAAATTATGTGGAAAACTGCCGGAAATAAGAACTTTATAATTATATTTAAAAGAAAGAGGTAAAAAATCATGGAAAAAATAAAAGTAGGAATTGCAGGATTAGGAAGACTGGGAAAAGTACATGCCAACAATATTGCATTTAAGATTCCAAATGCGGAACTGACAGCAGCATGTTCTATCGTTCCGGCGGAGCTTGAATATGCAAAAAGCGAGCTTGGTGTAACAGATGTATATACAGATTACCGGGAAATGCTGGAGAAAGCTGACATTGACGCGGTTGCAATCGTAACAACCAGCGGGGAGCACTGCTGGCAGATCGCTGCAGCGCTTGATGCAGGAAAGCACGTATTTTCCGACAAGCCGCTTGGTGTAACCGTAGAAGAATGTAAACTGGCAGAGGCAGCAGTAGAGCGCCATCCGGAACTTTCTTTCTTCCTTGGCTTCATGCGCCGTTTTGACCCTTCCTATGCTTACGCAAAGAAGAAAATTGAAGAAGGTGCAATCGGCACACCTTATATGGTAAAAGCAACCGGAATCGATCCGGAGGCACTGGTAGAGGGGGCAATTAAGTTTGCGGCTACAAGCGGCGGAATCTTTATTGATATGGCGATCCACGATATTGACCTGATGAGATGGTTCTTAGGCTCTGACCCGGTTGAAGTTTACGCTGCAGGTGCGACATTCAAGCATCCTGAATTTAAAGAGGCAGGGGATGACGAGACCGGCGTTGCAATGTACCGCTGTGAAAACGGTGCGCTGGGATTCGTACATGTAGGCCGCACCGCGGCACATGGTTACCATGTAGAAACAGAAATTATTGGTACAGAAGGCTCTTTAAGAATCAGTCCGGTTCCGGAGAAGAACCTCTGCATGATCTATGACAAGAACGGGGCAGTTGTAGAATGCGTCAGCGGATTCCCGGAAAGATTTGCCGAGTCCTACCAGCTGGAGATGCAGGAGTTTATCGACTGCGTAGGAGAAGGAAGAAAACCAGAAGTAACCGTATATGATGGAACAAAATCTACACAAATCGGATTTGCAACAACAGAAGCCTGGAAAAACGGCGGAATTGTGAAGATTAACTATTAGAAAGTATCAAAAAGAATCAGTGGAGGTGTACCGCATTACCGGCGGTACATCTTTTTATTTTACTTTATTGTATTTATGATATAATTAGTGTTAACGAAATGAAAACAGTGTACCTCTCTTGGGACGTACCTGAATTTATAATCCTGAAAAAGGAGATCTTATGCGGAAAAGTATTAAAACCAAAGTATTACTTGCAATTCTTGCTGTCACGATGGTAACGGCCATCCTCCTGACTCTTGTGTTCTATTTCCGGTCGGCGAAAATGATCGAGGAAAATTACGCCGAGACCCTTTATGGGCGGGTGGAGCAGACTGTAGCCTCAATGGATCATTCCATGCAGGAGGTATACTATGTAAGCGTTAAGGCGGCCAGAAATGAAGATCTGACTGCTGCCATACGCCGGTATAGGAAGGACAGGAATGCGGACACACTGGAGGAGATTGCGGAAATTCTAAGAAACTACCGTACCCAGTATAAAGATTTGAGTTCTCTGTATTTTATTTTCCCGGAAGAAAATTTGGCAGTCACATCGGAAGATTATCCGATTATAAAAAGGGATATTCCGTCCGCAGAAATTCAGAAAATAAAGGAAATTCAGGAAGAAGAGGCGGCTCCGCTCATGATGGAAGATCTGGTGCATGATTCCGGAAAACAGCTGACCGTCGTGCAGGATGTACCGGATGATGATGGCACGGTTCTGGGATATCTGCTTGCCAATACGGATGAGAGGAACCTTTACTATGCCTATCTGGAGCCGGTTTATGATAAAAAAGTTTCCGGTGCTGTCATTGTAGATAAATACAATATGATCGTGAGCAGCAAAGATTACGGGGAGGCAGGGACAACATATCAGCAGGCAGATCAGTTTCCGGTGCAGAATGGGATAGCGTCTGCAGGTTCGGACAAAGAAATCCGTATTTTTTATCGTGCCCCTTTTTCAAACTGTAGTTTTTATCTTGCGGTACAGAAGAGTGAAGTATTGAAGGACCTGCGCCAGATGCAGATTTTCCTTGCCGGGGTATGCCTTCTCTTTCTGGCAGTCGCATGTGTACTTGCCTCCTACATTACAAGAGTTGTGTACAGGCCTATTAAAAAGGTGACAGACGCCGTGGAAAAAGTAGGCAGGGGGGACTTAAGCCTCCGGGTAGACGTGGAGACTGAGGATGAGATCGGTAAATTTTCGGAAGAATTCAACCATATGCTGGATTACATAGAAGACCTGATCGCCCAGGTGATCAAGGAAGAACAGTTGAAAAAGGATGCTGAACTGGAGGCGCTTCAATACCAGATTACTCCGCATTTCATGTATAACACACTGAATTCCATCAAGTATGCAGCCCTCCTTAAGGGGGAAACGGAGCTCGGGGATCTGATCGGGGACTTTGTGGAGCTTTTGCAGGCGAGTATTAATAAAAAGGGGACATTCATTACTGTCGCCGATGAACTGCACATTTTAAATAACTATATCCATCTTCAGGAATTCCGCTATCAGGGAAGCTTTGACGTAACGTATGATGTAGAGCAGGAGGCATTCGGCTGTTACCTGCCGCGCCTGATCCTCCAGCCCCTTGTGGAAAATGCGATTTTGCACGGTATGGATACGAAAGAGAAAAAAGGTGACCTCCGCATTCAGGGCAGGATTCATGGGGAAACGCTGACCCTTTCTGTGATTGACAACGGAAGGGGAATGACACAGGAACAGATCGATACCCTGCTTAAGAGCAGGGCGAAGAAAACAAATGGGCTGAGCGCGATCGGGGTCCCGAATATCAAAGAACGTCTGGAATTATACTATGGGGAAAAAGGCGGTATCCGTTATGAAAGCGGGCCGGAAGGGACAACCGCTGCTATTTTTCTGCCGGTCAGCAGAGAAGGCGGCTGTTTATAGGAGAGCCTGTAAAAAGAATAGGACAGCAGTCATACGGGTGTTATATGTTGCATATTTTCCCGGTTAATTATATAATGGGAGAAATATGGCGTGTTTTGTATCATGGGGCATGACAGATGCTGCAGGGAGTACCGGGCACATAGAAAAAAGGTGAGAGTATGGGAGTTACAATCCGGCAGATTGCGGAGGCCGCAGGCGTATCGAGGGGAACTGTGGACCGTGCGCTTAACAACCGGGGGCGTATTAAACCGGAAGTGGCGGAAGAGATAAAGAGAATCGCGAAGGAAATGGGCTATCGGCCGAATCAGTTTGGCCGGGCTCTTTCTATGAGTAAACAGAATCTCAAGATTGGTGTGATCCTTCAGGGGGCGGAGACACCATTTATGCAGACCGTTCTACAGGGAATTGAACAGGCAAAGGCAGAGGTCGATAATCTGGGAGGGACCGTGCTGCTGACGAAGATCCCGCACATCAGCGCAAGAGGTGTTCTTGAGGCGATGGAGCAGATGCGTGAAGAAGGGGTGAGCGCCATCGCTCTTGCACCTGTGGAAGATGCAGACGTAAAGTCGAAGATCGATGAATATGTGGAGGAATACCAGATCCCCATTGTGACATTCAATTCCGATGTAAAGGATACGAAGCGGCTCTGTTTCGTGGGACAGAATGCGTTCCAGTGTGGACGTGCCGCGGCCGGGCTGATGGGAGAGCTGGTGTCGGGGGAAGGAAAGGTTGCCATGATTTCAGGATACAGTTCGAACCCGTCACTGAGCGACAGAGTCCGGGGATTTCAGTCGGAAATGGAAAAGAAGTATCCAAAAGTAGAGCTCCTGGGGCCGGAATACTGCTTTGAAGATAATACGATTGCAGGCCAGCTTACAGAAAAAGTCCTGACGGAGAATCCAGATTTAAAAGGAATCTTTATGAACTCCCACGGTGAAGAAGGCATGTGCAAGGTACTGGAGGATCTCGGAAAAGCCGGAGAAATCAAGGTTGTAGCCAATGATTTCATGGGCAGGAACTATGAATTCCTGAGGGACGGTGCCATCAGCCTGCTGATCGGGCAGGACGCCTATGTACAGGGCTACGAGCCTGTTATGATACTTTTCCGCCTGTTGTTTCATGGGGAGGAGCCTCAGGGAGAATTTAAGTATACAGAAATTATGATTCGTAACGCATATACGATACCCCAATAAAAGATGTGAACTGCACTCTGGCAGTTCACATCTTTTTTTGGTAAAAATCAATAAAATTTACTCCCTATTATTGTGTATTATTCCGTCTTGCGTTTCCGGGCACGCAATGGTATTATAAACACATGAAGGAGGCGTGTCCGGACACGCCAAGGCACATAAATCGAATAATCAGAAAAGAAAAAGGAGAAAAGATTATGTTAAAGGTCGGTATTATTGGAGCAGGAAGAATTGGAAGAGTACATATTACAAGCATCAGCACAAGAGTAAAGGATGCACAGATCAAGACGGTTGCAGACCCGTTTCTGAACGATGAGACAGCAGAGTGGGCAAAGAGCATGGGTGTTGAGCACACAACAAAAGATTACATGGAGATTATCAACGATCCTGAGATTGATGCAGTTCTGATCTGCTCATCTACAGATACACATTCACCGATTTCACTGGAAGCTATCAAAGCAGGAAAGCATGTTTTCTGTGAGAAACCAATTGATCATGATGTCGATAAGATCAAAGAAGTCATCGAAGCACTGGAAGGAACCAACCTGAAATACCAGGTAGGATTCAACCGCAGATTCGACCACAACTTCGAGGCAGTCCAGAGGGCAGTTGCAGCAGGAAAGGTTGGAAAACCAGAGATCATCAAGATCACATCCCGCGATCCTGAGCCGCCGAGCATCGACTATGTAAAAGTATCTGGTGGAATGTTCCTTGATATGACAATCCATGATTTTGACATGGTACGTTTCCTTGCAGGATGCGATGCAACAGAAGTATACGTACAGGGTGCGAACCTGGTTGATCCGGCAATCGGAGAAGCAGGAGATGTCGACACGGCAGTCATCACACTGCAGATGGAAAACGGTGCGATTGCAGTTATCGATAACTGCAGAAAAGCAGTTTACGGATACGATCAGAGAGCGGAAGTATTCGGTTCAGAAGGAATGGTTGCAGTAAGCAATGACAGCCAGTCCAGCGCAGTGATCAGCAATGCAGAAGGCGTAACAGGCGAGAAGCCGATGTTCTTCTTCCTCGAGAGATACATGGAAGCATACGGAAAAGAAATCTCAGATTTCATCGATGCAATTGTAAACGACAAAGAGACTCCGCTGAATGTAATAGATGGCCTGAAGCCGGTATTAATGGGACTCGCAGCTCAGAAGTCACTGGAAGAGCACAGACCAGTTAAGATTTCAGAAATTATGTAATCCAAAGTAATAAAATTGTAACTGTTCATGGTCCTGAACAGTTACTAAAATTTAATAAATATATGATGGAATAAAGGAGAATATAAAATGTTTGATAAGAATAAAGTAAAATTAGGAATCGCACCAATCGCATGGACAAATGATGATCTTCCGGATCTGGGAAAAGAGAATACATTCGAGCAGTGTGTCAGCGAGATGGCACTGGCTGGCTTTACAGGTTCAGAAGTAGGAAATAAATATCCAAAAGACCCAGAGGTGCTCAGAAAAGCTCTGGAACTCCGTGGAATCGAAATCTGCAACCAGTGGTTTTCTTCATTCCTGATTACAAAGCCATTCGAAGAGGTAGAAAAAGACTTCCGTGCACAGCTTACCTTCCTTAAAGCTATGGGAGCAAAGGTAATCGGCGCTTCCGAGCAGAGCCACAGTGTACAGGGAATGCAGGATACTCCGATATTTGGACACAAATATGTAATGAATGACGAAGAGTGGGAGACATTCTGTACAGGTATGAACAAACTTGGAAAGATCGCAAAAGAGGAATACGGCATTGCCCTTACGTTCCATCACCATATGGGAACCGTTGTACAGAACCCGGATGAGGTAGAACGCATGATGGCTAATACAGATCCCGAATATGTAAGCCTGCTGTTTGATACAGGACATTTCACATACTGCGGGGCTGATCCTCTGGAGATGGTAACGAAATATGTAGACCGCATCAAACATGTACATCTGAAGGATATCCGTCCGGAAATTGTAGAAAAGGTAAAGAACGAGAACTTAAGCTTCCTGGAAGGCGTACGCCTCGGCGCTTTTACCGTTCCTGGCGACGGATGCATCGATTTCGACCCTATCTTCAAGGTGCTGGAGGATGCAGGATATGAAGGATATATGCTGGTAGAGGCAGAGCAGGACCCGGCTAAGGCAAATCCGCTTGAATATGCTATAAAAGCAAGAAAGTTTATTGCGGAGAAGACAGGTTTATAATAAATGAGGATATTGAAATGAAACTGGCAGCCGTGAAATCGGAGGAATCTGATTTAGCGGCTGCTTTTTATGTTCAATTGGATATGGAGATGGGTTACTTATAGCATGAAAATATGAAAGGTAAAGCGTATTAGTAAGTCATACTCTTTCTTCCCCCGGCATACATTGTAAAAACAATGATTGCAGGGGGATTTTTTTGAAAGATTATATTGAGGAGAGAGCCGTGGAAATCGCCAATTATATCATAGAAAACAGTGCTACGGTACGGCAGACGGCAAAAAGTTTCGGGATCAGCAAGAGTACCGTACATAAAGATGTAACAGAGCGGCTTCTTCAGATTAATCCTGCATTAGCGGGAGAGGCGCGCAAGATATTGGACATGAATAAGTCCGAACGGCATATACGCGGCGGACTTGCCACCAGAGAAAAGTATCTCCATCAGCATTAGGGAACTGCCGGTTTTGTGAGGTTGATGTTTATGCTATAATGATTATATGCATTAAAATCAACTTTCTGCAAAGAACAGTTTTTATGACAGGAGAGAGACTTGTGAAAAAATACAGAAGAATCTGCGCCGTCCTGATGGCAATTTTACTGACGGCAGGACTTGCCGCGGGGTGCACGAAGGAAGAAAGGCCTGTAGAAGTAAAGAGGGAAAAGGTGACGCTCTGGTATTACTGGAGCCAGAGCTATAGTAAAAAGGAGCTGGCATATCTGGTGGACAGCTTTAACCGGTCTCAGGACCGGATTGAAGTGACCACCCAGTATGTGCCGGATGAGGATTTTAAGAAACGGCTTGCACTCAGTATGGCGGACGGGAATATGCCGGACCTTGCGCTTGTAGATTCGTCCGATTTCAAATATTTTCACGCAATGGAGCCGTTTGTGGACCTGACGGATGAAATAGACGGGATTGAGGAATACCTGCCCGCAGTGAAGGAGGCATGCACGATAGACGGCCGGATGATGGGGCTGCCTTATGGAATGAACTGTACCGCCCTGTTTTATAACAAGGAGATTCTTAAGAACAGCGGGGAAGAGGTGCCAGAGACGTGGGATGAACTTTATGAGACTGCCGTCAGGCTTTCGACGGATACCCATTGTGGATTCGCCATGCCGGCTTTGCAGAGTGAGGAGAGTGTATACAGTTTCCTGCCCCTGCTGTGGTCTATGGGGGGATCGGTGGATCAGCTGGATTCGCCGCAAAGCAGGGAAGCGTTTCATTTTCTCAGAAAACTGACGCAGGCGGATGCGATGAGCAGACAGACGATCAACCTGACGTCGGGGGACCTGATCCGTCAGTTTGTGGAGGGCAATATTGCAATGATGGTCAACTCCACGACGATGATTGATTCTGTAAGGGCGATTAACCCGGCTCTGGAGTATGGCGTGACGGCTCTGCCGGCAGCAGGAGACGGCACAAGAATCTCGGTGCTGGGAGGAGAAGTGTTTGGAGTTACAAAAGGCGGACATCAGGAGGAAGCAATTGAATTTTTAAAATATATCAGTGATAAGGACAGAATGGAGGAATACATGGAACGGTCTTCCTATATGGCCCCTCGCGCCGATGTACTGGAAAACCAGTATAAGGAGGACTCCCTGAAGCGAAGTATGATAGAACTTACCAAATCTGCCAGAACGAGAGAATTTTCGGTGGAATGGCCTTACATTTCTATTGTCATTACAGATACAATGGAGGCAGAGATTATCGGTGAAAAGGACGAAGATGAAATCTTCCTTGATGCAGCAGAACGGATGAAGGACATCAGGGAGGGAGAACGATGAAGCGAGAAAGAACACTCAGGAAAAGACTGGCATTCGGGTTCCTGATGGCGGCGCTGATACCGGTGAGCATCTTTGCAGTCATATCACAGGTCCGTTTGAGGAGCAGTCTGGAAGACAATATGAACGGGCGTATTAGCAGCAATATTAATAATGCCGGACAGTGTCTGGATATGGTATTGGACAAGTATGCCACCATCCTGTATGATATGTGTACAGATGACACGATTATTGATACGGTGGAAGAGATCATACAGGACCAGGATGATCTGGATGTCAATACGAGTACTCTCAGACATGAACTCAGCCATATCTGCAACCGTAATGACGGAATAGAAGGGATTACCATTTTTCTGCAGAATGGGAATGTGATCTTCTATGACCGTCTGAATTCTTCGTCGACGAACAGTATCTGGGCGGATGAGATTGTATTTCCGGAAATCGAAAAAGGGGAAGTCTATCAGGGCGTAACGACGCCTGTTACGGCAAATGAAAAGAAGAACTATCTGTTTCAGATTGGAAGAAAACTGGTTGATTATAAAAATATCCATGAGCAGCTGGGTACTGTAGTCATAAGTATTAACGAGGAGCAGATCAGGGAGGCACTTGTGACGGGAATGGATAATGCAACGTATCTTCTGGACGGCGATACAGTCATCAGTTCTCCCAATTCATCTGATATCGGCAGAAAATTTTCCGCCATACAGGACACGGCGTCAAATAAATACACAGAAGCGTCAAATACAAAGAGCGGCTTTACCCTGTGCAATGAGCAGCCGTTAGAAGACTATCATATGGCGATATGGGAGCAGGTCCTTTTTCTATGCGTGATTGCCGTGGTTTCAGCGGTCACGATGCTGTTTCTGATTTACCGGTTTACTAAGCCGTATCTCTTTGCAGTGGATTCTCTGGTAGAGGCGATGAACGAGGCGGAAGAAGGGAACTTTGCTGTAAGCGTGGAGGTTCCTGACAACATGCCTGTAGAGATCAGGCGGATCAGCGGCGGATTTAATGAGATGGTGGTACATATAGACAGTCTGATCGGGCAGGTGAAGGAAGCTGTTGTAGAGCAGAAGAATGCCGAGCTGTCAGCACTGGAGGCGCAGATCGACCCACATTTCCTGTATAATACACTGGATACGATCAACTGGAAGGCGATTGAAAATGAACAGTATGATATCAGTGAAATGGTCGGGTCGCTGGCAGATATCCTGCGCTACACCGTAAAAAACGCCGGGGGGACGACGACGATCCGTCAGGAAATGGGGTGGCTGAGAGAGTATACAATGCTGCAGGCAGCGAAACTGGGGAAGAAGCTGCATATTGATGAGCAGGTACCGGAAGAAATCATGGGCTACCAGATACACAAGCTTATACTCCAACCATTCGTGGAAAATGCAATCAAGCATGGTTTTCCGGAAAAAGAAGGGGAATGCTGTCTTCGAATTATAATCAGGGCTGCTGGGGAACAGCTCCACATTATTATAGAAGATAATGGACGGGGAATTGCACCTGGGTTACTGAAAAAGCTGAATGATGATTCGGAAGAAATGGACGGGCATGTGGGAATCACGAATGTCCGGAAACGGCTGAAACTATACTATGGAGAGGAAGCGGACATTTACTTCGAGAGCCTTCAGGGCAGCTATACGAAGGCACACCTATTCATACCCCACCAAACAGCACGGGGAACGCTGTGCGTGAATGATGTCAGAGAAGGAGGTTCTATAAATGCGGATCGTGATAGTAGAAGATGAAGCGCCAATCCGGGAAGGGATTGCGAAAATACTTCATAAGATAAATCCCGATTATGAGCTGGCGGGGACAGCGGCGGACGGAAAGGAGGGGTATGAGCTAATCAACAGTACAGAGCCGGATCTGGTAATTATGGATATTGAGATGCCCAAAATGGACGGGCTTAAGATGCTTGGGAAACTGCGGGGCGAGGGGAACCAGTGTAAGGTACTGATTTTATCCGCATATTCTGATTTTAATTATGCGAAACAGGCCATTGAGCTGAACATCGAGAATTATCTGCTGAAACCAATAAAGATACCAGAACTGAAAAGGGCGCTCCAGCAGATCGAAAATGCACTTGAAAAGGAACAAAGCCGTGATATGGCATTTTCTGTGGAAGGGATATTTCTCGCATGTTTAAACGGACAGATCAAGCCGGATGCCCAGTTTCACAGCCTGACAAAAGAACGGTACGGGTTTACGGTAGAAGAACCGGCGGAGGTGTTTGTGCTCTGGCTTGGGAGCGGGTACGAGGAGCAGAAAAAGACGGCAAGAGAACTGTTGGAGGATGTTGGTGACCATACCGTAAAGTTTGCCTCCTGTGTGATAGAGTCAGACGCATGGCAGATGCTGATCATGATCCTTTACCGCCTGCCCCGGGAGGCCACACAATACCAGTATTTCCGGACATCGGTCGTACCCATGCTGTGCAGTAATCTGAAAAGTCCTGCTGTCTGCCTCTGGAGAAGTGTGGACAGCCTGCTGGAGCTTCCAAAAGTAATGGAGGAAATGCTTAGGGAACGGGAATGGAACCTTCTTCTGGAAAAAGGCAGCCTGATTCGGCAGGAGGATATCGAAGCCATAAAAACGGTTCCGTTAAAACACCCGACAGAACTGGAGGACAAGGCCTGTCAGGCGGCAAAACGCGGAGATAAAGAGAAGGTAATCGAATATTTTAAATTATTATTTGAGTATTACAAAAAGGCACTGCATACGCCGGATGAAATAAAGAAGTCTGTTATACGTTTCAGCTGGTCGGTATTCAATGCATACAAAGAAACGCAGGGGATAGAAGCCGATCTGAAGATCCAGAATATCCTGCAGGCCATTTCTGAAGCAGTCAGCTGGGACCAGATAGGCAGCAGCCTGAAAGAACTGTTTGAGATCATTGACCTGGAAATCCCGGAAGAGGAAGCGATGCCGGTCAGCGTACTCGTACAGAAAGCGCAGCAGCAGATCCGCAAATATTACGATCAGGGAATCACGCTTGAAGAAGTCGCGAACAAGCTGTTCGTGTCAGAGGAATACCTCAGTGCCCTGTTCAAAAAGGAGACCGGGACAACCTTCTCGGAGACAATCAGGAAGTACCGGATAGAGAAGGTAAAAGAGCTTCTGCTTGATACACACCTGAAGCTGAACCAGATTGCCGAACTTGCCGGTTATTCAGATCCGAAATACATGAGCAAAGTCTTCAAAGAAGAAATGGGAATGCTTCCAAACGAATTTCGCAAGTCAGTCCATTAAATATTTCTACCTTTTTCAAATATTTTTACCTTGTGATTGGAAAAAATTGTGATATGATGTCGATAACAAAAAAGCAGAGGCTAATCGAAGGTAAAATAGATATTCTGAAAAAGGAGAGAAAACAATGAGTGAAATGATGATTAAATTCAGCAACCCCGAAGAAGTATTAGAATTTGTAAACAAAGTGGCAAAATATCCGTATGATATGGACATGAAGAGAGGCAGATTCGTGGTTGACGCGAAGTCAATCCTCGGAATTATGAACCTTGGATTCAACAATCCGATCGAGCTGAAAATTTATGACGAGAACTGCTCAGAGCTTGAAGAAGAACTCTCTAAATATAAAGCTGCTTAAAAACGGGGTGTTCCACGTAAATGCTTTTTAACATTAGTACTAAAGCAGATATGGAATTTAACCTAATATTTACATTTATTACTGAAAAAATTGTTATTGCTTGTCTGTGAAAACTTCTCGGCGTATAATAAAATGCGTTGAGGAGTTTTTATCTTGTTTCATAGGAAGTACGTCCTATGAAACAAAAAGCCCTCCCGGCGGGATGCGCACTGCGGCGTAAGTGGTAGATGCCGCAATGCGACCGCCGCAGGCGCGAGTTTCGCAAGCGAAACTCTATTTTATTTAAAGGAATGAAGGAAGAAAGTTACTGAAAGAGGAAATAAGAAAACGTATGAAAGCAAAAGTAGACAGGAGTGCCTATTTATTCGATAATAAGGCACTGAGGGCATTGATTATCCCGCTGATCATCGAGCAGCTTCTGGCTGTCCTGGTCGGCATGGCAGATTCTATTATGATAGCGAGCGTAGGAGAGGCGGCAGTATCTGGTGTTTCACTTGTAGATAACATCATGGTACTGTTTATTAATGCATTTGCGGCTCTCGCCACAGGGGGCGCAGTTGTGTCCGGGCAGTACCTCGGACAGAGGAACGAAAAGTCCGCCTGCGAGGCATCCACACAGATTGTCTGGTTTATCACGATTATTGCAATCGGAATCATGGCAGTCATCTATTGCGGCAAATGGTTTATCCTGCATGTAGTATTCGGTGCAATCGATGCAGATGTCATGGGACACGCAAACACTTATCTGATGATCGTAACCGCATCCATCCCGTTTATGGCACTGTATAACGCAGGAGCGGCGACATTCCGCGCAATGGGGAACTCCAAGGTTTCCATGCAGGTTTCCATCATTATGAACATTATCAACATCGGAGGAAACGCAATCCTGATATACGGTTTCCACCGCGGAACAGAAGGCGTGGCGATCCCCACACTCGTATCCAGAATGGCGGCTGCAATCATGATCATGGCACTGCTGTGCGACCAGAAGCGCCAGCTGCACGTGAAGCGGACACTAAAATACCATCCTGACTGGCGGATGATCAAGAGAATCCTGACGATCGGTGTCCCGAACGGCCTTGAAAACAGCATGTTCCAGCTCGGCAAGATACTGGTACTAAGCCTTGTATCTACATTCGGTACATACGCAATCGCGGCAAATGCAGTCAGCAACGCCGTGGCACTCTTCCAGATCCTCCCCGGAATGGCCCTCAATCTGGCAATCACATCCGTCATCGCACAGTGCGTCGGTGCGGGAGACTATGAACAGGTACACTACTATACAAAAAAACTGGTCGGGATCGTGTATGTACTCATCTGGATCATGAACGCAGCAATCTTCATGCTGCTTCCTTTGATATTAAGAGCATATAACCTGTCAGACCTGACAGCCGAGACAACAAAACAAATCTTATACTTCCACAGCATCAGCTGCATGATCATCTGGCCGCTGTCCTTCTCCGTGCCTTCGACACTCCGCGCGGCAGGAGATGCACAAGTCACAATGATCATATCAATATTCTCCATGTGGGTATTCAGAATCGTGTTCAGCTATATACTTGGACGGTATATGGGCATGGGCGTATTCGGGATATGGGTGGCAATGGTCATTGACTGGTGCTTCAGGGCAGTATGTATGTGCGTTAGGTATGTTAGAGGAAAGTGGAAGTTGAAGAGAACCATATAGTGTTGGGGACGTAATCTTTCTTAGGAAGGCTACGTCCCCAATTGAGTTTTGTGGTGTCACTTTTTGAAGTTTGCCCTGTACCAAAGTGAAGTTATTCACAACTATTCTTGTATTATTGTGGAAAACTACGGGAAAATTGAGGTATAAGGTGAATTTTTCACAAAGAGAGTCTTGTAAAACGGGAAGTGCTACTTTATAATAGGTAAGTAAATCAAAAATAGCTGTTTCACAGCTTTTTTATTTTGAGCAGGAGGAAGACTTTGAAGAACGAATTAGTGATTGTCCTCGATTTTGGCGGACAGTATAACCAGTTAGTCGCAAGGCGTGTCAGAGAATGTAACGTGTATTGCGAAATCTATTCTTATAAGACCGATATAGAAAAAATCAAAGAAATGAAACCGAAAGGGATTATCCTGACGGGGGGGCCGAACAGTTGTTATGAGGAGGATTCCCCGACTTATTCTAGAGAACTTTTTGAACTGGGAATTCCTGTGCTGGGACTGTGTTATGGCGCCCAGTTGATGATGCATGTCTTAGGTGGTAATGTGGGACGTGCCGAAGTGCGGGAATATGGTAAGACGGAAGTGCTGATCGACAAGCAGGATTCGAAGGTATTTGAAAATGTATCTACACCTACGATATGCTGGATGAGCCATTTTGACGCTATTTCACAGGAGGCTCCGGGATTTGAGATTACAGCCCATACGGCTGATTGTCCTGTAGCGGCAGCTGAGAATGCGGCAGAAGGACTGTATGCGATTCAGTTCCATCCGGAGGTGCTTCATACAGTGGAAGGCACAAAGATGATCAATAATTTTGTGAAAAATGTTTGTGGCTGTGCCGGAGACTGGAAGATGGACGCTTTTGTTGAGGAAACGATTGCGGCTATCAGGGAGAAGGTTGGTAACGGAAAAGTACTATGTGCTTTGTCCGGTGGTGTAGATTCATCTGTGGCAGCTGTTATGCTTTCTAAGGCGATTGGATCACAGCTGACTTGTGTATTTGTGGATCATGGCCTGCTTAGAAAAAATGAAGGCGATGAAGTGGAGGCGGTTTTCGGACCGGAAGGTCATTATGATCTGAACTTTATCAGGGTCAATGCCCAGGAGCGGTTCTATGAAAAACTTGCCGGTGTGACGGAGCCGGAAGAGAAGAGAAAGATCATTGGTGAAGAGTTTATCCGTGTTTTCGAGGAAGAAGCGAAGAAGATCGGAACAGTAGATTTCCTTGTACAGGGGACTATTTATCCAGACGTCGTAGAGAGTGGTCTGGGAGGAGAATCAGCAGTCATTAAGTCACATCATAATGTAGGCGGGCTGCCGGATTATGTTGACTTTAAAGAAATTATTGAGCCGCTGAGGGATCTGTTTAAGGATGAAGTGCGCAAAGCTGGATTGGAACTTGGTATACCAGAAAGACTGGTGTTCAGACAGCCATTCCCGGGGCCGGGACTTGGAATCAGGATCATCGGGGAAATAACCGAAGAGAAAGTAAAGATTGTTCAGGATGCCGACGCTATTTACCGCGAAGAAATGGATGCGGCAGGAATGAACAAGATTGTCGGCCAGTATTTTGCAGCGCTTACGAATATGCGGTCTGTAGGAGTCATGGGGGATGAACGTACCTATGATTATGCAGTGGCATTGAGGGCGGTGAATACGATAGACTTTATGACAGCAGAATCCGCAGAAGTGCCTTGGGAAGTGCTGCACCGGGTTACCAGCAGGATTGTAAATGAAGTAAATCATGTAAATCGAGTATTCTATGATCTGACGGGGAAGCCGCCGGGGACGATAGAGTTCGAATAACGGGCAGAACCCCGGAAATGTTGATAAAATGGGCATTTCCGGGGTGTTTTATGTCGTTTGGCTCTATTTAGAAAAATTGACTTTCTTATATGAGTATGGCGGAGGGGAATGGGCCCCTCTTTACAATCGCCCACGCATGGTTATAGGTTACGCCATCTGTCCACTCTTGCCGCTTTACAGCCACGCACATACCACAAGAGGGATTTTATTATATTTTGATTTACTTTAAGAGTTCATCATAGGTGGTTTCCAGACAATCACGGATACCACGAAGCTGTGTGCCAGTAATATGCTGAATACCACGCTCAATCTTAACTAAGGCTTCTCGGGGCATTCCGGTTTCTTTTAAATCCAGCATACCAATCAATTCAGTCTGCCCGATTTCTTTTTCTAATCGTATTCTACGAATATTTCCCCCAATATCAATTCCGTCTTGCTTTATTTTTTGTTCCATCATTTATTCCTTTACGAGTGGACTAAAATTAGTCCGTTTTCTCTTTATCTTATAAAGAAAAAATGATAGAATGGGACTAGAATGAGTCCACTTGAAGGGCGAAATGATAACAGCAGAAAAAATATGGATGGAATCCTATTTTAAAGACCCATGTTTATGCTCATGCTGTGCGATTGCCTGCCGAATTAGATATAACACTTCTCCTTTTATGGAACGCCCGTCAAATTCAGCAAGACTTTTTAATTTCTTATGAGTTTCGGAATCAATGCGTAATCCCAGATGTTTAACTTTTTCCATAATATTTCCTTTCTGCCTAAGTTAAGTACAAAACAAGTACAGTTAGTAAGTACATTTTAAGTACACGGGGCAAAGTAATGTATGGAA
Source organism: Faecalicatena orotica (assembly GCF_905197545.1). NCBI lineage: Bacteria > Bacillati > Bacillota > Clostridia > Lachnospirales > Lachnospiraceae > Faecalicatena > Faecalicatena orotica. The sequence continues at coordinate 385,551 of NZ_CAJJZH010000002.1, forward strand.
GTACGAAGATAAAAAAGCTATTCCGCTATGTTTAGTGGACTTTCAGACATTGGAGATTTACTCATTACAGGACTGGTATCTGGCATGTTCTACAAGAGATTATTGGGTTGAAATGGACATTGAAGGAGAAAAGGCTGGCGTTAATGCGTTTTACCTTCCGACAAGGGATTAGAGTTGTATGACACTTTGTTTGGATTTATTTCATAAGACTCATTGATGCTTAGGAAACATGAACTTTACAGATGAATTATCCAGTAGTATTATAAACATAAATTAAGAAAACATCCATTCCAAAGTAAATGCTCCAGAAGTAGTATTATCTACTTCTCAAGGCAATTCGCCCATACCATTGATAGACGGGGTATTATTTTTTTCTCTTAATCTTCCAAATGCTTCCCCTTCCTATCTATTCCATCAATACGGATAAAGGGATTCAGGAGTATTCTTCTCTGTCATAGGTACTTTCCATCTGGATGTTCTAGCATACAGGGGAGTAGTGTTCCATTAAAATTCAAATCTTTTCCCTCCCCGGCAGAATTCCAGTATAACTGGATGGTTTTTTGGTGTATCTATCATATTTGAAACTAGGAGGTCTTTTATGAAACGTGAATTAGGAATTGCAAGATGTGGGCTTGCGTGCTGTTTGTGTTCTGAAAACACAAGCTGTCAGGGGTGTAATTCAGGAAAATGTCCGGGTAAAGAATGGTGCGAAAATAGGAAATGCTCAATAGAAAAACATAACTCCCACTGTTATAGTTGTAGAGAAGATTGTAGGAAAGGTCTGCTGTCAAAAATAAAGCCGTATGGTTTTACTCTATTTGTTAAAAGATATGGAGAAGAAATGCTGTTAGATTGTTTGGAACATAACGAGAAAAATGGCGTTGTATATCATCGTGATGGTATTGTTGGGGATTATGATGAATTTGACGATGTTGAAAAATTAATTGCGTTTATTAAAGAGGGAAAGTGTTAATTTGCATATCAGAGGAGTTAGCAAATGGTTGAAGTAAAGTTTTATGATAACATTGCAGACGAACTGCTAAAATTTGCAGTTATCATTACTAAACATAATGGGAAATGGGTTTTTTGTAAGCACAAAGAACGAGAAACATATGAAGTACCCGGCGGACACAGAGAAGATGGTGAAACAATTCTGGAAGCCGCGGAGCGAGAGTTGAAGGAGGAGACCGGTGCCATTGATTATGTAATCAAACAGGTATGCATATATTCCGTTAAAAAAACGGGAATTAACGAAACTGTCAATGAAGAATCGTTTGGTATGTTGTTTTTTGCGGAAGTTTATTCTTTCGGGGATATACACAGTGAAATTGAAAACATTATAATTTGCGATAACCTGATTGACAACTGGACATACCCACAGATTCAGCCAAAATTGCTACAGGAGGCAGAAAGACGCAAATTTATATAACTTGAGTTTATCAAGATGTTATGTTTTAGATACCTTGAAATCTTATTGTTAATAAATTTCCGATTCTGCTTTCATTTGTCAGAAGCCTGAAAAGATAAGGACAGTTCAGAATATAATTGCTGAGCTGTTCTTTTTTTAGGAACAGCGGTTGTATTCATACATTTCCCAATTCAGGGATTTCCTTATACCCCCATATTAAGTATAATAAACATTAATACCAAACAATTTATGCTGCGAGTAAGTACTAGGAGACATTCCCATGAATGACCAAGATCTCAAAATAAAAGTCCAGTCCTCCCTAAACCACCAGTTGCAGACCAGTGGCTGCGCAACGCCCATCCAGACTCTTCTTGATTTAAATATCCTGTCAAAAGAAGACTATGAAAGATGGCGTACAGGTAAGGTTGATTATCTGGAGCGTGTATGTCATATTAATCTCGGGAAATTGACTACCATTTCGAAGGCAATACGAGAATATGCCAAAGACCAAGAGCTAAAGGAATCTTACACAGTTTATAAGCAGTGGGGATCGAAAGACAAGAATAGAAAGCTTCGTTTCAGTAAAAGTGGTAAGGAGACGATAGAACGCAATTACGCAACCCATTACATCAGAAATAAAGAGACCGGTACGGCGGATATTTGTTAAACAAACCCTATCTATAAACCAGAGTTCTTTATATATAAGAATTTTAGAAAGAGGCAATGCATGACTGATATACAATACTCCCTCCCACAGGATGACAATCTTGAAATCTCATATTTGCCGCATTTATTCGACAACATGAGTGAATGTTATAAACTTTTCTGGTTTCAGGCCATAGTGCGTCTTGTTAGTCAGGATAAAACAGTCATTAGTTATGATGAGTTAGTCAATGAAATGATTGCAGACGCATGGTACATGGTTTCAGAATATCGTCTGAATCTTGGTCCGGTCGATACGTTGGAATCCCTTGTACATTATATATATGAAAGCAGTGGGATGAAAACGAATGAGAAGAAGGAAAATATTCTTGCTTATCTGAAAAATAGTAATGATTCGGAATTAAAAAAGAGAAAGCGTACTTTGACTTACAATGTCCCGTACCGTCTTCAGGCTCCGTTCATGAAGTATCTGAAAGGGAACGGGTGGAAAGTTTCTGAGAAAAAGGTTGCGGAGAAGATTAATAAGGAAAGTCGTCTGATCTATTATTTTGTAAGATTATCGGGTCTGGATTCACAGATAGAAATTACTCCGCAGTGGAAGCACTATATTATAAAAAATCAGGAGATCCTGCGGGGATGGCTTCAGTATAACATGATTACATACCTCCAGAGGAGAAATCCCAATATCCCCGGAATTGTAAACAAGCTCAATCCACCGCAGGAGCGGAAGCTTGCGCGGGTAAAGAAGTACTGGAGACTGATATGCGAAACAGCTCCGATCAGGGATATTTATACGGGTAGGGAACTGGAACCGAAAGACATTTCTATCGACCATTTTGTACCTTGGTCTTATGTGACCCATGATGAATTGTGGAATTTGAATCCAACTACAAAAAGTGCAAACAGCAGCAAGAGCAACCATTTACCGGTATGGGATATTTATTTCCCAAAACTATGTGAAATCGAATACCGGGCATACCAGACGACGTGGGCACATGGGAGAATCCTTGATGAATTTGAACACTGCCGCAAAGAACACGTTAACAGCGATGAGGCATGGATGCAGTTATACCGGGAAGGTCTGACAAAAGAAGAGTACTACCGCAATCTGGAGGGGATACTTCTACCGGTTTACCAGTCTGCACACAACATGGGCTTTAAGGAATGGGAATATGGAAGATAAGACATTAGAGTATTATGAGAAATATGCGGAAGATTTTTATCGCGGCACAGTATATGCAGATGTTACGCAACTGTATCAAATGTTTCTGGACAGGCTCCCTTTAAAGGCAAGGATACTGGATCTCGGCTGCGGAAGTGGGAGAGACAGTAAGTATTTTAAAAAGCTGGGTTATGAAGTAACGGCAATTGACGGGTCGCCGGAACTTTGCAGACTGGCATCATTAAATATAGGGCAGCAGGTGATTTGTACTCGTTTTACAGAAATTAACTATCAAAATGCTTTTGACGGCATATGGGCGTGTGCCTCACTTTTGCACGTTCCGGCGGGGGAAATAAATGCTGTTTTGGAAAAAATCAATAAAGCATTGGTACCGAAGGGAATCTTATATGCTTCTTTCAAGTATGGAAACGGTGAACGAACTAAAGACGGGCGCTATTTTAATGACTGCACGGAGGAAAAAGCATCGGCATTATTGGCTGACTCAGGAGGCTGGAGCAGCTGGAGTTGTTATATTACGAAAGATGTACGTGCCGGACGCGGGGAAGAGGCATGGCTGAATATTATAGCCGTAAAAGAATAAGCCGGAAGAAGATGAAATCGAGGTTATGTTATGAGAAATCCTATCGAAAATATCAGTTTACTGCAAAAGCAGATGAATGACCTGCAGTTGGAAAACCAAATATTAAAGAATATTCTGGATCGTTCAGGTATTTCTTATGTACAGGAAATAAATAAATTAAAAGAACCTGAAAAAACAGAAGCCTTTGATCCGAAACAAGGCGAAAGGATTATTCATCCGAAGCAGATTACTGACGATATGGCAAATTTCTTCTATGCAAGATTTTGGGGGAGACAGGATGTATATGCGAAGAGGTCTGAAAAGAAAGAGACAGGGGAAGCCAGTTATTTTACCCAGTGTCTTAACTTCTGGCAGGAGAATTGTCCGAAAAAGCACAAACAGAGAATGAACTGCAAAGATTGTCCGCATCAGGCTTACAAGCCATTAACAAAAGCAGATATTCTGAATCATTTGCACGGAAGGTCCTATAATTCATCGGATGTTATCGGGGTGTATCCGTTACTGCCCAACGGAACATGCCGGTTTCTTGTATATGATTTTGATAACCATGAAAAAGGTGCAGAAAAGTACGATTTTGCAAATGAGGATGATACATGGATAGAAGAAGTGGAGGCTATGCGCACAATCTGTACTTTAAATGGAATTGACCCATTGGTAGAAAGATCCAGATCGGGCAGGGGCGCACATGTATGGATTTTCTTTGATAAGGCTATTTCAGCGGCACTTGTCAGGAAGTTTGGAGTTGCATTATTAGAGAAAGGAGCGGAACAGGTCAACCTAAAATCCTTCAAATATTATGATCGTATGCTGCCGGCTCAGGATATGCTGACCGAGGGAGGGATCGGAAGTTTAATTGCACTGCCACTGCAGGGAAAGGCGCTGGAAAATGGAAATAGTGCATTTATAGACAGTAGCTGGAATGCCTATCCGGATCAGTGGAAAGTCTTATGGAGTAAGCCGAAGCTGTCTGTTGATTTTATAGAGGCTAGGATGAATGAGTGGGCTGTATCGGATATAAACGATACCCATGATATAATCACAGAAAATCGCAGTAAACCGTGGGAGATAAAGAAAGCATTTAGCCGTGCAGATGTGGATGGAAAATTAAATATTACCTTATCCAATGGGATTTATGTGGACAGTCTGAATCTAAAACCGGCTATTCAGAATAAAATCAGAAGAATGGCTGCGGTCAGAAATCCAATTTATTATAAAAATCAGGCAATAGGGACAACTAATTTTAACACCTCACAATGGATATATCTTGGAAAAGATCATTTGAGTGGTTATATTGAGATACCGAGAGGATTGTATAGTGAACTGATTAAAAATGCAGAAGGTGCCGGGATTGATTATGAAGTAAGTGATGAAAGACAAAAGGGGAGAGAGATTGACATTTCTTTTAGAGGAGAACTGAGGGAAGAACAAAAACCGGCCTTGGCAGAAATGGTGAAGTATGACAATGGCATTTTACATGCAGCAACAGCTTTCGGAAAGACGGTTGTATGTAGTGCGATTATTGCTGAGAAGAAGATAAATACTTTAATCCTTCTCGAATCATCAGCATTACTGGATCAATGGAGGGATGCATTGGAACGGTTCCTTGTCATACAGGAAGAACTTCCGGAATACAAAACAAAAACCGGAAGAGTTAAGCTGAGGAAAAGTTTGATTGGAAAATTACAGGGAGCACATGATTCTATGACGGGTATTATAGATATTGCTATGGCGGGCTCTTTATGTAAAAAAGGAGAATGGCATCCTTTGCTTGAACAGTATGGAATGGTGATTGTGGACGAGTGTCATCATGCCGCATCAGATACAATTGCAAATGTCCTGAAGGAAGTAAAAGCAAGGTATGTTTATGGAGTTACTGCTACCCCGAAACGGTCAGACGGATTGGAAAAGATAAATGATATGTTGCTTGGCCCCATCCGTTATAGTTATACGGCAAAGGAAAAAGCAAAGGCACAGGGGATCGCACATCTGGTGTATCCAAGATTTACAAGAACAGTACCGCCGCGGGGTGTGACAGATAAGATGAATCCAAATGAAGCGTATGAAATTCTAAGGTACAATGAAGTGAGGGATGAGTTGATTCTTTCAGATGTAAAAGAATGCATAGATGCGGGAAGGACACCGGTTGTACTGTCAAAATATAAAGACCATTCGATAAAATTATATGAACGAGTGAAAGATTATGCAGACAAAGTGTTTCTCATGACCGGCAATAACTCGAAAAAAGAACATAAGGAAATTTGTGGGAAACTGAAGAATGTAGCACCGCAAGAAACATTGATTTTGGTGGCAACCGGGAGTCTGATAGGTGAAGGGTTCGATTTTCCCAGATTAGATACACTGATTATGGCAACCCCTGTTTCCTTCCGAAGCGTGGTAGAACAATATGCTGGAAGACTAAACAGGGATTATAAAGGAAAAAGAAATGTAATTGTTTATGATTATGTTGACAGCCATATTTCAATGTTTGATAAAATGTATGCAAAACGCATGAAAGCATATAAGCAGATCGGATATGAAATATGCAGTGGTTTACAGCATGATAAACAAACAGCTAATGCTATTTTTGATAGTGAGAACTATCAGGAAGTTTACAAAAAAGATTTGTTGGAAGCGGATAAAGGGATTGTTATTTCAAGCCCGGCAATCAGTGGTCCCAAAGTATATGAACTTATAGACCTGCTGAAAGAAAAACAAGCTTCGGGAGTAGAAGTGACGATTGTTACATGGGCACCAGATTCCTATGGTTATGGGGACACGGCTTTTTGGATGAGACTTCATGAGGATATGAGACAAGCAGGATTTTACATCAAAACAGTGGAAGACTCCTGCGAGCATTTTTCGATTATAGATCAGGAACTCGTTTGGTATGGAAATATGAATTTGCTGGCTAAAGAGAAGATAGAAGACAGTATGATGCGTGTAAAAGGAAAAAGTATTGCTGCCGAATTGATGGAATTGACATTTGGATAGGGAAGGTGAGGAAGCTGCTTTGGCAATGTCCAAGCAGCTTCCTCCAGCTTTTAGTGCTCCGTATGCAGCAGCATATGTGCCCTGTGTGACAGTGGTTTATCGAAGAATTCCTCATATATCACCGCGATATCTTCATTTTCATGAGAAAATCTCACCTCTGCATCGCTGTCCAGCCCATAGAGTTTCTTTCCTCTTTCGTGAGCCAGTTCTTCGCCATCGTGGATTGGCTGTCCGCCGCCGCCCACGCAGCCGCCGGGGCAGGCCATGACTTCTACGAAATCGTACTGGACCTCGCCTCTCTGCATTCGTTCTAACAGGTTCCTTGTATTTCCAAGTCCGCTGACTGCAGCGATTCGGAGTGTTGTTCCGTTTATTGTGAAATCGGCCTCCTGTACGCCGGAATTTGCATCAAATCCTTTGCTTCTTACCGGTTTGAAGATATCAGCCTGTGGATTCTCTCCTGTCAGGGTATGGTAAGCGGTACGAAGTGCTGCCTCCATGACGCCGCCGGTTACCCCGAAAATTAGTCCCGCGCCGGAGCCGCTTTGCATAGGCCGGTCGCTTTCAATGTCCTGTAAGGTGTCGGGGCAGATATGTGCAGAACGGATCATCTTAACAAGCTCTCTTGTGGTAATTACCGCATCAATATCATGTCCCGCGTATTCCCCGTAAAAAAGTTCTTTCTCGCGTTCCCCTTTTTTGGCAACACACGGCATGACGGATACGGTATAAATGTCATCGGGAGAAACGCCTATTTTCTCCGCAAAATACGTTTTCATGACGGCGCCGAACATTTGCTGCGGGGATTTTGCCGTAGACAGCTGTCTTACCAGATGCGGATACTGGGACTTTACAAACCGTACCCATCCCGGGCAGCAGGACGTAAACATAGGCCTGCTTTTCAGCTCCCCGTTCGTAAACCTGCTGATGAATTCCCCCGCCTCCTCCATGATGGTCAAATCGGCCGAAAATGCGGTATCAAAAACATAGTCCACGCCCATCCGCTTCAGGGAATCCATGATTTTGCCAACGGTTGCATCCTCAGGCTCCATTTCCAGTTCTTCACCCCATGCCGCACGCACGGCCGGAGCTACCTGCGCGACTACGATCTTTTTCTGATCCGCGATGGCTTCCCACACTTTTTCTGTGTCATCACGTTCTCTTAAGGCCCCTACCGGACAATGGGTAATACACTGGCCGCACAGGGAACAGTCTGCATCTTCAATACGTCTGTGTCCGGTTACACCGATGGTTGTCCTGGAACCCGTGCCTTCCACATGCCAGATTCCCAGCCCCTGTACTTTTTCACATATCTGCACGCACCGCATACATTTGATGCACTTGGCAGAATTCCGGATCAGAGGAAACTTCTGGTTCCACGGTCTTTTATCGATTTCTATTTTGAAGGGAATGTCAATGATGTTTAAATCATTGGCGATTTTCTGAAGGCTGCAGTTTCCGCTGCGTGCACATGTCACGCACTGGCAGTCGTGCTGGGACAGGATAAGCTGTACATTTCTTCTGCGGTCCATTCGTACCTTCGGGCTGTTTGTATAGATGACCATCCCTTCTTCTGCCACATTATTGCAGGAAGTAATCAGCCGGTCAGAGCCTTCTAACTCAACCACACAGACACGGCATGCCGCGATCTCATTGATCCCTTTCAGGTAGCAGAGTTTGGGGATCGGTATACCATTCTGGCGGGCAGCCTCCATGATAGTAGTATTTTCTTCTGCCTGTATTTTTTGATTGTCTATCATAAACGTTACCATAATCGTTCCCGACCTCCTTTAAATATTCCGTAACCAAAATGATCGCACCGCAGACATCTGGATGCCTCCTGTCTTGCCTCATTTTCCGTCATGCAGTTTTCCACACCGTCAAAATCGAGGACCCTCTCGCATGCCTCACGCTCGGTTAAGTTGATTCTTCCGCACGGAGTGCGTTCAAACAGATTGGCCTCCGGTATTTCCACGTCACAGGATATTTCATGACGGTATCCGAGGTACTCGTCTATGTTGGCAGCTACAACCTTGGCCGCGGCTATCGCTTTTATGACAGAGGCCGGACCACTTGCACAGTCGCCTCCTGCAAATACTCCCGGGATATTTTCAAAAGTACCGGAACTTTCGGTTACAATTTTACCTCTTACGACCGGTATGCCGGCCTCTTCAAAATGTGCCGTCTCAATGTTCTGCCCGATTGCAACAATCAATACATCACATGGTATGTAAATGTCCTCTTCCCCGGTAGGTCTGATACTGGCACGCCCGTCCCGGATGGTGCTGATCATCTGGGGCGTGACAGAGATTCCCCTGACATGTCCGTTTTCATCCACATCAATGGCTGACGGAGCCTTTAATGTCTGTAATTCGATTCCCTCGGCAACGGCCCCGTCGATCTCACCCGGAAGGGCTGTCATATCAGCCACCCTGCGCCGGTATACAATGCTTACCTTCTCGGCACCAAGCCGTTTGGCGGTCCGCACGGCATCCATAGATACATTGCCGCCCCCGATAACCGCAACATGCTTGCCAGACAAATCCATGATCTCATTCCTGCCTACGTTGCGCAGGAACTGCACAGCTGACAGGACGCCGTCGGCATCTTCTCCGGGGAGTCCCAGTTTCTTGTCCGTGCTGGCCCCGATCGTAATCAGCACGGCGTCGTACTGTTTCCTTAGCTCCTGGATGGTGATATCCTGACCGATCTTCAGGCCGTGTTTTACTTCTACGCCTGTCTTTAAAATGCTGTTGATGTCCTCCTCTAAACGTTCCTTTGGAAGTCTGTAGTTCGGAATTCCGTAGCGCAGCATTCCTCCGAGTTTCGGAAGCATCTCATACACGGTCGTCTGGTGCCCCATGAGCTGTAAATAATAAGCCGCACTTAAACCGCCCGGTCCTCCGCCGAGAACTGCTACACGTTTCCCAGTGCTGGGCGCGCACTCCGGCGGGTCAACCTCTCCGGCAAAATCAGCAGCAGCCCGTTTCAGCCCCCGGATATTGATAGAATCATCCATCATGTTCCTTCTGCACCGCGCCTCACACGGATGCTCGCAGATAAACCCGCATGTGGTCGGAAAAGGATTGTCTTTCCGGATCAGGCGGATTGCATCGGCATATCTTCCCTCCAGAATGAGGGCCACATATCCCGGGATATCTACCCGGGCAGGGCATAGTGAAACACACGGTACAGCCTGATGGAAGGTGCAGGTGCACCGCCCGTTCTGGATGTGTTCTATATAATCATCCCGGTATCCGATCAGCCCTTTATAAACCATCCTTGCGGCTTCATAGCCAATCGCACAGTCCGCAGAGTCCATGATGGACAAAGCAGTTTCCTCCATAATATCTAAAGTTTCCATAGTCGCATTTCCATCAAGGACATCCTTGATAAAATGATTCAGCTGTCCGAGCCCGATCCGGCATGGCACACATTTTCCGCAAGTCTGCGCATGGCATAATTCCAAAAATGCGCGTGACATATCCACAGGACATAATCCCGGAGGGCTGGACTCAATTCTCCGCTCCAGATCTTTATAGAGTCCTTCCATGACGATCCGGGCCCTGTTTGGCGAAGCAATCTCTAATCTGCTCATTGATTTAATCCCCTTTTTACATAATGCTATTCTGCTTTACCCCGCAGTGTTTCATATTATATCATCGAACAGGGCGGGTTGTAATTACCTGGGACATAAGTAGTTTATTTAACATGGTTGACAGAAAATTGACAGGGGAATCAGGCAGGAATGCCCCGGTTATTTCAGGGGAAATTCGCATCTATTTGTATAATCTCGAAAATTATGGTGTCAAGTGTTGTTTGTCACACTATAGTTACAGTTCATTTTTTTCTTAATACCGTTTGTCATATATAAAAAGCGTTATACCCCAAATTATTGTAAACATATCCCCCAGATTCTACAATAGGAAGCAGGTAGAAGAACGTTCGGATATCAATTAATTACTGTTTGCAGGCCAGTGGGCAGTAACATCATATGAAAGAGGTATTGAGAAGGAGGAACTTATGAAAAGAGGAAGAGTTATAGCATTGCTATTAGCGGCAGGTATATCTTCCGCAGCTTTTATGACTGGATGTGCAAATCAAAGTAATGGTACATCAAAAGTAACAGAACAGAAAGAGTCAAATTATGTACTGTCTTTTGTAGCGGCAGATAAAACAAATTGGGACCAGGAGGTAACAATAGGAAATCATACCTATACCATTGCAGTGAACCTTTCGGATGATAATTCATTTGAATTGAAGGGAACATGTGTAGGAATTGCAGAGGAAACGGGTCAGCAGGAGGGAATGGCAGCTCCGGGAACCGGTGCGCCGGATATGCAGGAAACGGAACCAGTCAATCCAGGCACAGAGGATTCAAGAACAGCAGATTCAGATACTGACAATTCAGGAGACAAATCTGCCCAGACAGAGGATGCAGGTTCAAAAAGCACGGAAGACCTAACTGCTTATGATTTTACAATAAATGGAACTTGGTCTTATGAGGATGGCTGGGGATATACGTTGACGTTTGATGACGGGCAGGATACATCCGTCACTGCGAACTTTGATAAAGCAAGCAGCAGGCAATATTTTTATTATGATTTGGCACCGACAGTGGACGGGGAGGCACAGGAAGCGGTTCAGGTACAGTTTCAGGCAAAAGATGTTGAATTCAGAAACGAAATGGCAGATGACTATGTAATAGCGGAAGAGCGGAATGCGACCTACATTTTTGAAGGAAATGGAAACAGCCAGACAGGTAATGCCATTAATATTAAGATTTACTGTGAAGAGGATGGCACAGTTGCCGTATTAAGTCAAAACGGAAGCACTATGACCTATAGCGGGGGGACATGGACCGAAGATACATCAACACATGAGTTTACAATTGATGCAGGGGGACCAATAACCGCAGACTACTGTGATATCTCTGGTAAAGAAGGATACCGTCTGAATTACACCTCTACTGGGGGGATGGGACCTTCCACAACGCTTACATGCTATCTGCCTCTGGCTGAAGGAATAACTTCAGATGATTATACGGACGAAGACTTTGAGGGAACTGTTGTTAAAAACCTTACCTGTACGGAAGCCGATTATACCATTGAACTTACCGAAAAAGGGTTTTTAAAAGTGTGCTCTGAGGGAACTGTTAATGAGACTTCAACCTATACATATAATGAAGGGGCAGATACATACTCACTTATAATCGGCGGACAGACTTACAATACGACGAAAAACGGTGACACTTATACAGCGGATGTGAAGATAACAGTCACCAGTATGTTTGGGACGGAAGAATATGAGCGCACATTTACGTTTCAGTAAAGTCTGAAATGAACATACATTTGATAAGTAAGGAGAAAGAATATGTCTAATCTGAAAGTTCAGGAAAAATTAGATAAAATGAAAAAATTGCGTAAAGTCTTGTTTGTATTCAGTATTATTGCTGCTGTCGGAAGTCTGGTGATGCTTATCATGTTTAATTTTGCACCAGTATTCAACCTCACAGTAGAAGGCACAGATAAGTTTGGAAATGGTGTGGATTATCCAGGCTGGCAGGCAATCTACTATGGCATCGGGATTCAATATATTCCGGGGTATTATGAGTTTGGGTTTAATATATGGACCTGTCTTGGTATGTATATACCTATATTATCATTGATAATCTGTACAGTTATGTACAGGAAAGGGAAAAACAAAAGAAAGGCAGTGCTGGAATATGTTATGGCAGCTGCACTGACTTTTGGTGGAATTACACTTGTAAACTGTACAAGGCTGGCTGTATTGACAGCATCCAGTGAAGGTCTGAATAATTTTAAGGATACATATCTGTTACCCGCAGTTGAAGCGGGAACATTCAGACTTCTGGCGTTTCCGAAAGCGCTTTGTGCGGTATGTCTGACAGCAGCTGCTATAAAAATTATAAATGGAAGTTTTCTTTTATATCAGAAAGCATATGCAAGAAAGATTCCTGTTATAACAAAGATGCCACAGCAGTAGAAATTAAAGGAGAAAAAACTATGACGAAACGTGCGAAAAAAAGAATCATCTCTCTTTCGGCAATCATCGCTGTTGTATTGATTCTAATGACTGTAATCACAAATGTTATGTATTATTATAAAGAATATATGGACCAGTTCCTTGGGGCAGGTACTATCAAAACAGAAACGAGCAGTGATGGTTTAAGCGGTGATTATATTGAGTATACAGCTACATCTGATACAGAATCCAGAGACAATGCAGCGGCCATTACACAGGAGACTGCCGAAGAGGGAATTGTGCTTCTGCGCAATGATGAAAAAGCGGATGGTGTTAATGGGAAGGCACTTCCACTGGTAAGCAGTTCCGATGAGGCTGCGTCCAAAAAAGTTACCATTTTAGGTTATAAATCCTGGCATAATAACATGTCAGGCGGAGAAGATCCAGCGACTACAGAGAATGCAGTGTCTATAGGTGTCGGACTATCCAATTATTTTGATACGAACCAGGCTGTAACTGATTTATATGCGACGGCATCCGATGATTTTGCAGATCCAGAGTCAGCACTTGCAAGTGCAGTAAGTACTTATGCGGAATACGACACAGCAATTATTACGGTTTCCCGTAATTCAGGCGAGGGTAATGATCAGGAAAGAGACCTTGGTACTGCAGAGTATAACCGCACCGGACTATCCCTTAAGAATGCAGAGCTTGCTTTAATTGATTATGCATGTAAAAATTTCCCGGAAGTCATTATCGTGGTTAATGCAGCAAATACGATGGAATTAGGATTCCTTGACCCTAATGATGAAAACTATAAAACATCCGGTATGTACACGGATCCATACAGCGGAAACACTTATGATTTTAGTAAAATTACAGGCGCATACTGGGCTGGCTGCTGCGGATCTCAGGGCGGCACTGCTTTGGCAAGAATTGTTTCAGGGGATGTTAACCCATCTGGACATCTGTCAGATATTTATGCCCGCAATTTGAGAGAAGATCCAACTTATTATAATTTTGGAAATTTTGAATATCAGAATTCCAGTGATTTCGATACATATCAGGATTCCTCTGTTTATTTTGTGGAATACGAAGAGGGAATTTATACTGGATACCGTTATTATGAGACCGCGGCATATGAGGCAATGCAGGGAAATTATGAAGGCTATGATTATGGACAGAGCGTTGTATATCCATTCGGGTATGGGCTTTCCTACACAGATTTCTCTATGGAATATGCAAGTGACCCTTTGTTTGATGAGGAGACAGAGGAATATACTTTTGCTGTAAAGGTTACCAATACGGGTGAAACTGCGGGAAAAGCTGTAGCGCAGATTTATGTAAGTGCCCCGTGGGAGGCAGGTCAGGTGGAAAAGTCTCATGTTCAGCTGATTGGCTTTGCAAAAACGCAGGAATTGGAGCCTGGTGCCAGTGAAACTTTAACAATAACGGCAAGCAGGGACTATTTCAGTTCTTATGATTATGTAAATGAAAAAGCATATATTCTAGATGAAGGAGAATATACATTCTATCTTTCCGAAAACAGCCATAGCTGGACAGAGATTGATAAAGAGGACACCTCGCATGTATGGTCACAGGAGATTGATTCTAAAATTGTTTATAATGAAGATGGGGCAGGTAAGAGGACAACTGATGAAGTTGTTGCTACAAATGTATTGGATGATTCCACAAATTATAGATTTACAGATTATACAGAAGGTAAGACTGGCGATGGTTACATCCATAACTTCAGCCGTAAAGACTTTGCAGCATCTTTCCCAACGGCACCGGAAGGTAATGACCTTTTATTGACAGATGAACGGGCCATTAAAGAGATCGAAATATATGACGTGTGGGATGAGGAGCAGAATGAGATCAGCGAGATGCCAGAGACAGATATAGATAAGACAGACTATACGCTTGCAGATATGCGTGGTGTCGATATCGATGATGAGAAATGGGATGACTATATTAATCAGTTTACCGTAGACTCTATGGCATATATGTTCATGAACGGCGGCTGGAATGAAATGGGAGATAGTGAGAACGGCGTTCCGAAGAGTTATGATGCAGATTCGCCATACGGGTTCTATGCAGCGCAGCTAAAAATTTCGGAATATGACATTAATGTATGGTATTGTGGGGCACCAATGGTTGCGGCCACATTCAATACAGAACTTTCAGAACGTCTGGGCTCTGCATTTGCTGAGGAGGCATATCAGTTAAAACAAGAAGACGGGCAGGGAATAACCGGCTTGTATGGCTATGGAATTAATACGCACCGCTCTGCTTTTGCAGGACGCAATTATGAGTACTATTCAGAAGACAGCCTGCTTTCGGGAAAAATGGCAGCGGCAGAGGCTTCAGGGGCGTCGGAAAAAGGTCTGATTACATTTATGAAGCACTACGCACTGAATGAGCAGGAACTGAACCGGCAGAAAAATGGATACTGTGCATGGTGCAATGAGCAGACATTCCGTGAAATTTACAACAGATCTTTTGAAATTTATATAAAAGAAGCCACCATGACTATAAATTATTATGATGTTGACGATGACGGCGAATATGCAATGACCAGTAAAGAGATGTCTGCAGCTACAGGTCTGATGAGCGCTTACAACAGAATTGGAGCGACCTACGCGGGAGCATCTGTGGTTATCAACAGTATTTTAAGGGATGAGTGTGGATTTACCGGAACGATAGTATCTGATGCAGGCGGTGAACCAAACACATACATGACTACAGATTACTCTTTACGGAGAGGACAGAATCTGACGTTGACGAATAATGGTACAAATGGGCTTTATGATACAACAAGTGCCACAGCAGTATACTGGCTGAAGCAGTCCACCCGATACCTGCTTTATAACAAGGCAAATTCAAATGCAGTAATGGGAATGGCTCCTGGCGACAATGTAAGCTATACGATGTCCCCGTGGCAGAAGATATTGATAGCAGTCTGGAGTGTAGTGGTTATACTTTCTCTTGCTGGGATTGCATACTGCATTATGCTGGGAAGGGGTAAAATAAAATTAAAAGAAATTATCGTTCAGGAAAAGACACCAGAAGATGAAGAAGAATACTAAAGGCATTTAACTCATAACAAAAAAGCATCCCCGTTGGAGCAGAACAATAAAAATTCTTGTTGGACAGCTCTTTCGGGGATCTTTGACTATTAAATGGAACTTGGGCTGCTTTATTGACAAGGCAAAAAAAGCATAATAATATTAAGGATAGAGATTAGCTGCATATATGAGAATCGTAAGTATAGCAGATATCGTACTGTATGAAAGTATGAATTAAGAGGGGATAAAGGAAACCATGAAGGTTCTGACAGAGTATATTAATATTTGGGCCGACCACGCATTTTGGTTTCAAATGTTCTGTGTGGCGGTGCTGACGGTCATGTCATTAGAATCCATTTCTAAAAAACACAGAGCGCTATTAAAAGCGGCACTTGAGGTTTTGTTGTTAATTTTAATTTTTTTTACTACTAATTTTTTGATATACCTGCTTTCAATTAAGCATATTTATTTCACGGGAGTGGGTTCCTGGATGTCTTATTTATTCGGTGTTGTTCTGTTCGCAGCATTTTTTTGTAAATATCCTGTACCAGCAAAGATTGTGACAGCATCTGCGGTCTGTTCTATGTCAGTAATCGTAATTGAACTGGGAACGTCTATTGGAAATGTAATAGAAGGATATGTTAACGGTTTTGACAGTTTGTGGACTAAGATCATAGCCGATTTCCTGATTTTGTTTGCAGCATGGACGATTAAAAAAAGACCAGTATCTGAATACGAAGTCAGCACATATGCTGCAAGGCTAAATGTTACCTGTTGTACGATTTCCACGGCTTTTGTGATTATATATGATTTTTTAGCAATTTACTTTTTGACGCCCCAAAAAACGGATGTTACGTCTGTTAGAATACTGATATCATTGATTTTAATTGCGTTGTATGTAATTAACGCGATTAATTATCTGATGACTTATTCCTTGTGCAGGGAACAGAAGCATGTGCTGGAACTGATGTCAGAAGCTCAGTTTACTCAGAGTGCAGCACAGCTTCTGACAATATCTGACCATAATCTTAATGAACTGAGAAAAATAAGCCATAATATCAATAATCAGTATTCTTATATGAGGGTACTTTTGCAGAATCAGGATTATGATGGACTGAAGGGATACTTCGATGAGGTTCTGGGAACTTTTTCAAAACCATTTATTTCGTATATAGATTGTGGTAACAGAATTCTGAACGCAATATTTAATTTGGAAAAAGCAAAGGCAGATGAAGCTGGAGTGAAAATGGATTTTATGATTCTTGTGCCATCCGAACTGTCAGTCAGTGAATTGGATTTATGTAATTTAATTACCAATATCGTGGATAATGCCATCGAAAATTGTCTTGCAGAGCGAATTGAATCTCCGGTCGTCTCCATTACTATGAGCGTACAGGGAGATTATCTGTTTGCCAGGTTTACGAATCAGACAAAGAAAAAAAAGAGTTTTCTGGAAAAACCTATTGTTTCTACAAAGAAGGACCATGTATATCATGGAAAAGGAATTGGCATAGCAAAGCACATTGTCCATAAATATAACGGTCATTATAGTAACAAAATTGAGGATGGGGTTTTTATTGCAGAATTTCTTCTGGATCTCTGCATAGGAAAAAACAAGGAGGGGAATTCATGAAAACAGTTCATGTAGCTGTCTGCGATGATGAAAAAAAAGCTCTTTCCATCATTTCCGCCTCTGTGGAGGCAGTATTTAGTGAGGAAGGGGTGGAGACAGAGATTGCGACTTGTTCATCGCCGATGCAGCTTCTAGAGCATATGAACCATACAGATTATGATTTGATTTTTCTTGATATCTGTATGTCGGAAATGGACGGTATAGAGCTTGGCAGGAAAATTACAGCAGCTGGTGGCAGCAGTTCTATTGTATTCGTTTCAAGCAGAATGGACAGGATGTATGATACATTTGCAATCCAGCCATTTGGATTTGTGAGAAAAGGGAATTTCATGGATGATATTAATGAGGTAATCCATCGTTATATTGAACAGGAGAAAAAGCCCAAAGAAGCTCAGACAGTACATTTCAGGGACCGGCAGGGAGAGATTATTACAGTCAATATAGACAAACTAAGATATATTGAATGCTATAAGAATGTTCAAGAGATACATATATGTGGTAATGAGATAAAGAAGATATATTCCAGAATGGAAATACTGGAGGAAACACTGAAGAAATATGGGTTCATTAGGACCCATAAAGGTTATCTCGTAAATTGCAAATATATTAAGCGGTTTGACAGCAAAAAGGTAACCCTTTTAACAGGAGAAGAGCTCCCAATAGGGAGAAGCAGGTATCATGAGGCGATGGACGGATATATGTCCTATATTGGGACGCATGGTATCTTATTAGGTTAATGGAGGCGGATAAGAAATAAGATATCAGGAGGAAACAGCCCACATGCTTCAGATTGCTATTTGTGATGACGAAAAATTTTACAGAGATAAGATGAAAATGTATCTGGAATCTTATCTGACCGACCATAACTTAGAAGCCACAATTCATCTTTTCCTTTCCGGCGAGGATTTTCTCTCCCGGAAGGAAAACGTCGTTAAATACGATATTGTTTTCATGGACATCAATATGAATGAAATGGATGGAATCCAGACGGCCATGCAGATACGCGCGTTTCAGTCGGAGACATTTATCGTGCTCGTGACAGCGTTTATCAATTATGTTCTGGACGGTTATAAGGTAAATGCGGTGCGCTATATCATGAAGGACTCTCTGGAGGAGGCGCTGCCTGAGTGTATGGATGCCATCCTGCAGAAGATGCGCCTGCAGCAGGTCAGTTTTTCTTTTTCAGAAGGGGAGAAGAGGCTGTATACGGACAATATCCTGTACATTGAGAGCCAGAGGCATAAGTCTGTTTTCCATTATCTGGAGTCCGGGGTTGTGACTTACCAGATTTATGAAAAACTCGATCAAATTGAGGCGGCCCTCGACGGGTATGGTTTTTTACGCATTCATAAAAGCTATCTGGTAAACATGAAGCACATCCGCAGGATCAGTAATTATGCGGTACTTCTGGATCTTGGGGAGGAGCTTCCTGTTCCGCGTCTGCGGTACAGGGCGGTGAAGGAAGCATTCGTAGCATTTAAAGGAGTAGTGTAATGGAAATTTTTCTAAAGAGTCTTGCATTATCTTTGGTGATGAGTATAAGCTGCAAAGTATTTTTTGACACTCTCCTTGAAAAGAGGCGGTGGAGGCGCGGCTGGATCGAATATACGGAATTGCTGGCATTTACACTGGGCATTATAATAATTTCTATGTCAGAAATACCTCCGTATGCCATACAGCCAATTCGTTTTACGGCAGTAATCTGCATAGCAGTGCAGATCTATTACCGTGTCAGGTTTGTTCAAAACGTGTTTTTGTCGATACTGTTCTGTGGAATCTTCTGGATTGTAGAGATACTGACGATTTCCTTCATTTACCTGCTGCCGATCACTGGCATCAGTATACAGATTGTGGAGGAGTCTGTATCAGACATCCTTCTGCTTTGCCTGATGCTTTTGTTCCATTTCAAATATAAGGGGAAAACGAATGTAATGTCAGGGACGAAGTGGACCCGTTTTTTATTTTTCCCGGTCTTTTGCATGGTGATTATCATAGCCGCAACGATGTACCCCTGGAATGGGCAGGAGGGTAATGAGTATGTCAGGGTACTTGTTCTGGCGGGATTCGGACTGGTGAATATGGCTGCATTTTATTTTCTGTGGGATATTCTGGTCAGAGAGGCGGAGATGCAGAATCTCAGGCTGGGCAGAGAGCGCACGCAGAACCAGATGAATATGTATCAGAGCATGCAGGAAAATTATGAGCGGCAGAGACGGTTTCTGCATGACTATAAGAACCAGCTGAACTGCATACAGGGGATGCTTGCGGAGGGAAAGACGGAAGAAACGGTGGAGTATCTCACTGCGCTGAACGGAAGTATCCGTATGAATGCGGACCATGTAAATACAAATCATACGGCTGTAAATGTGGTGCTGAACCAAAAGTACAGTTATGCACGGGAGAAGGGGATTACCATGACGATTTCAGTCAATGATCTTTCTTCCCTGACAATGGGTGAGGAGGACATCGTTACGATTCTGGTCAACCTCCTTGACAATGCAATCGAGGCCTGTGAAAAGCTGGAATCGAATAAAGTGATACAATTTAAAATGACAGTGGAGGATGGAGAACTCATTTTGTCGATAAGAAATCCGGTTAAGGAGCCTGTAAAAATCAGGGATAACAGGATCACTACGACGAAGCCGGAAGAGGGACATGGTATCGGCCTTATAAATGTCCAGTCTGTGGTTCAGAAAAATTGTGGGACCAGCATCCTCAGATGTGAGGACGGATGGTTTTTCTTTTCGGCTATGATACCTGTATAGGGTGGAGCGTCTTTTTTTGCTGTCTGACCGTCTTTTCGTGCTGCGGGGATTGATGCCTAAGTGCCGCCGCAATAAAATATAGAAAACTGCAGGTACGAAAAAGGAGATGGGAATATGAACATGAAAAAAAAGAAATGGCTGATACCGTCACTTGCAATACTGATATTTTTTGTCTTTGGGCTGACAGCATGTGGAGCAGGAACGGCAGAAGCAAAGACTGATACGCCGGAAGAAGTGTTGCTTGATTCAATGGAAGCGCTGAAAGAACTGGATCTGGATGCATTTAATGCAAGGACAGATAATTATGTAAGAACACACAGAAACTGGATTGGTATACCCACACAAAAGGAATACCAGATATTCAATGAATTACAGCAGCCGGGGCTGAAGGGAAAGCGGTACCGGGCAAATAAGAGGTTTGCCGATAAGATTGTACAGAATCTTTCATGGGAAATAAAAGATGTGCGGGTATCCGGGAAGGAAGCACAGATTGATATGACTGTCACGAATATTGATATGTCAGATGTGATGGGAAAATATGAGATCAGTATCATGGAAGATATGATAAACAGTGACGGAACTGGCCTGATATCCATGATCCGGGATATCCATAAAATAGATTATGGTGATAACAGCGTGGTCAGTATCATGGAGCAGGAAGAGGGGCTCTCTGTTTTGGATATTACGGTGGGAGCATATAAAGAGGACGGCATCTGGAAAATTCATGTCAGTGACTCTTTTATCAATGCCGTAATGGGCAATATGGATTCAGAGCATTATTCCGATGAAATCCAGAACCGTCTGGATGAACTGGAAAAGGAATATGAATACAAACTGGACCAGTGGGAGGATGACTTTTTTGAATAAATCTAAATATATGTCAAAATTGTTTGACAAACATACTGGCAGTATGTATAATAAACATACCGTTAGTATGTTAAAAGACATAGTATTATAATTCCGGATCTTAAATGGAACCGGATATTCACAGGAGGCAGATTATGGCTAGAAACAAACATCCTGAGGAGACAAGGAATCTGATCATTGATACTGCAGCCCAGCTTTTTATAGAGCGCGGATACGACCATACTTCAATTCAGGATATCATCGATCATTTAGGCGGTTTGAGCAAGGGTGCTATTTACCACCATTTCAAATCAAAAGAAGAGATCATGACTGCTGTAGCTGAAATGCTTTATTCAAGCTCGGAGACTGCGATGTACCGGATCTGCAGCAGAACAGATCTGAACGGGAAGGAGAAGCTGCAGGAACTTTTTGTTTTATCCCTGTCGAATCCGGCCCAGAAGGATATATTTCAGGCTGCGCCTGATATGCTGAAAAATCCGCAGCTGCTGATCACGTATTTCCGCGATACCGTCCAGCAGGATGCTGCCAATATGGTCTATAAGGTGTTAGAGGAAGGAATGAAGGACGGTTCTATTCATACGGAGTATCCCCGGCAGCTGGCCGAAGTGATGATGCTGCTCGGAGACATATGGCTGAATCCTATGGTTTATCACTGCGGGCCGGAAGAGATGGTAGAGAAGGTGAAGTTCTACGGTCATTTATTAAAGCTTCTGGATCTGGATATTATTACAGAAGATATGATCCGGAACATCGAAGAATATGCGAGAATTTATAATAATAATGAGAATCAGAAAAATAAAGAAGAATAGCTGTTTACCAGTGTAAAAGAGGAACGCCGCTATGCTGCCGGAGGTACGGTTTTTGCAGGCGGCACACTTTTTACCTAAATACATACCAACGGTCGGTATTAAAAAGGAGGCATATATGATAGAAGTAAAGAGAATTACAAAGCAATATGGAAACACCACTGTTCTGGAGGAGTGCTCACTGACAGTAGAAAAGGGAGAAATCTATGCGCTTGTGGGCGTGAACGGGGCAGGGAAGACAACGCTGCAAAAGCTGGCGGCAGGGTTTCTGGAGCCGACTTCGGGCCGTGTATATGTGCATGGGATGCCGGCGTGGGAGAATAAGGAAGAGATTCAGAGATATCTGGGCAGTCTGATTGAGGTACCGGTCTTTTATGAGCATTTGACGGCAGAGGAGAATTTAAACCTGCATCTGGAATACATGGGAGTGCAGGCAGATGTGGGGAAAATACTTGGGACAGTAGGCCTTGAGGGGATCAGTTCAAAGCCTGTATCTGCATTTTCCCTTGGAATGCGTCAGCGTCTGGCCATAGCGAGGGCCTTGCTGCATAGACCGGAAATATTAATACTCGACGAGCCGTTCAATGGTCTCGATCCGGTTGCCGCAGATGAGATGAAAAGGGTGCTGATGAAGTCCGCCGGGGACGGCATGACCATCCTGATATCCAGCCATATCTTAGGGGATATTGCACAGATGGCGGATACGGTGGGAATCATAGCAGGCGGGAAGATACAAAAGGAGTTCAGTATGAAGGAATACAGAGAGAAAGAAGCCGGAGAATTCGAGCGGGAAGTTCTGCAGATCATGAAAGGAGGAACAATATGAGATTATTTCATCTGGAATGGAAAAAGATAAATAAAAGGCCGTATCTGTATGCGGTACTGGGAATGGCGGCATTCAGCCTGTTTGTAGCAATGCTGTTTATGCTGATGCCAAAAGAGGAGATGGAACTCAGCCAGATAGACCCGGTCTGGGGGAACATAACTACGCTGGTATCCTGTGTGACGTTTGCTGAATTTGCAGTCTTCGGGGCGGTTCTCAATGCGAGGACAGTTCTGGAAGATTATATCGGGAAACAGGTTCTGTTGCTCTTTTCATATCCGATCAGGCGGGAAGAACTGATCCGGACCAAAATGGCAATCACATGGGGTCTTACGTCCGGAGGGGCATTTCTCACCAATCTGGCCGCGATGCTGGCAGCTGCAGTGGTATCCTTCATTTTCAGGCCTCTGGAGACCGGATTTGGGGTAAATGAGGCTCTGGCAGTGCTTCTGTACAGCGCCGGGATGGCGGTCATGGCGGGGAATATAGCCCTGATTTCCTTATGGTTTGGATTCTGGAAATCATCCGTTGTGACAGAAATTGTTTCTTCACTGATTATCATAATTCCGCTTGCAAATATGCTGTCGGCAAGCCTGTTTTCCTCAGGGTTACAGGGATATTTGTTCCTGCTTGCAGCCGTGGGGGTCACACTTGCGGTTAGTGCAGTGATTACGATGAAGATTATACACAGAGTCAAGAATATGGAGGTAAAATAGATGAACAGCAGGGAAAAGAGTGTAATGACGGCAGGACAGAGTACCGGGTTTACGAAAGATTTCTGGCTTGTGGTGGCAGGACAGATCATCTCCCTGTTTGGAAATGCGGTGATGCGGTTTGCACTGCCCATCCATCTTTTGAATGTTACAGGGTCGGCGGCTTTGCTTGGAATCGTATCCGGGTTTGCGTTCCTACCACTGGCAGTCATGTCGCCGGTCGGCGGAATCATTGCAGACAGGGTGAATAAGAGAAACATCATGGTATTTCTGGATTTCTTCACATCCGGACTGACGGTACTATTCCTCATATTGTATGGAAGAGTGAATCTGACAGGGCTCGTGCTGGTTATGCTTTTTATGCTTTATGGAATCAGCGGGGCGTATCAGCCGTCCGTGCAGGCGAGTATTCCTGCCCTGGTAGAAACGGATCGTGTCATGACTGCGAATGCGGTTATTAACATGATTTCTTCCCTTTCCGGCCTTCTTGGTCCGGCTTTGGGCGGGATTGCATACAGCCTGTGGGGAATCTACCCGATTCTTTATACAGCGGCATTGTGCTTTTTCGTATCGGCTGTCATGGAAATATTTATCCACATGCCACTTGTAAAAAGGGAGCGGAGCAAATCCATACTGCGTGAAACAGGCGAAGACCTGAAAGAAAGTCTTTCCTTTATAACAAAGAAAAAGCCGGAGATCGGCAGACTGACACTCTGCTGTGCGGGAGTAAACCTTGTTCTCTCTTCGCTGATGATCATCGGGCTTCCGGTTATCGTCCTGCAGCTACTGGATTTCAGTGAGAGTCAGGCATCAAGGTTGTATGGATTTATGCAGGGGATTCTGGCAGTCGGGGGGTTACTGGGCGGCATCGGTGCCGGTATTTTAGGAGAAAAACTGAAGATCAGCAAGAGCTGGAAGCTTCTGGCATCCTGCGGAATACTCATGCTGCCAATGGGAATCGTCCTGATGCTGGATTGTTCACCCTGGACGTCATATGCAGTCCTTGCCGCGGCCGGGCTGGTCATCATGGCCATTGCATCCATATACACAATACAGATCATGTCCTTCATCCAGATAACGGTACCGCAGGAAATGGTAGGAAAAGTCATTGCATGGGTAATTGCGGTTTCTACCTGTGCACAGCCGGTCGGACAGACGATCTACGGTCTGGTGTTCGAGCAGCTCGGAAAGGGAGCATGGGCAGTCTTCTATTCGGCGGTGGTACTGAGTATAATCATCGCATTCTATAATAAGAAAGTGGCAGAGTAAATATCGAATACCTGATATCGCTATAATTTCCAGTGGAGAGAAACGGCTTCTTAAGGTATAATGAATACAGAATCTGGAGGTAAAGCGATATGACAAAAGAAGAATTAGCATTAGAAGTAATAGAGAGACTGAGAAAAGAATACCCGGATGCAGGCTGCACCCTCGATTATGACCAGGCGTGGAAGCTGCTCGTGAGTGTGCGGCTTGCAGCACAGTGCACAGACGCCCGTGTGAATGTTGTGGTTGAGGACCTGTATGCCAGGTATCCGGATGTAGAATCACTGGCAGAAGCCGACGTGGACGATATTGAAAGGATTGTCAGGCCGTGCGGGCTGGGCAGGAGCAAGGCGAGGGATATCAGTGCCTGCATGAAAATGCTGAAAGATGAGTACGGCGGAAAGATTCCGCGGGATTTCAACGCACTGTTGAAACTGCCGGGAGTCGGACGAAAGAGTGCGAACCTGATCATGGGGGATGTGTTCGGGGAACCCGCAATCGTGACAGACACGCACTGCATCCGCCTGACGAACCGCATCGGCCTTGTAGAAGGGATCAAGGACCCGAAAAAGGTTGAGATGGAGCTGTGGAAAATCATTCCGCCCAAGGAGGGAAGTGATTTCTGCCATCGTCTTGTATATCACGGAAGAGATGTATGTACGGCAAGGACAAAACCATACTGTGAGAAATGCTGTCTGGCAGATATCTGTGCGAAGAATGGTGTGGAAGAGGAGGCAAAGAGCTGAGAAATATGGTGAAGGCAGAGCGATTTTACGAGGACTGTGTTTACGGGGACTGTGACAGAAGAAACGGACTATATGTAAAGCGTACATTTGAGAGTTTTGACATAGAACAGATCTGTAATTCCGGGCAGTGTTTCAGGATGACCCGGATAGAGGGCGGCACATATGAAGTCATAGCAGGGGACCGGTATCTGGAAGTTACCCAGAGTGGGAATGAGTGTATTTTCAGATGCACAGATTCTGAGTATGAGGATTTCTGGAAACATTATTTTGATCTGGAGACGGATTATGGGGAATATAAAAGCAGAATTAACCCGAAAGACCAATATCTTATGAATGCGGCTGAATTTGGCCGGGGGATACATATTCTGAATCAGGATTTGTGGGAGATGATCGTATCCTTTCTGATATCCCAGCAGAACAATATTGTTCGTATCCGGAGGTGCATCCAGAATATCAGTGAGAAGTACGGTGAGAAAAAGACCGCTGCGAATGGAAACGTTTACCATGCATTTCCAACGGGGGAGGCGCTGGCGGTCCTCGGGGAAGACGCACTCAAAGAATGCAATCTCGGATACAGAAGCAAATATGTAGTCAGGACCGCCCGCAGCATCGCAAACGGGGAGGTTTCTCTGGATGCTGTCAGGGCAATGCCCTATCAGGAAGCAAAAGAGGAACTTTTGAAACTCTTCGGTGTCGGAGTGAAGGTGGCCGACTGTATCTGCCTGTTCGCCCTCCACCAGCTGGAAGCATTTCCGGTCGACACCCATATCAATCAGGCCTTGAAAAAACATTACCCGAAGGGATTTCCGAAGCGGAGATACAAGGGCTGTGAGGGTGTGATGCAGCAATACATCTTCTATTACGAACTGCTGGCATAAGACTACTTGTATAACGATGCATCGTGGAAACGCTCTGCACCTGACTTTAAGAGGACTGACAGGAAGAATAACAAAGCGGCTGTCAGCATGATCAGGACACTCAGGGATGCAGCATCTGTGTTGCAACCGGAGAGATGAAATGCTTTCACAAAAACCTTTTCCGCCGCCGGCAGGACAAATGAGGCGGCCAGAACGGTTATGGAGATGCTTTTTAAAATTGCGGCGTTGGCTGCATGAAAAGGATCTCCATTTTGGGAAAGCGAGCCGCAGAGCTTCCTGAACCTGGCAAGCACGCCCAGAATAAAGCAGCCTGTTACTAAGGAGGCACATAACTGAAACAGCAGTTCTTCGGAAACAAAATGCAGGACAAAATGACTGGGGAAGAATTCATGCCAGCAGACGAGTAATGCGGCAAGAACCATCTCCAGAAATTGTATCCAGAAAAGTACGCGTGTTATTTTTGCAAGAGTGCTGCCTGTTTGTTTTAAACGTTTCTGGTTCATAAGGAATCCTCTCTTTCATTTTATGAATCGGCATTTCTAAACTGGTCTGCAAGCCTTAATTTTTCCGTCATTTTATCGGCCTGTGCCTTGGAAAGAAAATAATTAATGAGGTTCAGCAGTACAAAAATGATAAAGACAGAAAGCGCAACAGCAATGATCATAAATCGGTTCACCAGCGCTTTGACGGAATACGTGATAAAAAGCACGGTTGCTTCTATCAGGATAAACTGAATTGTCTTGCGTATCAGCAGGCTCCTGACGCTGAGTTCCTTTGAGGAATAAGTGACCAGAGACACCAGCGTACAGAAAAATGCGTAGACAAACGGCATAAAAAATGCGACAGGACTTAATGTATTCGGTATATGGGTAAATAGACCAACCACCCCGATCGCGATGGTGATGCCCGCCTGAATCATCAGAAATACCCAGACTATCTTTTTCAAAAACTCTTTCAATTCCATTTACAAATCCTCCATAATAGCTTTCTTAACCTGTTTCACATATTTCCGGGATATGATCACATCTTCCCCGTTCTTCATATGGGCGCAAAACCGTCCATTCAGGGCAGGCCGCATCGAGTCAATCTTCAGCAGGCATAAAACAAACGATTTCGAACAACGGATAAATTTGTATGGAATCATTTCCGTTTCTATTTCATACAGTCGTTTCTTGATCTCATAAACCTGATTTTGAGTATAAGCAAATACTTTTTCTCCTACGGCTTCAAAATATAAAATCTGGTCATAATAAACCATCTGCCGGACATTTCCGTCCGTGTATCCAGCCAGATACTCTCCCTTAGCAAGACAGTAATTTCTAATATCTTCAAATTCCGGTGTCAGAGCCACACATTCTATGGTAACCTGCTCCTCAGCCTTCGTTTTAACATTCCTTATCGTAACCCGCAAATAAAACCACCTCCTGAGATATATCATAGCAGATAGTGAGGAGGAATACGATGGGAATGAGATGAAATACATTTTTGGGGGATGAGATACGCACAGGGAGGAAAGAGTGCAGAAAATAAAAAACGATATGGAGAAAAGTATTCAGGAATGATAAAATATATACAATGGCTGTAAAAAAGCATCCTCACAGGGCCGTCCAGACAACATATTTCAAGTTACAATTAGAGAGAAAGGAAAAGTATGTGTTTAAACTTTTCTTAAACAGCATACATGGTAATTATGAATACAAAATTAAAACCCATTGTGCACAGAATAGAAGATAATATAATTGCTTTACAGGCGTTTCAGGACAAATTAGAGAATCAATCTTCTGAAAAGGAAAAGATGATACTCTTAGATTATCCTACGGTTTATATCCATAATTGGAAAAACAGTGACGATTACGAGGTATATATCGGGGAATCGGGGAATGTAATCCAGAGGACAAAGCAGCATTACGCCAAATCCGGAAATGTGTCAGAGTGGCAGAATCAGCTGACCAGAAAACCAGCCAGCCTGTATATTATCGGGCATGAACATTTTAACAAGTCCCTGACGCTGGACATCGAAAACAGGCTTATGCTTTATATGATGAGTACTGATCACGTTAAGAAAATACACAATAAAAACAGCAATCCCCAGAACCGGTATTATACAGACGATGAAATGAATGAAATCTTCCGGCTGATCTGGGAGAAGCTGAGGAAGACAGACTCAGCATTGTTTCCGAAAGAGAGTGCAATAAAGGATTCCGCATTATTTAAAGCATCCCCGTTACATAAGCTGACACAGGAGCAGGAAAATGTAAAAGAATTGATTATAGAAAAGGTCTTTACTGCCCTGAAAAATAAAGAAAGAGGCCAGCTCATTTTCATTGACGGTGAGGCGGGAACAGGGAAAACAGTTCTTAACAGCAGCACTTTCTACGAGATATATTTAAGGGCGGAGAATCTTAAAATAAATGACCTGCGATGCTGTTTAATGGTAAACCATGATGAACAGATTACAGTATATCAGCAGATAGCAGAAAAACTCGGTTTGAAAGATCGTTATGGCGAGGTGGTATGTAAACCAACGACCTTTATCAATCACCATTCAACGGACGAACCGATAGATGTAGCCTTTATCGATGAGGCACATTTATTACTGACACAGGGTAAACAATCATACCGGGGAGAAAATCAGCTTGAAGATATTATAAACCGGGCACGCGTTACGGTTGTTATGTTCGATGAAAATCAGATATTAACGACAGAGCAGTATTGGGAAGCGAAGACTTTAGAGTATTATAGAAAATTCGCCAAACATAAAGGCAATTATTTTGAATTGAAGAATCAGATGAGAATGGCTGCATCAAAAGAAACAATTGCATGGATAGACAATTTCACGAAAGCAAAAAAAGTGTCTGAGATTCCTGTTGACGAAACCGGATATGAAATACAAATCTTTGATCTTCCCGCAGAGCTGGAAGCTGCAATTAAGAAGAAGGCCAGAGAAGAGGATTGTGAGCTCTCCAGAATGATAGCTACTTATGACTGGGAATATAATCAAAAACCATCAAAAAGAAAACGGCTTCAAAAATACTGGGAGGTGCTGATCGGGGACTGGCATAAACCCTG
The DNA here is from genome assembly GCF_905197545.1 of Faecalicatena orotica. NCBI lineage: Bacteria > Bacillati > Bacillota > Clostridia > Lachnospirales > Lachnospiraceae > Faecalicatena > Faecalicatena orotica. Next base: position 414,995 of record NZ_CAJJZH010000002.1, read on the forward strand.
GAACCGTGAACTGGAAAAAGAATTAGGAAGACGGGAAAAGAAGAAAATTAAAACACTTTCCTGGGCCGAACAGCCTCAGACAATTAATGAAGTAGGGTCCACTTTCACAATACAGGGATTTGACCTGAATTACGCAGGCGTTATTTTAGGCCCGTCTGTAAAATACCGGAACGGTGAAATTATTTTTGACCCGGATGAGAGTTTTAATATAAAAGCAACCCGGAACCGTACCTTATCGGACGGAACCCGGAAAAAGTTCGGAGAAGTCCTGATCCAGCATGAAGTCCGTGTTCTGATGACACGCGGGGTAAATGGACTGTATATCTATGCATGCGATGAGGAGTTGAGGAAAGCTTTGAAAGAGGCAGTGTCGCATTAAAAATGGAGAAGGGGGTTATGATATCTAGCTATCATAAACCCCTTCTGAATTTGTGGAAATTAACCAACGATTCGATATTTTTTATCTACTGCGTTCAGAAGTTCATGTCCATCTTCTGTTACAAGGACAAGGTCTTCGACACGAACGCCATATTTTCCTTCAATATAAATACCAGGTTCGATAGAGAAGATCATACCCGGTTCAGCTACATTCTTGTTGATAGGGCTTACATCGCCGTATTCATGGTCTTCCTGACCGATGAAGTGGCCGAGACGGATTCTCCAGTATTCGCTGTATCCGGCTTCGTCAATCAGATCTCTTGCCTGTGCATCAATATCACAGAAACGAACTCCCGGTTTAATCACTGCTTCAGCTTTCTCAACAGCGGTGCGGACAAGGTCATGGATTGCAGCCTGTTCCTCATCTACGCTCTTGCAGTAGAAAGTTCTTGTCATATCGGAGCAGTATCCTTCCCAGATACAGCCCATATCGATCAGGACACATTCTCCTGCTTTCAGTGTTCTCGTTTCGCTAGGTGTATGGTGCTGATCAGCAGCATTTGCGCCAAAGCATACGATCGTATCAAAACTTAATCCGCTTGCTCCTGCTTTCATATATTCAGCATCAATAAAGTCAGCAACTTCTTTCTCAGTCATGCCTTCTTTAATAAATGCAGCAGCCTTCTCCATAACACTGTCATTAATTACGGAAGCATGCTTCATAATCTCGATTTCTTTTTCATTTTTAACAGCACGAACATCATCAATGCAGTCAGAACCCCAGATAGTCTTTAATTCCGGGCAGCGCTCCTGAAGCGGAATTAAGAAACGTGCCGGCCATGTCTTGTCGATACCGAGTACACTCTTTGTATCAATGTGCTCCATCAAAACAGCAATCTGATCGTCCATATCACTGAACCATACCTCTTCAAATCCTGTATCGGATACATAATACAGATAGTTCAGGAATAATGTGTGATTGCCGCTGGATCTCAGCAGAAGTGCATACAGCCTTTCACCAGGGTTCACCATGATTCCTGTCAGAAAACGGATACTCAATGGGTCAGATACAAGTAACTGACTCAGGCCCTTTTTCTCCATTTTTTCTAATACGCGGTTGATTCTTTCATTCATTTTAGAATCTCCTTTCTCTATGTAAAAATTAATGTATATGCATTATATCACAATAGGAGAAAAAATTCATGAAAATGAATAAGAATGTTGAAAATTCATTAGGAATGTGAATTGTAAAATGAATTTGTGGGGGGATGTGAAAAAATGGGGAGAGAAAATTACATTCTTTTACTAGGTGATTGCCATAGATGAATATGTGAATTGATATTATAGTCAGGGGAGTGGTAGAATAATTATATATAATAGTACTGGAGGATAAGATTGGTGGATGTACTTACAAAGGAACAACGTCACAAAGCTATGTCCAACATTCATTCTAAGGATACATCAATTGAGATTAAACTTAGAAAAGCCTTGTGGCATAAGGGGTATCGTTACAGGAAGAATTATTCGAAACTGCCAGGAAAACCTGATATTGCATTAACAAAGTATAAGATTGCAATATTTTGTGATTCTGAATTTTTTCACGGTAAAGACTGGTATACGGTGTTACGTCCGAGGATTCGCAAGGGGAATAATGCAGAATTTTGGGAGAACAAAATCTTGCGCAATATGGAACGCGATGAGGAAAATAATAAAGAGTTATTGTTTATGGGGTGGACTGTTATACGGTTCTGGGGTGATGAAATTGTTAAAGATACTGCACGTTGTGTGACAGTTATAGAAGAATGCATCTTTGAACAGCTTGTTAACGACGCCTGCCTTACGCTCGATGATAGCGAATAAAATAATATAGATCTGATAAAAAGAACCCGAGATTTTATGTCTCGGGTTCTTTTCCTGTAAATATGATGGTTATAAGTAAATTTGAGAAGGGAATTTAACTGTATAATTACACCAAGATAGAAAAATAAGGGTGGTGAGAATAGTGTGGCAAGATGATAAGTTTAACGCCGATAAGGTATTGGTCATTTTTGGAAGCAACATAAGGAAAGCTCGAATAAAAAATAATTTGTCCTTAGTAGCTTTAGCTGAATTAGCTAATTATGATCGAACATGTTTATCCAAATTAGAAGATGGTAAACAAAATATAGAATTTATAACATCTGTTAAATTGGCAAAAGTTCTTAATGTTTCTTATCCAGCGTTATTTTCAAGAAACTTTATGGAACAGGATCCGAAATCTGGTGAGAATTTTTCAGGAGGATTTCAAGAAGATGATTATCTGCTGGTTTTTATTGAGAATTTTCAAAGATATTTACAAAAATTAGAGAAGTTGCAGATGTATGTATATTTTGAGACAGGTGTATCTGAATCAATGGTAAGCAGAATTGTAAATAGGAAAAATAGAAACCCCACTTTAAGAACTTTGTATGCTATGGCGTTTGCTGTTTATGGAGATATGTATAATTTATTTTCACGTATTTCGGAGGAGGAAAGACAATGATTTTTACACCTTATTCAGATGAGATCGAAGTGATAAACCTTATTCATAAATATCGAAATGAGGATTATGCATTGTTAAGAATGACTTTCACAATGATTGATAAAAATAATTTGGATGCAAATGGGATTTTGAGGGATTTACTCAGTTCCTGGGGGATAGTTCAATATGATCAGATGATGAATGGTGGTAAGTATGGAATATCTCATAGGGCTTTATTTGTTCAAAGAGGAAAAACAGAATGGGTAAATATGAAATTTTATCGTGTAGCAAATTCTCGTGGAGATCGTCGGTTTTCAATTGAAACTATTAGACGCAAAATGTACGAACGTGAAATTAATGAGGGGGACCTTTTATACATATCTGCCTTTAAAAAACAAGATGGGCAACCACAGATATATTTTATTAATCTTACTCACAATATTCCTATGGAGCAGGATATTTTAAATGCCATCGGGGCAGATGCTATTGCACAATTGTTTGAAGATATAAAGCCAACTCTTAGAGAAATTATTAGGGGAGGGTTTTATGATAACTCAAAAGGTTCTGGCGCAATTGCTCCTAAAGATGTCGGAGATACTCTGGAATCTCTTTTGGGAATAGGTACAAATAATCGAAGTAATGCTGATTATAATGGCTTGATTGAAATTAAGGCAAAAGGTAATGGGAGAACGTTGGATACATTATTCACGTTAAGACCTAGATTTGATGGAACTCGAGTTGCTGATATCGAACTGAATGATAGAAAGCGTGTTTCCGCATTTACAAGATTATATGGTTATGATTCCGAAACTCATTCAGGCTATAGTAGCCTTTATATCACAATAGGTTCCTTCGAAGCACCACAAAATAGCCAAGGGTTTTACCTTCACGTAAATGATGAAGAGAGGACGGTTAATTTGGTATGGGAAAATCCAGTAACCAGCAGGCGTGAGGTTGCAGCGTTTTGGACATTTGATGATTTAAAGGAACAGTTATATATTAAACACCCATCAACACTTTGGGTAAGAGCTGAAAGCCGTGTTGTTGGCGACATGGTTCAGTTTAAATATAATGAAATTGAGTTTTCACGAGCACCGCAATTTACGACATTTTTATCCTTGATAAAATCAGGGGTAATTACCTACGATTGGCGTGGATATACCACGAAGGAGGGGGGATACAGTGGTAAAAATCACGGTAATGCATGGAGAATCAAGCCTTATGCCAAGTCAGAGTTATTTGGTAAAATCGAGACTGTTGATTTGTAAATGGAGGATAATATGCAACAGAATATTATTGAATATTTAAGAGAACAATCAATTAGACAACTTTTTGCCACTAAAGGTTTTAAAAAGGCTTGGCGGACTTGGGCAACAGAAATTAAAAGGTTGGCTCCATTAAAAACGGCGTATCAATTATTCAATTTAGGGGATTCGTTAAGAGATATCTTTTATACCACAAATACATCAAAAGCCAGATCTCAGAGTGATGTATCGGGAGGGGGCGCAAATTGGGAGGCATTGGTATGTTGGTATTTGAATTTATGCTTAATAGGTCGAAGAACAGTAGTAATAAAGCATAATGTAAAGTTAATGCCCCCTTGTATTAATGATGCTATAACTGTAAATTATGGTAATTTTCCTTCAAATACAGAATCAGACCTAATAGCTATCACTTTCCCGGATAAATTGGATTACTTTTGTGACAAGGATAGCATTTCTATAAAAGATACGAATGGGGATGATATCCATAAATATAAGACTAATAGGTCTAAGTATAATATCCTTGAAATTTTAGATGCCTTATGTATTAGAGATTTTAATGATATAGAAATTCATATTATTCAATGTAAGACAAACTGGAATGATAATGCGCAGATCCCAATGCTTTGGGATGCTGTATATGCTGCAACAAACTTCAGGTCAGGGGTAAGTGTTGGATTAAATGGGTATTCTATAACTGATGTGAAACGTTTTACTTATTCATTTGTTACTGTGCCTACAGTGAAATTGGAGAAGATTAAAAAGACTTCATTGTGCGTTTTCAGGGTGATGTATCTTTCTGGAGGAAATTATTGGGGATTACCATCCGAAGCTGGAATAGCGAATTCGGTAAAGGAAATGCTGAATCGTAATTTAAAAACGGGGAGTAATGATAGCCATATAACTACGATTAAAGCGTTTATTCCAGAATTGGAGACTACATATAACTATTTTCAATTGATGTGAAAAAGAGGGGCAGCTAAAATTTGAACTGCCCCTTCTTACTTATTAATTTATATTCTTTAGAATTACTTCTGCAATTGCTCTTGCCATAAGGGGGGGGACGGCATTCCCTACCTGGGTGTACTGGGGGGTTTCAACTTTCCTACGATCTCCACCGGTAGTACGCTTTCCTTGAAATACAAAATCGTCATCAAAGGATTGGAGGCGTGCCATTTCCCTAACGGTCAAAGATCTATTTTCGGCATAATGACAATAATCATCGCCTAATGTCATTATGGTAGTACTTTGTTCATTGGCATGCAGACAATGATAATCTCGTTTATTTGTTTTCATTGATGGGTCATTTGGATATCTGGCCTTAGCCAGATCAAAATCTCCGCATTCCCTCATTAGTGAATAGCGGCGGCATACTTTTTCATTCTGGTTTGACATCTGGTGGTTTGCAAGTTCATATTCATGAAACTCATCTTCATGAACATCTGCCCAAAAGCTAGCACTAGTGTACGTTGGATTCTTTTTTAAAAAACGTTTTGGATTTAAACGTCCATCCCTTGACCAGTCAATATATGTTTTCATTGGTGCAGTACCATTAAGTTTTCCATTCACTTCCCTGAGTGGTTTATCAATTAATGAATTTTGATATACGTCTGGATCATACTCTGTTTGCATAGAACCATTCTGGATTCCCATGAGGTCATCTAGTGCTTCATTGACTGTTACTTTTTCCCCTTCAGCAACGGTAGCTGGAATATTTGTAATAAGTACTTGATCATTGCGGCAACCTATAAATATCACCCGGCGTCTATCTTGAGGTACACCATAATCGGAGGCAAGGAGGACTTGTTCTGATTTTATATTATAGAGTCGGATATTTGTTGATACAGCTTTTAATTTGTCTATATCCTTTTGTGCCAAATGTTTAGACAAGATAGAGTTTAATCGGTTAACTGTATTAGTAGCAAGCTCGTATAATATGTTTATTGCAAGTTTAACTTCGGTTATCACATTTTTAGCATTATCACTTTCAGCCTTATTAGATGCAACCTGACATCCATTAAAAAATATATTTAATAAGGTGTCGTCTTCCATGCTTTCCACGGCAGCATCAAAGTGGCTTTTTGAAGGTGAATCTGTAAGGTGGGCATCACTGATGGACTTTTTGAGAGCCATTTTCTGATTATACAGTTCACCTCTTTGTTTCATTAACGCTAGAGTTTCCCGGACAACATTTCGATCCGCCTCTGGAACCGATGGGCTGTTCCTAAAAGCATCCGTCCAAATATTAATCAGTTTATCTAAATATTTGTCTAGTAATTTGTGAGATATATTCTTTTTTTCTTTAAGAAGAGCACATTTTATAAAGGCCAATTCATCCTTATTAAAATCCCCATCATGTAATTTTTTTATAGAAGTAACGTAGCGGTCACTAACCTCAATTTCTTGTTGTTCCTTATCTAATGAGATTTTTAATTTTTCAATACAATACTTTGCTTCAACCTGTTCAAATCCTTTAAGATTATTGTATACTAATTCTTCAGATGTAGTAATATACCGGGCCAGTACAGATAGGTCAAGAATACTATTAATTTCATGAATAATACGTTCTTTTATCTTACCTTGATATTTGGTTAGTATACCATACACATTTTCCATAACGAAATATTTGGGCTTAAGCATTTTAATGACTTGCAGGTAATAGGAAAACAAATCGTCTTTTTTATCATTTGTTTTTCTGACTCCGGCTAGACTAAAAGATTGACAGGGGGGACCGCCGACAATAACATCAATATTTTGATTATTAATTTCTTCTTTCAATATTTCAAGAAAGTCGGAATCCGTGATATCTTTGGTTAAAAACTTAGTTTCTAGACCAAGTTGGTAATTATAACGCATACGATGCGTTACTTCACAAGTCGGATTTATATCGCTTGCAAGTAGGAAATCAAAGGTTTTTCCAGCAGCTTCAGCCTGTAAGAATCCCTCTGAAAATCCACCGGCACCAGCGAATAAGTCTATAAAAGTTGCCATATAATTTCTCCTTTGAGTATGATTAGATCGAAAGTTATAACATCGGGCAATTGAGGGAAAAGTATATTATTCAGTGTCGTCATTAATGATTTCTACAATATCGCAGATATCACAATTAAGAGAATTACATACTTTGACTAATGTTTCAGTACTAACATTTTCATTTTTCCCTAATTTGGTAATTGACGCAGAACTAATACCAGCAGCTTTTTGAAGATCTTTCTTCTTCATGTCCCGGTCAATTAAGAGTTTCCATAGTTTCTTATAGCAAATCTTTTTCATATATAAATTCCTTCATATCCCATATGATGATTCATCTACCATGATTGAAGATATAATCTTTCAGAAATTCGATGGGGATAAATCTATGTAATTAGTTAACTATGCCGGAGGACACCCTGTTTTATTATCATTCAACAACCAAGGTATACTGGAAGGTACATTTGAGTTACAAAGTAACATCTTATTCAGCAAGTATACCTGATCATTTCCATACACGCTATAATAGCATGTGATACAATAGAAAACAACATAAATCTTTAGATTCGCTAGAATAAAAGCGTGATAATGAATTTAATTAGCATATAGTCTTTGATTGATTTTTTTGCGGAAAAGCTATGTTAATGATCTTAAAGATTTGTTTACTGTGTTCCAATAAAGAGGGATATTTACATTAAGTTGAAAGGAGAGAGTGTATTTGTTTGGCTTTTAGGAAGGCGGTAATAGGTAATTATTTTAATGAGTAGATTAAACATTCGGGGGGATAAAACGGGGTATTCTGCACCAAAACTGTGCTAAGAATTCTGAAAAAATCATATAGAAAAAATTACTATGCTCGTATTGTATCACTTGGGGAAGTTGATAAACAAGTACTTTTTTATAAAATTTTAATAAACCAAAAATAATTCCATGCCCAATTTATAATCGACAATGCCCTTGATGGTGTGGAAGGTGGAAATTTTCATTTAACAATGGAAATGAGGAGACAATGTATAACTCGATAGATATAATAGTAAAAAAAGGTGACCAATGAAGCCACCCGTTGAGAACAAAGATTACAATAGGTTTTAAGTAAAAATCAAAGATTGTTGGTTTTTAGTAATTATTTTGTTAAAATAAAATCAGGTAAATAACAGAAGGGGAATTATTTAGCTATTAAATTTGTGTTTTAAGAAAAATAATATGGAAGAGTATACTTTAATGGTACATTTTACGAGTACTGTAGAAAAGAGGCGTTCTATTGTTTAAATATATTTTAGGCTATGTTATCATTTTGTTGGGGATTTATTACTGCAATGATAATATTATACATTTATTAAGTGGAAATTTGGCACTTGTTAGATTTATTGAACTGACCCTTCCTTTATCTGTGCCGAGTTTAATGTATTTTCTTCAGGTGAGTAAAGATAGATACGAACGTATAGAAAAAGAAAAACAGAAGGAAAGTAAACGTAAGATGGAGGAGGAGGATAAATTTGAGAGATCTTTGCCATTTTTCTATGTAAGAAATGGTACCATTTTTGCAAAAAGCCCTCAAAAGTCGCCCATCTTGAACGTGAAAATTAAAATTGATATTATTAAAAATGATTTTGGGATACTAGATGAATTGAGTGCAAGAGGAGAGGTTGATTCAGAAAATATTATACCTGTAGGTGGTTTAATAGATGGAGATGAAATTAATTTAGACTATCTTTTAGAAAGCAATAGCATATCCAAATGCATTAGATGGTTTGTTTTATCTGCGGTAACCATAACAAATGATATCGTTTATTTTATATACTTACCTTACTTGAAAACGGGGTGGCATTTTTATAGAAGGAAAGATGGTAAGAAGCCAAAGATAGTCCAATACATTGGTGAAGAAAGATATTATGAGTTGGCAAAATTTTTGGTGGCATATGTTTCGGAGCAACAGGATGAATTTTATTATAAAGAGAGTATCCTGAATGATGCAGTAACATACTTAAATAATAATGATTTACAGGAGTCCTTTGCGCAACTAATTAATTTAGTTAGACGCGTAAAAGAGTTACCCAAAAGTGAAATTCTTTATGTGCTACATAAGGCATATTTAATGCTTAATTATTTAAAAATTTCCCATAAAATTGAGCCGAATTATTTTAATGGAAATTTATTTGAAAAATGCAATTTTACAGATAAATATACAAAGGCATTAGAAAACCAAAATCATGAAATTATGATAAGGGAGTATTTGCAGGATATTATTAAACTTGTAAATAATGATAGTTGGGTTTCTTTGGATTTTTGGTTACGCAATGTAGAAGTGTATGTTCGAGATCAAAGTTGTGTATTAGATATAAATGCTTTGGAAAGAGAACTTAGAGAAACTATTCCATCACTTGTAGGTGGTCTAATAGATTAGATATAAAACAATGTAATAACGAAGTATTAGGATAGTCATTCAGAGAATGGCTAAAAATTGTAAGGAATATAAAGGATAAAATGAAATGGAAAATTTACATGAAAAAGATACAAAGGAAATAATTCATTTATACAGTATGACGATTAAGGAATTAAAACGACGTAAAGTCATTAGAACAAATAATGTAGTCGGGGAACTAGGGGAATATCTGGCAATTGAAATATATAATAGTACGCCCGGTATACCTAATCTTGCGCCTGCACCGGTGGGGACAGAAAATATTGACGCTATCAGCAGAAAAGGAGACAGGTATAGCATAAAATCAACGAGCAATACTACAACAGGTGTGTTTTATGGACTGGAAGAACCAGGATCAGAGGTACCTGATCGCCAGAAGTTCGAGTATGTTATTGTATGTAAGTTTGATGACGACTATGAGTTGCAGACAGTGGTGGAAATGGACTGGAATACGTTTCTGAAGAACAAACGCTGGCATAGTAGAATGCATGCATGGAATCTGTCATTAACGAAAAAACTCTATCAACAGTGTAAAGTTGTGTACAAAAAACAGGAATAAACATTCTCATAATGCAATAAATACTTTTTAATAAGAAAATGGCGTGTAGCTATCATTTAATTAAGGAGAAAAATGAAAAGAGGGGAAATATGGATAAAAAACAAGTATCTGATGTTCTGGTAGCAGATGTACAAAAGCAAAAAAGTGAATGGAGAAAAAAAGCGTGGTCTATTCCTGATTTAAGGGGTGGGAAACAGATCTGGTACGAACTTGTAAAAAAACTTGTGAAAGTACTTCAAACTGGTGAGAAGTGTGATTTAAATGCAGTCCCATTTACTGGAGACTTGGTCAATTCTCAAACTTGGCGAGTATATGCACCATTTTTGAAGGGGATGGGACTTGTTTATAATCACTCAGGTAGTTTAGTCTTATCAGATAAGGGCTACAGTTTTGCTGAGAAACCGACTAGAAGGAAATTGGCAGATTTAATGCAAGATAGATTTCGTTTATTTGGAGAAATGTTAGACGTTGTGAGTGAAGCACCAGTGACTATAGAAGAGGCAGACAAAAAAATATGTAGGAAGTACGGTTTGAATTGGAATAATTTGAGCAATACTCGAAAAAGAATGGACTGGCTAGAAATATTAGGATTAATAAACGCGACAGGAAATCATAAATGGGAAATAACAGCAGAGGGAAAAAAAGCATTAAAAGATTGGTGTATTGTAAATCCGGAGGTATTAGAATATGAAGATTCTGATATGGACGAGACTGAAATTACTGAACCCCCTATGGAAATCGCTGTATTATTACAGAAACTTGAAGAATGTCCAGAATTGCATAAGAAACGGTGTACTTATAATATATGTGTTCCGAGTCCAAATAGAATAGAAAATCTTCGAATAATTATTCAATTTGCCCTAAATAGAGTTTCGAGAAAAGAACTTTTTGAATTTATAGAAAATGAATTTGAACTTAAATTAAGCAGTGTGGAATCAATGTTACCTTTTTTAAAAGCATCAGGTTTGTTAGAAGAAGTAGGTAGAAATATTTATATTGCAACGGCAGCAGCTCGAGCATGGATAGAAACAGGAAATGATTTAGATTTTATTCGTATTCTTCATGTCCATATGCGGTTCGTAGGAGAAATATTATTATATGCAGAGAATGATGTTGTTCGCAATAATATTTATCTTAAAGGTCAGAGTTTTTGCATGAATAATGAAAAAATTAGATGGATAGTTGGATTTTTGTTAGAAGCGGGATTGTTAGAGGAGCCGCAGTACCTTCATTTAAAAACGACGAAGCTAGGACTAATTTTTGCTAAAACATTACCATTAGAAAAGTCAATAGAATGTAATATCTCTGAAGAGAATGTTAAGAAAGAAGAGAACAGGTGTGAGAGGAGAGCTAGTAAATTAGATAATATTTGTGAACGATTAAGTGCATCAGCTACGAATCCATGTATAGAAGGTAAAAATCCAGGATTGGCATTCGAAGAAGCTATTTCGGATATATTTAGTTATATGGGATTTAAATCAGAACATGTAGGCGGTTCTGGTGATACAGATGTAGTTTTAAAATGGAAACATAATGACGATATGGTTGTTGCAATTGTTGATGGAAAGTCAAAATCAAACGGACAAGTATCTCATGGGGATATAAGTGATATTGCTTTAGATACTCATAAAGAAAAGAATGATGCTAATTATGTTGCAGTGATAGGGCCAGGCTTTAGTGGCGAAACTATTAGAAATTTTGCTCTAAAAAAAGAATATGCACTTATTACCGATAAACAATTAATTGAAATTGCAAACGCATCTGAAGCATTAGGACTGAGTATTCAGGAAATATCCCTTATGTTTAAAGCACCTGATGGCTTTTCGCAACTCGAAGAGATTATTTCATCCAAAAGAAGAGAGTTAGATGTTATTTCAGAGATTATTAGACAGTTTTGTAATAAGCAGGAATTGTTAGAAAGTCTTTCGCCTAGAGATTTATTTTTGCTATTAATAAATTCAAGTATCTCTCCCTCTTTGGAAGAGTTGATTAGGGGATTTAATACCCTTTCAAACAATCAAATAGGTATCTTGAAAAAAGTGAATAAAAACACTATTCCTGAGAATGTTCAATATATTTTGTGTGATGAGAAAAGGACAATAAATAGAATGAGAGCACTAGCAAATGTAATTGAAAAAGGAATGGAATAATTAACCCGGTTAAAATATAAGTGAGGATGTGTTAAAATGATAAAAATACTATTCATCTGCCACGGCAACATCTGCCGCTCCCCCATGGCCGAGTTCGTCTTCCGCGACATGGTCCAAAAGCAGGGCATGGCCGACCTGTTTTCGATCGCGTCAGCAGCGACCAGCCGTGAGGAGATTGGCAATCCGGTCCACTACGGAACGGTGCAGAAATTGAAAGAGGTCGGTATTAGTACATCCGGCAAATATGCAGTCCAAATGAAGAAGCAGGACTATCATACTTATGATTACATTATAGGCATGGAATATCCGAATATACGCAATATTCTGCGGATTATCGGCGATGATCCGGAACATAAGGTGCACAAGCTGTTGGATTTCGGTGATAACCCACGCGATATTGCGGACCCTTGGTATACCGGTAATTTTGACAGAACATATAAAGATGTTGTGGAAGGCTGTGAAGGGCTTTTGCGGTATATTCTGGAACATGACAGGCTTTCATAAATACCGGGTTAACTCCTATACTTGCCGGCCAGAGATGTGGGATCACAGGAGGAGCATTCAAACATGATTTATTTAAGCAGTTTCAGGCTGTCCGGAGGAAAGGTGAAAAATCCCAACATATACCCATATAATGTTTTTGCTGACAAAGAGTGGGACCCATTTGTTTTTGGCAGGATTACTGTTTTATGCGGAAATAATGCCAGCGGGAAGTCAACACTTCTCAATATTATCGGGAATGTGCTTTCCCTTTATGGGACTGAGGATGTCGCGGTATGGGGCAGCAGGGGATATTTCACGGAGTTCTGTTCGCAGTGTGGCTATTCATTAGGTGAGGAAGAGGACGGGCGGCCGGTAAAGAAGATACCTTTGCGCAGGAGAAGTATTCAAACGGGGAAACGTCTCTTCAGTTGTTTGACGACTGGATAGAACCCAATGCCTTATATCTGATGGACGAGCCGGAAGTTTCATTAAGTCCCCAAAACCAGATTGCCCTTGCAGAAAAACTAAATGATATGTCGAGGTTTTTAAACTGCCAGTTCATCATAGCCACACATTCGCCATTCATGCTGGGGACACTGGACGCTAGGATTTATGATATTGATTCCAGATACGCAGAGGTGAAAAAATGGAACGAACTGGATCATGTAAGATTTATGTATGATTTTTTTCAAAAGCACAGAGATGAATTTTAATATAGTAAGAAGTTTTGGGAGAGTAATTTTAAGCGGAAGAAAAGGAACTGAAAAATGAGACTTCAGGATTTTAACCCTATTTTATATCTGGAAGACTACGAAAATATTCCGGAGGAGATCTATTGCTGGAAGCAGGACGAGGAGCTGCGTCCCGCGCCCGGATGGGGAGGGGAGCAGTCAGCAACAGGCACAATAGATATGATGTGGAATGATACTGATGTTATGCAGGTTTCTTTTCCGGACAGGCTGTGTGTTGGGATTGGCAGATACCATACCGGATCAGACGGAGAGATTTACCTGTGCACGCTTCTTGACCGGGGCGAAAAAACGGTTTTGTCCTGTTCCTTTGGGGTTTATCGTTCACCGGAACTGGTAAGGAAGGCTCTGGACATCTTTTTCCAGATATATCCGCTGCCTGATGCTGGCGGGGAAACGGGATGCGGTAAAGGGAAGATTTCTCTGCTAAGTAGCCGGAATCCGATTTATATGAAAAAAGAGTATCTTGATATTATTTCAAGGTACCCGGTAGAGCCTGAAATGACGGTGAAGGGGACCCGGGGCGGCGTGTCCGTGGTCAGTACTTATTTTTCCCAGCTGATGAGGAGAAAGGGAAGTACCGTTTTTACGACATGGCAGGACGCGGTTGACTGGCTTTCAATGGATATTGAACGTTATAATTTTAAATTACTATCTTGAGAAGAGGGAAACGTTATGGATCGAAAAAGTTTAATAGAATACTGTCTGACATTTCCGGGGACGTATGAGGATTACCCGTTTCATGACCCGAACTGGACGGTGATCCGTTTAAACAGGAGTAAAAAAATATTTGCATGGATCTTTGAACGGCAGGGGAATCTCTGGGTAAATGTGAAAGCAGATCCCCAATGGCGCGATTTTTGGCGCGATGCGTTTCCGTCAATTGTTCCCGGTTATCATTTGAACAAGGAACACTGGAATTCCCTGATTCTGGACGGGAGTATTCCAGAGGAAACGGTCGAGAAGCTAATCGCGGAGAGCTATGATCTGGTGAAGGGGAAACATTAGAGAAGAAGGTGTTAGAATGTACATTGCAGATTTACATATCCATTCCCATTATTCCCGCGCTACGAGCCGGGACTGTAACCTGGAGAATCTGGATCTCTGGGCCAGAAGGAAGGGGATTCATATTGTCGGAAGCGGGGATTTCACACATCCGGCGTGGCGGGAAGAGATGGCGGAAAAACTGGAGCCGGCAGAGGAAGGGCTCTATGTGTTAAAAGAAGAATACAGGATACGGGATGAATCCGTGGCAGATATGATGCTGCCGCGTTTTGTAATTACGGGGGAAATCAGTTCTATTTATAAGAAGAATGACCGAGTGCGGAAGGTCCACAGCCTGCTGCTTCTGCCGGGACTTGAAGCGGCGGAGATTCTGGCGAAGAAACTGGAGCTGATCGGGAATATTCATTCTGACGGGCGCCCGATACTGGGATTAGATTGTCATGACCTTCTGGAGATTATGCTGGAAATGTGCCCGGAGGCAGTTTATGTTCCGGCACACATATGGACACCTCATTTTTCACTATTCGGAGCATTTTCGGGTTTTGACTCTGTGGAGGAGTGTTTCGGTGATCTGTCAGGTCATATCCGCGCGATGGAGACAGGCTTATCCTCCGATCCGCCTATGAACTGGCGGGTTTCCGCGCTGGATAACTACCAGCTGATCTCGAATTCTGACGCACATTCTCCGGCCAAACTGGGGCGGGAGGCGAATCTTTTGGATATCGAGTTGTCATTTTCCGGTTTGCGGGATGCCATTCAGGAAGGTCGGGGACTGTACGGTACGATTGAGTTTTTCCCGGAGGAGGGAAAATATCATTTTGACGGCCACCGGAAATGTGGTATTTGTCTGAACCCGGCGGAAACGGAGAAATTCGGGGGAATCTGCCCAGTGTGCGGGAGGAAACTGACGATCGGGGTGTCACACAGAGTCGAACAGCTCGCCGACAGGCCGGAGGGATTTGTGCGCGGCGAGGCGAAGCCGTTTGAGAGTCTGGTGCCGCTGCCGGAGGTGATCGGAGCCTCGGTAGGTGCTTCCGCTGCCAGTTCGAAAGTGCAGAAGGAATATCAAAAGATGCTGCGCCGTCTGGGACCGGAATTTGAGATTCTTCGTCACGTTCCGATCGAAGACATTAGGAAGGTTTCAGGACATCTGGCGGCAGAGGGAATCCAGAAACTGCGTGATGGCAAGGTAGAACGTTTTCCGGGATTTGATGGGGAATACGGGACCATCAAATTATTTACGCAGGAAGATCTGGACAGTCTGAATGGACAGATGAATTTTTTCGATACCCTGCATATCAGTACAGATGCAGAAAAGAAAAAAGGATTGGAAAATACGTCGAGACAGAGTGAAATAAAGGAACAGGTGGCAGCGAATCAGGGAATGGCAATAACGCCGGTTTCTGAATGTGAAAATAATTCCGCAGCGGCGGATCAACTGAATGAACGGCAGGAGCAGGCAGTGAATGCCGTTGACCGAACGATTGCAGTCATTGCGGGACCGGGGACAGGCAAGACGAAGACTCTGATTTCCCATCTGTTATATCTGCTCGAAGTGCGGAAGGTAAAACCATCCGAGATCACGGCTGTAACATTTACCAATCAGGCGGCAGGGGAAATGAGGGAGAGAATTAAGAAACAACTGGGAAGGTCACGAAATATAAATCAGCTCCAGATCGGAACATTCCATGCTCTCTGTCTGCGTTTCCTGAAAGCACAGGGGCTGGAGTTTTCACTGGCGGACGACATGGCTGCGCTGGAAGCGGCCAGAACTGTTACAGAACAGGAAAATCTGGGGCTGACGCCAAAACAGCTCCTAAAGCTGATCTCTTTGGAAAAATCAGAAGCAGGCGCGGAAAGTGAGGAGGCCATAAAACTAGAGGCGGAAGGAAAAGACTGGCACGGGGGCTTTCAGCTGTATCAGCAGATTTTAAGAGAACAGAACATGCTGGACTTTGACGACCTGCTTCTTGAGACACTGCGAATCATGGAAGAGGGGAGTGCCGTCCCGGGCTGGGATAAGGGATTTTCCTATCTCCTTGTCGATGAGTTTCAGGATATCAGCCCCGTGCAGTACCGCCTGATTAGGGCATGGAACAAGGGCGGGAGAGAGTTGTTTGTAATCGGTGATCCCGACCAGTCCATCTATGGTTTCCGCGGTTCTGACGCAGCATGTTTTACAAGGCTTGCAGGGGATTACCAAGATCTCCGGGAGATCCGCCTTATGGAAAATTACCGTTGTGCCCCGGCCATTGTCGAGGCTGCAGCTGGGCTGATTTCCCATAATCCGGGGGATGCAAGGGAGCTGAAAGCGCACAGTAAAGTACAGAATCCGGTGCGTCTGGTAAGTGCCGCAGGTGAGATGGGAGAGGCCATATTTACGGCAAAGGAAATAAACAGGCTGACAGGCGGAATCGGCATGCTGGATGCACAGGAAATCGGGGCGGGAAATAAGAAAAACAGGGGATTTGGTGACATTGCCATACTTTTCCGCACACACAGGCAGGCCGAACTGCTTGAAAAATGTCTGAGAACGGAAGGAATTCCTTATGTAACTGCCGGCCGTGAAGACTTCCTGATGGAAGACGAAGTAAGAGGGAGTATCGCATTTTTCAAATGTCTGGAAAATCCGGAAGATGAATTTTCGAGGAAGCTTTGCTTAAAACTGCTGTGGAAGCTGGATAAAAATCTGGTGACGGACAGTGTTTTTGATACCGTGCATGATAAGTTCGCCCCACTTTTTAAGAAGAGTAAACCGCAGAAGTTTCTGGAGACATGGATCCGGGAAATGAAGCTGGAAGAGCATGCAGGGATGAAAAAACTGGCAGGAATGACGATATTTTATAAGACTATGCCAGAGTTTCTTGAGGCGCTGAGCCTTGGCGTGGAAAGTGACCTGAAGCGCTGTGGGGAGAAGAAGTATACGGGTGAAGCCGTAACGCTGATGACACTGCATGGGGCGAAGGGGCTTGAATTCCCTGTCACATTTATTTACGGCGTGCGTAAAGGGCTGATTCCTTTTGAAAAGGATAACAAAACAGATATGGAAGAGGAACGCAGGCTGTTCTATGTCGGCATGACAAGGGCGAAGGAAGAACTGATTCTGACTTCCTCCGGGGAAGAATCCCTGTTTATCAGTGAACTGCCGGATCAGGCGGTGATGCGTGAAAAGGCAGATAAACGAAAAAATGCAGACAGCGGGAAACAGCTGAGTCTCTTTGATTTTATGTAACGGTAAATATAGAAGTCATACGTATGGTACCCATTGGCATATAATAGTAGTATTGCAGTAACGTATTGCAGATGGAGGGTACGGTATGAAAAAGAAGAAAGGATTTCTCCTGCTGGCTGCTGCGGCAGTTATTATGACTATGCTGGCGGGGACAAGCCTGTATGCAAGAGGGCAGTTGGAGCAGAAGGCAGAGGCAGTAAAGACAGAGGCTCACGCACAGTCTCGGCAAGAAGTGGAGCAGAGGGGCCCTGCTGATACAGAAAGTGTGAATGCAGGCGAAGCGCAGGAGGTACGGTCACAGAGCGAAGAAAATGACGGGGAGCACCAGGAGAAGATGATCATAGCGCTCGACCCCGGGCATCAGGGGCCGGGAATCGATATGAGTGGTATGGAAGAGGATGCCCCGGGTTCGGGCGTGATGAAGCAGAAAAATAATTCTGGCACAACCGGGCGTTATACAGGACTTCCAGAATATCAGCTGAATCTGGATATTGCGTTAAAAGTAAAAGAGCGCTTAAGCCGGCTTGGTTACGAAGTGGTAATGAGCAGGGAAAATAACGAAACTGCGATGAGTAATCAGGAGAGGGCAAGACAGGCAAACGATTCCGGCGCCGTTTTATGCGTAAGAATTCATGCAAACGGGAGTGAGAGCCCCGGAAGTACAGGGGCGCTTTGTCTGGTGGTGTCTGAGGAAAACCCATATGCAGGAAGTCTCTACGGTGAAAGCAGTGAACTTGCACAGGATATTCTGGAAAAATACTGCGAAGCAACAGGATTTGAAAACCGGGGGATCCAGATCAGCGATTCCATGACCGGGATGAACTGGAGCCAGATTCCGGTTGTGATTCTGGAGATGGGGTTTATGACAAATGAGCAGGAGGACACCCGGATGGCCGATCCTTCTTTTCAGGAGAAAATGGCGGACGGTATTACTCAGGGGATTGAGCAGTACTGCTTAAAACGGAAAGTCAGGTAAAATCTTTCTGTCTTCTATGGTGTATTGCTGAAATTAGAGCTATAATGAAAACAGTACATATACAGGAACAGGAGGAGAAAGATGGGAGAATTATCAAAGCTTCCCAATATAGGTGAAGTTGTGGAAGAACAGTTAAATCAGGTTGGTATTACTACATACGAGCAGCTGAAAGAGATCGGGAGCAAACAGGCATGGCTGAAGATTCAGAGCATTGATCCTTCCGCATGCATCCACCGGCTGTATTCGATGGAAGGTGCGATCAGGGGGATTAAGAAGACTCAGCTTCCGGCAGATGTGAAAGCTGACCTGAAAGATTTTTATAACCATTTTAAACTATAATATACGGATCACCCGCCGGGACTAAAAGCTGTCCCTGACGGGTGTTTTTCTTCTGATGGGAAAATTTTCCGGCTTTTTTCCAGACTGGGGAAAAAGTTTTCGAAAAACTGTCACAGATGAAGAAACAGGCTGTCTAATTAATATATCTGGAAAAATTCAGATGAATCAGTATACAGAAGATATGGGAGGTTTATATGGAGATGGCAAAGGAAGATAGGAAAGACGAAAATGCTCTCGCAGCTGCGGCCATTGAGGGCGATGCACAGGCACTGGAAGCACTTATGGAAGGAATCCGGGACCGGGTTTTCAACCTTTCACTCAGGATGCTGGGAACCGTTCAGGATGCGGAGGACGCGGCGCAGGATATTCTGGTGCGCGTTATGACCAATCTGGCTTCCTTCCGCGGGGACAGTGAATTTGGAACATGGGTCTACCGCATTGCAGTAAATTATCTGCTCAATTATAAGAAATCCATGTTTGCACATCAGCCCCTTGATTTTGAGTTTTATGGGAATGATATCAAGTTTGCGGTATTGGATGAGACCGATGCGGTCATTGAAGAGGAGAGCCGGGAAGAGCTGGCGGAGGAATTGAAAATGTCCTGTACCAATGTGATGCTGCAGTGCCTTGATCCTGAGAGCAGATGCATTTTCATTCTGGGAACCATGTTTAAGATCGACAGCCGCACGGCCGGTCAAATACTGGATATGACACCGGAGAACTACAGACAGAAGCTTTCAAGGATCAGAAAAAGGGTGGCGGCATTTCTGGCAGAGTACTGCGGACTCGGCGGCGGTATGTGCAGCTGCAGACGCCGGACGGCATATGCGGTGAAGCAGTACCGGATAAACCCGAAAAAACTGGAGTATGTCAGGATGCACCCATTGGATAAGGATGTGCTGTCAGCCTGTAAGGAGGAGATGGAAAAGCTGGACGAGCTTTCACTGGTATTTGAGGAACTGCCTGCATACCAGACACCGGAAACAATCCGCGACAGGATGGAAATGGTTCTTAAGTCCGTCCAGATGAAGAAAATTCAGGAATTTTAGGAGGAACACAATATGGCAGATAATATTCTTACATACCTTAGTAATTTAGAACAGAACAATAACAGAGAGTGGTTTCATGCACATAAGGCAGAATATCAGGACGCGGTGGCTCAGTTTGAAGGGCTTATAGAGGGGCTGATGCTGGAGCTCGGAAAAGATGACAGCCGGATTCTGCAGTTTAAGCCGGGAGAACTGACCTTTAAGATCATGCGTGATACCCGGTTCAGCCACGACAAGTCGCCCTATAACCCTGCGTTTCGCTGTCATATATCACCGGGAGGAAAACTGCCGGTTCCGGTTGGCGATTTTCTTTTCATCAGTCCGGGGGGACGATCTTTTCTGGGAGGCGGGCTGTTTGCGGATATGTTTAAAGATGCAACAAAGATGGTGCGCGATTATATCAGCACACATACAGAAGAATTCACAGATATACTGGAGGAGCCACAGTTTAAGGAATCCTTCAAAGTGGAAGGGAGTTCCCTGAAAAATGTTCCCAAAGGCTATGATCCCGGGAATCCTATGGCCGATTATCTGAAATTTAAAAGCTGGTATATTGAAGACCATTTTGAAGATGCGCTGCTGGATGATACAGATGCATTTATCGAATATGCCGTGAAAAGATTCCGCATGCTGAGGCCGTTCAACCAGTATTTGAATGAAGCACTGAGGGGCTTCCAGATGCCTGTGAGATAGAAAATCATACGTAGGATACAGGGATGTGACATGAGTCTGCCGGTCCGAAGCCGTATATATGGGGATTCGGACCGGCAGTGTTTATTTTTTATGAATCTTATTTTTGTTCCTGAACTTCTATTTTACGAATCTCTTTTGTCCTGATTTCTTTACAGATGGCGCCGATGAATTCCTGCAAATCTTTTGCACCTTCGTCTCCTAAGAAACGGCTTCTTACAGAAACGGTGCCATCATTTTCTTCCTTTTCTCCTACAATGAGCATATATGGTATTTTAGCAAGCCTTGCTTCGCGGATTTTGTAGCCAATTTTTTCGGAACGCCCGTCGACAGTGCTCAGGACGCCATTTGCTTTCAGTTCTTTTTCTACGTTGGCCGCGTAATCCAGATACTTGTCGGAAACAGGGAGGATGCGGACCTGTTCCGGGCAGAGCCATGTCGGGAACATGCCTGCATATTTTTCGATCAGCCATGCCAGAGTTCTTTCGTAGCAGCCTATGGAAGTTCTGTGTATGATATAAGGGCGGACCTTGTCGCCGTTCTGGTCGATATAATACATATCAAACTGCTCCGCAAGCAGTGCATCCCACTGTATCGTGATCATAGTATCTTCTTTGCCATATACATTTTTTGCATTGATATCGACTTTTGGGCCGTAGAATGCAGCCTCTCCGACATCTTCCACGAACGGGACATCCAGTTCGATTAAGATTTGGCGGATGTGTTCCTCAGTCTGGTTCCATACTTCAGCATCACCGATGTATTTTCCGGTGTTTTCTGGGTCCCATTTTGAAAGGTGGTAAGTTACGTCATCCTGAAGTCCGAGTGTTGTCAGACAGTGTTTCGCCAGCGCAAGGCAGCCTTTGAATTCTTCCACCATCTGGTCCGGGCGGACAATCAGGTGCCCTTCGGAGATTGTAAACTGGCGGACACGGGTCAGTCCGTGCATTTCTCCGGAGTCTTCATTTCTGAACAGAGTTGAAGTCTCACTGTAACGCAGCGGCAGGTCGCGGTAAGATTTCTGGCTTGCTTTATATACATAATACTGGAACGGGCAGGTCATCGGGCGCAGTGCGAAAACCTCTTTGTCTTTTTCTTCATCACCGAGCACGAACATGCCGTCCTTGTAATGATCCCAGTGGCCGGAAATCTTGTACAGGTCACTTTTCGCCATCAGCGGGGTTTTCGTGCGGATATAGCCCCAGTTGTTATCCTCTTCGTCTTCAATCCATCTCTGGAGAGTCTGGATGATTTTGGCGCCCTTAGGCATCAGCAGGGGGAGTCCCTGTCCGATTACGTCGACGGTTGTGAATAATTCCATCTCCCGGCCCAGTTTATTGTGGTCCCGTTTTCTGACTTCTTCCAGATAAACAAGATAATCATTCAGTTCATCCTTTGTAGCAAAGGCGCTGCCATAGATTCTCTGGAGCATCGCGTTATTGGAATCACCCCTCCAGTATGCACCGGAAGAAGAGGTCAGTTTAAATGCCTTGATGCCCTTCGTACTCATCAGGTGAGGACCCGCACACAGATCCACAAAATCCCCCTGCCTGTAGAACGAAATCACAGCATCTTCCGGAAGGTCGCGGATCAGCTCCACTTTGTATGGTTCCCCCTTCTCCTCCATAAAGGCAATGGCTTCATCACGGGGAAGTGTAAAACGTTCCAGCTTCGCCCCCTTCTTGATGATCTTTTTCATCTCCTTTTCGATCTTATCCAGATCTTCCCTTGAAAACGGTGCGGAATCAAAATCATAATAATACCCCGTATCGATCGCCGGCCCGATCGCCAGCTTTGCATCCGGGAACAGATTCTTCACAGCCTCCGCCAGCACATGGGAACAAGTATGGCGGACAACCCGAAGCCCGGCTTCATCTCTGGCTGTAAGAATGTTTAAAGTACAGTCACAGTCAATCACTGTCCTCATATCCACAACTTCCCCATTCACTTCCCCGGCACAGGCCGCCCTTGCCAGCCCCTCACTGATGTCAAATGCAACATCTATCACCGATTTACTCTCTTCATATTCCTTTACAGAACCATCTTTTAATGTAATCTTCATTCTATTTTTCTCCTTTCAACATAAAAAAGTCCCTGAACAATTTCTTCCGATTGTTCAGGGACGATAGACTTTCATACCGCGGTTCCACCCTTTTTGCAAGTGCCACTCAATTAGACGGTAACGGTGTCGGCCGGGCCTGATTAGGGCCGCTCCAGGGTGGTCTTCAGATAAAGTCCCATGAGATGCTCACACCAAATACATCCCTCTCTGAATGATCGATTATCCTACTCTTCCTGTCATAGCTTTGCGTATATGATTCAACTTGGTTTTTAGTATATCATGAATCAAATGAATGTCAAGGGTGAAGTGTATAAACCCTCCCGGCGGGATGCACACTGCGGCGTAAGTGGTAGATGTCGCGATGCGACCGCCGCAGGCGCGAGTTTCGCAAGCGAAACTTTTTATATTTATTGTGACTTAATCACGGAACTTCTTCTTCTGGTTGGGTATGATAAAAACATATTAAAGCGAAGGAGGATTTTATATGAATGTTATATTGGATGATAAACTAAAAGAGTACATGGATGAGAAGGACCTAAAAGACATTGTCCTGTATGCTGAGATGTGCAATACTTGAGGCGGCTCCTATATGGAGATATTGGCAAGGTTTGCCAATGAAGGTGAAAAGCTTGAGGAAAAGGGCTATAAGCGTGTTTCAAGTGAAAAGGGAGATGTGTATCTGCCGGAGAGCGGGCTGAACTATTCTAACACGATTACTCTTGGAATGGCAAAGTTCCTCTGGATGCCGAGAATTACGGTCGGCGGGGTGAGTGCGTAAAATGGTGAAAAAAAGGGAGGAGCCTGATGAATCAGATAATGTTCTGATTTGTCAGGCTCCTTTTCTATTCTGACTCTTCTGGTTCCAGAACAGCATATTCCTGTTCTTCCCTGCGCATCTGTGTCATAATAATCCTGCAGAGTACGGTCGTGATTACGACGGTGCAAAGATCGGCCACAGCCTGTGCCATCTGGATTCCGAGAAGCCCGAACAGCCGGGGCAGGACCAGCAGTGCCGGAATAAAGAAAAGACCCTGTCTGGCGGAGGCAAGTATGGAAGCGTATACAGTCTTGCCCATCGTCTGCATCATCATATTATTCATAATAATCCACCCGTTCAGTGTAAAGGTTAGACATTGAAACTGAAGGGCCGTAGTCCCGATTCGGATGACATCCGCATCATTCCGGAAGATCCCGATCAGATGCCCGGACAGAAGCATACCTCCTATAGAGAGGAAAAAGAGCACAACAGTGGAAACTTTCATGCAGAACCAGAAAGCCTCCCTCACCCGCCCGAACTTTTTGGCACCATAGTTAAACCCGCAGACGGGCTGGAACCCCTGGCCGAAACCAATCAGCGCGGAACCCGCAAACATCATGATCCTGCTTACAATGGACATGGCTGCGATTGCGGCGTCTCCATAGGGATTTGCGGCAATGTTCAGCGTCATGGTAGCGACACTGCCCAGCCCCTGTCTGAAAAGGGACGGCAGGCCGCCGCCCATGATTTCCTGAAGCCGGTCTTTGTGGAGCCGGATATTACGGAAACGGATCGGGATACATTTGGAAATCCGGATTCCGGCCAGAAGCATGAGGAAACTGACAAACTGGCTCAGTATCGTGGCCAGTGCCGCTCCGGCAATTCCCATGTGGAACACAAAAATAAAGAGCGGGTCCAGTGCGATATTCAGAACGGCCCCGGTCGTGATGCCGATCATGGAATAAAAGGCGTTTCCCTGAAAACGGATCTGGTTATTGAGTACAAGCTGGGCGGTCATGTAGGGCGCGCCGATTAAAATAATCCCGAGATACTGCTCGGTATAAGGAAGAATCGTGTCAGTCGAGCCGAGCAGGATACACAGTGGTTTTAAAAAGACCAGTCCCAGCCCCATCACGACGATGCCGAGGAAAAGAGCAAGGAAAAAACCAGTCGCTGCAAGCTGTTCGGCGGCGCCTGAATCCTTGGACCCCAGTCTGCGGGAAATCGAATTCCCTGACCCGTGGCCGCAAAAAAAGCCCAGCGCCTGTATGACGGCCATGATGGGAAATGCAACCCCCACCGCAGCCGTAGCACTGGTGCCTACCCTGCCGACAAAGAAGGTATCGGCCATATTGTAAAATGAGGTAATCAGCATGCTGATGATCGTAGGGACAGCCAGACGCCCGATCAGACCGGGGATCGGAGCCTCCGTCATCATTTGAAATTTTTCATCCTGAGACATTGAACCATGCAATGAAATCGCTTCCTTTTTATATTAGATTTGATACCATTATATCAAATATCTGCCAGAATAGCTATTCAAACACTGCCCTTGCAGTTTAAAGAGGCCTGTTATATACTAAAAATTAAGGGTAAATTGATTGCGTACATTTGCAGAGAGGTTACAGATTATGATAAAAGAGATCCTATTACTGGGAAACGAGAGACTTTATAAACCAAGCACGGAGGTTCATGAAAATGAACTCCAGAGCCTGAAGCAGACGATCGTGGATTTACACGATACCCTCATGGACTTCCGGGAGAAATACCATGCGGGACGTGCGGTTGCCGCACCGCAGATCGGCGTACATAAAAGAGTGATCTACATGTTTCTTGAGAAACCGACAGTTTTTATCAATCCGGTCCTGTCATTTCCCGATGAGGAAAAGATGGATGTCTTGGACGACTGCATGTCATTTCCCGAACTGCTCGTTAAGGTAGAGCGTTACAGGAGATGCATCATCCGATATAAGGACGAAGAGTGGAAGGACTGTGAGATGAAGCTGGAAGGTGATCTGTCAGAACTCCTGCAGCACGAGTATGATCATCTGGACGGCATTCTGGCCGTGATGAGGGCAAAGGACCAGAAGTCATTATTTTTAAAAGAAGCCATGAACCAGAAGTAGATTAATAAGAAAACGAAGCGGAGAGTTTTTATGGATTTTTATAAAAGAGTTGCCCTTGTATGCAGGGAGATTCCTTCAGGAAAAGCAGCGACCTATGGCCAGATTGCACTACTGTGCGGAAAGCCGAAACATGCAAGACAGGTCGGTTATGCACTGGGACACGGACGTGCGGGTGAAGATGTACCGGCCTACCGTGTGGTGAATGCGAAGGGGATCTTAAGCGGTGCGGCTGCTTTTGCCACACCGGATCTGCAGAAGCAGATGCTGGAAAAGGAAGGGGTGCACGCAGAGTGGACAGAAGAGGGATGGCGGGTCGACCTGAAACGGGACGGCTGGAAGAACACTCTGGATGATGCACTGCGACTTCGCGGGGAATTCGAGAAAGAAAATATATGAGGCACAGGATATTTCCGGAAAGGCATACGGGGATTCTGATGAAGATCCATATATCGTATAAAAAGAAAGTAGAGCAGATATGACAAAAGAAGAGATACTAAAAAAATATTTCGGCTATGATACTTTTCGGGAAGGGCAGGAGACTTTAATCGACAGCATTCTGGAAGGAAAAGATACATTCGGGATTATACAGACATCCGGCGGCAAGTCCCTTTGCTATCAGATTCCGGCACTGATATTCCCGGGGATTACGCTAGTGATTTCACCGCTGATTTCCCTGATGAGGGATCAGGTGGCGGCTTTAAATGAGGCAGGGGTGCATGCTGCATTTCTGAACAGCTCACTGACCCAGAACCAGTATTATAAAGCACTGGATAATATGGCAAGAGGACAGTACAAGATTGTGTATGTGGCGCCGGAGCGGCTGCTTACAGATTCTTTCCTGCAGGCGGTTCGGCAGGTGGAAATCTCTATGCTCAGTGTTGATGAAGCACACTGTATTTCACAGTGGGGGCAGGACTTCAGGCCGAGTTACCTGAAAATCATTGATTTCATAGAACGGCTCCCTGACAGGCCGGTCATAAGCGCATTCACTGCAACTGCAACGAAATTAGTCAGGGATGATGTGATTTCACTCTTAAAACTTTCGAATCCCACCGTTCTGATAACCGGATTTGACCGGAAAAATCTCAAGTTTTCCGTGATGCATCCAAGAGACCGTTATCAGGTTACGCTGGATTATGTGAAGGACCACATAGATGAGTGTGGAATTATCTACTGCCTGACAAGAAAGCTTGTGGAAGAAGTGGCGGAGAAGCTGCAAAGCGAAGGTATCAGTGTGACGAGATACCATGCCGGCTTAGGGGATGCTGAGAGGCGGCATAACCAGGATGAGTTTATCTATGACCAGAAGCAGGTCATGGTTGCGACGAATGCGTTTGGAATGGGAATTGACAAATCCAACGTCCGCTATGTCATCCACTATAATATGCCAAAGAATATAGAAAGCTATTATCAGGAAGCCGGGAGGGCGGGGCGTGACGGCCTTCCTTCCGAGTGTATCCTGCTCTATGGCGGGCAGGATGTTGTGACAAACCAGTTCTTTATCGACAGGCAGCAGGAGTCGGCCGATGAGATGGACGCAGGCACGCTGGAGGCTGTCAAAGAAAGAGAGCGGGAACGCCTGCGCAAGATGACTTTTTACTGTTTTACAAATGAATGCCTCAGGGAGTATATTTTAAATTATTTCGGTGAAAAGGCTCCCAATTACTGCGGAAACTGTTCTAACTGCCTGACGCAGTTTGAAGATGTAGACATCCGTGACATAGCAAAAAATATCATCGGCTGTGTGAAAACAAGCCACCAGAGATACGGTATCGTCATGATTATTGATACGGTACATGGCAGCAGCAATGCCAAAATCCAAAGGTGCCGCATGGATGAAAATCCTTACTATGGCATATTGAAAGAGGTTCCGGTGCACCGGCTCCGCCAGATTATCAATTACCTTACATTAAAAGAATATCTCATACTGACCAATGACGAATATCCGATTCTGAGACTTTCTGACCAGTCTGAGGAGATACTCGTACAGGAGGAACCTCTCATCATGAAGGTGGCGAAGGAGAGGGAGGAAAGCAAGGCTAAGAAAGAAAAGAAGGCGAAAAAGAAAAAACTATCCGGAGTGGATTTGACAGAAGCGGACGAGGGGCTTTTCGAGAAGCTGCGTGCCCTGCGCATGGAGATTGCCAAGGCAGAAAAAGTGCCGCCTTATATTGTATTTTCAGATAAGACCCTGATACATATGTGTGCGGTGAAGCCACAGTCGAAAGACGAGATGCTCGAAGTATCAGGTGTGGGAGAGGCAAAATACCAGAAGTATGGTGAGAAGTTTCTTGAGGCCCTCAAGGCATAAATGAAAGGTGTACCGGTGACGCCAATTACTACAAAAGACAGGAGAGAATATGATATATACAGGATATGAGCTGCTCTGGATCTACCTCATTTATTCCTTCATCGGGTGGTGCGGTGAGGTAGCCGTAGCAGCAGTAACAAGACATAAGTTTATTAACCGGGGATTCGTAAACGGACCGCTCTGTCCGATCTACGGGGCGGGAGCCGTGGCATTTGCGGTATTTCTGCCGGAGCTTGAGCACCACATCTTCTTTCTGTTCTTAGGCGGGCTGATTCTGGCCTCATTCATAGAATACATGACCGGGCGGCTCATGGAGAAGATTTTCCATAAAAAATGGTGGGACTATTCAAATGAAAGGTTCCATATAGAGGGATATGTCTGTCTGAAAACCTCTGTTATATGGGGACTCTGTGCAGTAGTGTCTATCAAATTCCTGAACCCTTTGCTGTACAGCCTGATTTCACTGATCCCGGAATTAGCCGGGATGATCCTTGTCTGGGCTGCGGCTGTCCTGCTGGGAATCGATACGGCCGGGTCGTCCATTGCGATTCTGGGGTTAAAGAAAAATAAACGGATCAGCCAGATCACGGCTGAACTGCATAAGACATCGAAGCTGTTGGAAAATGCGCTTACACTGCGGATACAGAACCGTATGCTGAAGGCATTTCCGGAGATTGAACCGGCGGCTGCCGAAGAGAAGGAAAAGGTAAAACCGGAGAGATTCGCCGAAGGCTGCAGCTTCTACAAACTCGTTTCGCTGTTCTTTATCGGTGCATTTCTGGGAGATATTGTAGAAACAATTTTCTGCCTTGCCACATCGGGGGAACTGATGAGCAGGAGCAGTGTTGTCTATGGGCCTTTCAGCATTGTATGGGGGCTGGCCTGCGGGCTTCTCACGGCTATTCTCTATAAATACAGGGATAAGAGCGACCGTTATATTTTCATATTCGGGACAGTGCTCGGCGGGGCTTATGAATACATATGCAGCGTCTTCACGGAACTGGTCTTCGGGACAGTGTTCTGGGACTACAGCGACTTTGCATTTAACCTTGGGGGCAGGATTAACCTCCTTTACTGTTTCTTCTGGGGAATTGCGGCAGTGATCTGGATGAAAGCCGTTTATCCGGTTTTAAGCGGATGGATAGAAAAGCTCCCGATGCGGGCAGGAAAGATTCTCTGCAATCTCATGATTGTATTCATGATCATCAATATACTAATGTCCGGACTTGCATTAGGCAGGTATTCAGAGCGGCAGACAGGGAAGATACAGCAGACGACAGTGGGGCAGTTCTTTGATGAGCATTTTCCCGATGAGAGGATGGAGCGGATTTATCCGAACGCCAAAGTTACGAAGTAGAATCGCTTATCAGGCAGCTTAAAATAAATAGATCTTGATTACAACAGCCATCTGGTTTTCTTACGAGGAAACCGGATGGCTGCTTTTTTCAAGGGCTGCTGAAGTTATCGTCACCGCCGAACTGCATGAATTCTTTCCTGTATTCCGAAGGGGTCACCCCCATGTACTGGGTAAACAGCTTGGTAAAATAAGGGGAATGCTGAAACCCCACTGCATACCCGATATCTGTTATGCTTAAGGAGCTTTTCCGAAGCAGGACACATGCCTTGTCGAGCCGGTAGTGCTGCAGATACTGGCTGGGACTCATATCCATATACTTCTGGAAGAGCTTAAAGACATAGGTCCGGTCGATATTAGCGGCAGCAGCGATATCAGAGACTGTGATATTATTAAAATAGTTTTTATGTATGTAATTCAGTACCGAATGAAAATACAATTCTCCGGGTGAAAGATGGTCTAGCCGGGCATTGCGTACATTATTGCTGAGGTAATCCAACAGGTAGTATGCGCTTCCGAGTGCCATTAGCTCATGGTCCTTCTGGAAGTGATCATAGACTTTTTCAAATAGAGATTCCAGCTGCGGATCCACTTTATGATGGATGACATAGTGTTCCGGTGACAGGCCGCATCTTGCAAGCACCTTTTTCACATTTGTGCCGCGCAGGCCGATCCAGCGGTAGCTCCACGGATTTTTGGCATCAGGGTAATATTTATTTCTTGTATGTGGAGGGATCATAAAGATATCTCCCGGGTGAATATGGTTTTGTTTGTCTAATATCTGAAAGAATCCTTCGCCTGAGATGCAGTAATGTATGACCCAGTAGTCGATCGGGATGAATTCATAAGGTTTAGTCGGACGGCATTCCTCATAGCCGCATTCGCAAAGGTGGAATTCGTTGCCGATCGGATCGTCGTTAACCAGTACGCTGGCATCGTCTTTAAATATTTTTCCCATGAAATGCCCTCCTGTATTTACGGTCTGCAGCTGAAGAACGCAGATTGTTCTATTTACTAAAGTATACTTCCGGTAAGGGGATTGTTCAAGCAGGAAAAAAGAGCGAGTCAACATATGTATAACTATTCAACATAGATGATAATCGTATAAAATCCTGTGGGTGCCGTAAAATGGCTGGATTGTTATTTTTGTATCAAATCACAGCAGGAAACACGCTGAAATGTGGGGGGATGTTACCATATACGAAAAAGGGATTTTAAAATAAAAGATATAAAACTGTCAACATAAGTATAAAACACTTCAACATATCTGATAGAATTCAGAATATCAGGGTGCTACAATAATAATCATAAAGCAGATGCGCAAATGCTAAAAAAAGGAAAACGATAAGGAGAAACTCTCATGGAAAAATCAAATTCAAGAGAAAGACTGGGGGCAGCTGCCCTGATGATGATGACCTTCTCTGCTGTTTTTGCATTCCCTAGTATCATCAATAACAGCATCCAGATAGGTCTTGCAACAATCCCGGCGTATATATTCGGTTCTGTATTTTATTTCCTTCCGTTCATACTGATGATCGCGGAATTTGCATCTGCAAACTCAGGAAAAGAATCAGGAGTGCACAGCTGGCTGGAATGTGTTTTAGGTCCAAAATGGGCATTCCTTGGTGCCTGGACATATTTCTTCGTAAACTTATTCTTCTTCTGCTCCCTTCTTCCGCAGACACTGATCTATGGGTCTTATGCTTTTGTCGGAAGAAACGTATTTACGGGTGACAACGGAACAAGAATCATCGCAATCATCTCTGTTGTACTCTTCTGGCTTGCAACCTATGTATGTGTAAAGGGAGTCAGCTGGATTTCAAAAGTTACAGGATTTGCAGGAAGTGCACGTTTATTAATGGGTGTGGTATTTGTTATTCTGGCGTTTATCGTCGTATTCGGATTCGGTGAGGCTCCGGCACAGGAATTTACAATGGAATCCATTACACCGAAGTTTAACTGGACCTTCTTCATGACAATGGCCTGGGTATTACAGGCAGTCGGAGGTGGAGAGAGTATCGGCGTCTATATTAAGGACGTAAAGGGCGGTAATAAGACATTTGTTAAGATCATGGTGCTCTCCACAATTGTAGTTGGTGTGATGTATGTGCTGGGTGCAGTAGCGGTAGGTCTTGTCGTACCATCAGAAGTGCTCTCCGGCAACTTCTCAAACGGTATCTTCGATATCTTCAAGATACTGGCAGGCAAGTTCGGAATTCCAAACGGTGTGATTGTCAGGCTGGTAGGACTGATTCTGTTTCTTGGAAGCCTTGGTTCACTGGCACTGTGGACGGCAGCCCCTGTAAAAGTATTTTTCTCCGAGATACCGGAAGGTGTATTCGGGAAATGGCTTGTTAAGACGAACGAGGAAGGTAACCCGACAAACGCATTATTTGTACAGGGAATCGTTGTAACAATCCTGTTAGTGATTCCGGCACTCGGAATCGGTAATATGGACAGTTTTCTGGAGATGCTGATCAACATGACCGCGGCGACTTCACTGCTTCCTGTCTTATTCCTGATTGCGGCATATATTGGACTGCGCTGGAAGAAAGATAAGATGCAGCGGGACTTCAAATTCGGCAGCAGAACATTCGGTATCGTGGCAGGTATTTTCCTGATGGTTGTATTCCTGTTTGTATTCTTCATGTCAACAGTACCGGAGCCGACACTCATGAAACAGGCGATTGACGGGACACTTCCGGCTGGAACGGCAAACCCGATCGGAACACTTGCTTACAATATTGTAGGTCTGGTTATATTCGTAGGTGTTGCATGGATCTGCTGGAACCGTTATGAGAAAAAACAGAAAACGATCAAATAATATATTGGAGGATTCAAAATGAAAATCTGGGAAAACCATCAAATAGATGGCATCAACAGGATGCCAGCAAGAGCACATTTTTTAACATTTCCAACGAGGGAAAAGGCACTTCTTAATGACAACAAATACACACATGCATTCAAAAATCTGAACGGGGTATGGAAATTCATGTTTCTGGATGCACCGGAATACAGTCCGGAGGGATTTTTTGCAAGCCAATATGACACATCCACTATGGATGACATCACAGTTCCGGGAAACTGGCAGCTGCAGGGATATGGGAAAATGCACTACTCCGACTTGTGGTATAATTTCCCGATCAACCCTCCGTTTGTACCGACAGAGAACCCGACAGGCATCTATAAGCGTACATTCTTTATAGAGGAGAGCTTCAGGGGAAAACAGATCATCTTAAGATTCTGCGGAGTGGATTCCGCATACCACCTCTGGGTCAACGGGCAGGAAGCAGGCTACAGCAAGGCCGCCAGAAATGAATCAGAGTTTGACATTACTGATATGGTAAAGGTTGGCCAGGAGAACGATGTGACAGTTCGTGTGTACCAGTGGTCTGACGGGACCTACCTTGAGGATCAGGATATGTGGTGGGAGAGCGGCATCTTCCGTGATGTGGAACTGCTCGGCGTTCCGAAGGACGGAATCCGTGATTTTAAAGTAACAGCGGATCTGGATGAAACATATACAAATGGGCTTCTGCGTGTTGAGGCGGCACTGCGGACAGAAGAAAACGTACAGGTAACATTTGAACTTATGGATGCACAGGGGAATACAGTCCTGACAGAGACGGCTGGCAATCACGGCGAAAAAGTCTGCATGGAGGCTGTTGTAGAAAACGCAGAACATTGGAGTGCAGAGATTCCTTATCTCTATAAGCTGCTTATGACCGTGGAAAAAGACGGACAGGTAATTGAGGTGATTCCGCAGAATGTCGGATTCAGAAATATCCGCATGAATGGCGATACCTTCCTCGTGAACGGCGTTGCCATCATATTCAAGGGAATGAACCGCCATGACTATAATCCGAGAAACGGGCGTGTTGTGGCAAAAGAGGAGATCGAAAAAGATATTATCCTCATGAAACAGTTCAATGTCAATGCAATCCGTACGTGCCACTACCCGGATTCCTATTATCTGTACGACCTTTGCGATGAATACGGAATGTACCTGATTGATGAGACAGATCTGGAGTGCCACGGCTTCGAACTGACCGGAGACTACAAATGGATCACGGACGATCCGACATGGGAGACGGCATATGTATCCAGAATGACACGCATGATTGAGCGTGACAAAAACCACCCGTCTATCATCATGTGGTCTCTGGGAAATGAATCTGCTTTCGGCTGCAACTTCCGCAGGATGACCGAAGTGGCACACGAGATGGATTCTTCCAGACTGGTTCATTATGAGGGTGACTTTGATGTGGAATCCGCAGATGTATATTCGACGATGTATACCTGGCTGGAAAACCCGGATAAACCATTCCTCATGAAGGATATCATAGAAAAATCCGAGAAACCGCACATTCTCTGTGAATACTGCCATGCAATGGGAAATGGGCCGGGCAACCTGAAGGAGTATCAGGATTTGTTCTACGCACATGACAAACTTCAGGGCGGATTTATCTGGGAATGGTTTGACCACGGTATCGAGTCATACACCGAAGACGGTGAAAAATACTACCGTTACGGGGGAGACTTTGGCGATGACCCGAGCAACAAAGATTTCTGCATCGATGGAATGCTGATGCCTGACCGCACCCCTTCACCGGGCCTCTATGAATATAAGAAAGTTGTAGAACCGGTAACAACATCAGCGGTAAATCTGGAACAGGGAATCATCCACCTGATAAGCCGTTATGATTTTGCGGATCTGGATCAGTTCCGTCTTGTATACAGCATAATGGAAGATGATGTAATGATTCAGAGCGGAAGCATGGAACTGCCTTCTATTCCGGCAAGGTCAGAGAAAGAAGTGAAGATTCCGTATGACTTTGCATCAGTAAAGGCAAAGCCGGGGGCAGAATACTACCTGAATCTGTCCTACCAGTTAAAGGAGCATACAGCGTATGCACCGGTCGGACATGAGCTTGCAACGGCACAGTTCAAGCTTCCGGTTTATAAAGAAGGAATCGAAATAGTTCCTGAGGGAATGCTGAGGGTGACAAAAGAACACACAGTCCTTCATGCGGAAGGCGCAAATTTCCATGTAGACTTCGATCTGGTACGCGGTAATATCACCAGCATTGTCAGAGACGGCATGGAAGTGATGAGCAAAGGCCCGCGCCTGACACTCTGGAGGGCACCGATCAGCAACGATATGGAAATTATCGACCAGATGAAGAAGGTACATTTCCTTCATTTGGAACACGAAGTGGTAACAGAGGTGCAATATCAGGAAGAAAATAACTTCCTCAGAGTACAGGTTGATACGATCAACAGTACCACAAACAGCGCATGGCATTTCAAGACAAGGTATTCCTATGTGGTATGCCCGACAGGGGATGTTCTGATTCAGGTAGAAGGAACGCCGTCCGGAAGGACAGATCTGGCGCCGGATATGTTCCCGCGGATCGGGGTGACGATGCATCTGGACCAGTCAATGGATCAGGTACGGTACTTCGGAATGGGACCGGGGGAGAATTATGCAGATTCCAGAGAAGCCGCCATGATGGGAGTATACGAAAATACAGTGGACGGATTATTTACCAACTATGTTGTTCCACAGGCAAACGGAAACCACATGGACTGCAAATGGGTATCTTTGACAAACGACAGAGGCATGGGCCTTGTAGCGTCAACCGAAGATAGCTTTAACTTCAGTGCATCACGCTTTGAGGAAAAAGATCTGGACGATGCAAAACACACATGCGATCTGAAAAAACGGGATTATGTTGTATTCAACATCGATTACAAACAAAATGCACTCGGGACATATGCCTGCGGTGAGTGGCAGCTTGACAGATACCGTGCAAAATTTGAACCATTCAAACTGTCATTCAGAATCACGCCGTTTAACAATAAAGAAATAAGCGACAAACACGTAGCGCATGAGAGGGTTCGAGTTTAGCTGGTAAGTTTTAGACTGGGGACGCGAAATGAAGGGATGGCCGCCGGTCTGGCAAGGGCACGTATGCCGTTTTGAATTGCGGACGCAGACCTGAGAAATTCTAAGAAGCATCCAGCCGGGAAAATGGGGCACAGATGGCACATCACGGGAAAGCTGATGATTTCCCGCGCTGGGCCATCCGCTTTTATGATTCGGAATCATAAAAGCTCCCCGCCTTTCCGGCTGTCTCCTTCTAAGAATTTCTAGAGGCTGCTTTAGCGATTCAGAACGGCATGCGTGTCCTTGTCAGGCCGGAGGCTATCCCTTCATTTCGCTGGCGCATCAGGTAAGAAAAGTATGCCAGCTAAGGAGGGCTCGTGACGGAGGCAGCAATTATTATTTACCATATTTTTTTTACGTGTTAAAATGGAAGAAATATATGGTGAAGGAGTGGTTTTTGATGAATGAGACTTTGAACACGTTGGAGACGCGCAGGAGTATTCGGAGTTATAGGTGTGAGCAGGTGCCGGAAGATGTTTTGGAGGAGATTCTGCGGGCGGGGACGTATGCTCCGACGGGGATGGGGATGCAGTCTCCTGTTATGGTGGTTGTGCAGGATCCGGGGATGATCGGGAAGTTGTCTGCACTGAATGCAGCGGTGATGGGGACTGACAGTGATCCGTTTTACGGGGCTCCTACGGTTATTGTGGTGCTGGCGGACAAGGAGCGGGGAACTTGTGTCGAAGACGGTTCTTTGGTGATGGGGAACCTGATGAATGCGGCGGCTTCTCTTG
Source organism: Faecalicatena orotica (assembly GCF_905197545.1). Classification (NCBI taxonomy): domain Bacteria; kingdom Bacillati; phylum Bacillota; class Clostridia; order Lachnospirales; family Lachnospiraceae; genus Faecalicatena; species Faecalicatena orotica. Next base: position 451,053 of record NZ_CAJJZH010000002.1, read on the forward strand.
GGATAGGTTCTTGCTGGATTCACCGTGCGAGAGAGGTGTTTGCAGGGAATGAGGGCAAAGAGCTTATGAAAACGTGGGGACTCGACCCTGAAAAATATATCGGCGTCGGGCACTGCATTTTAGGCTATGCAGCAGAACAGGGAAAGGCAAAGCCGAGAAAAGAGGGATATGTTATCCGTGTATAAGGACTCTGTCAAAATAGACGATTACACGATAGAAATTTTTTGTGGAGATTCTGTTCCTGACTCATCTGTCATCTGGCTTCACACCTTTCCGGGGGAGGCGGAAGAAATATGGGAAAGGCTTTCCGGGATCAGTACTCTGCTTGCGGTAACCGGTAATGACTGGAACCGCCAGTTTTCCCCGTGGCCTGCTTCAAAAGCTTTTCGGCAGGGGGAAGATTTCGGCGGCGGGGCACCGGACTATCTTAAATATTTCCTTGAAACGCTGCTGCCGGGGGCAGAAGAAAAGCTTCCTTTTGAGCCAAAAGTGAGAGGGCTGGCGGGATATTCAATGGCTGGCCTTTTTGCAGTGTACGCAATGTACAACACCTCGGTTTTCAACCGCATAGCCTGTATGTCTGGTTCGCTCTGGTTTGACAATTGGAAAGAGTATGCCCTGACACATTCCCCTGTACCTGAAAACCTGGCAGTCTACCTGTCACTGGGGAGTAAGGAGCATAAAACTAAAGACCAGAGAATGTCGCAGGTAAAAACGATTACAGAAGAGCTGGCTGTTTACTGGGGAAAAAGCTGCCGGGTAACATACGAAACTGTGCCCGGAGGCCACTTCACAAATGTTGCGCAGAGAATCGCCTGGGGAATTACACAAATCGAAAAAATGTAACATATATATAAGACACAGCAATCCTGATGAACGTTCCATGTTTAAAATATCCATTTTGTGGAATGCTAACCGAAACGGAAAATTATTATGAAACGGAGGAGCATATGAAGAGTCTGGAGCTAAGGAAAGGTTTTTACTGGACAGGAGTTATAGATAGTGATCTGCGGGTGTTTGATATTATTATGTATACGGAATTCGGAACTACATACAACTCGTATGTAATGAAAGCCGGAGACAAGACCATTTTATTTGAAACGGCAAAGGTAAAGTTCTGGGATGATTACCTTGAAAAACTGGAGGAACTCACGACGGTCAGTGAGATTGATTATCTGGTGGTCAGCCACACGGAGCCGGATCATGCGGGAAGTGTGGAACGTCTGTTGGATCTTTGTCCGCACCTGAAGATTATTTCCACGGGAACGGCAAATACGTTTCTGAAGGAGATCGTGAACCGGGATTTTACCGGAATCGTGATTAAGGACGCTCAGCGCATGACAATTGGAGACAAAACGCTGTATTTTATGGCAGTTCCAAATCTGCACTGGCCGGATACGATGTACACCTATATCGAAGAGGAACAGATACTGGTTACCTGTGATTCTTTTGGATCGCACTACGCCTTCAGTGACGTCCTTGTCAGCAAGGTCAGAAATCAGGAGGATTATAAAAAGGCGGCAAAATACTATTTCGACTGTATTATCGGACCGTTTAAATCGTATATGCAGCGGGCCCTGGAGCGGGTAAAGCAGATGGATGTCACCATGATCTGTACCGGGCATGGGCCTGTTCTGGATGACAAGATTGACCAGATGTACAGGTGGTATGAAGAATGGTGCACGGTTATCAACCCGAACCAGCGCAAGACGGTGGTGATTCCATATGTCAGTGCCTATGGATATACCGAACAGATGGCACAGGATATTGCGGAAGGGATTCAGGAATGCGGTGATATTGATGTTAAGCTTTATGATATGGTAACCTCTGACACGGATAAAGTAATCGCGGAGCTGGGATTTGCAGACGGAATCCTGTTCGGGACCCCGACGATCGTAGGGGAGGCGCTGAAACCGATATGGGACCTGACTCTTGCGATGACTCCTGTGACACATGGCGGCAAACTGGCCGGAGCATTCGGAAGCTATGGCTGGAGCGGGGAAGGAGTGCCGCATATCGAGGGGCGTTTAAAACAGCTTCGCATGCAGGTCGTGGAAGGATTCCGGGTACGGTTCAAGCCGAATCAGGCGGACCATCAGGATGCTTTTGACTATGGTTATAATTTTGGCTGTGTCCTTCTGGAGAAACCGAACACGAAGAAAAAGTCGGGCAGAAGTACGCTGGTGAAGTGTCTGGTCTGCGGTGAAATCTTCGATTCATCCCTGGAAATCTGCCCGGTCTGCGGAGTCGGACCGGAGAACTTTGTCCCGGTTGAGGCAGAAGAAGTCACATGGCATCATGACACCAGTGATTTTTACCTGATTCTGGGAAACGGTGCCGCCGGATTTTATGCCGCACAAGCGATCAGGGAGCGGGATGCGACGGGATCGATCGTCATCGTTTCCGATGAACCTTACCGTTCCTACAACAGGCCGATGCTGACAAAGTCTATCATGGCGGAATTAGATGAAGACCAGATCGCGATACAGAATGAAAGCTGGTATGAGGAACAAAAGATCGTGCAGATCCTCGGAAGGCGGGTGGTATCGGTTGATACGGAAGAAAAGGAGGCTGCACTGGACGATGGCAGCAGGCTGAAATATACGAAGCTGGTCTATGCACTGGGGGCAGAATGTTTTATACCGCCGATACCGGGAAGTGAGAAAAAGTCTGTCGTTGCGATACGCAGGCTGGAGGATACAAGAAAGATTGCCGCGCTCCTGCCGGAAGTGAAGAATGTGGTCGTAATCGGAGGCGGAGTTCTGGGACTGGAAGCAGCATGGGAGATGAAGAAGGCAAAGTGCCAAGTGACGGTAGTGGAAATTGCGCCTATGCTGATGGGACGCCAGCTTGATTATCCTGCGGGGGCACTTCTGCAGTCCATCATTGAGGGATGCGGCATTGGAATCAGGGTCGGTGTGCAGGTAGAGAGCATACAGGGAACAGAGAAAGTGACAGGGGTAAAACTAAAAGACGGGGAAGTCATCCCGGCCGAACTGGTCATCATTTCGAGCGGGGTACGTGCAAACATCGGACTTGCGGAAAAGATGGGGCTCAGGACGGATAAAGGCGTGGTCGTGAACAGCAGGATGGAAACCAGTATCCCTGATATCTATGCATGCGGGGACTGCGCACAGTATAACCAGATCAATTATGCAATCTGGCCGGAGGCAGCAGACCAGGGCAGGACGGCCGGAGCAAATGCCACAGGGGACGATAAGGAGTACACGCCGGTTCCGGCAGCGCTGACCTTCCACGGAATGAACACGGCCCTTTATGCAGTCGGAGATACCGGAAAGAATACGAATCTCATATATAAGACGGTAGAATTAAAAGATATGGGAAGAAAACAGTATAAAAAGTACTATTTCCTGAATAACCGGCTCTGTGGAGTCATCCTGATCGGGGACGTTTCGGAGATGGGGGAAATGATGGAGGCCGTTGAAAAACGGAAGAGCTATAAAGAACTCATGACAAAGACAGGGGTCTGAGAAATAAGGGAAGAACAGCAGTTATAAACGACATAAAAAAACTTTGGCTCCCAGCCTGTCAATGAGATGACAGGCCCGGGAGCCATTGACGTTTCCTGTCCGGACATATTATAATTCTGTATAGCAATGATAATGACGATATCGAGGTAAGAGATGAAGAAGATTCTGATTATTGAAGACGACACGGATTTGCAGGAGGGGCTGGCTTTTTCTCTGCGAACGGACGGATATGATACATATACAGCAGGAAGTATTCAGGAAGCGGTTCATGTGATGTCTGGGAACTGTTTTGACGGTATGATTTTGGACTGCAACCTGCCGGACGGCAGCGGGTTCCAATTCTGCAGGGAGATCAGGAAGACCAGCAATATCTGTATCCTGATGCTGACGGCAAGGGACACGGAGCTGGATGAAGTGAAGGCGCTGGAGCTTGGCGCGGACGATTATATGACAAAGCCTTTTTCCATTGCAGTGCTCAAGGCCAGACTGAAACGGCTCCTTGGCAGGAACGATGAAGGGCAGTGCCTGCTCTCGCACGGAATCCGTCTGGACCCGAAGGAATGCCGGGTTTATAAAGGCGAAGAAGAGATTTCCCTGACGAAGGTGGAGTATAAGCTTCTTTTGTTTTTCATGGAGAATCAGAACCAGGTACTCTCCAAGGAGCAGATTCTGGAGCGCATCTGGGACAGTGAGGGAAGATTCGTGGATGAGAATATTGTCTCGGTAAATGTACGGAGGCTGCGGCAGAAGGTAGAAGAGAATCCGGCAGAACCGGCATGCATTAAGACGGTGCATGGGCTGGGATATGTCTGGAAGGAATCATAGGAGAGACGAAATGGAATGGATGTGGGCGGAAAACACAGGTCCGGTCATCGTGGTCTGTGCGGTGATGGCGGCTGTCATATGCGCTGCCGCGGCACTGTTTTTTTACAGGGAAAAGAACCGGATATACCGGATGGCATGTAAGATGATGGATGAGCTGCTCGATGATAAGGCTGTTACGCCTTCCGGACTGAAAGAGGGGGAGACTGCGGTCCTGTCAGGAAAGGCAGAGCGGATACAGGAAAAGCTGCGCGCAGAGATCGGTCAGGCAGCCGGGGAAAAGGAGCAGGTTAAGAGCCTGATCTCTAACATGTCCCACCAACTGAAGACCCCGCTTGCGAATATCATGATGTATGAGGAGATCCTGAGTGCGGACGGAAAAGGCGGGAGAAGTCTTTCGGAGGAAGAGCGGAAACATTTTCTGGACAAAATGCATGTGCAGTCTGAGAAAGTGAACTGGATATTGAATTCTCTGTTTAAGATGGTAAAACTGGAAGAAAATGCGATAGTCTTCGAGGCTGGCCCCGGCCTGATTAGAAAGACGCTGCTTGATGCCGTGAATCTGGTGTATGAAAAGGCCCAGAAGAAACAGATTGAGATTGGGACCGAGTATTTCCCTGACTGTCTCTTGTATCACAATCCCAAATGGACGACGGAGGTATTTGCGAATATTCTGGAGAATGCGGTAAAATATACGCCGGAGTACGGAAAGATTACAATCGGTATGAGAAGGATGGAGATGTATACAGAAATCTGGATCCGGGACACGGGACGGGGAATCGATAAGGGGGAACTGAACTCGATTTTCAAACGGTTTTACAGGAGCCCGGACGTGGAAAATGTGGAAGGATCAGGAATCGGGCTGTATTTGGGCAAACTGATATTAGAAAAGGAAAAAGGGTATATGAATGTGGCTTCCGTGAAAGGGGAAGGAAGCTGTTTTTCTGTTTTCTTACAGAACTGCCGGAATTAGGACCGAGAGGTATAGATTCTGACAGTTTTGTAAGATTTTCTTTTTTATTTGTAGGATCACTGTAAGAGGACCTTGTTAAGATAAATATGTAAAGGAGCATGTGAAAAAGAAAGGGCGTGTGTGAATAATGAAAGTATTAGAAGTACAGAATGTGGAAAAGATATACGGCTCCGGCGAAAACAAGGTCCATGCACTGCGTGATGTAAGTTTTGACGTGGAGTTAGGCGAGTTTTCGGCGATTGTGGGGGCGAGCGGGAGCGGAAAGAGTACGCTTTTGAACCTGATCGGCGGACTGGATGTGCCGACGAAGGGAAAGGTTGTGGTCCGCGGCCATGATGTGGCAAAACTGAACCGGAAGGAACTGACGATTTTCAGGCGCAGGAACATTGGTTTTGTATTCCAGAACTACAGCCTGATGCCGGTGCTGAATGTGTATGACAATGTAGCGCTCCCGGTAACATTTGACAAGGGGAAATATGTGGACCACGAATACATCAGGGACCTGTTGACAGAACTGGGACTCTGGGAAAAGAGGAAGAACTATCCAAATGAGCTGTCCGGCGGCCAGCAGCAGAGAGTGGCCCTTGCACGTGCGCTTGCCAACAAACCGGCTCTGATTTTGGCGGATGAGCCGACTGGGAATCTTGACTCACATACAACAATCGAGGTCATGGGATTGTTAAAAGCCAGCAGTAAAAAGTATAATCAGACGATTCTAATGGTGACACATAATGAAGCGATTGCCCAGACCTGTGACAGGACGATCCGGATCGAAGACGGGAAACTCTATGACGGGGAACTGGAATTTTATACAAGAGGCGGTGAGGGAAAATGAAAAACAGCATCCGCCTGGCATTTGCCTATTTAAAATACTATAAGAAACAGACGCTTGCATTGTTTCTGGGAATTGTACTTTCGGCGTCGCTGCTGACCGGGATCGGGTCCCTGCTTGACAGCGGCAGGACTGCCTCTCAGGAAAATGCGAGGGAGAAATACGGAGACTGGCATTATTCTCTCCGCTGTGATTATCCGTGGTATTCAGACTTTCAGGAGCATACAAAAGGGAAAGGCTATGAAGTGGAGAAGGCAGGGGTCCTGACCGTCCGCAAGATCATAGAAGAACCTTTCGAGATAAAATTATGCTATGCAGACGCCGGTTACATGACCCTCATGGGGCGCCAGTTAGAGGCAGGACATTATCCGCGGGAGAATAACGAAGCAGCCGCAGATACCTACACACTGAAAAATCTGCAGATTGAGGCTGAACCGGGGGCAAGGTTCGAACTGGACGGGGAGGAATTCATTTTAAGCGGAATCATATCGGATATGCCTGAATCGGAAGGTATGCAGGTTTTTGTTAATGAAGGACTGGATTACGGGACTAACGGGAAATTTTTATATCTGAAGTTTGATGAATCTAGAAGGGTTTACCGTCAGATGGTGAATTTCGCAAATACGTTCCAGACCGATAAAACGAGTATATATATGAATGATAAGGTTGCAAGATATGCAGGCGGGGAAGCAAAAGCAGCGTTGTGGGAGACTGTCAAGTCGGGCATTTCTATGGAAGGAACCGGGTTCCCGTATATATGGGCGGTGCTGAATATGTATTGGAACCTGACGGAAAAAGCAGTCCTCGCAGCACTTGGACTGTTTGGGATCTTCATTATTTATAGTTTATTTCAGGTATCCGTCATTAAAAGAATGTCGCAGTACAGTATCATGCAGGTAACGGGCCTCGGAGAAGGGGCAACTTTTGGTATCCTTGCAGCAGAGCTGGGCATGATTTTCCTTGCAGGATATCCGGCGGGGTGTCTTCTGGGAAACGGTGTGGCTGCACTTTTATATCAGAAGGCAGGAAAAATCTTTGTACAGCCGGAGGATTTTATAGTACACTCAGGCGCCGCTAAGGAGCAGGCAGCCCAGATGATGAATATGCCGGACCCGGGAGCATTCCATTTTTCACGCAGCGTGGCAGCGGGGGGAGCTGCATTCCTGTTTCTGGTGCTTCTTTTTCTGGCATGGATTTTAGTCAGGAAAATGCGTAAGATGACGGCCCGGGAGCTACTCGCAAAAGACAGTGGAAAAAGGAAGAACCGGAAAATTTACAGTACAAAGACCCAGAGCCTGACGGGAGTACTGACCAGAAAGTTTATGTTTGCAAGAAAAGGGGCATTTGCAGGTGTCCTGATTTCACTGTCGGCCGGGAGCCTCATTTTCCTCGGGACGGCTTATGTGACAGAGAACACGAGGATTAACAATGAACTGAAATTTAAGGCGGACGACGGCCTTGGATCGGATATGCAGGTATTGGAAGATTCCGATGTCTTATCGGATATCATGCCGGAAGATACAGCCGCCCGCCTGCGTGATATAAAAGGCATCAAATCCGCCTATGCGGTGCGCTATATGCCCGGCGAGATCTCTCTGCCGGACGGTATGCTGAAATGGACGAGTTATTATCCGGAAATCGCCGGGGAGGAAGGTTTTGACCCCGATCCGGTTCTGATGGAGAAATACAATGGCATAGCCGTCCAGACAGGTGAAGACGATTATAAGCTAAAAGTCAACATCTATGGATATGATGACGGGATGCTTGAGGAAATGAACGAGTATCTACTGGAAGGGTCCATCGATCCTGAAAAAATGCGTAAGGAGAATACCGTCATTCTGAAAACACTCATGGGCGGACAGGGAACCTATGAAGGGATCAGCCTCTCATCGGGAGACTCAATACAGTTAAAGACCCCGGTAAATACGGAAGTTTCACAGGAAGTCCTGAAGTTTCTGGCGGAAGAAAACCAGTACCGGGAAAAGAATTTTAAGATATCCGCGCTCGCGAGCAGGCCGCTTGCAAAGGTGGATACCTATATCGGAGATGACGGCACAAACCGTGTTGACATCATCATGACGAATGAGCAGATGAAAGAGAATTTTGGCGTGGAGGGGTACCAGACCATGAGTATCCGTCTGGAGGAAGGCGCAGATGCGGAACATGTGTCGGCCAAAATCCAGAAGGTAACATCCGGGATACGGAAATGTATCGTAAAGGATTATACACAGCAAATTGAGACGCAGAACCTGTTTCTGGCGAGGAAGATGCTGTTTTTCTATGGCGTCGCGCTGATTCTGCTGGTCATCAGCCTTCTGCATATTATGAACAGCATGCAGTACCTTGTGACAGCGAGAAAACACGAGTTTGGAATCATGCGGGCGATGGGAATCACAGATGCCGGCTTTCGGAAGATGCTCATGAAAGAAGGACTGAGGTACGGCATTTATTCCAGTTTGGTCATGGCTGCGGCATATCTGGTTCTGCAGAAATTTTTATATTACTTTATCATACATGTTTATCTCTATCTGCATCCGAAGGCATCACTGCCGGCAATCCCGATACTGCTTATGGCGGCGGTGAATATAGGGATCTGTGTTGCGGCGGTGCTCATATCCGGGCAGGCTGTGTTAAAAGAGCAGATTATAGAAGAAATAAGAGAATAAGAAACAGGGGGCTTTATGGAGAGTAAAGAAGTGCGGCACGAAATTGTTTTCAGTAATGCGGACATTGATGTCAGGTTTTATTTATCTGCAGATGACGGGGGATATGTTCCCCCGCATTGGCATGACCATATCGAAATGATCTATATGCTCGAGGGGGAAATCCAGATTCATTGTGAGACAAGAGAAATCCATGTAAAGGCAGGCGAACTGATTGTCCTGAATTCTAAAGAAATCCATTCGATCTGGAGTACAAAGAACCAGGCCCTTGTGCTTCAGGTTTCTGATAAAATTCTGGAAAAATATGTGCCGGACTACGAACTTCTCCAGTTTCAGGCGGTGCCCGGACCGATGAGTCCGGCCGAAGCGACGAAGATGGAGCGGCTGAAGAAAATCTGCCATGATATGTATGTAATCTATGAGGTGCGCCCGGACGGGTATCTGCTGAAGTTCAACAGCCTTTTGTATGACCTGCTGTTTTCACTGGTCCACTCATATTCCATAAAATTGGTGGAGAAAGAGGTCAGCCGGAACCAGAAAAATAGGGAGAAAATGAAGGAGATTCTGACCTTTCTGGACAAGCACCATGAAGAACAGCTGACGGTGCAGTCCGTGGCGGAGCACTTTAATTATCACCCGGATTATTTATCCCGGATTATGAAACGGCAGATCGGGATGACGGTCAGTGAATACTTATATGAAATCCGGATTAATTACATATATTATGATCTGATGAACACAGATGATTTTATCAATGAGATATTTGAGCGGCATGGCTGTACCAACTACCGGGTGACGATGCGGTGGTTTAAAAAGAGATTTGGCTGTACACCGAAAGAAAAGCGTATAATGGAACGGGAAAAATTGTGAAAAGTCGGAAATGTACTATTTTTGAGTCGTTTTTACTCCTAATGCGGCTGAAAAACCTGTGATATACTTCATCTTGATCTGAGGTAACAGTTCAGGAAGGGAGAATGAAAAATGGAAGGTACAAAAATAGGTGTAAAGGAACGGCTGGCGTATGGCTTCGGAGATCTGGGGTGCAATATTATTTATTCGGCCATGTCAGCATTTGTTTTGTTCTATTACACGGACTATGTAAAAGTAAGCGCCCTTACGATTGGCACAATCATGCTTGTTTCAAGACTTTTTGACGGGGTGACGGACCTGGTCATGGGAGTCATTGTAGACCGCACAAAATCAAGGTTCGGAAAATGCCGCCCCTGGATTTTAAGGATGGCAGTCCCATTTGCCATTGCGGGAATACTGCTGTTTTCCGTGCCGTCGGGACTGGGCGAAACGTCAAAAATCATTTATATCTTTATTACATACAATCTTGTTTCATCCGTTGTATACACGGCAATCAATGTGCCATATGCAACATTAAACGCATTGATTACTCAGGACCAGTATGAACGGTCCGTCTTAAGTATTTTCAGAATGACGCTGGCTACAACCGGGACACTGCTGATTACAAATCTGACACTGCCGCTGGTGGAATTCTTCGGGGATAATCTGTCTGCATGGACGAAGACATTTGCAGTATTTGGAATCTTTGCGGTCATCATCTTTGTGATCACATTTGCGGGAACAAAAGAAAGGGTAAAACCTTCGAGGACAACAAAGCAGGAGAAGGTTCCATTTTTCAAGGGGATCGGAATTCTCTTTAAAAATAAGTACTGGATCATGATTACACTGACTCTTGTATTCATCTTTATCCAGTATTCACTCAATGGCGGCGCGGCAGTTTACTATGCAAAGGTCATATTGCATGATGCGAAAATGGTGGGACCGATGAACCTCGTTGCCAGCGTCGTCCAGATCGTGGCAATGTTTACGATGGCCTTCTTTGTAAAGCGGATCGGAAAACGAAACATGATGATTGTCGGTGCGGTAATCTATGGACTCGGATTCGGACTGTTTGCTTTTGTGGGAATGAGCTATGCAGGCGTTATGTTTGCATCTGCGCTGAAAGGAATCGGAAATGCATGTATCTCTTCCTGCATGTTTGCGATAGTCTCTGACACGATCGAGTACGGCGAATGGAAGACCGGATACCGTACGGAAGGTCTGGTTAACAGTGCATCCAGTTTTGGATTTAAAGTCGGAAATGGACTGGGATCCGCCATGCTCGGATGGATACTTGCACTGGGGAACTATGCAGAAAATTCCGTGGCCCAGAGTGCGTCCTCTGTGATGGCGATTAAAGCACTGTTCATTTATATACCGGCCGCAATCGCAGTTATCCAGATTATTATCATGCTGTTCTACCACCTGGACAAGGAATATGATTCTATCGTGGAAGACTTAAGCAACGGGAAGACAGAAGCTGTATAAACGGATTGAGGAGGAGATCAGGTATGAAATTTACAGAAGGTTACTGGGAAAAGAATGAGCGGGCAAATGCACAGTATGCGGCACAGGCATTTGCTGTGGAAGAAATCGAAAATGGAATGCGTGTGACGGCGCCTCTCCGTGTGATCAGCGATCGTTCCGGGGCATTGGATGTGGGAACGATCACGACAGAGTTTACCGCGGTTAGGAAAGATATTATCAGTGTGCGGAGCTATCATTTTGAGGGCTATGAAAAACGGGAACCAAGATTTGAATTGAACAGGGAGATGCAGGATGTTTCGGTGGAGATCACGGAAGACGAAGCGGTCATGACTGCGGGAAGGATGACGGTGCGTGTAAACCGTCAGGATTTCCTGATTTCCTTTGAAGCGGATGGAAAACTTCTGACTTCCTGCGGATTCCATAATCTCGGATATATGCAGTATGATCGGAAACATCTGACAAAGTTTCCAGAGGAAAATTATATGGCCGCGGATTATCAGCCATACATGATGACAGAATTGTCTTTAGCACCGGGGGAATGTGTGTATGGTCTGGGAGAACGTTTTACTGCCTTTGTAAAAAACGGGCAGGTAGTTGACTGCTGGAACGAAGACGGAGGAACGGCGTCACAGATCGCCTACAAGAATATCCCATTTTATGTGACAAACAAACACTACGGAGTCTTTGTGGACCACAGTGACCATGTGTCCTTCGAGGTGGCGAGTGAAAAGGTGGAGGCCGTCGGATTTTCCGTAAAGGGGGAAGAAATACGCTACAACCTTATTTACGGGGATGATATCAAGGACGTACTGGTTCATTACACAGATTTGACCGGAAAGCCCGCGCTCCCCCCGGCCTGGTCCTTCGGGTTATGGCTGTCCACTTCCTTTACGACAAGCTATGATGAGGAGACGGTCAGCTCTTTCATACAGGGGATGGAGGACCGGGACCTTCCGTTGGATGTTTTTCATTTCGACTGTTTCTGGATGAAGGAATTCCACTGGTGCGATTTTGAGTGGGACAGCAGAATTTTCCCGGATGTAGAAGGTATGCTGAAACGGTATAAGGAAAAGGGACTGAAGATCTGTGTGTGGATTAATCCGTATATTGCCCAGGGGACGAAGTTTTTCCGGGAGGGACTAAAAAACGGTTATCTCCTGAAACGCGCTGATGGAAAAGGAATACGGCAGGTGGACAACTGGCAGCCGGGTATGGGGCTTGTGGACTTTACGAACCCGGAGGCGGTGAAGTGGTACACCGCAAAATTAAAAAAACTGCTGGATATGGGAGTCGACTGTTTCAAGACTGATTTCGGTGAGCGGATCCCGGTGGATGTGGAATATTTTGACGGTTCCGATCCGTGGGGTATGCATAATTATTATACAAACCTGTACAATACAGAGGTTTTTGAACTTCTGAAGAAGGAAAAAGGAGAAGGTGAGGCAGTTCTTTTTGCCAGAAGCGCAACAGCGGGCGGACAACAGTTCCCGGTTCACTGGGGCGGGGATTGTTCAGCTACCTATCAGTCAATGGCGGAAAGCCTGAGGGGCGGATTGTCATTTACCCTGTCAGGATTCTCCTTCTGGAGCCATGATATCGGAGGGTTTGAGCTGACGGCGAGCCCGGACGTGTACAAGAGATGGCTCCAGTTCGGCCTGCTGTCCACCCACAGCCGCCTGCATGGTTCCAAGAGTTACAGGGTACCGTGGCTGTTTGATGACGAGGCAGTCGAGGTATGCCGCAGGTTTACAAAACTGAAACTAAAACTGATGCCGTATATTTATCAGATGGCCGTCCTTTCCCACCAGTCGGGAATCCCGTCCATGAGGGCAATGGTTATGGAATTTGAAAACGATCCGGCGGTAAAATATCTGGATATGCAGTACATGCTCGGAGACAGCATCCTTGTGGCGCCTGTATTCTCATCAGATGGAAGTGTTGAGTATTACCTGCCGAAAGGAACGTGGACGCACCTGCTTACGGGAGAGACGAAGGAAGGCAGGGCATGGTACAAGGAGACCTATGATTTCCTGTCACTGCCGCTGTTTGTCAGGGATAATACTCTCCTGCCTGTCGGGGCAAATGAGCAGACGGCGGATTATGAGTTCGCGAAAAATGTGCAGATTCAGGTGTTTGAACTGCAGGAGGAAAAAGAAGCAGTCTGCCATGTTCCTGACCGGAAGGGAAATACAAGCCTTACAGTAAGCGGAACCAGAACCGGAAACAGAATCAAACTGAAAACTTCTAAAGTGGAGGAGATGTCATATCTGCTCAGAAATATGAAGGAAGTGAAACAGGTGAGCGGGGCGGAAATCAAAGAAATCACCGAACAGGGAGTGATTCTGATTCCTGCGGCACACGAAGTGACGATAGAATTGTGATGACATATTAAGTGGGCTTTGTGCAGATGAATAATATCCATCTGCACAAAGCCCGAAACTTTTTAGAAAAAACTTTACATTCTCCCGGCACGCCGTATAATGGTGGAGGAATAAAATAAACGGAGCAGTTAATTCTTAATATATTTATTACGGGCGGGAGGTATGACAGATGATGAAATGTAAGGCTGGCCGGCAGATGTCGGAATCTATGATGCTTGCGGTATTCCTGACGCTGGCCGGGGGTTTTCAGGATGCGTATTCTTATAATTGCAGGGGGAAGGTCTTTGCGAATGCACAGACCGGGAATATTGTGCTGCTGGGGCAGAATCTGGCACAGGGAAATTACGGGACAGCGCTCCACTACCTGATGCCGCTGGCAGCATTTATCGGCGGGGTATATGTGACAGAATGGGTGCATTATTTATATAAAGAGCATCAGAAAATACACTGGCGGCAGATTGTACTGCTTGTCGAGGTGGTATTGTTGGTCATAGTGGGACTCCTGCCGCATTCGATGGATGTACTGGCAAATGTGCTGATGTCCTTTGCATGCGCCATGCAGGTCAACAGTTTCCGCAAGTTCAGGGGAATTCCGTGTGCGACAACCATGTGCATCGGAAATATGAGGAGTGCGACGGAAATGCTTTGCAGGTACCATATCACGAAGGATAAGGAATTAAGAAGAAAAAGTCTGCATTACTATTTTGTGATTCTGATTTTCGCGGTCGGAGCGGCGGTTGGGGCAGTGATGAGCATTCATATTGGACTGCGTGTCATCTGGATTGCGGCGGCGCTGCTGTTTGTCGGATTTGTACTGATGTTTATCAAAGAAGATATGGGAAAAAGATCTTAAAATGACTGATAACCGGGTTGTTTCAGAATGAATGTGGGCGGAAATGTGAGTGTGTACATTTCCGCCCTGTCTTTCATTAGGAATGGATAATCTGTTTGATCCATCTATATGATCCTGATCTTGTATTTTTCCAGCCAGTAATTTACCTGAAGCATATAGGCCAGCATCTGGGGCCCGGCCATCAGCTGTCCGTACCAGGGTTTCCCGTAGTCGGACGGACTGTTCAAGAATGCGTGGACTTTTTTTGTATCCAGCAGGGTACGGACCGGGGCGTTTGCATCCGCGAGTACTTCTTTCAGCTGATCTCCGAGCAGCTTTTCATATGTGGGATCGTAAGTTTTGGGATAAGGACTCTTCCTGCGCCACAGGATTTCTTTCGGCAGCAGACCCTCACCGGCGTGCCTTAGCAGTCCTTTCACGATTCCGTCCGGGCACTTCATTTCCCACGGGACGCTGAAGATGTATTCCACGATCCGGTGATCAGCCAGGGGGACTCTTGCCTCCAGTCCGTTATACATACTGGTGCGGTCCATCCGGTCCAGCAGGGTCACCATGAACCAGCGCAGATTCAGGTATGCTATTTCCCGACGGCGTTTTTCTTCCGGTGTATCTCCGGCGAGAAGGGGTGTTTCGTGAATCGTCTTTTCATAAGCGGCACGTGCATAATCTTCCATATGCAGTTCATGGATGACGCTTTCATCCAAAAGCGCCTGCCGTGGCTGCATACTCATGGACCACGGAAACGCGTCCGTCCGGAAGGCCTCTTCACTGTGGAACCAGGGATATCCCCCGAAGATTTCGTCTGCACATTCACCTGTCAAGGTTACCTTGTTATATTCCTTTACCTGAGAACAGAAATACAGCATAGAAGATTCTACATCCGCCATGCAGGGCAGGTCTCTGGCATCAACTGCCTTAAAGAGACAGTCCAGCTGATCCTGATTGCTGCACTCAAGAAAACGGTGATTTGTTCCGGCAAACTGGACCATCTGCTCTACAAAAGGGCGGTCCTGACTCGGCTGGAAGGAGTTGGATTTGAAGTATTTGTTATTATCTGTGAAGTCAAAAGAAAAGGTATTCAAGACTTTCCCCTGCTTTTTCAGCTCCTTTGCACAAATTGCAGTAACAAGGCTGCTGTCCACTCCGCCTGAGAGGAATGTGCTGATCGGAATATCAGAGAGCATTTGCTTTTTCACGGCATCTTCCACCAGCCATGCGGTCTTTTCGACTGTTTTTTCAAAAGAGTCCTCATGGGGATGACTCTCAAGTTTCCAGTAAAAGTCTTCTGTACAGGAGGTCCTGTCAAAGGTGATACATTGGCCGGGCAGAACTTCCAGAACATCTTTAAAAACACCTTTCCCGTAAGATTTTGCCGGACCGAGGGCAAAGATTTCACACAGTCCGTCTCTGTCAAGAACCGGCTCTACCCCCGGATAGGCAAACAGCCCCTTTATCTCAGATGAAAATACGAGAGTCTCGCCGGTCATCGTATAAAACAGCGGCTTAATACCGAGCCGGTCCCGGAAGAGAAATAGTTCTTCCGACGCAGAATCCCATAAGGCGATTGCAAAAATTCCGTTTAACTTTTTGATGTAATCCCTGCCATGCAGCATATAGCCTTCCAGAATCACTTCCGTATCGCTTGTCGTCTGGAACTTCACCCCTTCCAGCAGCAATTCTGCTTTCAGTTCATCCATGTTATAAATCTCACCGTTGAAAACAATCGCACACTCCCTGCCCTGCCACGCTTTCACAAGCGGCTGGTGTCCGGTCACCAGATCAATGATTTCCAGACGGACATGTGCAAGGCCACAGATGGGGCTCAAATAAGTACCCTCATCATCAGGTCCCCTTTGTTTCTGCGCATGATTCATACCGCTCAAGATGCCGAGCCACTTCGTTTCTTCTGTCTTATAATCCCTGTAGGGATTAAAAAATCCAGCAATTCCGCACATTTTTTCTTCTCCTTTTTCATACCTTATATTGAATCTGCCCGGAGGGACTGGGTTACGGGATGTGCCCTCCGGGGAATATTTACTGGATGACCGGCTGATACTGCCGTCCTTCTAAAGCAGCCTCAATAGAAGGAATTAGAAGCTCTGTATGCGCGATCATAGAATTCGGCTTTTTCTTCGGATTATCCTGACCAAATGGGATGAAATATATATTTTTGGCATTCATCAAAAGGCCGATATTTTTCATATTCATTCCAAGGGCATCGTTTGTTGAGACGGAAATCAGAAGAGGCTTGTTGTTCCGCAGATGAGCCTTTGCAGCCATCAGCGCGGGAGTATCGGTGATCCCGTTGGCAAGCTTTGCCAGAGTATTTCCGGTGCAGGGGAAGAGAACAAGAATATCCAGCAGGCTTCCGGGGCCAATCGGTTCAGCCTGTGATATAGTCAGCATCGGTTTTACACCCGTGATTTCCTCCGCCTTATCGATGAAGGTTTCCGCCCTTCCGAAACGGCTGTCGATACTTCCTGCTGCATCGGAAAAAATCGTCTGTACGAGGGCACCTTCATCCACCAGTTTCTGTAGTTCTGTAAATGCTTTTTCGTAGGTACAGAAGGAACCTGTGAAGGCTACTCCAATCGTTTTTCCTTTTAAAGACAATTTGCATCACTCCTTATTCATTATTTGAAAGCATTGCAGCTTCGATGACTCTTTTTACCGCTTTGGCCGAAGATGAGGGGGCGTATTTCCCGGGAAGCCCCGGACATAACACTGCGTTTCGTCCCAGATGCCGGGCTTCTGCGTAATCCACTCCGCCGGGAGCAGAGGCAATATCAATGATCGTTACGGAAGACTTCATATTATTTAAAATTTCTGCGGTCACTACTTTTGCCGGAATTGTATTGAATATAAAATCAAATTTCCCCGCACATGCCGCAAATTCTTCCAGACTTCCGGTCCGGTCACTAACCGTTCCCGCAAGTGCTCGTTCCTTCGGCTGGTCGGAACAGGCATATACATAGCAAAACATGCCCCGCAGATAAGAAACAAGCGTACTTCCGCATTTCCCATAACCGAGCACGGCACACTGGCTGCGGTGAAGGTTCTGCGGGCTCCTCTGAATGGCTTCGCAGATGGCACCTTCTGCCGTGGCGATCGTATTATAAACCGCAAGAGATTCATCCTGCATAAGGTCATTTACAGAAACTCCTGCCTTGCGGGCCGCATCCCTAAATTCTCCGGAAATACAGCCGGCAAAAAATGTCTGGCCTTCTCTGAGTAAATCCAGCAGGGAAGAAAGCGTAAGGTCTTTATCCAGAACGTTCTGATTCAGATGGACGCCATTTTTACTGAAAGGAATCGGACAGATAATACAGTCGGAGGAGCTTATTGCTTCTTCAAGAGATGAGGCCGGGGCAACATAAGAAGCGTCTGAGCATCTGCTTTCATCCGGCGCAGCCATCAGGGCATAGTAAATGACGCGGTTCTGATGGTGTGCCAGTTCTTCAGCCAGATATACCTGCCGCATATCTCCGCCAATGACCGCGTAATCGTATTGTGGATACTCCATTGTGAAACTCCTGACAAAATACAATTTTATTTATTATATGCAGAGAATAAAATATGTGATATTTCTATTTCATGGATGGAAAAACACAGAGTGTTCAGTTATAATAGAAGAAGATTCGCAATTGTTCATAGGAATGAACAGATGTGAGGATTATAAATGATCGAACGAAAGAGAGGAAAACAAATGAAACAGGACATGATAGTTATTCTGGACCTGGGGAGTACGAATAACACAGTGCTTGCCCGTGAAATCCGCGATCTTGGCGTATACAGCGAGATTCACCCTCACGATATCACCGTGGAAGAACTGAATGCATTGGATAATGTCAAAGGAATCATTTTAAACGGTGGAGAAAACCGTGTTGTAGACGGACAGGCAGTCGAGGTCAATCCGGCAGTTTATGACTGCGGATATCCGGTCATTTCCGTAGATTATCCGGGATCAATGTGTGAAAAACAATACGCGGAACTGCCGGATACGGATACATTAAAGTCCTTTGTATTCGATGAGTGCAAAGCAGAAGCAAACTGGAACATGAAGAATTTCGTCGAGGACCAGACCGAGCTGATTAAACGTCAGGTCGGAGACCGCAAAGTATTGCTTGCCCTTTCAGGCGGTGTAGATTCATCCGTAGTCGCTGCACTTCTGCTGAAAGCGATCGGCCAGCAGTTGGTGTGCGTTCATGTTAATCATGGCCTGATGCGTAAAAATGAATCAGAAAGTGTTGTAGAGGTATTCAAGAACCAGCTGCACGCAAATCTGATCTATGTAGATGCCACAGAACGTTTTCTCGGCAAACTGGAAAACGTCGCGGATCCGGAAGAAAAACGTAAAATTATCGGCGGAGAATTCATCCGTGTATTCGAGGAAGAGGCACGCAAACTGGACGGGATCGACTTCCTTGGACAGGGGACGATTTACCCCGATATTATTGAAAGCGGAACAAAGACAGCTAAAATGGTGAAGTCTCATCATAATGTAGGCGGTCTGCCGGAAGACCTGCAGTTCGAACTGGTTGAGCCTCTGAAGCAACTATTCAAAGATGAAGTGCGTGCATGCGGAATCGAACTCGGACTGCCGCCACACATGGTATACCGCCAGCCATTTCCAGGGCCGGGATTAGGTGTACGCTGCCTCGGAGCGATCACCAGAGACAGACTGGAAGCTGTCAGAGAATCCGATGCGATTCTGCGAGAAGAATTCGAGAAAGCAGGACTGGATAAAAAAGTATGGCAGTATTTCACAGTAGTGCCGGACTTCAAATCAGTCGGAATGAAAAACCATGAGAGATGCTTCGAATACATGGTCATCCTGAGGGCAATTAATACAGTAGATGCAATGACAGCCACCATCGAAAAGGTAGACTGGGAAGTGTTGGAGAAGATAACCGGAAGGATATTGGCAGAGGTGGAGAATGTCAATAGAGTGTGCTATGATATGTCACCGAAGCCGCCGGCGACGATAGAATTCGAGTAGAGGGTTGAAACCCCGCAAGTCAGTAATTGCAAGGATTGCGGGGGTTTCTTCTGCTCTAAAAGTAAGATTTTAGTAAGACTTTTTGTAACCTGCTTATTTAGCATGTTTACTAATAAGGATTTTACAAATTTTAAATCCGAAAGTTATTTCTTGGATCTAAACTATCTATTTGGAAAGTTTTGAGATGAATTTATCTGAAACATCATTCCATTTATCCAATCTTGAAACACATTTTCTTAGATTATCTATATAATTTGATTCATTAATATTAAAAACTTCAAAAATTATGCGTCGGTATAACAAACTCATTTTTAACGTATATAAAACAGAGTCATTTCCATTAAAATATAGACCCTTTTGTTCTCACTTAATATGCATTATTCTAACCCTGCTATTAACCATTGCTGATAAAAATTGCTCATAATTCCTTTCTGAAAATATCCACACCATATTTCATAATTAACGCATCTAAACAATTTTTAAGAGATGCACCACGAGGACGGGGAGTTAATGAGGAGAAAAAATTAGTATATTTTTTTACAATCTTTATAAGAGGTTCAGCTAGTTCAATTAAAAATGCACACTTAACATCAACGGTTATTCCACTACCACTTAATGAGTAGAGGTATATTTGATGCACCATATCTAATTCTCTGAATAATTGTTCCCATTTACACAATAATTCTGTTGTAAGAATAGAATCAAGGGAAAGCAATTTGTTCACTTTATAGCTACAAAAGTCAGCGGATGAAAAATAAGATAGTCTACTTTTTATAAAATGTTCTTTATAGAATGCAATATATTATCCTCTGATGTGCTAGATTCAGTTAATTGTAGTTCTGTTAAAGGAATAAAAGTACCATCGAACAGCATTAGCAGCCTTTCGATACGTGAAAATACTGTATGTAAGGGGATTATCTTCTCCCCTGTCTTACCTTGCCGGAGGAAGAAGAACAGCGATTTATCGGTGTATGGGGAAAAGGCATTTGCGGTATTTAAAAGAATATCGTAAGGTTGTATATTTGAATCTGCTTACAAGCGGCAGGTTGAATAGTTATCTGGCAGACATAGAAGAACAGGCACAGGAAAGATTTGAAAGGCTTGTATAGCAGATGAAGCAGGCACAGAGTATCACAGAACAGTTAAAGGCAGAGGATACTTCAGAGTGGTTAGAGAAAATGAATAATATACAAACGTGTGTGAGAGAGATTGTGGATAAAGAGATTATATATGCTTAGAAATAAGAGAGCAAGTTCTTAGATAGGGCTCTTAGATAGGGCTTGCTTTTTTCTTTCCCTATAACAATAGATGATGTATAATAGTCTTAATATGAAAAAAATTATGAATGCGTGATTAGTAGAGAACAAAGGAGACAATAAAGATGGCGTTAGATTATAAGCTGTATTTACATGATTCAGATAAGGCTGCAATGGCAGCGTTGAAAGCGATACCAGGATTTTCACAGGTGATGAAAGCATTTATGAAAATTTGGAGTGAGCAGCAATTTAGGCTTATCAACATGTCGACAAATTTGCATTTGAATGATAATCAGATGGCGAAGTATTATAATATGTTACCACCGATTTGTGAAAAGTTAGGGATTGATATTCCAGAGCTTTTTGTAGAATTGGATGTGAATCCTAATGCGTATACATATGGAGATACAAAACCATTTATTGTAATTACTTCCGGATTGTTTGAGACATTGCCTGACGAATTAATTCCGACAGTATTGGCACATGAGTGCGGGCATATAGCATGCCATCATACATTATATACTACTATGGGACGCGCTATTTTGAATGGAGCATCATCATTTGTCTCTGGATTAGGGAATATAGCGATGTATCCTATTCAGCTGGCCTTTGCGTATTGGATGAGATGTAGTGAATTCTCAGCTGATAGGGCAGCCATTATTTGTGATGGAACAGCTGAAAAAAATACAGAAGTAATGATGCGTTTTGCTGGATATGATAAAGACATTATGGCAGAAGCAAATAGTGAAGCTTTTATGGAACAGGCATTTGAGTATAAAAGTTTGGTAACTGATAATGCATGGAATAAAACTTTAGAGTTTATTCTTTTCCAAAACTATGATCATCCGCTAAATGCAGTCCGAGCATATGAAGGAAAAGAATGGGAGCAGAGTGAACGGTATCAGAATATTCTTGAATATGTAAATTCCAAATCATCTGAGGCTGAGAAAAATCTCCCAGTTGAAGTGGTCATGAAGAAAATGCTTGGAAAGAATGTCGCCGATATTAAAGCGAAACTTTTAACTATGGGATTTGTGAATATTGAAACTGTGAGAAATACAGAAGCTGTAAAAGTTAAGGAAGGAAATGTGATTTCTATTATGGTAAATGGCTTTACTGAAGATGGCTGGTATAAACGTAGTTCGGAAGTAGTAATTGAATATTTTGAGGCTAAGACAGAGGAAGAAATTGCGTTGGAACATCCGGAAGAAATTAAGATTGGTGAGAGTCAGAAACATTTCTTGGGAAGAAATTATGAAGAAGTGAAAGAAGAATTAGAAGGCTTAGGATTTACAAATTTTGTGATTAAAGAGATGGCAATGTCTAAAATTGGATGGGGAGAAAAAGAGGAATGTGTAGCGAAAATAGTTATCGATGATAAAGCGCAATTTGCTAAAGATACTTGGTTTGCAGAAGAGGCGGAAGTAATGATTTATTATTATGTTCGATTGCGGTAAAATTTTATGAATTTTGAAGCAGAAAGATACTGGGAAATAAAATTTATTGAAACGAAGAAAGGATGTGATAAATGTGGCAGAAAGAACACTTCATTTTGAACGATTAACACCGATTGACAATATGGATTTGCACGTTTATGAAGAAGCGATAGATTATGCGTTTGATAATTCTGATATAAAGAATGTCGCAATTTCAGGCGCATACAGTGCAGGTAAAAGCAGCGTTTTAGCTTCATATAAGAAAAAACATAGTGATTTGCACTTTCTGCATATTTCTCTCGCACACTTCAAATCTCCAGAGCAAGAAGATGAGGCGGAAGTAAAGGAATCTGTATTAGAAGGCAAGATTCTTAATCAACTAATACATCAAATTCCGTCAGAAAAGATACCGCAGACCAATTTTAGAGTAAAGAAAAAAGTGGGTGCGAAAAGTGTTATAAAGCTAACAATTGAAGTAGTTTTGTTTTTTATTGTAGCTATTTATTTTGCTTGTTTTGATATATGGAAAAGCTATGTAAATACTCTGCCTAACAATTGGTTCAAATCTATATTAACACTATCCACATATCAATATGCTTTGATGGTAGACGGAATTTTAATGGTAACATTGCTTTTATTTATCGTATATGGGTTAATACGTGTGCAAAAGAACAAAAATGTTTTTCGTAAACTGAACTTGCAAGGCAATGAAATTGAAATTTTTGAGGAAAGCGAGGATTCTTATTTTGATAAATATCTCAATGAAGTTTTGTATTTATTTGAGAATGCAGATGCGGATGTAATTGTATTTGAGGATATGGATCGCTTTAATGCAAACAAAATTTTCGAGCGACTTCGCGAAGTAAATACGCTTGCAAATATTCAACTTCAGAAAGAAGACAAAAAGGTTCTTCGTTTTTTTTACTTGTTGCGTGATGATATTTTTGTTTCCAAAGATAGGACAAAGTTTTTTGACTATATTGTTCCTGTTGTGCCTGTTGTGGATAGCTCCAATTCCTACGATCAGTTTATTTCTCATTTCAAAAAAGGAGGGATATTTGAGAAGTTTGACGAAAACTTTCTGCAAGGATTATCTTTATACATTGATGATATGCGTCTTTTGAAAAACATCTACAATGAATTTGTAGTTTATTTTAACAGGCTGAATATTACAGAACTTGATTGTAATAAGATGCTTGCCATTATCGCATATAAGAACCTATTTCCACGTGATTTTGCAGATTTGCAGCTTAATCAAGGATTTGTATATATTCTTTTTGATAGCAAAGATTCATTCATTACAGAAGAAGTAGAAAAACTTGATAAGCAAATCTCTGAAAAGGTTAATGAAATTGATATGGCGAAAAATGAGCATCTTTATACCATTAAAGAATTAGATGTAGCATATGAAGATAAAAGATCTATGCTATATGGATATAAGCAGGATTTAAGTGATACAGATAAGGTTAATTATGCAAAACGCAAACAGGCTATAGAGAACCGATTAAACAATAGTATTCTTAAATTAGAAAATGAAAAATTGTTTCTCGAACAAGAACGGATTATAATACAAAATAGGCAACTTTGTGAAATTATAACGAGAGATAATATCGATTCCATATTTAGTATTACAAATACAAATGAGATTGGAACAGTAACCTATTTTAACGAGATAAAAAGCAGCGAATATTTTGATCTCTTAAAATATCTTATTCGCAATGGATATATTGACGAAACCTATGCCGACTATATGACTTATTTTTACGAGAATAGCCTAAGCCGTGTTGATAAAACTTTCCTACGAAGTATAACCGATAAAAGAGCCAAAGAATATACTTATAAATTGAAAGATCCACAGTTAGTGGTTTCACACCTTAGATTAGTGGATTTCGACCAAGAGGAAACTTTAAATTTTGACCTATTCACATATTTGCTCCAGACTTTTCATATCGACTATACAGAAAGATTGATTAACCAACTAAAAGACACAAAGAATTTTAAATTTATAGGTGCTTATTTTGATACAACAGTTGAATTGTCAGCCTTTATTAAATACTTAAATATGAGATGGTCAGAAGTATTTTCAACAGCCCTTAGCGAACGGTTACTGACCGAAAATCAAATACGCAGATATTCGATTTTTTCTCTTTATTATTCTGACGACGATATTATTGAATTAGTCAATAAAGAAAACTGCTTATGTGACTATATTTCCAATGCGCGTGGCTACCTTGCAATAGATAATCCTAACATTGATAGACTGATTCATTGTTTCATGCTACTTGGAGTGTGTTTCATAGGTTTTGATTATGCAGAACTAAATAAAGATTTGTTTCATGCTGTCTATGAAAAATCTTTGTACGAAATCAATGCAGAAAACCTGCAACTCATTCAAAGAGAAATCTTAGAAGAAAAGAATGAAGATGATTTCTTTCACAAGAATTACACGCTATTATATTTGCACCCTGATTCCGCAATAACTCAATATGTCAATCAGAATATCAGTGAGTATTTTGATGTTATTTTACAGATAAGCGGAGGAACTATTCTTGATGACGAAAAGGTAGCAGTTATTGTATTAAATAACACTGATCTCACTACTGAGCATAAACAATCATATATTTCTGCTCTGCGGACAACCATTACTTCTATAAAAGAGATTGAGGATAGTTCCTTATGGGCATCATTGCTGGATGCCGATATAGTACAGTATTCAGAGTGTAATATTATGGATTGCTTTAATACTGTGAAGCTCAATAAAAGTGTCATTTCTTATATCAACAGATGTGATGTTGATTTGGATTTTTCAAAAACTGAATATGATGAAGATATCAAAGAAAAACTATTTGATAGCGTGATTATATGCAATGATATCAACAACTCAAAGTACAAGCAAATATTGGTGTCATTGAAGTTTATTTATGATAATTTTGATATCGCAGAGATTTCTGATGATAAGATCACTATCCTAATTGACACAGACATTATTAGAATGACAGTTGGCAACCTAAAATTTATGCGTGAAAATTATCTAAACTCGAAAGGTTATTTCATTCGCAAGAACATAGAAAAGTATATTGGTATAATGGGCGCTGCTCTGTTTTCGCGGAAAGAATTGTTAGAGATACTTACTTGGGACATTAGTGATAAACTAAAAACCAAATTGCTTGAATTTTCTGATGACGAAATTTCGGTAATCGGAAAGAATTATTCTTCTGTGGTATGCCTGCATATTCTTAATAATAATTTTTCGGTATCTGATTTACCGGATTTGTTTTCATCATTTGAGCAATGGGATGACTCTATCCAAGCAAAAATATTTGATTATGCAGTGAAAAATATAGAAAGTATCATGGATAACCCAATCTCTGTTTCTGAGAAATTAAAAAATAATCTGCTCCATTCAGATAAGGTGAGTCGAGATAAAAAGATTGATTTCTTAATAGCAATAATGCCCGAGTTATGTCGGGATAGTATAAAAGAGATTCTCACCCTGCTTAACTTAACGGACTATCTCAAAATATTTGATACTCGCAGTAGACCCAAGTTTGAAATCAATGATGAAAATGAAAAACTACTTACTGCTTTCAAAGAAAACAATTTGATTGATTCTTATCAAGAAAATTCTGAAAAGGAGGGCTATTACAAAATTATCAGATTTAAATCGGCAACGAAGACCTTGCCTCAAGAATTATTGTAATTCGTGATTTGCTCAAGAACGGAGAAAAGAAAGTGTAGCTACAAAAAGATGATATTTTCTCAAGATGTAGTGAACAAAGTATGTTTTGAGAAATTGATTTTCTAAGCAAAACCGCTTATAATTTGAGACGGAACATATTACTATTATCCACAGTTACGGAGCGTGTGTTATCAATTCCGATAACAGAATGATAACATTAGCTCAAACAGGCAGGATAATATGGATAAATCAAATAATCAAAAGAACTATAAACACGACAACGAATAATCTCTAAACAAAATTGACTAGTGATTGTCGAATTTGAATAACGGACAGAAAACCTCGGATGCCCATTTTACAAGGGCTTCCGAGGTTTCTTTATGCCTGTGGGCCCTTAATCTGGCAATCTTTTTCGGCTTCATCCTTATATATGTCTAATTCATTTTTATCAAATCTAAGTAAAGAGCTTTGGTATTTTAATAATCCATATAATTGACAGATATGCAATCATATAGATAATTCTATCTAATTTACGATGCTTTGCGTGCTCCAATGCGAAACGCAAGCTTGTAAAAGTCTTCCTCCCGTCTGTAGCAAGTGCAGTAGGTGAATGCAGTTCACTGTTTTCAACTCCAAAAGCATCTAGTCTGCCAACATCTTATATAAAATAAATCCCCCCTAAATCTAAAGCTACTTGGTCACCTGAAACATATGAAATAAAATTACTTATAACAGCTTTTTAACCGTGATTTTGCACAAAATAAAGATATTGTATTAGTGCATATTTATGTTTATGCATATAACCCATAAAAAAGCATTGACAATATGAAATTCTATTTTATAATGGACTTATACAAAAAGCATAATTAATTGAGGTTAAAGGGCGGAAAAATTGTCAAATAAAGACAAAATATGCGCCTTTAATAAGAAAATAAAGATTCTGAACTCAAAATGCTGAAAAAAAATTTAATTTAAGGAGGAGAAGTTATGAAAAAGAAAACGGTTATGAAGAAGGTGCTTTCTATTGGCCTGGCAAGTGCTATGGTACTTTCCTTAGCGGCTTGTGGCTCCGAAAAAAAAGAGGACGAAAAGAAACAGGAAGGTGACAGCAGTGGTGTGACACTTGAATTCCAACAGTGGTGGGGTGTAGAGCTTCCGGAAGGTGCGCTGCAGAAGATTTGTGATGACTTTACGAAAGATACGGGAATCCAGATTGAACTTTTGAGCAATCCATATGCCGACACGAAGACACAGATTGCAGCCGGTGCAGCGGCAGGCACAATGGCGGATGTAGTAGGGCTTGATGGTGCGTGGGTATATGATTTTGCAAAACAGGGTTCCATTTCAAACTTAACAGAACTGATGAAAGAAGACGGCTATGATGACTCACAGTTGTCAGACCAGATCAAATACGAAGGAAATACATACATGATCCCGGTTGTGAATTTTGCATATCCATTGTATGTAAATATGGATATTCTTGAAAAAGCAGGGGTTTCTGAGATTCCAGCCACCTGGTCAGAATTTTTGGCGGCACTGGATAAGATCAAAAATAATACAGATGCGGCCGGATTTTCTATTCCATTATCCACGGAGGCACCAAATGGCATTCAGAATCAGTTTATGACATGGTTATGGGCTTCAGGCGGTTCGATGCTGAAGGATGGCGCGCCGAACTTAGAAGGTAATAAAGACCTTGCCAAGGTGGTTGATTTTGTGAAAGAAATGAAAGATAAAGGCTATATCGCTGATGGGGCAGAGGCTATGAAGGAGCAGGATATGGTAAATGAATTTGAAAATGGACGTCTTGCATTCATGGTAGATGGAATTTCACATCTGACACTGATCAAAGAAGAAAGCCCGGACCTGAATTTTGACTATGCAAAGATGCCTGTCATGGACGGATACGAAGGCGAGAGTGGAATGGATGTTGCAAACTGGGGAATTGGAATTGCTGAGAATTGTGAGAACAAAAAAGAGGCTATGCAGTTTGTAGAATATCTTATGAGCCCAGAAGTAAATGCAGAGTTAGCACAGCTTGCAAATGCATTCCCTGGCAATGCGAATGCCAACCCGGATTATTCCCAGAACGATGAATTATTCAAAAAAGCATTTGAGATTTTCCAGAGTGGATATGCAACAAATGAGTTTACAGGCCTTCCGACATCAGAAGATCTCATGAGAAGTTTCAATGAGCAGTTAGTGTTATATCTGGATGGAGATACAACATCTGTAGATGAAATGTTAGGAGCAGCCCAGAAAGCCTGGGAGCCGGCATTTGAATAATTAGGAAGAATATATTTTCAAAGAAGAACAATACGGGCTGTGCGTACGCGTGCAGCCCGAACAAAAAACGAAGGGAGTGAGATGAATTGGCAAAAGGCGGCAGGTTCATGAACCAAACAGCAGGGAAAGGCAAGAAGGATATCTTAAAAAGACAGGCTACACCGTATGTATATTTATTACCCACGGTCGTCTTAATGTTTATATTGCTGGTGATACCGATTCTTATGGTCATCAGATATTCATTTTATGATAATGTGATTATTAATAAGAATCCGGTATTTGTGGGATTGCAGAACTATAAGGCAGTATTATCCGATCCGAATTTTCTTGTTGCGATAAGGAATACACTGTTCTTTGTAATTGTCAGTATTATAGCTCATCTTATCATAGGGATGGTGTTTGCCCTAGTTCTGAATACCAGATATCTTGGAGACAAAACGAAAGGCATTTTCAGAGTGATTTATGCACTGCCGTGGATGTTTACAGCATCAGTCATTGCGATTCTGTGGAGAATGATGCTGAATCCCAATGGTGTGATCAATTATCTGATTACATCAATGAATCTTGTGAATGATAATATATCATTTCTGGCTTCCAGGGATATCGCTTTGAAAGCGGTTACTCTTATTAATATCTGGTCTGGATATCCGTTTTATATGATTAGTATTTTGGCAGGCCTGCAAGGCATTTCCACAGATTTGTATGAAGCCTCCGCTTTGGATGGGGCGAACGCAGTCCAGACATATTTCAGGATTACAGTGCCACAGCTAAAGCCAATTCTTATCAGTCTTCTGATGTTGGATTTTGTATGGACATTACAACAGTTTGCTTTGATATGGATGACGACTGGTGGTGGACCGGTCAATGCGACAGAGACGATCAGTACTTATATATATAAGCAGGGATTCACGAAATATCAGTATTCGATGGCATCGACAGGGGCTGTAATTCTTCTTATTGTATGTACAATTATTGGAATCTTCTATGTCAGACAGCAGAGATCGGGGGATTAGGTATGATAGGAAAGAAAAAAGTATCGGTTCAGATTTTAATTGTTATTATCTTAATTCTGGGTGTCATATGGGCAGGGTTCCCTATTTTGTGGATGTTCCTGAACTCCTTTAAGCCTAATGCGGAAATTTTTGCATGGCCTCCGACCTGGATCTCTGAGAATTTCAGCTTTGACGCGTATAAGGCGATATTTTCAAATCCGGAGCAGGTAAGGTTCTTTGTAAATAGTTACGTGATTGCAGGGCTGGTTGTAATAGTAACTTTGATCGTAGGAATTATGGCATCGTATGCCTTCAGCCGTTTTAATTTTCCGGGGAAAGGGCTGATCAATACAATTATCGTAAGTGTACAGGCAGTTCCTCCGATTACGTTATTGATACCTTATATCAGCCTGATAGTGACTCTCAGATTGTATAACACATATGGGGCGCTGATTCTTACATATTTAGTATTTACGCTTCCGTACTGCATTTTGATGACAACGGGATATTTCAATACGCTTCCTAAGGAACTGGATGAGGCTGTTATGATTGACGGAGGTTCCCGCTGGAAAGCATTGTGGAAAATACTTGTTCCTACTGCAATACCGGGACTGGTTTCAGTTGGAATGTACACCTTTATGCAGGCATGGAATGAATATTTGTTTGCATTAGCCCTGACTAAGACAAATGATATGCGTACAGTGCCGGTTGGTATCAACCTCTTGATGGGGCAGCATGCATATGAATGGAACCAGATGATGGCTATGAGTGTACTTGGATCGCTGCCAATTCTGGTGCTCTTCCTTTTCTTCCAGAAATATTTCATTGCAGGCATGACAGCAGGATCGGTAAAGAATTAATAAGCATTGCCAGAAAAGAGGTGAGAATGTGGAAATAGAACAGAAATATGAACATGCTTTTGAAGAACTAGGGGAAATCGTACAGACACGGGTGGAGAAAAAACGCTACACGGCAATGGGATATACGAGCAACTTAGATCTTCTGTGTGATTTCCGGGCAGAGCTTTTGAATCAGATGCTTGAAGAATACCTTCCGGACGGGAGGCTGGCGGAGATGGGGATCGTAGACAGTATACATACGATGGAAGAGCTGTTATCGACGATTGTATACTATTGTTCACGGGGAATAGGTGGTGAAGCGGATATTGAAGATACGAGGCTCGTAGAAGAGTGCTTTCCATTTCAATACGGTATGGGGGGAACTGCGGTTCAGGCAGCGCTTGCTCTGGCGGAAATCGGATGTCCGTCTCTGGTGCATTTGACAGACGATTCAAAAGAGGTGTGTGATTTACTAAAAACGCCATCTGTCTATACAGTTTCTCAGGAAGGGCAGCTGGTGCATGCGGACGAATTGTCCCAGACCCAGAGTCAGGAAGTTCATTGCATCATCCAGTTTAAAAAAGGAGATATGATCAGGCTGGGGAGTCAGGAGGTGACCATCCCCTGTTCCAACCGTCTGATTATTACTAAGATTACCGTAAATGAATTTGTACCATTTTCAATACCATATTTTGAGTGGATAGAGAAAAATGCAGAAAATGTAAGCAGTAATGTATTGTCAAGCTTTAATGCGCTTTTAGATCCAAAGGTTTTAAAGGCACGTCTTGATTTTGTGAAGCAGCATGTGGAAAAATACCGCAGGAATAATCCGGAAGGAATCGTTTTCTTTGAAGATGCCCACTACCATAATAGTGAGGTGAAAAGGCTGTGTCTGGAAACCGTCTATTCGTGTGTAGACATTGTAAGCCTGAATGAGGACGAATTGAAATATACACTGAAAGAAATGTATGATTTTGATGTAGATACTGAGAATATTATTTCTTGTGTACAAGGCGCAAAATTTATTCGTAAAAAGTTTGGGATACATAAGGGGGTCATTGTTCATACGAAAGATTATTCCATGTATGTAGGGGATACGCTGAAAGCAGATATAGAAAAAGGCCTGATGTATGGAAATATGCTGGCAACAGCAAAGGCACAGAATGGCTGGTATGGGACAAAAGAGCAGGTCAAAGAGGTGCTGGGATTTGAATTAAGCCCGAAAGGGGCAGAGAACTATCAGAAAATTAAAGAGAGTGAATATCAAAAAGAAGTCATACTGGTTCCTTCCAAATATATAGATAAGCCCAGATATACGATTGGATTGGGGGATTCCTTTGTGGGGGGAGTGCAGATGTGCTTCTGAGTAAAATTAAATATGGGAATGAAATTTTATTTCATACAATGATTGACATTATTCAATGTCTGAACTAAAATAATAGAAGATATGCGGAGGAAATAGCTATGTTAATGAACATGAAAGAAATCTTATCTGTTGCAAAGGAAAATAAATTTGCGATTCCTGCATTCAATATTTCCGATTATTCAATGTTTCTTGGGATAATGGATATTTGTGAAGAGACAGATTCTCCAGTAATTATCGAGATCCATCCGGATGAGTTGAGTTTTACAGGGCCGGAAATGGTAACAGCTATCAGGGAAAGGGCGTATAAATCACCGGTCCCGGTATGTATTCATCTGGATCACTGTGGTGATTTCGGGAAAATCATTTATGCGATTCAGGCAGGATTTACATCTGTTATGTTTGACGGAGCGGAGCTTTCATTTGAAGACAATATCGAGAATACTAAGAAAGTAGTGGAAGCTGCTCACCCGGCGAATGTATCTGTTGAAGCAGAGCTCGGAACGATTGGATCTACGGACCCGGCTGATTTTGAAGGGGGAACAGCTAAGATTATCTACACAGATCCGGAGGATGCTGCTAAGTTTGTTTCTGCAACGGGCGTGGATACACTTGCTATAGCAATCGGAACGTGTCATGGCCTGTATCCGGCAGGAATGAATCCAGAACTTAAGCTTGATATCTTAAAAGAAATCGAAGCAAAGGTGGATATACCGCTGGTACTTCATGGTGGTTCGAATAACCCGGATAAAGAGATTGGGGAAGCTGTGACATTGGGCATTAATAAGATTAATATTTCATCTGATATCAAAGTTGCATATTTCCAGAAAATGAGAGAAGTACTGAAAGATGAGAGCTTAAGAGAACCTAATGTAATCGAGCCGGTTTGTATGGAAGCTATGAAAGCGTGTGCAAAACAAAAACTAGAATTATTTCAGACGATAGGAAAGGCCTCATTATATTAAGGGGATACTTAATATAGGAGAAAGAGAAAGTGGACAATACGATATTTGAAAAAGAAGCATTAGAAGTGATTAAGGAAAATTATGATTCTATATTTTCAGCAGAAAAGAAGGTAGCAGACTTTGTGCTGCAGAATCCTCAGAAGGCGGTAGACTCTAATGTTTCAGAGCTGGCAAAGCAAAGTGGTGTGAGTGATGCGACTGTTGTCAGAATGTGCCATCACATAGGGTATACAGGATATTACCAGTTCAGGATAGCCCTGAGCCGGGAATTAGGAAGAAAGCAGTATGCAACATCATCGCGTTTGCAGAATAAGGATGAGGTGGGAAAGGTATTCCACGATTATGCAGAAGCAATGATAGCAATAGGTGAAAGAATCGACGTGGATGTTATGTGGAAGTGCGTTAACCTATTGAAGACATGCAGGCAGGCACACCTTATGGCAGTAGGAAATACATGTCCGCTGACTCAGTATATGGGATTTCGTTTGGGAAGGCTTGGAATTAAGAGTACATATAATGTGGCAGCAGAATATTTTTTGAATCATGTGAATCTGGCTGATCCGGATGATATTCTGATAGCTATTTCACAGTCGGGAACATCCAGACAGGTCGTACAGGGTATGGAACTAGGTAAGGAAAAGGGACTTAAAATTATTGCAATCACCGCATTTGCACAATCACCGGTGGCTGCTCTGGCAGACTATGTGCTGCTTTCTGCCGGCAAGGAAGAGCCTTTTAATTACTATAAAGGATATGCACACCTGAATGAAACGGCAGTGATTGATGCACTCTTGAATTTTGTAATGAATGAAGAGCTGATTAAAAATAAACAGGCTGATAAGCCGGAGATTATTTTGTCAGAATATAAGATGTAATTCTGACTCTTGCTGGAACAGCGGTTTTACCTTTCGTGTCGATGTGCATGACTGGTGTACCGCTGTTCTTTTCTAAGATTAAGGAGGAAAAAGAATGAAGCGTTCAAAAATCAATCAAGTCATAAAAGATATGGAACAATTAATCAAAAAGCATGGTTTTGAGATGCCCCCGTTTGCATCATGGACAACAGAAGATTGGGGGAAGGCGGGGCATGAGTACGATGAAATAAGGGATAACAAGCTGGGATGGGACATCACAGACTTTGGCCTTGGAAAATTTGAAGAGGTAGGTTTTTCCTTATTTACAATCCGGAATGGAAACCAAAAGATGAAGGAGAAATATAAAAAGCCTTATGCAGAAAAGCTTCTGATGCTTTACGAAGGTCAGACAGCTGCAATGCATTATCATGTGAGCAAAATGGAAGACATCATAAACCGGGGCGGGAATGATGTATATATCACCGTATATAATGGAACTAAAGAAGAAACCATGCTGGATACAGAGGTGGAGGTATGCTCTGATGGGAAGAGGGAGATGGTTCCTGCAGGGACAAAAGTGCGGTTAAGACCTGGTCAGAGCATTACGATTACGCCATATATGTATCATGATTTTATTGTCCCGGAAACGGGGGGACCGGTACTTCTCGGGGAAGTTTCTATGTGCAATGATGATGACAATGATAATTTCTTCTATGATAAAGCGGTAGGTCGTTTTCCGGCAGTGGAGGAGGATGAAAAGCCGTACCGGCTTTTATGCAATGAGTATCCTGATGTAGAATAGAGAGGGGATATGGTATAGAGTAACATTTTGCGGAAAACTAAACTGCTGTAAAATTTTAAGTTGAATTTTACAGCAGTTTCTTGTGTAATAAAACTACGAACAAGAATAATAATATCAGAGTCTGATATATGGAAACTATATTTGTGCTAATTTTTTTATACTATCAATGAAAGATGGTGAGATTGATTCTTTCTCAATCTTATAATAAGATTTCCCTATGAGCACCGTGTACAGGGTGGAAGCCTCCCATACTTTACTGAAGAGGGGAGGTGGTGCAGATGGATACATACGAGGTTTTAAGCCTTCTGTTTTTGGGCGGCTCGTTCCTGATAGCATTGCTGACCTATATAGATAGGAATAAGCGAAAATAAAAAATGCCTACCCTGTCGTGCCAACAAGGATAGGCGCGTCTGAAAAGACGTAAAACCTTAACTTGAGGGCTTCCACCTTGTGGGCGGATGCTCTATTTATATGTTTAGTATATACTAGGAACAAAGATATTGCAAGGGCATGATATCTGGTCTCGTTATAGTGCTTGGGATTTGTTACTGTTCAGACGTTCTCCCGGTTTATTAATTACATTCCCGAATTATAGATTACTTCTCATCATATTCCTCAATGATTTTCACTCCCCACGCCGGAATGTCTAATGTTTCCTGCGTTTCAATCCGGGTTTCTGATAAAAGTTCTACACCATTTTTATAAACAAACGGTATATTCTGTTCATTAGCGGAATAGTTAAAGAAATATTTTACATTTTTTCCGAATTGATTTGTTCCCTTTCGCATAATAACTGGATAACTATATACAGGTATTTCCACATGTGCATTCTGAAGGACATCTCGTATTACGACCTTCAATGTTGCCTGATCCGTCATACAGCCAAGATATACTGCCATTCCTTTTCCATAATGGTTTTTTGTGATCGCAGCATACTCTTTCCAGTTATAATGATCATAATAAGCTAAAACTTCAGCTCCTTCCGAAATCAACAACTCCATGAAAGTTTTTGCTTTTGCCTCAGAATTCTCATCGATAATTGTTCCTTTTAAGCCTACATTCTTTGGAAAAGTAAACTGATGGTATTCTACTCCAAAACAGCTGTTCAGAATGTGTGGCTGCACTTCATGGCTTACCTTCACATTTTCATTTGCAAATGCAGTTTTAAAAGTAGCCACCAGATTTCCTCCCTCCGTAACGTAGTTATTCAGTTTCTGAAGCAATTCATTGGGAGCCGCATAGAGAGCCGGTACGAAGATCACTTTGTATCGACTGAGATTTTCTGATTCAGGCCAGATGAAATCGCATTCGACATTCATCTGATATAAAGCATCATAAATCCAACGTACAACATCGTTATATCCTATGCCTTTATTTCCCGCTGCTGTCGCCTGTATTCCGAACCATTTTAACGCTGTAAGAGCCTCATTGCTAACAAGAATCGCTACTTCATTCTTTTTCTTTATGTTAATCAAAGACTTCCCTATTTTTTGAAATTCATGTCCAATCACACAAGCCTCTAGATACGAATCATTCTCCTGAAAATCATGACTCAATAATCCCTTCCAATATGTCTCAAAGGAATTGTGTATGGAATGCCAGTGCCAGTACATCACACTATTTGCGCCAGAAGCCAAATGACTGTATGCCTGCAGTCTAAGCTGACCTTTGTAGGGAATCCACCCCGGATACCCTTGCGCTTCTGTTTCAAGAACCAGATAATTTTCATTTTTAAGAGATCTTGTCATGTCACCGCCGAATGCAATTTCTGTTCCTGTAAGTTCATCCTGGGAAGGATGATAAATATCAACACCTGAAATTGTCAGGCATTGCGAAGCATGATAATGATTGACATCCGGTTGTACTCCATAGGAATATCCCCTCCACTCAAAATCAAAATTATGTGTAATAAATTGATCACTTCTGCGATATTCATTAACAATAGCTGCTTGCCAGCTTAAAAATTCATCTACCAGCGTTCTCTGGAATTTCTCAAACTCCGCACCCAAACTTCCGTTGATTGTTCCCCGTATATCAGGGAAATCTTCCCACGCATTAATCCGGTTACTCCAGTAAGCTAACCCAAACTCCTGATTCATTGCATCAAGATCATTATTGAATTTTTTACGAAGATATTTTACAAACTTCTCCTGTACATTTTTTCCTGCTGTCCCATAATATTTAGTTTCATTATCTACCTGATAACCGATGACACATTTTCTGTGTGCTGTGCACTTCATCAGTTTACGGATAACACGTTCTGCAAAAAAAAGATATACAGGATGTGTAATATCCATAATCTGACGTGCCCCGTAAATCCCTCGCCCATGTATTGTTTCTGCGATAACATCCGGATGTGATTTTACCATCCATGTCGGAACTGCATAAGTGGGTGTTCCGATGATCACATTAATTCCGGCTTTTTCCATGACATCCATCACTCTTTCCACATGGGAAAAATCAAAGACACCTTCCTGTGGTTCGTAGGTACTCCATGTGGATTCCGCAATTCTAACCGTGTTGATTCCAGCTTTTTTCATCATAGCAACATCCTGCTCTAACCGCTCACAAGGCATATATTCATCATAATATGCAGCTCCAAAAAGAAGTTCTTTCATCGTTTTCTCCCCCATCAATTCACAATGAATTTTTCAAGCTGGTTCTTAAGCATTTTTGCATCCTCATCAGCCAGTTCCATTTCAATAGGCTGATCCAACGGTAGACTGAAAATCCCCATAATTGATTTACCATCTATGTAGTATTTTCCGCAGATTAAATCAACGTCATTCTCTGCTTTAAAAGTAATATTTACAAATTCTTTTACATCATTAATACCATTCAATTTTATTTTACATTTCATATCTGTTTTCCTCCTGCTATTTCGAAATACGTCTACTCTTCAGATCTGTTAGAATAGAATCATATTCTTTATCCAGATGATAGAAGGTAAGCACAATAATCTGAATCACTGTCAATATAACTGGGACATAAATATAACTTACCTTGATTGCAGTAATCGCACCGGCTGTCTGCGTTACCGCCGCTCCAACATATCCTCCAATAGAAAGAATTGCTCCCAAAATAACAGAACTGAGTCCATTTCCGATTTTTTGTCCAAAGCTTGCAGCACTGTTAATCAATCCTTCTGTACGAATTCCTGTTTTCCATTCTCCATATTCAATCGTATCCGTTACCATTGCAAACATACATGCAGAAATTCCTGCGTTACCAACACCTCTAAGCATACATCCTGCAATCAAAACGGTAAGATTTTCTGCGCCAATACCCATAATACTGTATCCAGCAATCATTATAGCCGCACCGATCATCAGTACATTTCTCTTTCCAAACTTCTTGACAAATCTTGCAATAAAAAACATGCATATAATTTGTGTCGCTTGAAGTGCAACTGAAAAGGTACCAACCAAATTACTGTTACCAAGTATAATTTTCGTGTAGTAAACTTCAGCAGAACCATTGATTCCCTGTGCAATAAAAATCAGAATCAGATTCAGAGTAGCCATAAACCAGTATTTATTTTTTACCAATGCCTTAAAACCCATAGTTACTGGAATTTTTAAACGCTTATCATCGTCTGCAGTATTCACACGCTCCCTCGTAAACAAGAATGTGATCATAAACGTAACGATTTCCAGTGCTCCAAATACAATGAATGTCATTGTCCAGGCTCTTGCATCATCTCCAAAAAATCTTACTACAGGAAGCGTACAGGTTTTGATAAACAGTGTACCACAGGTCGCCAGAATCATACGAAAGATACTAAGTACAGAACGTTCATACTGATCCTGTGTCATCAATGCTGTCAGAGTGGCATATGGAAGATTAATTCCCGTAAATAATACGGTAAACGCCAAGTTATAACTGAAGAAAATATAAATCAGCTTCGCAGTCTCACTCCATCCGGCAGGAACAGCAAACAATAGAACCGTACCAATCGCATATGGAACTACCAAACGAAGAATCCAGATTCGAGCCTTACCGAATGGTGATTTCGTCCGGTCTATAATTACCCCCATAATCAAATCACTGACTCCATCAAAAAGTCGTGAGCACATCATAATGATTCCAACTGCAGCTGCACTTACCCCTACTACATCCGTGTAATAAAATAACAGGAATGCTGCCATTGCAGAATACATAATGTTACTTGAAAAATCTCCACATCCATACGCTAATCTTTCTTTTACCGTAACTTTTTCCGATGCGTTTTTGTTAATGAATTTTTTTAAAAGCATCTTCTCTTCCTCCTATGCTTGTTTTCTTGTAGGTACATACTAACAGAGATTTTTCTTATATTATATAGTTTATTTTAGCAAATTATAATTTATTTTTGTTTTTCCACTGTCCATACATTTTTCTATACTTGGCTGGACTCATCCCCGTTTGGTCTTTAAACACGCTTCCAAAGTAACTTTGTGAACAAAAAGATAGATAATTGGCAATATCCTTTACATCATATTCGGAGTAACGGAGCATATTTTTTGCAAGACGTACTTTTTCTCTTCTAATAAACTGCTGAATCGTAATCCCTTCTACTTTGTGAAATAAACCTGAAAGATAACTGCTATTTACGCCAATTTCTTTTCCGACCTCTCCTATGATTATTTCGCTATGTAGATTTTGAAAAATATAATTCTTTGTTCGTTCTACCAACTCATTTTTCTGCCTGTTTTGATGAATTTTTGCAACGAGTTCTGCAAATTCATATTCTGCCTGACGCATCATTGCATCGATCTTCACAGCATTGTTCATATCTTCAATCATCATAATATATCCATCAACAATAGAAAACGCCTCTTCCGGTATCATTCCACCACTGATTGCCGCACGTGATGCCAGGGTAATCACACAAATGGCAATGTTCTTAGCCTGGCGTATCTGAGTTTTTGCGAGCTGACCCACTTCCCCTCGATAGGTTTCCGAAAGGCTTCGCCGAAGCATCTCTACATCTCCCTGACGAATACTATCCATTTCGCGTAATTCCTGATCATATGGATTATGAGGCAGTTCTCGTTCTTGATGTTGAAAAATAACCTGTGAAACCGTTCCCTTAACTTCAGCAATATCTAATTCCTCAATCTCATTTCTTTTCCACAATTCGCTTAAGGTTAGCTCATTACCGGATATCCAGTGGTAAAGCATAAGCACACCTGCCCCAAATACTTTAAGTTCGCAGAAAGACAATCTAAATCCAGCCTCTTCGCTTATTTTATGCGTCTGGATCATATACTTATTTAAATCTCTTGTCTGCTTTTCTGTACTAATTGGTCCTACTACAATTTTTCCACTCTCAAAAGGGATAATCGCATAAAGAATACTATTCTTCTCATAAAGCATCTCTGGATAGTCCTTTTTCTCTCTGTTATGAATTTCAACAAAAAACTCCAAATCCGTAAATAATGGATTGCAATTTTCTGCCATATCCCCATAACATGCTTCAATTTCCCCCAAAGAATTTATATAAACGATGTTACAATGTAAAATCCTGACCATTTGCTTACAAATATACTTCAGTTTCATCCTATTCTCCTTTGATCAACTTTCTCTTTTACTATTTTATAACAAATCAATCATAAAATCATTTTGTTTCTCATACTTGCTTAGCATAAAATTCAGGCTGTATTCATTTCCATCCTGCTACCAAAAATGAACCTGTCGTCACATAGCAGTATTCTACATTATGAATACTTTTCAGGCAAACAAAATGCCCCACGCTAAATTCCATTTCGATACAATAATCCCTAATAAAACATGACCGATAATGTTCCTGCAGAGAATAGATCTCTAATGTATCAAAATCAGTTAAGGATAATAGTATGGTCTCTTTATCCCCGGTTTCATTTTTCCAATATTCCAGCGATCCAACTACTTTTTCAGACATTCTGAATACAGATGTTTCTCGAGGAATTTCGTATCCAATTGATACTTTTCTGGCAGTGTTGCATCAACCCATGCCATACCTCTAGAAGTTATTCTATCAGATTCTAAATAATCATAAGTTAATTCTATTTTTTGCTTGCTCACCATTTAACTCTAAACTAGCATAGAACTTTTCTTTATAAATCACCCCAACGGTTTACAAGTATTTTGTTCCGATAAAAGAATTGGATTGTTGGAGCATTTTATGTATAATATTCGCGTGGCAACACTTTGGCAACAGAAAATCAGTAAGCCAGAATAACAGGTATGTATTCTAGCCAGACCGAAAGATAATCCTGGCCTGTCGGTATTGCGCAGGCAGCAAAAGCAGATAGAACGTCTGACAGGAGCATATTGTGTACTTTATCTGAAATAACTAAATTATTATTCCAGAGATAAAATGCTAGAAGAAGGAATCCCTTTTGTATGGAAAGATCATCAGGTCTAGGACTGCTATTGAAACAGAATGAAGCCAGAGCGTTAAAACCCTGTTTCAAAATTTCTTTTCTTACACAGAAATTTTTGCTATTAGCTCTTTACGAAGAGTGGGATGATCTGACCGTGACTGCAGCTGCGGATAATGGCTGTTTCAAAAATGTCAGTCACGAGAGTATTTGATGAGAAGGTAGAAACTGCTTTGGAGGAAATGATGGAGGAGTATGTATGGTAAAATGATTGGAAAGCCCCCATCTTCCACCCCATTTGTTGCCCAATATTTAATAATATGCTAAAATGGACAAGTAAATCAACTGAAGAAGTCAAACTATTTATAAGAAAATTTATTTATACGAAAGGGACACACACATGATAAAAATTCAGGAATACAGTGGACATATTCGAAACTGGGAAGCGCTTTGCAGGGAGCTTAAGATTGACTCTTCTTTACCGAGGGAAGAGCGTGAGCAGGCAATTTTAGTGAAGGCATATGAAGCATGGGGAGCTGACATGGCCAATCACATGCATGGGATGTTTGCATTTGCCCTTTGGGATGACGAGGAGAAGAAACTTTTCTGTCTGAGGGATCAGTTTGGCACGAAGCCGTTCTATTATTATGAGACGGCGGACGGGAAGCTCCTGTATGGCACCTCTGTCCGCAAGATTATGGAGCAGCCGGGATTTGTGAAAGAGCTGAATGAGGAGATGCTGCAGTTATATCTGACGTTTACATACCCGGCGGGGGAGAACACTTTCTTCCGCGGCATGAAGAAGCTTATGCCGGGGCATTATCTGACATGGCAGAGAAGGGAACTGAGGATTCATCGATACTGGGCGCCGGAATTTCATCCGGACGAAAGTAAGTCTCTTGATGAGTGGGCGGATGAAATCCATACAACGCTTCAGGAGATTATGACGGAGGTGAAGTCTGCTGATGAGACTGCACAGTCATTCCTGTCAGGAGGGGTGGATTCTTCTTATGTACTGGCGATGTCTGATGTAAAGATGGCGGATTCCTGCGGCTACGAGGAAGAACGGTTTGATGAATCGAAATTAGCACAGCAGACGGCAGATATTCTCGGGCGTAAGTTTTTCAGACGTGTCATTACTCCGGAAGAATATTTCGCAACAGTTCCTTATGTGATGTACAATATGGAGCAGCCACTCGGGGATGCTTCGGCCATCGTGTTTGCCATCGGCTGTAAGGTTGCGGCCGACCATACGAAGATCTGCTATTCCGGGGAGGGCGCAGACGAGTTCTTCGGCGGATATAAT
This sequence comes from Faecalicatena orotica, assembly GCF_905197545.1. Classification (NCBI taxonomy): domain Bacteria; kingdom Bacillati; phylum Bacillota; class Clostridia; order Lachnospirales; family Lachnospiraceae; genus Faecalicatena; species Faecalicatena orotica. The sequence continues at coordinate 492,526 of NZ_CAJJZH010000002.1, forward strand.
ATGTACCGCAATGCAGAACGCTATGGGGAAAATCTAAAAACGTTTTATGTCGGCAATACAAACATCATGAAGGAAGACGAGAAGAAACGGATTCTGAAAAAATACGATCCGGACGTTCTTCCGATCGAACTGGCAGAACGGATTTATGAGGAAACGGAAGGGCTTGACCCGCTTTCCAAGATGTCAGATGTAGACATCCAGATCTGGCTTGAGGGAGATATTTACCTGAATGTCGATAAGATGAGTACGGCTGCCGGGCTGGAGATCAGGATGCCGCTTACGGACACAAGAATCTTTGATATTGCGTCAAGGATGCCTTCAAAATATAAAGTAAACGAAGAACAGAATAAGGTAGCGTTCCGCACGGCTGCGGCAAAAGTACTGCCGGAAGAGATTGCTTTCCGTAAAAAACTGGGATTCATTGTGCCGATTCGTATATGGATGGCAGACGACAGATACAATCAGGATGTGAGGGAGAAATTCCACAGTGAGATGGCCGAGAAGTTCTTCAATGTAGACGAGATCAATGCGATTTTCGACGACTATATTGGTGGTAATTCCGATAACTGGAGAAAAATATGGACTATCTATACATTCCTTGTCTGGTATGAAGAATACTTTGTAAAACGCTAAACAGGAGGATGCAAAGATGGACTGGATGCAGGGCTTGCAGAATGCGGTCGATTTTATAGAGGACCATATTGGGGAAGAGATAGACTACGCGGAGGTTGCAGCGCAGGCTTATTCATCAAACTTTCATTTCCAGAGGGTCTTCCATATTATCTGTGGATATTCCTTAGGCGAGTATATCCGGAACCGGAGACTGTCACTTGCGGGGACGGAATTATCCGCGGGCGGCAGTAAAGTGATTGATGTTGCACTGAGGTACGGCTATAACAATCCGGAGAGTTTCAGCAGGGCATTCACCAGATTCCACGGGATTACGCCCCAGCAGGCGAAAACCGGGAATGTGAATCTCAAATCCTTTTCCAGAGTTTCCGTAAAACTGATACTAGAAGGTGGAACGGCAATGGATTACAGAATTGAGAAGAGAGAAGCATTCCGGGTGATTGCAAAGAAGGAAAGGTATGGAGGCGGCGAAGAGGAGATCACGCAGAAAACGATACAGGCCACATGGGCGGAGTGTATAGAGAATGGTACGATCGACACTTTATGCAGATATTTACGTCCGGAAAATATATTCGGCGATGCCATCGTGGGAATCAGCATGGGGGAAATGCGAGGCAAAGATTTTGACTATGCGATTGGGGCAGCATATACAGAAGGTGAAGTCGAAGAAGGCCTGACAGTAGAAGAGATACCGGCTGAAACATGGGTGATTTTTCCGTGCACTGGGGCCATGCCGGACGCATTCAGGGAGCTTTGGAAGAAAATATACACGGAATTTTTCCCTGCGAGTAAATACCAGCCGGCCGGGGGCGTGTGCATTGAAGTGTATCCGAGTGCAGAAGTGGATGACCCGGACTATCACTGCGAAATCTGGATTACAGTAGAAGAAAAATAAGGTTTTGACAAGAGAATAAAAGTTTTTTCCGGTGTGATTTGTGCCGGAATCTTAAAACGCACAGCAGGACTGTACTGAACGTCTGCTGTGCGTTTTTTAGAGTTATTGAATAAAAAGTACTGGGAATTACAGCCACTTTATAGAAATCGCCAATAAATACATGATAAATTTCTATTTGATGGATAAGCTACAAGGTAATAAACTATAGAGGTATATCTAAAAAGGCATCATTGTCATAGCGGAAAGAAAAGGAGATTTTTATATGGACCTTTTGTTAAGTATAAACTGGACAGCGCTGCTGGTGCTGGCCATTGCATTGCTTCTGTTTAAAGTATTGAATTATATCGCTTACAAAGTAAACTGGACACTCGTGATACTGAGCAGTCTTGTGATGGGGGCTGTATTGGGTATCTTATTTTCATCAAAGGATAATGCATCGCTCATCTGGCTGGAACTGATCGGTAAGATCTATGTGAATATCATCACGGCTCTGGTTGCCCCGGTCGTCCTCGTTTCTGTGATATCCGGTTTTATTTCACTGAATAATAAAGAAAAGATGAAAAGCATCGGACTAAAATCCGTTTTCTGGCTCCTGCTTTCAGCGGCGGCCGCTATTGCCCTGAGTATGTTCTTTGGAATTGTAACAGGGATCGGTAAAAGCGGGGGCGCCGTGTTTTCCGATATTTCTTCGGTAACAGACAGCACGCTGTCTTCCTATGAGGGGATGAAAACATCGTTTGACCAGGTCCTGCTGTCCCTGTTCCCGGCGAATGTGATCGGGGATATGGCATCAAACAATGTGACCGCCATCATCATAATTGCGATTGCCGTGGCAGTTTCTTATGTCGGTGTGGCATCTGAGGAAGGGGAAGAGAAAGTAAAAGGATTCCGGGATTTAATAGAGGCGGTCAAGAAAATTATATACCGTATTCTGGCATATGTGATCGACCTGACTCCTTACGCGGTACTATGCCTTGTAGCGGGATCGGCGGGGAAATTATTCAGCGACAGGACTGCATTGATCCAGCTGGTTCTGCTCGTTGCGCTGATTTATTTTGTAAGCTTCCTGCATACCTACGGTTTTAATACCATTTTATTGAAGTTTTATGCAAAGGTAAGTCCGGTTAGATTTTTTCAGAAGATTTTTGATGCACAGGCCGTTGCGTTTACGACGCAGAGCAGTGTCGGGTCGCTTCCTGTGACAATCGAGGGGCTGACGAAGAAAGTCGGGGTAGATGAAGAAGTGGCAAACTTTACCGCGCCGTTGGGAACGACAATTGGCATGCCGGGCTGCACCTGCATCTGGCCGGTGCTTCTGGTTCTGTTTTATGTCAATGCGGCGGGACTGGACTGGGGAGTGGGAGAATATGTTATTCTGGCATTCATGACACTGGTGCTGTCTCTCGGCGGGGCCGGAGTGCCGGGCATAGGAGTCGTCTCAGCGGTTGCACTGTTCAGTGCAATGAACCTGCCGGTCGCAGCCGTTGTGCTCCTGATGCCGATCAACAATATTTCAGACATGGCCCGCACACTGGTAAATGTTACGACCGCAAATGTTGCGGCCGCAGTCGTTGCACGGGGCACAGACCTTCTCGATGACGAGATATTTCTTACAGAAAAGCAGGGGAACAAATAAAAATATTTAGAACAACTTATTTAAAGCCCTGACCGCATCTTCCTGAGACTGAAAGGGCAGGGGGATCTTCTCACCATTTGAATATTTAATTACAATCTCATACTGGTAAAAATGTTCTGCGCCGAGTGTCTGTGTGGATATCCCCTTAGAAATATGTGCACATGCATCGGCGGCGTTGGAACACTCATTGGAACTGCCATACAATGTCACGACATCAATCCCGGTGACTTTACTCTGGAGGGCATCTCTTAAACCATCGCAGAACGCAGTCAGCTGGCTCTGGTTATTGTCAAGGAGGGCTTTGGCGATCACGTCAGTCTGCTCCTGAGTCAGCGCTTCGTACTGTTCCACCCGTTTCTGAAGTTCTTCTTCCGGAGTATCTTCCTCCCAGTGGGCATCGATTCCCTGAGTGGCAAATGCCTTTTCGATTTCCGCCATTGAGAAGTATAAGATGCGGAAACCTTCCGATTTCAACTGTCTCAGCGAATTATCCGTAAAATCCCCTGCAAGCACCGCGCCAAAGAACGGTAAATAAATATTGTATCTGCTGATTAACGGTTTGATGGCCCCGGATATTTCCTGGGCCTTGTTTTTAGAGTGTTTTGTATACCGTCTCCATGCCATTTCGATGAAAGCGCGGGGATGGCCCATGACAAACTCGCTGCCTTTCTCCTCTATCACGATGTCCAGTTTGTGCTTATTCTCGTTGACATCGGCCCATATGACCTCTTTTCGCCCGTTTCTGGCGGGTCTTTTATGCTTATAGTCCAGATACATTCCGTATTCTTCTGCAATCGGCCTGCAGTAATTAATGATAGTCAGTTCCAGCAGGTCGCCGATAATCTGCCCGAAACGATGTGCCGGTGATTTTGCCATTTTTACCCCCTCACCCACAGGCGCCCTTCTTTTAAGGGAACGCTGTGCTTTCTGTTTTTCCATTTTACATTTCGATCACGTGTCTTTTCAAACCAGTATTCTTTAAAACCTGCGGAAATAGCCAGTCTGCCCAGCCATTCATCGACCGGAACATAAATCCCGTAAGGTGCGGAATCGCCGATTACAAAGCAGGTCAGGGAACCATCCTTGCAGACGCGGCGGAGGTTCTTCCAGATTTTAGCGAGATCCAGAAAATAAAGCGCGATCATGGTGTGATAGTTCTTTTTGCCGCCGTGGAGCTCCTTCTCGGCGTCCAGCTGCCTGCAGACGTCCAGTATTTCCTCGTAGATCGGTTCGAGCAGCGGTGACTTCAGAAATTCATAAGTATCTTTGCGCTCGCGGGAAACCATCTGTGAACAGGAGCGGACCAGATTTGGCCGTATCTTCTTCTGCAAATCCCCCCAGCCCTTGATTTCCCCGAGTACGGACAGCTCCAGACGGGTCGCGTCGGCATAATCATAATTATTCGCATACGGGGGAGAAGTGATAATCAGATCTACGCTGTCAGCAGGGACGTCAGAATCTTCCCTCGCATCCTGAAATAACAGATTTGCTTTGGACTCATGGGAATGGGCCTGCATATACTGCATGTCCCCGCACATGATGTCCGTCTGTTTCTGAAAGGCTTCGTATGCATCCGCGACCCTTGCCTTTGTCTTATTGGGAAGCACATACTGCCATGTGGCAGTTCCGGCATGCGAAGCGCTGCGCAGGATTGAAATAAAATTCATCCATGCCAGAAGATATTCATCTGTATCATCCTTATTGATTTCCAGTGCTTTTCTCAAATAATTTATTTTTTTCAGATTATCGATATCATAGCTCTTATAAACGATATCAGGATAAGTATACATCTTGGTCTTTAAATGCTTAGCACAGTCCAGTATCTTATCGGCCTCGCGGATGAACAGGTCCGTGTCGGCAGGCCATGATAACTTTGCTTTTGCTACTTTATAAACAAACGGGTGTCCTTCATATCCAATGGAAGAGATCCCCATTTTATCACATACTAATAGTGTTGTTCCGGAACCGGCAAACGGGTCCATAACGGTGACGGCATCTTTCGAAAGCTGGCTGGAGGCCAGATATTCATGAATCATACTTTCAACCCACTCTGCTGAGAAACCGGCTGAATAGCGGTACCACCTGTGGAGTGGAAGGGACATATTATCGATGAAAGTTGAAGTGCTGTCTTTTTGAATGCTGTTAGCCATCGTTGTTTCCTTTCATTTTTGGTCTAAAATTACAGTATAACACAAAATTTAATCCCGAAGGGTTCCTGATAGAATTTCCAGCATTTTTTCAATCTTTTCACGGAGGACGCCTACTTTATGTTATCGACCTATATTGTAACAAATAATCGCAAAAAAGTACAGAATTTGCTTTTTTCAAGCTTGACAAAAAATTTGTGATCATGTATATTTATACACATAAATTGAACAGGGGAGCTTATAGATAGGCTGAGAGGAAGTTGTGAACTTCGACCCATATACCTGATTTGGATAATGCCAACGTAGGAACGGAAGTAAGTAATATTACGGGAAGTGCCTGAGGCATTTCCCGTTTTTGCGTTTTGGCTTTAAATTACATAAGCAGTACCGACGAGAGTGAATGAGAGTTCATGAAGGGGTGCACCACCGCGGGTGTATTTCTTTTGTGAACTCTTTTTCCATAATAAAAGAAACATGAAAATGATCGAGAGGAGGAAATGATATGCTGAAAGTAAACGGAAAGGACAGGATGTTTACAGCCGGGATGACCGTGGCGGACCTGCTTAGGGAAATGAAACACCCGGCGGAGCGTGTAGCTGTTGAAAGAAACGGGGATATCGTGCCGAAGAGATGTTTTTCAGAGGTCTGTCTGGAGGACGGGGATACGATCGAGGTTGTAAGTTTTGTGGGAGGGGGCTGATTATATGCTGACATTCGAAGAAATAGAAGCGGCGCTTATCCAGCGGCATACAGAGGAAATACAGAAAAAACTGAAGACTGCGAGAGTGGCGGTGGCCGGGCTTGGCGGACTTGGCTCCAATGTGGCCTTTGCACTGGCACGGATCGGCGCCGGGCACCTGCACCTGATTGATTTTGACCGGGTGGATATCACCAATCTTAACCGGCAGCAGTATTTTATCCGGCATATCGGCCTGTACAAAACAGAGGCATTAAAACAGGAGCTTGAGGAAATCAATCCGTATCTGGATATTAAGACAGATTGTGTGAAAGTGACGCCGGAGAATCTGAAGCAGTTGTTTCAGGAGGAAGATATTGTCTGTGAGGCGTTCGATGAACCGGAGGCAAAAGCAATGCTGGTCAACGGGATTCTGGAACATTTCCCGGACAAGTTTCTTATAGCGGCATCCGGCATGGCTGGATATGGCGGCAGCAATGCGATCCATACGAGGAAGATTACAGAACATTTTTACCTGTGCGGGGATGAGACCGCAGAATCCGCGCCCGGAAATGGGCTGATGGCGCCCAGAGTGGCACTCTGCGCCGCCCATGAAGCAAATCTGATCACAGAATTAATTATAGGAGGAAAAGAATAATGGAACAAAAAGACACACTGGTCCTCGGGGGACATTGTTTTGAATCACGTTTTATCTTAGGTTCGGGCAAATATTCACTGGAACTGATACGGGCAGCCGTGGAAAAGGCCGGGGCACAGATTATTACACTGGCCCTGCGCCGGGCAAATGAGGGAGGAATGGCAAATATTCTGGATTACATACCGGAAAATGTAACGCTCCTTCCGAATACTTCAGGAGCCCGGAATGCTGAGGAGGCAGTGCGGATAGCCCGTCTGTCCAGAGAAATCGGGTGCGGGGATTTCGTGAAGATAGAAGTTATCCATGACTCCAAGTATCTGCTCCCCGACAATTACGAGACAATCAAGGCGACGGAAATTCTGGCAAAGGAAGGTTTTATCGTAATGCCTTATATGTACCCAGATCTGAATGCGGCGAGGGACCTTGCAAATGCCGGTGCAGCCTGTATCATGCCTCTGGGTTCACCGATCGGTTCTAACAAGGGGATCTGTACAAAAGAGTTTATCCAGATTCTGATCAATGAAATTGACCTTCCGGTCATCGTGGATGCCGGCATAGGAAAACCTTCACAGGCCTGTGAAGCAATGGAAATGGGCGCGGCAGCGGTCATGGCGAATACGGCGATCGCGACTGCCGGAGATATCCCTGCAATGGCCGAAGCCTTTAAAAAGGCAGTGGAAGCCGGGCGCAGTGCATATCTTTCAGGGCTGGGCCGTGTACTGGACCAGGGGGCAAGCGCCTCATCACCGCTTACCGGGTTTCTGGCAGAATAGGAGGAGAAATGAGCAAAGAGAATCATGTAAATGAAAGTATTTTAAATGCTGAAATCAAGGAGTGGCAGAAGAAAAACCGTATCGACCATATGACCTATCTCCCGGGGATGGAAGTAATCGAATCGGAAATTCAGGAACAGGTATTATCTGCCATGAATACATACGATTACAACAAGTATACAGAAGCGGATGTCCGGCGTGCACTGGCACACGACAGCCGCACACCGGAGGATTTTGCGGCGCTTCTATCCCCTGCGGCGCTGTCCCTTTTGGAGGAACTCGCACAGTGTGCAAGAATAGAGACGAGGAAGCATTTCGGAAACGGTGTAAATATGTTTACCCCTGTCTACATAGCCAATTACTGCGAAAATTTCTGCATTTACTGTGGGTTTAACTGTCATAACAAGATTAACCGGGCACAGCTTGGCGAAGAAGAGATCGAGAAGGAGATGAAGGCGGTTGCTGAAAGCGGACTTGAAGAAGTCCTGATCCTGACAGGGGAGAGCAGGGCAAAATCCAGTGTGGAATATATCGGAAAAGCCTGTGAAATTGCACGAAAATATTTTAACGTCATCGGTCTGGAGATATATCCCGTGAATTCGGATGAATACGCTTATCTCCACAAATGCGGTGCTGATTACGTGACAGTATTTCAGGAAACCTACAATGCAGAAAAATATGAGACACTCCACCTGGCCGGGCATAAGAGAATCTTCCCGTACAGGCTGAATGCACAGGAGCGTGCACTCAGAGGCGGGATGCGGGGCGTTGGTTTTGCGGCGCTGCTCGGACTGGACGATTTCCGCAAAGACGCATTTGCGACGGGAATGCATGCCTACCTGCTCCAGAGAAAATATCCGCACGCCGAAATCGCATTTTCCTGCCCGCGGCTGCGCCCGATTATCAATAACGAGAAGATCAATCCGATGGATGTCCATGAACCGCAGCTCCTTCAGGTAGTTACGGCCTACAGACTGTTTATGCCGTATTCGAGTATAACGGTTTCGACAAGGGAATGTGCACGGGTAAGGAACAATCTTGTCAATATTGCGGCCACGAAGATTTCCGCCGGCGTCAGCACGGGAATCGGCGAACATGTGGAAGACATCGAAGAGAAGGGCGACGACCAGTTTGAAATATCGGACGGGCGTTCGGTGGAGGAGGTCTATCAGGATCTGCTTGATCTGGACCTGCAGCCGGTCATGAAGGATTATCTGTATGTGTAGGGGGGAAGATTGTTATAAAAATATCATCGCGGTTACAAACAGAAATTTATGTGACCGCCCTTACATGGAGCAAATCGAAAGAATCTGCTCCAGGCATCCGAAAGCGGTGCTGGTCAGAGAAAAAGATTTGCCTGTGAATGAGTATGCACGGCTTCTGGCACAGGTGCAGGAAATCTGTCTCAGATATGGCGTGCAATGCATTGCACATACTTATACAGATGCGGCTGTACAATGTGGAATTGATGTGGTTCATTATCCTCTGAATCTTCTGCAGGATGAGATGCATCACCCTGTATCTAAGAAAAAAATACTTCATATCAGGAAGAAGGGAGCTTCGGTACATTCCGTTGAAGAGGCACTTCTGGCAGAAGCGCTGGGAGCGGATTACCTCACGGCCGGACATATTTTTGAGACCGGATGCAAACCGGGAGCAGCACCCCGTGGGAAAGATTTTTTACGTTCCGTCTGCACAGCCGTGAAGATTCCGGTCTACGCGATTGGCGGGATGAGCGCGTCGGAAAAATGCGTGGAAAGTATGGTTTTATGCGGCGCAGCAGGCATATGTGTGATGTCAGAATGTATGCAATGGTAAAAGTGCACAAAATTTATTTTTGTAATTATTAGACAAAAAAATGTCAAAAATGTTGGAAACCCCCGTAAAATCAAAGGACTCCGTTAAAAATTTCACTAATAAAATTTCTATTAAATTTTTATAAATTCTGTGCAATTCCACATATTGAATTGTTGGCAAATATACTATATTATTTTAGTGAATAGGTAAAATAAATAGATTTATAGAATCACACTATAATCTAAGAACAGGGGGATCAGCCATTGGAAGCATTGGGAGAAATTGTTGTAAAGGTGAATGATTTTCTGACGAGCTATTTATTGATCGTAGTACTCGTCGGAGCAGGAGTCTGGTTTACAGTCAGACTGGGATTTGTTCAGATCAGAGGGTTCAAAGAGGGCTGGAACCGGACATTTGGGGGCCTGTTCAAAAAGCAGGGAGCAGCCGGGGCAGACGGTATGTCATCTTTCCAGGCACTGGCAACAGCAATTGCTGCACAGGTAGGTACAGGTAACCTGGCAGGAGCGGCAACAGCAATTGCAGTCGGAGGTCCGGGAGCGATCTTCTGGATGTGGGTCAGCGCATTCTTTGGAATGGCAACGATCTATGCAGAGGCCATGATGGCACAGAAGTACAAAGTTGTCGGAAAAGACGGCGTGGTTACCGGCGGTCCGGTATACTACATAAAGGCAGCATTCCACAACAATATGTTTGGTAAGATACTTGCCGGGGTCTTTGCAGTTTTAATCATTCTTGCATTAGGCTTCATGGGAAATGCGGTACAGGCCAACTCCATCGGAGACGCATTCAACGGAGCATTCGGTATCAATCCTGTTATCGTAGGCGTGATTGTTGCCATCCTTGCATTCCTGATCTTTGCAGGAGGTATCAAACGTATCGCTTCTGTAACAGAAAAAGTCGTACCAATTATGGCATTGTTCTATATCATTGGTTCACTTATCGTAATTTTTGCTAACTTCAAGAATATTCCGCTTGCATTTGAAGAAATCTTTGTAGGTGCATTTGCTCCTCAGGCAATCGGCGGCGGTGTGCTTGGAGCTACAATCCAGAAGGCAATGCAGAAAGGTGTTGCACGTGGACTGTTCTCAAATGAAGCAGGTATGGGTTCCACACCTCATGCACATGCAATTGCAAAAGTAGATCATCCGGCAGAGCAGGGCTTTGTAGCAATGATGGGAGTTTTTATTGATACATTCGTTATCCTTACATTAACAGCACTTGTTATCATCACAACACGCTCGGTAACACCAGATGGTTCTTTAACAGGAACAGCACTGACACAGGCAGGATTTACAGCAGTATTCGGCAAATTCGGATCAATCTTTATCGCGATTTGTATGTTCTTCTTTGCATTCTCTACCATTATTGGATGGTATTTCTTCGGAGAAGCAAATATAAAATACTTATTCGGACCGAAAGCCGTAAAGATTTACACAGTTCTGGTATGTGTATGTGTAGTACTTGGTTCTATTGCAAAGGTAAGCCTTGTATGGGATATGGCAGACTGCTTTAACAGTATGATGGTTATTCCGAATATCATCGGCCTTGTATTCTTAAGTAAGGTAGTTAAGAGCGTACATGACGACTACTATAATAACTTCAGAAAGAACAAATTAAAGAAATAACTACCCTGCGTGAGATCGAAAGGTCTCACGCTTTTTCGTTTTTCAACAGAATTGATCTTACAAGAAGAGGAATATTTTTACAAAAAAAGCCCACACTAAAGAAAAAATGAAAGAAGGTATTATGTGTGGGAGAACAGACGGTAAAACTATTGAATGAATGCAGCAAAGGCTGTAAAATGGGGATCGACAGCATCGAACAGGTCAGGAAGTTCATCACGGAAGATGCAGAACTGGAGAAAGTAATCGGGCATTATGATGAAAAATACAAGAGGCTGGACGAAGAAACCGCACAGCAGCTCCGTAAATACGGGGAACCCGAAAAAGAACCACCCATAATGGCGGAAGCCTTTTCCTGGATGACGACAGAGATGAAACTTATGGTCAAGGGTAACCGCAGAGAGGTGGCAAAACTTATGATAGATGGCTGCAGCATGGGAATCAAATCAATTAGCGAGGCCCTCAACAGCAATACGGAGGCGGAAGAACCGGCGAAGTCCATAGCAAAAAAATTAGTCAAAGCCCTTGAAGATTTCATGAAGGATATGAAGCCGTTTTTGTAGCTTCGTCTCTGATTTCCCTGAAAGCTCTTGACGAAGCTATTTTGGTAAGCATATAATAATAGAAACGAAAACCCAACATGCCACTTTATCAAGCGGACTACGTTGGGTCTTTTCCTTATTTTGATACTATAATGAAGTCGATTATTATGCAGGAGGATACAAGAGATGAAGAGAATGACATTGGGAACCAGCAGCCTGGAAGTTCCGGTAATCGCGGCGGGATGCATGAGAATTAATGCTCTGGATGAGGAAGATCTGGAGAATTATATCAATAAATGCATGGAACTTGGCATGAACTTCTTTGAACATGCAGATATTTACGGCAGCGGAAAATGTGAGACGCTGTTCGCAGAAGCATTTGAACGCACCGAGTTCAGACGCGAGGATATTATCCTCCAGTCCAAATGTGGAATCGTACCCGGTGTTATGTATGACTTTTCTAAGGAACATATTATTAAATCCGTAGAAAACAGCCTGAAAAGACTGAACACAGATTTTCTGGATGTTCTGGTGCTCCACCGCCCGGATGCCCTTGTGGAGCCTGAAGAGGTTGCGGAAGCATTTGACCTTTTAAACGCATCCGGAAAGGTCAGAAACTTTGGTGTATCGAATCACAAGCCGATGCAGATAGAATTGCTGAAGAAGTATGTCAAGCAGGACATCGTAACGGACCAGCTTCAGATGAGTATTCCATTTTCTAATATGATTGCCAGCGGGCTGGAAGTGAACATGCTGACAGACGGGGCAGTAGACCGTGACGGCAGTGTTCTGGACTACTGCAGGCTGAAAGATATGACGATTCAGGCATGGTCACCATTCCAGTATGGGTTCTTTGAAGGCGTGTTTATTGGCAGCAGCAAGTATCCGGAACTGAATCAGCAGCTGGAGGATCTGGCTGAGCGTTATGATGCCACACCAACTACAATAGCAACAGCATGGATACTAAGACATCCGGCCCATGTTCAGATGATCGCAGGGACAACCAACCTGAACAGGCTGGAAGAGATCGCACAGGGAAGCGAAATAAACCTGACGCGGGAAGAGTGGTATCAGATTTATTTGAGTGCGGGGCATATACTGCCTTAGGTTTCGAATAGAGTCCGCCCGGCGTAACCGGGGAAGGGGCTTATGGGAGTGCGGGTTTTGATGAAAAGCAGCCCTAGATGAAAATGAGCGGGAAATGAAGGCACCGCCGGCATGCGAGTAAACGCTGGATGCGTTTACTCTGTAGGCCGGCTTGAAATCAGGCTTTGTAAGCCTGATTTCAGCCTTCATTTCCCGCTCGTTTTCATTTAGGGCTGCTTTTCATCAAAACCCGCATTCCCATAAGCCCCTTCCCCGGTTACTCCGGGCTGCTTTATTCGAATCGGAAGGTAGTGACTCAAATGAGAAATGATTCCTATTTATCTGTGATTTCGCTGTGCAGTTCCTGTAAGGATTTTACATCCCCGTTGCCGTGTTCTTTCACGTACTTGATTCCTTTGGCTGTGGCTCTTGCGGCTGCCATTGTGGTCATGTAAGGGATTTTTCCTTTGATTGCTGCTTTTCTTAAGTAACTGTCATCGTGGGCGCTGTCTTTTCCTACCGGTGTGTTGACGATGAGGTCTATCTTTCCGTTGGTGATCAGGTCCAGGATGTTTGGTCTGCCTTCGTAGAGTTTCTTTACTTTCTCAGCTTCGATTCCGTTTTCACGGATCAGGTCGTAGGTCGTTCCTGTCGCTACAATTTTAAATCCGTCTTCAGCAAAGCTTTTTGCGATCTCTACAACTTCTGGTTTGTCCTTGCGGCTTACGGAGATCAGTACAGTTCCTGACAGCGGGAGTTTTGTCTGGGTTGCTTCCTGAGCCTTGTAGAAGGCTTCACCGTAGGAGGCAGAGAGTCCTAACACTTCTCCTGTGGAGCGCATTTCAGGTCCGAGTACCGGGTCTACTTCCTGGAACATGTTGAACGGGAACACGGCCTCTTTGACACCGTAGTTCGGGATGTTCTGTTCCTTTAATGACGGCACCGGAGACGGTCTTCCTGTAATTTCGGAAGTGATAATGTCGGTAGCGAGCGGCACCATGCGGATGTTGCAGACCTTGGATACAAGCGGCACGGTTCTGGATGCACGTGGGTTAGCCTCCAGTACATATACTTTTCCATTCTCGATTGCGTACTGCATGTTCATGAGGCCCTTGACATGCATTTCTTCTGCAATTTTTCTTGTATATTCTTTGATCGTTTTTACATTTTCCTCTGAAATGTGTACAGAAGGGATGATACATGCGGAGTCACCGGAGTGTACGCCGGCAAGCTCGATATGCTCCATAACTGCAGGAACGAATGCATGTGTTCCGTCACTGATTGCATCCGCTTCACACTCCATTGCATGATTCAGGAAACGGTCGATCAGGATCGGGCGGTCAGGTGTAACGCCTACCGCAGCCTGCATGTAGTTGGACATACTTTCATCATCATATACCACTTCCATTCCACGTCCGCCTAATACATAGGACGGGCGAACCATAACCGGGTAGCCGATTTCCTTTGCGATATTGATTGCTTCGTCTACGTTAACAGCCATTCCGGATTCCGGCATCGGGATTTCCAGTTTTTCCATCATTGCACGGAACAGGTCACGGTCTTCTGCAAGGTCGATGACAGACGGTGCGGTTCCCAGAATCTTCACGCCGTTCTTTTCCAGGTCTGCGGCAAGGTTCAGTGGTGTCTGCCCGCCAAACTGCGCGATGACACCGACCGGTTTTTCTTTCTTATAGATACTTAAGACGTCTTCCAGAGTCAGAGGCTCGAAGTAAAGCTTGTCTGAGGTATCGTAGTCTGTGGAAACTGTTTCTGGGTTGCAGTTTACGATAATCGTCTCAAAGCCAAGTTTCTTTAATGCAAGTGATGCATGTACACAGCAGTAATCGAACTCGATTCCCTGTCCGATACGGTTTGGACCTCCGCCCAGAATCATGATCTTCGGCTTGTCTTCGTTTACCGGGTTTTTATCTTCTGCATTGTAGGTGGAGTAGTAGTAAGCACTGTCCGGCGTGCCGCTAACGTGAACGCCTTCCCATGCCTCTTCCACGCCGATCTCAATGCGGCGGTTTCTGATATCATCTTCCGGAATCTCCAGAATCTGGCTTAAATATTTATCGGAGAATCCGTCTTTCTTTGCAGAAGCCAGCAGTTCATCTGAAGGGAGGTGTCCTTTTTCTTTTGCGACAGCTTCCTCTTCCTCAACCAGTTCTTTCATCTGTGTAATGAACCATTCCTTCACTTTTGTGATCCCGTGGATTTCTTCCACAGATGCACCCTTACGGAGTGCCTCATACATAATGAAATGGCGCTCGCTGGATGGCGTGATCAGGAGATGGAGGAGTTCTTCTTTTGTTTTGGAAGCGAAGTCTTTTGCATAGCCAAGTCCGTAACGTCCGGTTTCCAGACTGCGGATTGCTTTCTGGAAAGCTTCTTTATATGTCTTTCCGATGCTCATAACTTCACCGACTGCACGCATCTGTGTCCCGAGTTTGTCATCGACGCCTTTGAACTTTTCAAATGCCCAGCGTGCGAATTTGATGACTACATAATCTCCGTCAGGAACGTACTTATCCAGAGTACCGTATTTGCCGCACGGGATATCTTTTAAGGTCAGTCCGGTAGCAAGCATAGCGGAGACAAGTGCGATTGGGAAACCAGTTGCTTTGGAAGCAAGGGCGGAGGAACGTGAGG
This sequence comes from Faecalicatena orotica, assembly GCF_905197545.1. Taxonomy (NCBI): domain Bacteria; kingdom Bacillati; phylum Bacillota; class Clostridia; order Lachnospirales; family Lachnospiraceae; genus Faecalicatena; species Faecalicatena orotica. The sequence continues at coordinate 507,661 of NZ_CAJJZH010000002.1, forward strand.
TTCTCGGGTTAATTTCAATGACGATGATTCTGTCGCTCACCGGATCGTGTGCAAACTGTACGTTTGTACCGCCGATTACCTGTACGGATTCCACGATCTTGTAGGCCTGTTCCTGAAGACGTTTCTGGCACTCTTCAGAGATTGTCAGCATCGGCGCGGAACAGAAGGAATCACCGGTATGCACACCGAGCGGGTCGATGTTTTCGATGAAGCAGACGGTGATCATGTTGTTATCTTTGTCGCGGACAATCTCAAGCTCCAGCTCTTCCCAGCCAAGGATCGATTCTTCCACCAGTACTTGTCCGACAAGGCTGGCCTGGAGACCGCGTGCACATACGGTCCTTAATTCATCCCTGTTATAAACAAGTCCGCCGCCGGCGCCGCCCATCGTGTATGCAGGGCGCAGAACAACCGGGTATCCAAGCTCGTCAGCGATTGCAAGTGCTTCCTCAACGGTATAGGCAACTTCGCTTCTTGCCATCTCGATGCCGAGTTCATTCATGGCTTTTTTAAATTCGATACGGTCCTCCCCGCGTTCAATGGCATCTACCTGAACACCGATAACCTCCACATCGTATTTTTCCAGAATACCTGCTGAAGCAAGCTCCGAACATAAATTCAGTCCGGACTGGCCGCCAAGGTTCGGGAGCAGCGCGTCAGGACGTTCCTTTGCGATAATCTGTTCCAGTCTCTCCACATTCAGCGGTTCGATGTAGGTAACATCTGCTGTTTCCGGGTCCGTCATAATGGTCGCGGGATTGGAGTTCACCAAAACGATTTCATAACCTAAATTTCTGAGTGCCTTACAAGCCTGGGTGCCGGAGTAGTCAAACTCACATGCCTGCCCGATGATGATCGGGCCTGACCCGATGATAAGTACTTTGTGGATGTCTGTTCTCTGTGACATACTTTGTCCTCCTATTTATTTTAAATTTATGAATTGGCATAACCTGTCAAATAACATTATAGTAGACAAGGGCAGTGGAAGTAAAGAAAATTATCGCGAAGATGAGCGTATATTGTAAAAAAATGTCTAAATATGAAAAGCATATAAAGGCCTGTAATAATTCTTAATAAGCAGATATAATAAATATAGAAGAAACAGGATCACTTATCCTGAAATACAAAATAAAAATATAAATCCCCACTTGACTTTGACGCTGCGTCAACTGGTATATTCGAATTACGGCAGGAGGTAAGACTTATGGAATACAGTATCAGACAGGTATCGGAAATCGCGGGTATCAGTGCACGTACCCTGCGTTACTACGACAGCATCGGATTATTGAAGCCGGCAGGAGTCCGGGAATCGGGATACCGTTACTACGGGGAGCGGGAACTGGAGCTGCTGCAGCAGATTTTATTTTACCGTGAACGCGGGCTTAAGCTGGAACAGATTGCGGAGATTCTGTATGGTGACGATTTTAATATTATGGACGCCCTCCATGAACATCTTGAGGAGCTTGAAAAAGAGCAGCTCAGGATCAACAGTATGATAACTGCCGTGAAGAAGACGATCTCGTCAATGAAGGGAGAAATTACGATGAGCAATCAGGAAAAATTCGAAGCATTCAAAAGGGATGCTGTTATGAAAAACGAGGAGGCTTATGGTCAGGAGATCAGAAGCAGATACGGGGAAGCAGAAGTGGATGGATCAAATCAGAAACTGTTGAATATGACAGAAGAGGAATATGAAGACTTTCGGAGGCTGGAAAAAGAGATTTGTGAAAGTTTGAATGTAGCCGTACGTACCGGGGAAGAACCAGAGAGTGAAGCAGGAAAAAGAATTGCCGGGCTTCATAAGGAATGGCTGTGTATGACCTGGAAGAAATATTCCGTACAGGCACATATTGGTGTGGTGCAGATGTACACGGCAGATGAACGGTTTACGAAATATTATGACAGTGACGTACCGGGCTGTGCAGGATTCTTAAAGGCAGCAGTTGAATACTGGGCCGCAAAATTGCCATAGGGTATGAAAAAGGGGATGCCTTCACATAAGAAGCGCATTCCCTTTTCGGGGTGTTTATTTATACATCGAGTATTTTTCCATCGGTAGTGAATGTGACAACCTGCCACGGGATCATTTTTTTACTGTTAATCAGCGCAGTTTTCACAGCCTGCTCAAGTCCGCCGCAGCAGGGGACTTCCATGCGTGCGACGGTGACACTCTGAAAATGGTTATGGGTCAGGATTTCGGTCAGTTTTTCTGCATAATCCACCGCGTCAAGTTTCGGACAGCCCACCAGTGTGATTTTCCCGCGCATGAAAGCTTTGTGGAAGTTTGCATAAGCGTAGGCGGTGCAGTCGGCTGCGATCAGAAGCTTCGCATCTTCAAAATAAGGGGCTGTGACAGGGGCAAGCCTGATCTGTACCGGCCATTGACGCAGCTGGCCATCCGTTTTTTCTTCCTGATGCTTTTTTACAGCATCGGCGTCATAGGCAGCGGCCTTGCGCTCTACAAAACTGATGGCATTGGCGGGGCAGACCGGAAGGCAGTCCCCCAGTCCGTCACAATAATCGTCCCTCATGAGACGGGCTTTGCCGTCAACCATTTCGATTGCACCTTCGTGACAGGCTTCGGCACACAGACCGCAGCCGTTACACTTTTCTTCGTTGATTTCTATAATTTTTCGTATCATTTTGAATCCTCCTGGTTTTCTACAAGCATTTCTACAAGCATTTCTACAAGCATTCATCCCCACAGTCTGATGCAGGACTTTGACTTAATATACGTATTGTACTATACTTTAAAATATAATCATGTTGTTAAAACAACGAAATTAGAAAAAGATTGTATAGGTGAAAAAAATGGATTATCAGTTTATTGCGGATACAGAATTATTTAAGGGCTGCACAAAGCAGGAGGCAGAAGAGATGCTGGGGTGCCTGGGGGCGCAGGAAAAATCTTTTCCGAAGGAGTACACCATCTTTCATGCGGGGCAGGCCATACACAAAATGGGACTGCTGCTGTCAGGCGGGATTCACATTGTGAGGACAGATGTGTGGGGGAACCAGAACATTATCGGGAATATAATGCCGGGGGAGGTGTTTGCGGAGACTTATGCCTGTATATCTGAAGAGCCGATGTTCGCGGATGTGATTGCGGTCAGGCCATCGGAAGTCTTGTTTCTGGATGTATGGAAGGTCATGAGTACGTGTGTTTCCTCGTGCAGACACCACCAGCGACTGATCAGGAATCTGGTGACGATCATGGCATCGAAGAATCTGAATCTGGCGCAGAAGATCAATCATATTACACCGAAGACGATCAGGGAGAGGCTTTTGTCCTATTTGTCACAGGAGGCCCTGCGTCAGGGTGGACAAAGTGTTGTGATACCGTTCAACCGGCAGCAGCTGGCCGATTATCTGTCAGTGGAACGAAGCGCCTTGTCGGCGGAACTGTCCAGAATGCAGAAGGATGGGCTGCTGACGTATAAGAAAAATCAGTTTAGACTGGAAACCCGGTCCGAAGAGTAACGCTTCTTGTACAACACGTGAAAACAGGCTATAATATAAAACAGAGTGTGCTTTTTTCAAAAAGCACGAAAAAAGTATGATGTAAAAACAGGAGGCAGGTATGGATTTAAAATCAATAGGCCTTACCGGTATCGGCAATGCCAGACAGCTCGGCGGCTATACCGGGGCGGATTCAAGGCGCATTAAAAAGGACGTACTGCTGCGCACGGGAAAACTGGCGGATGCTAAAGAAGGGGATCTGGACCGTCTGAAGAATGTATATCACCTGACGGAAGTGGTAGATTTCAGGACAACATTTGAGAGAGAGGCGGCGCCTGACCCTGAGATTGAGGGTGTGTGCAGCTACCACTTTGGTATTCTTGACGAATCAGCGAAAGAGAATCAGGGAATGGCGGCGGCTGCGGCAGGAGGTGCGTTTCCGCTGGAAAAGGTGATGGGGTTCATTACGGGCGGTGCGATGGAGAATATGTATGTAGATATTGCACTAAGCCCGGTATCACAGAAAGGATATTCTAACTTTTTTGAGGTCCTTCTCAATCATGGGGAGGGAGCCATTCTGTGGCATTGTACAGCAGGAAAAGACAGGGCAGGATTTGGCTCTGTGCTGATTTTATCTGCGCTGGGTGTAGACAGGGAAACAATTTTGGAAGACTACATACTTACGAACCAGTATTACCGCGAAAACATTGAGCAGTTAGAACAGTTTATCCGAAGCAAAGGGCTCCCAGAAGAGGCCGTAAAAGCGGCGAAGTCAATGGCCGGGGCAGAACAGGCATATCTGGAAAAAGCACTGGATACGATTGATAAAAACTACGGGTCGATGGATGCTTATCTGGAAAACCAGCTTGGGCTTTCTGTTGATAATAAACAAAAACTCCGGGATAAATATCTCGAAAAATGACAGACTGTTACTTTACGTCTGGAAGTTTAATGTGGTACACTGTATGCTGTCACGGGGTGTTACTGTGCAGCTCCGTACTGTACTGATGAAAATTTGTTTTGAGAAGGAGAATAAAACATGGGTGGTTTTTTTGGTGTGGCGTCTAAGACTAACTGTACATTAGAGCTTTTCTACGGCGTGGACTACCATTCTCATCTGGGAACCAGAAGAGGTGGAATGGCAACATTTGGAGAAGACGGATTTCAAAGAGCGATTCACAATATTGAGAACTCACCGTTCCGTACCAAGTTTGATAAAGATGTGGAAGAATTAAGTGGAAATTTAGGGATCGGCTGTATTTCCGATTATGAGCCGCAGCCGCTTTTAATCCAGTCACATCTTGGAAGTTTTGCAATTACAACGGTCGGTAAGATTAACAATATGGATGAACTGCTGGATAAGGTATATGAGAACGGACACACTCATTTCCAGGAGATGAGCGGCGGCCAGATTAACGCTACGGAACTGATTGCATCCCTGATCTGTAAAGCTGACACGATTACCGCCGGAATACAATATGTACAGAAGATTGTAGACGGGTCGATGACTCTGCTTCTGATGACGCCGGAAGGACTATATGCGGCCAGAGACAGGTATGGCAGAACTCCGCTTGTAGTTGGCAAAAAAGAGGACGCATACTGTGTTTCCTTCGAAAATTTCGCATACATTAATCTTGGATACAGTGATTATAAAGAACTGGGACCTTCTGAGATCGTATTTATCACACCGGACGGTGTTGAGACGGTAAGCCCTCCGGGAGAAGAGATGAAAATGTGTTCTTTCCTATGGGTATATTATGGTTATCCCACGTCTTCCTACGAAGGGGTCAATGTAGAGGAGATGCGCTACAAATGTGGAAGTATGCTTGCAAAGCGTGATGCCGGCAGTGTAACACCCGATGTTGTTGCCGGGGTGCCTGATTCCGGAATCGCCCATGCGATTGGTTATGCCAATGAATCAGGGATCCCCTATGCCCGCCCGTTTATTAAATATACACCAACCTGGCCCCGTTCTTTCATGCCGACCAACCAGAGCCAGAGAAATCTGATTGCAAAGATGAAGCTGATCCCGGTTCAGGCACTGATTGAAAATAAAAAACTGCTTCTCATTGATGATTCTATCGTAAGAGGAACCCAGTTAAGGGAGACGACGGAATTTCTTTACCAGAGCGGTGCAAAAGAAGTACATGTCCGTCCGGCATGCCCGCCGTTATTGTTTGGATGTAAATATTTGAATTTCTCCCGCTCTAAATCAGAACTGGACCTGATTACCAGAAGAATCATTGAAGAGCGTGAGGAGGAAGTAACACCTGAAATCCTGGCCGAGTATGCAGACCCATGCTGCAAGCGCTATGAGGAAATGGTGGAAGAAGTTCGCAGACGCCAGAATTTCACGAGCCTGCGCTATCACAGGCTGGATGACCTGGTGGAATCTATCGGGCTTCCGGCATGCAAGCTCTGTACGTACTGCTTTGACGGAAAAGAATAGGACCTGATTAAAATGGATATAAGGAAACTCCCGGCAGAACAGGCTCTGCGGGGAGTTTTTTGTGGGAAAAGAACACGGACTATGCTTCTACAAATCCGCTGATATCACCATATGTGTAGTAAGCCTTCCCCTCTTCAGGTTTCAGATATACACAAAGCTTTCCAGCAGCCGAAAGTTCGGTTCCTTCAGCTTTACATTTTTCCCTGATCTTTTCTATAATTTCCCTCTCCAGATATTCCTGATTCTGATATTGGATGAAGAAGTCTGTCTGCATGCAGGCCTTCGGATTGACAGATGGGGCCGGTTCAGATACTGGTACGGCAAGTGCTGCTCCAACACTGCCTGAGGTTAAGTCACTTTGTCTCTTCAGTTTTTTCTTATCGATTCTTTTGCTCATCTTTCACTACTCCCTTTTCTATTATGTCTTATGGAATTATAGTACTTTTATCCGGATAAGTCAAAGAAGCATTTGTCAAATTTCCATGAATCTGTATAGGAAATCGTGAAAAAATATAGTATAATAAAAAGAATATCAGAGCATAGCAGTATACGTCTGGAAAATGGCAGCTCTTTTACATGCTGAATAATTAATATGAGATGCCTTATGTTTTATGCAGGCGCGGAAGGATAAACAGGTGAATGATATGGTTGAAAAAGAAAAGATATATCCTCTGATTGTGGATGAAAGTGAAAATATAGCCTATATCTCTGATCCGGAAACATATGAAGTGATTTATCTGAATCAGGCTATGCGGGAAACTCTTGACCTGGCTCCGGGGGAAGATTATAAGGGCAGATATTGTTATGAACTCTTTCAGAACCGGAAAACCCCGTGCCCCTTTTGTACGAATGACCGCATAACAAAAGAGCGTTTTTATACATGGAAACATTATAATGAAAAACTGGGGAAATATTTTAAACTGCGTGATAAGCTTGTTGAGATCGACGGGAAGGATTACAGGCTGGAGATCTGCGTGGATATCACGGATAGTGAGGTACACAATAAAGATCTGGAGCGGCAGCTTTCTGCCGAGGAGACAGTTGTACAGTGTATTCATGCGCTTTCAGGGAATGAAGACATGGATGTGGCGATCCATAGTCTTCTGGAGATTATCGGGGGCTTTTACAGGGCAGAGCATGCATTTATCTATGAATGTAATTATTCTGAAAACACGGTGTCTAATACCTATGAATGGCACAGGAAAGACCTGATGCCCAGAAAGAAGAAACTCCAGAATATACCGATGGAGTATGTGTCCCAGTGGAAAGAGCATTTTGAGGAGGAAGAGGCGGTTTGTTTCCCCCAATACTGTGAAGAAGGGGAGGCCAAGCTGCCAGAGATACTTCAGAAGCTGGGCGTTAACAGGCATATGGCTGCGCCGATCTGGGAGGAGACTTCTGAAAGGTATGGGGGTGAAAAGAAGATTGCCGGATTTATCGGTGTGGATAACCCGACGAAGGATATCGAACAGGTCAGCCTGCTTCATTCGGTTGCATTCTTTGTGAGCAATGATATTTATAAACGCCGGATGATTTATAAACTGAAGGATTTAAGCCATGTCGATGCGCTGACAGGACTGGGAAACCGGAACAGTTATCTGGAGAAAATCGAGGACCTGAAAGCTGCACACTTAAAGTCACTTGGCGTAGTATTCGTGGATATCAATGGTTTAAAGTATGCAAACGACCATTTTGGCCATCCATATGGAGATGAGATGATTCGGAGCGTGGCACAGGGGATACGGCGGTATTTCCCAGAACATTCCTACCGGATCGGCGGGGATGAGTTTATTGCATTGTATATAGACGGGACGAAGGAAGAATTTGAGGAGTGTCTGGACGGCCTGAGAGATTATGCGGAGGATGAATGTATCTGCGATTTCTCTATGGGTGTTAATTTTGGCAGGGGAAACGTTAATATTGAGGAGCAGATTGGCTACAGCGACAGCATGATGTATGTGGAAAAGCAGGTCTATTACGGATCTGTACTGGACGGCAGGCGCCTGCAGCATAAAGCACTTGCCAGAAAACTGGTCCGTGACATCGAGGCGGGACGGTTTGAAATCTACCTCCAGCCGAAGATCAATCTGGAAACGGGCGCGATGGTCGGTGCAGAAGCACTGATGCGGCGTGAGGGCGAAGATGGAGAAATCCTTCTTCCGGATAAGTTTATTTCCCTTTACGAGACGGAAGGCGTGATCCAGTATCTGGACTGCTATGCCTTCGAAGAAGTGTGCAAGCTGCTTCAGGAATGGATAAAAAGCGGGGGCACCCCGGTTCCGGTATCTGTTAATTTCTCACGGCTCAGCCTGATGGGAAGCCGCGTTGTGAACAGGCTTGCTGAGATCAGGGAACGGTATGAAGTACCGCCTGAACTGCTCGTGATCGAAGTGACAGAGAGTGTCAGCCAGATGGAACCCAGAGCTTTAAAGGGGCTGATGGAAGATTTTGAAAAGTACAAGTTTGTTGTATCACTTGATGACTATGGCTACCAGTACTCGAATCTTGCGATCCTTATTAATATGAATTTTGTGGAGCTGAAGCTGGATAAAAGTCTGGTGGATGATCTGAAAAGTAATCCAAAGGCAAGGATTGTGGTAGAGAATTCGATTGATATGTGCAGGAGACTGAATCAGGTAATATCCACGGCAGAAGGTATTGAAAATGAAGACCAGCTAAATATCCTGAAAGAATTTCATTGTGATGTAGGGCAGGGGTACTTTTTTTCAGAACCGCTGCCCCGGGAAGTTTTTCTTGAGAAATTCGGTGGACACCACGTATTTTAGAGAAATACCGGGTGTCCTGCAAAACAGGGCATGATTCAGACGTTCATCTGCTGAATCATCTTCATAAGCTCAATATCCTCTTCCTTTAACTTAATATTAGAGCTGTAATGTTTCCCCTCGGGAGATGTTACAGCTATTTCTATAATTGTGCCTTCCACAAGGGCATCCTGTGCAACCGCCTGCACAAACATTGGAAATTTAGGATGGTTACTGCGGAACTGGTCGATGCTGCTTTTGAACTTCTGGAGCATGGCAATCTGGTTCAGATTCATCTCGGTAACTCCTCTCTGATATATATTTCTGTTCAGGCTTCTGAACAGTTATAAATATAAAACAATTTTCAGGGATTGGCAAGAGGGAAGGCGCGGCACAGGCTGAAAAGTGCATGGTAAAAAATAAGAAAAAATAAAAAAAATTTAATTTAGGTATTGCAATATAAAAAAAGGTATGGTATGATATCACTCGTGTCAGAGATGACGCGGGTGTAGTTCAATGGTAGAACACTAGCCTTCCAAGCTAGATACGTGGGTTCGATTCCCATCACCCGCTTACAAAGAACAGTCGGAATAATCCGGCTGTTTTTTTGTACCCTTCTATGATATACTTGCTTTATACAGTTTAAAAGAATAGAAAGAATATAGAGGAGGACATCATATGAATCAGGCGGCAATGTTTAAGCTGACGTACGGCTTATTTGTACTGACGGCAAAAGACGGGGAAAAGGACAACGGATGTATTATCAATACGGCGATGCAGGTGACGGCGGAGCCGAACAGGATCATTATTGTAGTAAACAAGCAGAACTATACGCACGACATGATTATGAAGACGAAGGAATTCAATGTTTCCATGATCGATACAGAGGCTGATTTTGAGCTCTTTAAACATTTCGGCTTCCAGAGCGGGAGAGATGTTGACAAGATGGCAGATTTCGCCTTTTCACGTGCAGCGAACGGGATCGCTTATCCGGACCATATGGTGAACGGATATATTTCAGGAAAAGTAATTTCTGAAACAGATCTGGGAAGCCATACGATGTTCCTTGCAGATGTTACAGATGCGGAAGTATTGTCAGATGCCGAATCGGTAACATATACTTATTACCACAAGAATATCAAGCCGGCTCCGCAGCCGGTGAAGAAAAAGGGGTGGATCTGCAAGATCTGCGGATATGTATATGAGGGGGAAGAACTTCCGGCCGATTTTATATGTCCAATCTGCAAGCACCCGGCCTCCGATTTTGAGCCAATACAATAGGAATAAAAGGTAATAGCCGCCCGGCCCTTAAATCTTATGATTTACAGGCAGAGCGGCTATCAGTATCTAGATAAAAAATTTCTTGAAATGTGTGTTGTGTCCTTTGGCCTTTTCAAGTATAATTGTTTTATGTTTCAAAATCCGGCGTGATTCGACAAGGTGTGCCGGAATTCCATTTTGTCTAAATTACGGACAGATATGGAAACAGAAAGTATAGTACAGCAAGAAAAGAGGAGTAACATGAATTGGACAGATAATGTAGTAATGCGGGCTTTGGGCAGACTTTGTGATTTTATGCTGCTGAATATTCTCTGGGTCGTATGTTCCATCCCGCTTGTGACGATAGGGGCGTCAACCACGGCACTTTATACGGTGATGCTGAAGGTCGTAAAGAATGAAGAAGGTTATATTGTAAAAGGGTTTCTGGGGGCTTTTAAAGAGAACTTTAAAAAGAGTACGCTTATCTGGCTGATTCTGGCCGTACTCGGTATTATAATCGGAATTGACTCCAGAGTGGCTGCGGGAATGTCGTCTACGATGAGGACCGTGTTCCAGAGTATTTTTATTATATTCAGCATTGTATGGCTCTGCGTAGTAATCTATGTGTTCCCGCTGACTGCCCGTTACGAGAACTCGATTCGGAATACATTTAAGAACGCCCTGATACTTTCAGTGGCAAAACTGCCTTATACACTGCTTATGCTCGTGATAACGGCGGGGCCTGTGATTCTGACATTTCTGAATACAAGTACCCTGATGATAGGGATTGCGCTTTGGATCGTGATAGGGGTGTCACTGGTCACATGGCTGAATTCTTATCTTCTGCGCAAGGTCTTTGAGATCTTCCATAAGGATGAAGAAGAAAATTAAAAGAGAGGTTATTTTATCATGGGGAACAGAGAAAAGAAATTTAAGATGCAGATGACGAAAGATTCACTGTATGATTTTATGCTGCACCACTCCTATTCGGGATTAACCGGAATTTTTTCCATTGTTTTTTCCATTGCATTTTTGATAGCAGGGGTGGTGATGTATGCGGTTGGGAGAATCAGTATAAGCTGGATGATTGCACTGATCGTAATTGCCGCTGCAATGGCTTTTTCCACGCCGTTTCAGCTGAGGACTGATGCGGCAAGGCAGATGAGGAATAATCAGATTTACCGCGAGCCTGTTACATTTTCTGTCTCAGACCGGGGGATTGCCGTGATACAGAACAAGAATAAAAAGTTTTTCACATGGAAAGAGATCAGGAAAGTACGGATTACGAAAAAGGCCGCCGGGTTTTATTATGAGAGGCAGTATGCCCTTGTTATGACAAGGAAGGCATTTGATGAGCAGGGCCTTTTGGAGATTGTACAGGCCAACATGCCGGAAAAGGATATTAAGATATTAAAGTAAAGCAGGGATAAAGAACAAAAGGAGCCGCAGGGATGAATATTTTAGAGGAAAGAATTTTAAAAGACGGGATTGTGAAAGAAGGAAATGTACTGAAAGTCGACAGTTTCCTGAACCACCAGATGGACATCGATCTGTTTGACGAGATGGGAAAAGAGTTCAAGAGGCGTTTTGCGGATAAACCGATCAATAAGATTTTAACAATCGAGGCTTCGGGTATTGGCATCGCATGTGTCGTGGCACAGCATTTTCATGTTCCGGTTGTGTTTGCCAAGAAGGCAAAGAGCATCAATCTGGAAGGTGAGATGTACGTGGCTGAAGTAGAATCTTTTACACATAAATGTAAAAATAATGTGATTGTGGCGCAGAAGTTTCTGTCACCGGATGACCATGTACTGATTATCGATGACTTCCTTGCAAATGGATGTGCACTGCAGGGGCTGATCCAGATCGTGCAGTCAGCCGGTGCCACGGTGGAAGGAATCGGGATCGCAGTGGAAAAGGGCTTCCAGACAGGCGGGCGCAGTATCCGTAATCTGGGATTCCAGCTGGAATCTCTGGCGATTGTGGAGAGCATGGACGCGAAGACCGGAAAGATTGTTTTCAGAGAACAGTAATATACAGAATCAGACAAGCACGAAGGGAGAAGTCATTATGGCCAGTAAAAATCAGGAACTTATTCATATGCTTAAGGATGTAAAGAAATCTCTTGTTTCAAAGGACCTCCGCGGGGAAGAGCTGGAAGAAATGGAAACTGCAGTGGGGAAATTGGAAGCGGTTGTCACTTATATTAATGATTGTACAGGCAGAGGGATTTATTTTGAGTAATCAGTTTCAAACACCTATATATGGGCTTGTCTTCGATATGGACGGGCTCATTTTCAATTCCGAGAGAGTCGTCCAGCGCTCCTGGGATTATGCGGGTGAAGTGCTGGGGTATGAAAGGTTCGGCGAACATATTTATAATACGATCGGGTTCAATGTGAAGCGTAGGGAAGCGTATTTCCGGGAACATGTATGCCCGGACTTCCCGATGGACAGGTTTTCTGTCCTGACACGTGAAAAGTACCACCAGATCGTGGACGAGGAAGGGCTTGAGGTAAAACCGGGAGTAGAAGAGCTTTTGAGATTCGCGAAGGAAGAGGGGTATAAGGCCGCTCTTGCAACTTCTTCCAGAAAGGCCCATGCCTCAAGCCTGATGGCAGAGCACGGCCTTTTAAAGTATTTTGACGGTGCGGTTTACGGAGATATGGTTTCGGCCGGCAAACCAGACCCTGAGATTTACCAGAAGGCATGCGCCGAAATCGGTGTTTCCCCGGAGCATGCACTGGCACTGGAGGATGCTCCGTCGGGGATCCGTTCTGCTGTGGCTGCGGGAATGAGGGCTGTCATCATACCAGATCTGGTAGAGCCGGATCAGGAGATTCTGAACATGGCATGGCACCGGTATGATACGCTTTTGGATGTTCTTTCGCTGTTAAAGGAAGGAGAGACATGTTAAGGTCATATATCGCATTTGATTTGGAGACAACAGGGCTTCGTCCTGACCAGAATGAGATTATAGAGATCGGGGCGCTGAAAGTACGGGATGGCAGGGTACAGGATCGTTTCATGGAGTTTGCATGCCCGAAGGAGGAGATATCACCCGTGATCACGAATCTGACGGGAATTACGAATGGCATGGTATCCGGCGCAAGATGCAGTAAGGATGTGGTCCGGGATTTTCTGGAGTTTTGTGAGGAGGATATCCTGATCGGGCATAACGTGATCTTTGATTATAGTTTCGTGAAGGTCTGCGCGCTTTCCCAAGGGCTTACTTTTGAAAGAGAAGGAATTGACACACTGAAGATTGCCCGCAAGGTGCATAAGGATATGGAGTCCAAAAGCCTTGGAAGCCTGTGTGACTATTACCATATCGACAATCAGGCTGCACACCGGGCGTATCATGACGCACTGGCTACGGCGAAGCTTTACCAGACGCTGGCGCACTATTTCGAGGAGAAGGAGCCGAAGCTGTTTCAGCCGGTAACCCTGAATTATAAACTGAAAAAGGAGACGGCCGCAACACCCAAGCAGATCGGATTCCTGAAACGCCTCATCCGCAACAATGGCGTAACTCTGGAATGGGATCCGGAGACGATTACGAAAAGTGAGGCATCTAGAATCATCGATGATATATTAAATGGCGGGCGGAAATAAGAGTTCAGAAACAGGTTCATGGAAATTGAACATGTTTCTGAATTTTTTATTATATCCTGATTTGATGAATTTTCTTATAATGAACTCAACAGATACAACATAGGTTTTATCAAAAGGAGGAAGAAACTATGAAAAAGAAAAGATTGATTGCAGTTCTGTTGACAGCGGCAATGGCAGCGGGCCTTGTTGCAGGATGCGGAAGTAAAGGCGGGGAGGAGAAAGCCAAAACAGATGATAAGGGCGGCGGAAGCGGAAAGGTGTATTATCTGAACTTCAAGCCGGAGCAGGCAGACCAGTGGGTTGACCTCGCGAAGCAATATACGGATGAAACCGGGGTACAGGTAGATGTACAGACAGCAGCTTCAGGAACATACGAGTCACAGCTGAAATCTGAAATGGCCAAGGACGAAGCTCCTACGTTATTTCAGGTAAACGGTCCGGTAGGTCTGGCAACATGGAAAGACTACTGCTATGATCTTGCAGACAGCGATGTTTATAAAGATGTACAGAGTGATGATTATGTACTGAAGGAAGGCGATGAAGTCAAAGGAATCGCATATGTAATCGAGACTTACGGCATTATCTACAACAAAGCACTGCTGAATAAATATTTTGAACTGCCAGATGCGGAAGTGAAATCAATTGATGACCTCAACAGCTTTGATGCTCTTAAGAAAGTTGCAGACGGCATTCAGGCACATAAGGATGATCTGGGTGTAGAAGGCGCGTTTACATCAGCAGGAATGGATTCTTCCTCTGACTGGAGATTCAAGACTCATCTGGCTAACCTGCCGATTTATTACGAATATAAGGATGAAGGAATCACATCTACAGATGCGATTAAAGGAACATATCTGGATAACTACAAAAATATCTGGGATCTCTATATCACAGATTCAACATGTGAACCAAACCTGATTTCTTCTAAGACAGGTGATGATGCGGCATCTGAGTTTGCACTCGGTGAGGCTGTATTCTATCAGAATGGTACATGGGCTTATAATGATATTAAAGACAATGAAGTAGCAGATGAAGACCTTGGAATGCTTCCAATCTACATCGGTGCAAAAGGCGAGGAAGACCAGGGACTCTGTACAGGTTCTGAAAACTACTGGTGCGTGAACAAGAATGCATCCGAAGAAGATATTCAGGCAACTCTGGACTTTATGAAATGGGTAGTTGAGAGCGATGCAGGACGCGAAGCTCTGTCAACTGAGATGGGATTCGTAACACCGTTTACTACTTTTGATGATTACCTTCCATCCAATCCGCTTGTAGAAGCAAACGACGAGTACACAAAAGCAGGCAAAACACCTGTAAGCTGGAATTTCACAACAATGCCTTCCGAAAACTGGAAGAATAATGTGGGAAGCGCTCTTCTGGAATACGCACAGGGAACCGGAGAATGGGATGCAGTGAAGACAGCATTCGTTGACGGCTGGGCTGAAGAATACAAGGCAGCAAACGAGTAGATCTGAAGATATAGCATAGCAAAAAAAGCTCCGGCAGTTCTGGCGGAGCTTTTTATCTAAGTGAGGAGTGAGAAGATGGAAAAAGCGATAAAGAAATATTTTCCGGTGTTTGTACTTCCTACACTGATTGCATTTACAATTGGATTCATAGCCCCGTTTTTGCTGGGAATCTATTTATCTTTTTGTAAGTTTACAACGGTGACGGACGGAACATTTGTCGGTTTGAAGAACTATGTTAAGATACTGGATGACCCGACCTTTCTGCATTCGATGTGGTATACGGCGCTGTTCACGGTTGCATCCGTGCTGCTTATAAACGTGCTTGCTTTTGCGGTGGCGCTTCTTCTGACAAAAGGAATTAAGGGGACGAATATCTTCCGTACAGTCTTCTTTATGCCGAACCTGATCGGTGGTATCGTGCTCGGGTATATCTGGCAGCTGCTGCTGAACGGTATTCTGGCAAAGTTTGAGCGGACACTGACATATTCATCCGTCTACGGGTTCTGGGGGCTGGTAATCCTGATGTGCTGGCAGCAGGTCGGATACATGATGATTATTTACATTTCCGGTATCCAGAACATACCGGGGGAACTGATCGAGGCGGCCAAGATTGACGGCGCAAGCCCACGGCAGATTTTAAAGAGCGTTACAATTCCTATGGTTATGCCGTCGATAACGATCTGTACATTCCTGACGCTGACAAACGGATTCAAGCTCTTTGACCAGAACCTGGCACTGACGAACGGTGCTCCGTCCAAGATGTCTGAACTGCTCGCCCTGAATATCTATAATACATTCTATGGAAGGACCGGGTATGAAGGCGTCGGACAGGCGAAAGCCGTTATATTCTTCATCATTGTAGGTGTCATTGCAGTCTTACAGAATAAACTGACGAGGTCGAAGGAGGTGCAGCAGTAATGAATCCAAGAAAAACGAAACACGGATGGCTCTTGACACTGATATTTACAATCATCAGCCTGCTGTACTTATATCCGATCGCGCTGGTTATTCTCAATTCTTTTAAGAAGAAGGCATATATCAGTAAATTCCCGTTTAAGATCCCGACGGACAATATGTTTGTAGGTCTGGAGAACTATGTACGCGGTATCGAAAAAACTGGCCTGCTCGAGGCATTCGGCTGGAGTTTGTTTATCACAATCGGCTCGGTAGCTGTGATTATACTTTGCTGCTCAATGTGTGCATGGTATATCAGCAGAGTGCATACGAAGTTTACCAAGATCTTGTATCTGATGTGTCTGTTTGCGATGATCGTGCCGTTCCAGATGGAGATGTATACACTGTCCAAGATTGCAAACATGCTCAAACTGGGAAATCCTTGGGGGATTATTATTATCTATCTGGGATTCGGGGCGGGACTATCGGTCTTTATGTTTACCGGGTTTATGAAATCCATCCCGCTGGAGATCGAGGAAGCGGCAATGATGGACGGATGTACGCCGATCCAGACATTTTTCAGGATCGTTATGCCTGTCACGAAACCGACCTGTGTTACAGTCACCATCCTGCAGGCCATGTGGATCTGGAATGACTACCTTCTCCCGTCACTTGTACTGGATACAAGGAAGTATAAGACAATTCCGATTGCGGTGCAGTACTTAAAAGGAGGGTACGGCTCTGTAGATATGGGGGCAATGATGGGGACACTCGTACTGGCGATCGTGCCGATTATCATTTTCTACCTTGCCTGCCAGAAATATATCATTGAAGGCGTTGTCGCAGGGGCAGTGAAGGGCTAATAAGCTTGTAATCCTGAGTTATATGATTTACAATAAAAGGGACTCGTTAATATGGAAGCAGCAGTATTCTTCTGTCAGGTGTGGCAGAGGAATACTGCTGTTTTCGGACATGTAAAAGGGAATGGGAAATGATTACGATATTGATTGTAGACGATGAGAAACTGGAGAGAAACGGAATCAAATTTCTTTTGAAACGGGAGGAAGAAGAACTGGAGATCCTGGAGGCGGAAAATGGGAAGGCGGCCCTTGGGATTTTGAGCGCAGGGCCGGTTGATATTTTGTTTTCCGATATCAAGATGCCTTATATGAACGGACTGGAGCTGACGAAGAAGGCGAGGGAGATGTATCCCGATATGGAGATCGTGATCTTCAGCGGCTATAACGATTTTACATATGCAAGAGATGCACTGCGGTACGGTGTTGTGGATTATGTCCTTAAGCCGGTAGACCCCGCGGAGTTTCATAAAACATTTACAAGGATTACAGAGAAGCTTAAGGCACGGTTCGAACAGGAGAAAAAGCGGACTGTGGAAGAAAGTTATCTGAAGAAGTATTTTCTGCTGAATTATCTCTATACGGGAAATGAGGAGGAAGAACGGAAACTGGATGAAATAGCGGGCGGGGAGCTCGATGGATATGTGAGGATGATTCTTGCGGCGAGTTCCGATAATTTTTTCGAGACAGAGGAGGAGCATTTCGTTTCAAGCCTGAAAGAGCAGACCGGCAGGGCCTTTTTTTACCTGAACCTGAATTCGAATGAGTCCCTCTTTTTATTCAGGGAGAAGTACGCGGATTATGAAATGCTTGCGAACCAGATGTACCAGTTCTTCCGCCAGCGTTACGATACGGAGTGCTATTTTGTGATCAGTGAAGAGACAGGGGATACCTCGAAGCTGCCCGGACAGTTCCAGCGGATGGAAGAACTTTTGGAGGAGCAGTTCTACCAGCCGAAGCAGCATGTGTTCACTGTGGGGCAGGAGCAGGAAGATGTTAGTACGGCGGCCGTGAAGGATGCAGAAATCCTCGGGAGCATTTCAGAGGATATCAAATATAAAGATATGACGCACCTGCGGCAGGATTTTCACAGGCTCGAACAGAAGTACCGCACGGAGAAGCAGTTTTCAGAGATGTATGTAAAATTTGTCTTTTCAAGCATTGTGAAAGAAATCTTTCAGGCCATGTCTTCTGATGCAGAAAAGGAACTGTCCAAAACCGTGGACAGGCTGTACCGCTGCAAGACAATCCGTGAGGTGCTGGATATTACCGAGAAGTCGATCCGGGAACTGGAGGCTTACCAGCAGGAGACGAATGAAGGATTCAGGAGAGAAATCACGCAGGTGAAAAGTTATATTTACCATAACTATGATAAAAACCTGAGTGTGGAGATGCTGGCCGAACAGGTTTACCTGTCCGCCGGTTATTTAAGTGCAGTTTTCAAAGAAGAGACCGGGATGAACCTGAACCGTTTTATAAGGGACGTGAGGATGAACAAAGCAAAGGAAATGCTGCAGGATACAAACATGAAGATTACGCAGATTGCAAAGTCGGTGGGATTTTCAAATACGTCTTATTTCTGCAGGAGTTTCCGGGAGTTCTTCGGGACTTCGCCGGAATCCTGCAGGCGGGGAGATGCGAATGAACAGGAAAATACTTCAGAAGTATAAAGATTTAAAATACCGCTACAAGATTGCGCTGCTTACGATCGCGGCGGGGATTCTGCCGGTTATTATCATTGTTGCCTACATGCAGACGGGCATGATCAGGCAATTGAAGGAGCGGGAGACTGACAGTATGGATAAGTCAGTGAACCAGGCCGTGGAGAGCATCGAGAACCAGGTGCAGATCTATGAGAACCTGATTGATTATCTGTCGTATTCCCAGGATCTGCGCAATGTCCTGAGCCAGAAGGAGAGCCGGGACTATGAAACCTATATCCGCTATACGGATGTCGTTGACCCTCTCCTTGAGATGCCGCTTGTTTACCATCAGGAAATCAAGGGGATCACAATATATTCCGACAATATCGAGGTGGCGCACGGGACTACCCTGATTCCGATGTCTGAGATCCGTGATCAGGAATGGTATTCACGGCTGACAGGACGCAGCCTTCTGGAATGGTTTGTGAAGAGGGGGGCCGACCGTGAGATCGTGGCCGCGAGGAAGTTCTACGGGAATGAGGATATCTCGGCGGTCCTTGAGATGCGTCTGGACTATGCGAAAGTACTGGAGCCCTTCAGCAACCTGCTGAAGGACAATACGGGGGGACTTGTGTTTGACGCGGAGGGAAATGTCGTCTATTCCAGTTATTCGATGGAACCGGACTACCGGCCAGAGAAGGCTGAGTCTTTGGAATACCTCCGTGAGAATTACGTCTGTTCCGAGCAGAAGATGTCCAATACAGACTGGACGTTCTGCATATACCGCCCGGAAAAAATCATTACGAAATCCACATATCTTCTGGTTATGCGCAACATTCCCATTATCGGAATCTGCATTATCCTGCTTGCGGCGCTTAGTTATTTCTTTTCCAAAAGGCTTGTGTCCTGTCTGGAACGCCTGACAGAAAATATGAACCAGGTACATCTGGGATTCCGCAAGGTAACTGTGCACAGTGACTCTAAGGATGAAGTCGGGACGCTGATCCGTTCTTTCAGCCGCATGATGGATGAGCTTGATAAGCTGATTTCAGAGGTATACGAGGCAAAGATCGAACTCCAGCATACAGAGATGCGTGCGCTTCAGGCGCAGATTAATCCCCACTTCCTGTATAACTCGCTGTCTATCATCAACTGGAAGGCAATCGAGGCAGGTGAGGATGACATCAGCAGGGTTACATTAGACCTGTCCACCTATTACCGGACAAGTCTGAACCGTGGAGAAACGATGACTACGGTTGAGAGTGAAGTGAACAATATCCGTGCCTATCTTCGGATTCAGCTGATCATGCATGACAATAGCTTCCGGGTAATCGAGGACGTGGATGAGGCGGTATATGGCTGTGAGATTCCGAAACTGATTCTCCAGCCGCTTGTTGAAAATGCGATCGACCACGGTCTGGACCCTTCGGAAAAGGATGACAGGCAGTTGTGGATTATCGTGAAGGAAGAACAGGACATGCTGTCGTTTATTGTCAGAGATAACGGAAATGGGATGCCAAAGGAACAGGCAGAACAGATTCTGGGATATCAGTCTCCCGGATACGGCGTACATAATGTATATGACAGGATTAAACTGCTTTATAAAGAGAAGGGCAGTGTGACGATTGAAAGCAGGGAAGGGGAAGGGACCAGCGTGGAGATCTGTATTCCAAAACAGATAGACGAACCACAGGAAAGGAGCGGGATTGAGACGGCATGAGGAAAAAAAGGTGTAAGAAGCGCTTGAGGAAATCCCTGCTGACCAAGTGTTTTATTTCTGCGGGGCTGGCTGCGCTTTTGCTGGGCAGCTGTGGAAAATCGGAAGGACAGGAACGTACAGCTTCAAAGGCTGATGTTCCGGCCGCATCAAGGACAGAACAGGAAAAAAAGGATTCCGTCCAGATGGTGGAGGCTATCCACACACCGTATGGCAAATATCCCGAAACGGTTACTTATACACTGGGGAAAATATCAGGGGCGAATCACGCTAATCTTCCCGTCGGGGCGACCTATGAGGACAATGCATATACCCAGTATTTAAAAAAGATGCTGAATATCCAGAATAAGGATGTTTTTGAACTGGAGGATGGTTCTACATATGAACAGGCGGTGGAGATGGCTATCGAGGACAACGATATTCCTGATGTGCTGGTCATTAAAGGGCGTGACACCCTGAAACGTCTGGCAGACAGGGGGATGATCGAGGATTTATCCCAGGTATACGAGGAATGCACAACAGACCGTATTAAGGAAATGTATGAAAGCTACGGGGACGGACTTCTTGGTTCGGCAACATTTGACGGGAAGCTGTATGCATTTCCGGATACGGTAATTGACCACGGTACGATGCTGCTCTGGATGCGCGCCGACTGGATCGAGGAGCTCGGCCTTCCGGAACCAGAGACAATGGAAGATGCGATGGAGATTGCCCGGCGTTTTGTGGAAGAGGACATGGCAGGGGACAACAGTACTGTGGGGCTGGCCTGCAGCACGGAGCTGATCTCAGGGAGCAGTTCGACTTACGGGGCGGACCCGATTTTCACAGAGTTCGGTGCAGTCCCGGGCAAATGGACACTGGATGATACGGGAAATGTCGTCTATGGTTCTGTGATGGAAGAGACAAAAGCGGCCCTTGGCTATATGCACGAATTGTATACAGAGAAGATACTTGACCCGCGGTTCCTCCTGCGCAGTACGGAGAATCTGGACCAGATGGTAGCGGAAGGAAAGTGCGGCGCCCTGTTCGGTTACTGGTGGGCGCCAAACAATCCGCTGAGCACGACAAGCAAAGGGAACAGAGCAGCAGTCTGGAAACCCTATCTCTTAAGTGGGCAGAAAAAAGCTGTGCTGGAGTCTTATAACGACTGGCAGTATGTGGTTGTGAGGAAGGGCTATGAACATCCGGAGGTAGTAGGGAAGTATGTGAGTGTCCTCTTTGACTATACGAGGTATGAGGATCTCAATGCCCACGATATTAATGATTATTTCTCCATGAATGTAGACCCTACTGCCCGGCCCATGAATATCAATGTGGATTACTGGGACGGCCTTTACCGGACAACTGCGAATATCAAACAGGTGATGGATGGGGAGATGCGCGTTCAGGAACTAAACGGGATGGAGAGAGCTTATTATGAGACAAGTAAATCCTATATGAACGGAACGCTGACGACTGTAAATGCATGGGCGGCCTATGCATCCCGGATTCAGGCGGTCAGCCTGCTGTCCGAATCAGGAAGGGGGACGCTGCCGCTGCCGATGGGGGATGCAGACGGGGAGATTCCGCATCATTTGAAAAGGCTGGAAACCGAAACATTCCTGCAGATTATCTGCGGTGAGAAGCCGCTTAATTATTTTGATGAATTTGTGCAGAAGTGGTATGAAGAGGGAGGGGCGGAACTGACCGCTACTGTTCACACCGTGCCGTGTCCCTAGCTGCACGGCATCGGGAACGATAAAGTGATTGATTCGTATTTACAGAAGAGCAGTGATGTTATATTTGAAAATAAGAATTATTCCTGTTTTTGTTGACCTTATGATTTTCCGGGTTTATAATGAAATCAATATGATGCAGATTACATTTGGTAAAAGGAGGATACGGCATGGCAAAGTTTAAGTGTGGAGTATGTGGATTCATTTATGATGAGGAGAAAGAAGAGGTTCCGTTTTCTGAGCTGACGGCATGTCCGGTGTGCAGACAGCCGGTACGTGTATTCCAGAAGGAAGAGGGAGAAGAGGAGAAAAAGGAACATGAGATTCCGTCCGTTGAGAAAGAGCAGGACCCTCTCGCTTATTCCCCGGAGTTCTACAGAAAGGATGATTCCTGCCGGTATATGGAAGAGATCCACCAGATGGCAGTGAGCGGAAAATCCATCATCGAGGCGATGGGGACAAAGATGCCGATGCCGAATTGGGATGATATCCTCTTGCTGGGGGCACAGCTGAATCCTCCTCCGCTGGATGAACATGCAGAAGTTAATATTAAGACTGTGATCGGTAAGAATGCGAAGAAGCCGATGGTGCTGGACGGGCCTGTATATATTTCCCACATGTCGTTTGGTGCGCTCTCCAGAGAGACGAAGATATCGCTGGCAAAAGGATCGGCCCTGGCAGGGACGGCAATGTGCAGCGGCGAGGGCGGTATTCTGCCGGAGGAAATGGAAGCGGCACATAAGTACATATTCGAATATGTTCCGAATAAATACAGCGTGACACCTGAGAACCTGCGCAATGCCGATGCGATCGAACTGAAGATCGGGCAGGGGACAAAGCCCGGCATGGGCGGCCACCTTCCGGGAGAAAAGGTTACTCCTGAGATTGCGGCGGTCAGAAACAAACCGCTCGGCAAGGATGTGATCAGCCCTTCAAAATTTGAAGAGGTCAATTCCAAGGAAGACCTAAAAGATCTTGTCACACAACTGCGCATTGCGTCAGACGGCCGGCCGGTTGGAATCAAGATTGCGGCGGGAAAGCTGGAGAAGGACCTTGAGTACTGCGTGTATGCTGAGCCGGACTTTATTACCATTGACGGCCGCGGCGGCGCCACAGGTGCAAGTCCGCGCCTTGTGCGTGATGCAACGAGTGTTCCGACTATTTATGCCCTGTACCGTGCAAAGAAGTATCTGCGCGAGCACGGCGCCGAAGATATCAGTCTTGTGATTACCGGGGGGCTCCGCGTATCTTCTGATTTTGCAAAGGCGATTGCAATGGGGGCAGATGCCGTGGCTGTTGCTTCCGCAGGATTAATCGCTGCGGCATGCCAGCAGTACCGTATATGCGGAAGCGGCAACTGCCCGGTAGGCGTTGCGACACAGAATCCGGAACTGCGGGAAAGACTGAAAGTAGATGCTGCATCGAGAAGGGTTGGAAACTTTTTAACGTGCAGTTTTGAGGAACTGAAGACATTCGCCAGAATCACGGGACATGAAGACATCCATGATCTGAGTACAGAAGACCTGTGTACGATCAGCAGGGAGATTTCCGAATTTACAGATATCCCCCACGCTTAGAAACGAGCGATAAGGTGCAGCAAAAGACAAAGGCATTACAAGAGGGAGCGTCAGAAGATGAATGAAGATACACCGATCCGCAGACAATTATTTTCAATACCTAACTTAATGGGCTATTTCAGAATCATATTGATTCCGTTTATTGTGTGGAGATATGTAACAGCAGAGACAATCAACGATTACTACGCGGCAGCGGTCATCATAGGGATTTCGGGCATTACTGACTTTCTGGACGGTTTTGTGGCTCGCAAATTCCATATGATTACGAAGGTCGGCAAAGCATTGGACCCGATTGCGGATAAGCTGACACAGGGAGCGATCGTACTGGCACTTTCCTTCCGGTTCCGCTGGATGATACCTTTGATTATTTTGTTCATTGTAAAAGAAGGATTCATGGCCATCATGGGAATTGTTATGCTTCGCAGAGGAAAAATGCTGGACGGGGCAAAATGGTTCGGGAAAGTCTGTACGGCTGTCCTGTATGTGGTTATGTTCATCCTGATCCTGTTTCCGCAGATCCCGATGGGCGCGGCGAATGGAATGATTGCCCTTTGCGGGGCGCTGATGCTTTTCTCTTTTGTTTCTTATATACCTGTGTTCTGGAAGATGGCACACGATTCATAAATTCTTATAACTTGTTAAGAAATTCTTTTGATTCTTATGTAAGCCTCCTTTAGAAATCTGTTTTATTCTATAAACAGTTAAAGGAGGCTGATTCTATGAATATCCAAACATTAACTCAATATTTTTTGCAGTATGGTGCCTTTTTTATCTACCTGATTGTCCTTTTGGAGTATATGAACCTCCCGGGATTTCCGGCAGGCCTGATAATGCCGCTGGCGGGAATCTGGGCGGCGAAAGGAGAAATTAGTTTTCCGGTCGTGATGATACTGACTCTGGCAGCAGGGCTGACCGGAAGCTGGGTTTTATATTTTCTTGGAAGACTGGGCGGACCGAAAGTGATGGGGTTCTATTTTAAAAAGTTCCCAAAACAGCAGGCCGTGATTGAAAATAAGATGGAGATGATCCGTGAGAAGGGAAGCACCGGTGTTTTTGTCAGCAAGTTGCTCCCAATGGTAAGGACGATCATTTCTATCCCGGCAGGTATGGTAAAAATGGATTTTATGAAATATACAATAAGCTCGGCAATGGGGATCTTTATATGGAACCTGGTATTTGTAGGGGCCGGGTATTTCTTCGGTGAAGCAGCTATAAAGGTTTTGGGATAAAGGAGGAGTAACAATGAGGATTGCAATGTTGACGAATAATTATAAACCATTTGTAGGCGGCGTGCCGATCTCGGTAGAGAGGCAGGCAAAGGAACTGGCAAAGCTCGGACATCAGGTGATGGTTTTTGCCCCTGAATATAAGGAGTTACCACAGGATTGTGACGAGTACAGTGAGGAACACGTTATCCGGTACCGGACCAGCAGGCGGAAGATGGATAACGGAATGGTATATCCGCGTATGATAAGCAGAGAGATTCTCGAAGCATTTGAAACAGAGAAATTTGACTGCATCCATGTGCACCACCCGATGTATGTAGGACCGATGGCCCTGTACCTTGGAAAAAGATATAATCTCCCGGTAATCTATACCTACCATACGAAGTACGAAGATTATCTGCATTATATACGTCTTTTTGAAAATGTGGAGGAAAGAAGCGCTGCAAGGCAAAATGTTTACAGGTTTGGGAAGGAAAAGCTAGTACCCGGATATATGAAATGGTTTACGAATCAGTGTGACCTGATACTTGCGCCGACGGCCAGCATGCAGGAGGCTATGAGAAAAGGCGGGACAAAGACTCCCACGGCTGTTTTCCCGACAGGGCTGGAAGATTCATTTTATATTAAAGATGAAGAGAAGTCGGCAGAACTGAGGGAAAAGTACCTTCAGGGAAGAAAGCATCTGTTTTGTTCGGTATCCCGTCTGGAGGCGGAAAAGAATCCGAAGTTCCTGTTAAGAGGAATTGCAAGGCTGAAAGAGAGAATGGACGAATCTTTCAGACTGCTCCTTATCGGCGAAGGAAGCATGAGGGACGAGTTAGAAGAAATGGCGGCAGAACTTGGTATTTCTGAAGAAGTTGTATTTGTCGGGAATGTAGAAAATACAGAAATGAAGCATTATCTGAATGCCTGTGAATTATTCCTTTTTGCATCAAAATCAGAGACACAGGGAATCGTATTGGCAGAGGCTTTTGCAGCCGGGAATCCGGTAGTCGCGGTTAAGGCAACCGGTGTGGAAGATATCGTGGCAGATGGGAAGAACGGTTATATGACGAATGAAGATATTGAAGAATGGACGGGAAAAGTTCTAGAAGCGCTGAATGAAGAACGGTATCAGAAATTAAAACAGCAGGCAGAGATAACAGCAGCCGGTTTCCGCTCATCCAGCCTGGCAGTATATGAGGAACTGCTTTACACACAGTGTATCAATCAGAGAAAAGAAGAGGGAAGAGAATATGAGAATGAGACAAATTGGGCAGGAAATCTTAGTGCATCTATTTACAGGTTATTTAAAGCTTCTTGAAAAAACGGTAAACGTACAGTGGGCCGAAAATTCCATGTGCGGGGGCAGCCAGATATTCGGTTTCTGGCATGAAGACAGTTTCTTTATGAATCTCGTGCTCGCGGAGCTGGCAAAGCAGACCAGCCCGGTAGATGTGATTGTGACCGCAGATACAAGGGGCGATTATATAGAAAAGATGATAAAGCGCTGCGGCGGCAGTGCACTCAGGGTTCCGGACGGCTTCGCAAGTTTCGGTGCATTGAAAGGAATTTTACAGAATGCTTATGAAAGGACACGTTCCATTGCAGTTGCACTGGACGGACCGCTGGGACCAAGACATGAGCCGAAGAAACTGGCATTCTACTTGTCAGAGCAGGCACAGGAGGATTTTGTCGGCATATCCGTATCTTATTCCTCCAAGCTGCGTCTGGGCTGGAGATGGGATAAATACGTGATACCGCTTCCGTTTTCTACCGTAACAGTAGCTGCCCATAACTATGGAGAAGTTGATAAAAAGCATATTCCGGAGCTTCCTACAAGTGCAAATGCACCAGAATGTGGTATACTGGTAAAAGAAATCTAAGCAAAGGGGTCAGACCCCTCTGCAGACATCATTGAATTGCTGAAAGTACTTTCAGCATAAATACTCATTTAATATATACCAGGGAGGAAGAGATGGAAACAAATCATATTTTAATTGTAGAAGACGACAAAGAGATCAGAGAAGGTGTACAGATTTACCTGCAGAGCCAGGGATATCAGGTGTTTCAGGCGGCAGATGGTGTGGAAGGGCTTGAAGTGATGGAGAGGGAAGAAATCCATCTTGCTATTGTAGATGTTATGATGCCGAGAATGGATGGAATCCGCATGACGATGAAACTGCGGGAGAAGTACGATTTCCCGGTGATTATGCTTTCCGCAAAATCAGAAGAAGTAGATAAGATTATGGGATTGAATATTGGCGCCGACGATTATGTGACGAAGCCTTTTACGCCGATGGAGCTTATGGCCAGAGTAAATTCACAGCTTCGGCGTTACAGGCGGTTTATGGAAAAACTGGAACCGAAGGAAAATGTGCATGTGATCGGCGGGCTTGAGATAAACGAAGATACGGTGGAGGTTTCGGTGGATGGGAATCCGGTGAAAATGACTCCGATAGAATATAAGATTCTGCTGCTGCTTGCGAAGAATCCGGGGCGTGTATTTTCTGCCGAGGAGATTTATGAAAGAGTGTGGCAGGAGAAGGCGATCAGTACAGATACGATCATGGTGCATGTCAGGAACATCCGTGAGAAGATTGAAGTAGATCCAAAGAATCCAAAATACTTGAAGGTGGTGTGGGGAGTTGGATACAAAATTGAAAAACAGTCATAGGCTGGCAGTCATACTGGCAGTGGTCGTACTGCTCATCTGTTCTCTGGGGATGATTGCGGCATACCCTGTTTTTTCGGATCAGATGCAGGACGGACTGGACGGGAATGATGCCAATCTGGATTCTCTCAGGAATATGTCAGTAGCGCTGATCGAGGGGAACTATATTTTATACAACGAAGTAAATGAAGAAACGGACAAAGCATATATACTGCAGGAGTACGGGGGAGACCAATTCGATCTCCTGCGCAAATACATGGATTATGAAATCTTTGACTGGAGTGGTGATGCACTGCTGGATAAGAACAGCGGTGATGTGATAGCCGATCTGGGAAAAAGGAATAATACCCCGTATGCGTTCAGGGCAGCATTTACTTTCGATGAAGACGGTGAACTGACAGATATCGAAGTTGGCGGGAACCAGTTGAATGCCCGCTCACAGTATGAGGTGGAACAATATCTTTTGGAGTCACAGACGGATGCGAATGAATGGCAGTCGATTTCAGAACCATCCACAGTACAGGTGATTTATGGTTTTACAGAAGAGAATCTGAATGCCTATTTAAATGATAATGAATTTACCCAGGAATATCACATCTATGATTTAAATGGGAATATCACTTATAACGGCTTTATTACTGCATTTGTTGTTCTTCTTGCATTCACAGCGGTATTCCTGACTGTGAAAGAGAGCTTTGCATTTGGCAGGGGGAAGATAAACAATGTACCTTTTGAAATTGTACTGTGCGTAATGGGATTTGTAACTGGCAGCGGATATCTGATGTCAAAATTAGTGTGGCTTACAATCAGCAGCCAGCTCCCTTTGATATCATCCAATGCCGGATATCCCGCAAAGGATATTCTGTCATTTGTAATAAATGCGGCGGCATGGCTGCTCGTATATGGTATTGTTTTCTGGTGCTTTGTCTGTCTAAGTTCTATATTTACAATGAAAAAGGAGTATTGGATGCAGAGGACATTATGTGCGAGAGTGATACGCTGGTCGAAAAGAGGTGGAGACGCGTATGGTAAAAAAGTAAAGGATGGGGCAGACAGTCTCTGGAGCAGGGGAAAAGCGTTTTTCAAAAAACAGTATAACGCGCTGATACATCTGGATTTCCAGGACCGGACCAACCGCACGATTTTAAAGATTGTACTGATAAACTTTGCAGTTCTGATTGTTGTTTGTGCACTCTGGTATTATGGAATGGTGGCACTGGTTATTTATTCCATCGTCCTGTTTTTATTCCTGAGGAAGTATTTCCACGATACCCAGAAGAAGTATAAGCTGCTATTGCGGGCGACGAACCAGCTGGCAGAAGGGGATCTGGATACACCGATCGAGGGCGACATGGGAATCTTCAACCCGATCGAGGAGGAACTGAAAAAGATTCAGAATGGCTTTAAAAAGGCGGTGGAGGAAGAAGTAAAGAGTGAACGTATGAAGACAGAACTTATCACAAATGTCTCTCATGATTTAAAGACTCCGCTGACAGCGATTATCACCTATACGGATTTGCTGAAGAATGAGAAGAATGAAGATAAGAGAAAGGAGTATATCGAAGTATTAGACAGAAAATCCCTGAGGCTGAAGGTCCTGATCGAAGATTTATTCGAGATCAGCAAGGCAGCCAGCAAGAATGTCGCCATGAACTTTATGGATGTAGACATTGTGGGCTTGCTTAAACAGGTAGGTTTAGAGTATGATAATAAGATAAAAGAATCAAATCTGGATTTCAGATGGAAACTGCCTGAACACAAGATCGTACTCTGGCTGGACAGCCAGAAGACCTATCGGATTTTTGAAAATATGATCGTAAACATTACCAAATATGCAATGCCGCATACACGGGTATACATCGATATGCAGGAGACAGATCAGGAGGTACGCATCTCCATGAAGAATATTTCAGCCACAGAACTGAACTTCAATACAGAAGAGATTACCGACAGGTTTGTCCGCGGAGACTCCTCAAGAAATACCGAGGGTTCAGGACTTGGGCTTGCGATCGCAAAGAGCTTTACAGAGCTGCAGTATGGCACACTGAAGATATCCACTGAGGCCGATTTATTCAAGGCGGATATCATATTTCCGAAGCGGGAGAAGCCTCCTGAGGAAAAAGTGGAGGAGCAGATACAGATCACCGCAGATACCATGTTCGGCCAGAATGCGGAAAAAGAAGATGATGGCTGTAAATACAGGAGCGTGAGGTCAGATACTTAAGTGGAGGGGGGAGACCCTTCCGCAAAGGGGTCTGACCCCTTTGCGTTCCGTTTTCAGAATTGTTTATCATGAAGTCAGGCTTTTATGGTTGGGAGGTAAAATGGATAAAAATTATAAACAATTAAAACTATGGCAGGGACTGGTCGTGCTGGCTTTTGCAGCATTGATCATTTTTGTTGTTTCGCCGAAGATGCTGGCGCCTTTCGGGTTATATGGAACGCTGCTTGCGGAGTGGCTTATGCTTGCCGGGGCGCTGCTGCTCGTTCTGGTATTCAGGGGAGATCCTAAACAGCTGTTTCCGGTGAAAAGGCCGTCTGCCGGCGGGATTTTTGGTACGGTTCTGATGTGGGTGGGGGCGCTTTTGATTGAAATGACATTAGTGCTGCTGCTGAGTATCTTCTTTCCGGAACGAATCCTGAATGTGAATATCGGGTTAAGTACCCAGATGATCAATGTTCCCTTTATAGCCGCATTTCTGATTGTTGCGGTTACTCCGGCCATCTGTGAGGAGGCCATATTCAGGGGCGTCTTTTTGCGGAGCATGAATCCGGAAAAACATAGGTGGGCCGCAATCGTCGTCTGTGCAGCGGTATTCGGAATTTTCCACGGGGACCCGGTCCGGTTTGTGCCGACAGCGATCGGTGGTGCAGTGATGGCCTATATTCTGTTGGAAAGTGAAAATATGGTCTATAATAGTATTTTTCACTTTATCAATAATCTTCTCCCAATCATCCTGCTGTTTGGAATGAGCGGGGTATATGAGAAGCTGGGAGTGTGGGATTCCCAAGGTTCATTGAATATGGCGGCGGTGCAGGGCAGCTATACGTTTATGCTGAGTGCGGGCCTCTATATGATGATGTGTGCTGCCGCGCCATCGTGTCTGTACATAGGAAATTATCTTCTTCACAGCGGCAGGCCGGGATACCGGGATAAACTTTTCCCGGGCGGAAAGCCCGGGATCGTTATTTTTCTCGTGGCCGCATCGGGAATGCTGTTTATCGGAGGTTTGGTGCTATTTTTGTTCGGCATGATGCACATGCCTGTTACTTTGATTTAATCCGGCCTTTTGTTTTTGTGGATTTACAGGTCTGGAAACATTTCTATGCTTCTTTTTAGAATCCCGTTCATATGAGCTATGGCAATCCCGTAGTTTGTGATCGGGATTTCCTGATCTCCGGCACATTTCAGACGGTATTTCATCTCGCGCTCGTTTAGGGTACAGCCGCCGCAATGGATGATCATTCTGTATTTTGAAAGGTCCAGAGGAAACTCGGTCCCGCTCGTAAACTCAAAGTTTATTTCTTTTCCTGTATGTTTCTTTACAAGGAGGGGAAGTTTTACCGTGCCGATATCCTCGCATTGGCGGTGGTGAGTACAGCCTTCGGATATCAGGATTGTATCACCGTCCTGTAGTTCGTCCAGCGTGCCTGCGCCATGTACCACGGTTTCCAGATTTCCTTTATACCTTGCGAAGAGGATGGAAAATGATGTGAGAGGGACGTCTGCAGGGACTTCTCTGGAAACCTTTCCGAATGCCTGGCTGTCCGTTATGACAAGGGACGGTTTTTTCCCCAGACCGGCAAGCGTATCTTTCAGCTCGCTGTCCCTGACAACGATGGAAACGGCACCCGTATCCAGAATGTCGCGGATCGTCTGCTGCTGCGGCAGAATCAGACGACCTTTAGGTGCGGATTTATCAATAGGAACCACGAGTACGATGAAATCTGACGGCCTGATCAGATCAGCCACGATCCGGTGCTGCTCGTCGGAAACGGGGGCCTGGCGCGCAATCAGTTCTTTCAGTTCATAGATGTTTTCCCCAGTGACTGTGCTTACGGCGATAAACTGGCCGGCGGCAATCTTGGCGGTGCCTGACAGACTGCCCAGCTGTTTTTCGGAAGACAAATCTGCCTTATTGCATACGACGACATACGGGATTTGCTTTTTCTGTATCCGCCCGAGGATTTTTTCATCTGCCGCAGTCATTCCGACGGATGCATCGATAACGAGTACGGCAATGTCTGTCTTGTTCAGTACCTGGTAGGCTTTCTGGATCCGCAGCAGGCCAAGTTCGCCTTCATCGTCCAGTCCGGGGGTGTCGATGATGACAACGGGGCCCAGAGGCAAAAGTTCCATCGCCTTAGTCACAGGGTCTGTTGTTGTGCCTTTGATGTCTGAGACGATTGCAAGATTCTGCCCGGTTATCGCGTTGATAATACTGGACTTTCCTGCGTTTCGCCTGCCAAATATTCCGATGTGGATCCGGTCGGATGAGGGTGTGGAATTTAAGCTCATGTAAAACCTCCTTAAGTCTGTCTGAAAAATTTAGAATCCAGAGTCGTTATGAATCTGGATTCCAAAATTTATAACCATATGTTAAAATCTGAAATCCCTGCGGTTATCCTGTGCGATCAGGCGCAGGTTTTCCTCTACTACCGCACGGGCTTTTTCATTAGGTACATTTAACACTTCTTTATCGATCAGTTTGTCACCGATTGCCTTTGTTTCAGGAGATGCATAGTCCATCAGATATTCTTTTAATGTCATCAGTGCGTTAGGATGGCAGCAGTTCTGGATCTGGCCGCTCTTGCATAAAGACATGAAACGGTCACCGGTACGTCCCTCACGGTAGCATGCCGTACAAAAACTCGGTATGTAATCCATTTCCATCAGCCAGCGCACAACTTCATCCAGAGTTCGTTTGTCACTGACATCAAACTGTTCTGATTTTTCATCGTCTGGTTCCGGCTCGCAGTAACCGCCTACACTTGTGCGGGACCCGCCGCTGACCTGGGAAATCCCGAGGTGGAGTACACGCTCACGGCATTTCTGGCTTTCTCTTGTAGAAATGATCATGCCGGTGTAAGGCACGGCAATCCGGATACAGGCTACGATCTTGGCAAACGTATCATCATCGATTCCGTTGTCAAATGCATCGGCGTCGATATCATCTGCATGGCGCAGTCGGGGAACGCTGATTGTATGAGGCCCGACTCCGAAAGCAGCTTCCAGATGCTCGGCGTGCATCAGAAGTCCTGCAAATTCGTAGCGGTACTTATCCAGCCCGAACAGTACGCCAACACCAACATCATCGATGCCGCCCTCCATAGCGCGGTCCATAGCCTCTGTGTGATAATCATAGTCGTGCTTCGGCCCGGTCGGATGAAGCTGAAGATAGCTCTCCTTGTGATATGTCTCCTGAAACAGGATGTAAGTTCCGATTCCGGCTTCCTTCAGCAGGCGGTAATTATCGACAGTTGTTGCCGCAATATTAATATTGACACGGCGGATTGCCCCGTTTTTATGCTTGATACTGTAAATAGTCTTGATTGATTCCAGATAATAATCCATCGTATTGCGGACCGGGTCTTCACCTGCTTCCAGTGCGAGACGCTTGTGCCCCATATCCTGCAGCGCGATAACCTCGCGGCGGATTTCATCCTGCGAAAGCTGTTTTCTGGCAATGTGTTTGTTCTTACTGTGATACGGGCAGTATGTACATCCATTGATGCAGTAATTGGAGAGGTAAAGAGGGGCAAACATAACGATTCTGTTGCCATAGAAATCTTTTTTGATCTGCTCCGCCAGCTTAAAGATTTCCTCGTTCTTTTCCGGAATCTGACAGGCTAAAAGAACAGAAGCCTCCCTGTGCGTAAGTCCCTTCCTCTTTTTTGCCTTCTCGATCAGGGCATCGATTAATTCCACATTGTCTTTGTTTTCGTCTGCGTAAGCGAGTGTTTCTTCGATTTCCTCATGGTTAATAAAATCGTCCGCATGTTTTGAGTTTACATCATACATATTTTGTTACCTCCATCTTTCATTGAAAATTGTATTAGGGTTCAAATATTTTTTAAAAGCTGTCATATATCGTTACACTTACGGCCGTGTATCCACATTCAGTGAATCCCCGCGTGCGACAACTACATTGTAACCAATCGAGTTCATCCGTCTTTCCATACAGCCCCTGCATTCGGCGGCTTCATCCCCCGTACAGATTTTGTTGTCATAGAGTAAATAATCTTTCCGGACATCGGTAGGGGACAGGTTCGGCATCACAACATTTGCACCCGCGAGGATCCCTCTTTCCCTGCCGTCCGGGGCAATTGTGCCGAGGGCAGTTGTTGAAGGGAGGAGGACTTTTGGAAGCATCAGCCGGATCAGTCCCAGCATAAACAGTGTCAATTCCAATGTACCGGCTTTCTGGTCTGCAAAGGGGGTATCGTGGTGCGGGATAAAGGGCCCGATCCCAACCATCTGCGGATTAAGCTCTTTCAAAAACAGCATATCATCCGCCAGATTTTCTGGCGTCTGCCACGGAGAACCGACCATAAATCCGGTTCCAACCTGGTATCCGATCTCCTTTAGATCCCGGAGACACTGCTGCCGGTGGGCGGCTGTCAGCTCCTGCGGATGAAGCTTACTGTAATGCTGGGGATCATAAGTCTCATGGCGCAGGAGATACCGGTCGGCCCCGGCTTCAAACAACAGCCGGTAACTCTCATAAGAACGTTCACCGACCGAAAGCGTGATGGCACAGTCAGTATACCGGCTCTTGATTGTCTTCACAATATCCGCCAGCATCTCATCCGTATAGTGTCCGTCTTCCCCGCCCTGCAGGACGAAAGTCCGGAAACCAAGCCGGTAGCCGGTTTCACAGCAATCCAGAATCTGCTCTTTGGAAAGCCTGTACCTGTGCGCATTCCGGTTACTTCTGCGGATACCGCAGTAATAACAGTCATTTTTACAATAATTTGTGAACTCAATCAGTCCACGGATATACACATCGTGTTGATAATACCTGTGCCTGACCTTACGGGCCCGTTCAAACAAGTAATCCGCCGTTCCGGTCGTCCGGCCGCGGATAAGAGCAGACCATTCTTCCTTAGAAAGAGACTGCGTTTGCTCTAATTTATTCACCAAGTTATTCATATTTGAGTACCTCATTGGGGACGTAGTAAACCTTAGAAATACTACGTGCATAGTTAATAATTTAACGAGCTTCATTTGTTAATCTGTCTGTTTTGTTTTTGCATATATCGTCTTTGTGCTGACTCCGGGCAGCATTCCGAGCTTGCCGGAGAGGGCGCTGATGATATCACCCGGCGCATCCATTGCGATGCTGATGATGGAGATGTTTTTCTCGCGGTACGGAATCCCCATCCTGCCGATGATATACTGTGCGTACTGGCTGAGCAGGTGGTTCAGTTCATCTACGGATTCGTTACTGTTGAGGATGATTCCTACCTGAGCGATTCTTGTTTCCATAAGACCTCCTTGTTTTCAAGTCAAATATTTGTTACTGTTCACTTACCTCGTTGCCCGAGGGAACAAAATTGAGTTTCGCTTGAAATAAAAAATACCCGCACCAGAAGGCGCAGGTATCCAAAGGGTAAACTTTCCCCCTAATTATCCACAAAAAGTGATAAGGGAACCCATTTTGTATGTTGTCTGTGCGCCTTTTTACTCAGGTGTGACCCTTCGTAATCAGAACAAATATATAATAAACTATAACACAGAGGATCATTATTCACAATATCAACAGGGAAATGTTTTTCTTTTTGTGCAAAGTGTTCAAAAATGTGCTTCTATAACGATGGTGTTTTCGTTGTCTAACTACAGGACTTAAGTGACCGGGTATGGGACAGGATGTGGTATGATATATACGAATAAAAAGTTTAGAAAGAAGGCGGAATATGCAGGGTATCGTTTTAAGAAATATGGACTTATCCGGCATGGATCTCAGGGGGATAGATTTTTCGCGTGCTTCGTTTCATCATGTCTGTTTTGACAGGGCAGACCTTTCGGGCTGTATTCTGAAAAATGTCTTGTTTGAGCAGTGTTCTTTCTGTGGTGCAGTGCTTCGGGAAGCTGATCTGGAAGCAAGCGCGCTTCGCGGGGCGGACATGAGGGCGTGTGACATCCGGGGTGCGAACCTGTTTTGCGCGGTACTGGAGAAGGCAAAGCTGGAGAACTGTATTTCGGATGAAAATACAAAATTTTTCCGGCTGTACTGTCCGGAAGAAGGGGCGTTTGTTGGCTATAAAAAATGCTGTGACAATAGGATTGCGGAACTTCTGATTCCAGCAGATGCGAAGAGGACATCTGCAACCCGCAGTTCATGCAGGTGCAGCAGGGCAAAGGTGCTTGTGATTAAGAGTATTGACTGCTCGGTTTATTTTGACGAGGCATGGTCTACGGTGGATGAGAATTTTGTTTACCGGACAGGGGAGTGGGTGGAAGTACAGGACTTTGATGAAGACAGGTGGAATGAGTCCACGACCGGGATTCATTTCTGGATGACCAGGGAAGAGGCGGTACGTTACTAAAATTAAGAATAAAAAGAAAGTTATAAAATGTTTATAAAAAGTGCATTTTTATATTGATAAATTATTGACAAACAATGGTTTATATGTTACTTTTAGACTATAGTACGAACGGCAGTCTAAAAGGAGAAAAACTGCTGTTCCCGACAAGGTTAAGAGAGGGATTAAATCATGAGTCTGATCACTGATATCCAGAAGTATTCTATCCATGACGGAGACGGGATACGGACGACGGTTTTTTTCAAAGGATGCCGTCTTAAGTGTGTCTGGTGCCATAATCCGGAGACACAGAATTATAAAAAAGAGCTGCTTTTTGATCAGGAGAAGTGTGTAGGTTGCGGAGCATGCGCGGCGGCCTGTCCGAACGGGGCAGTCACGATATCTGGCGGGAAAGCGGTCACTGACCGGGAGAAGTGCACGGTGTGCGGACAGTGTATAGACGTCTGCAACCTGAATCTGCGGGAGATCGCAGGTGATGAATATTCCGTGAATGACCTGGTTAAAGAACTGAAAAAAGATGAGATGTTTTATGAAGAGTCAGGCGGCGGCGTCACTTTGTCAGGCGGAGAGGTTATGACAGCAGACATGGATTATGTGGAAGCACTTGTCAAAAAGCTGCACCGCATGGGGATTTCCGTCATGATCGATACCTGTGGCCAGGCACCTTATGGGAACTTTGAGCGGATACTGCCCTATGTGGATGCGTTTTTATATGACATCAAGACGATGGATAATGAGATACATAAGCGATACATGGGTGCGGGAAACGAAGTTATACTCGGAAATCTGGAAAAACTAAGCCAGACAGGGGCAAGGATCTATATCCGTATCCCCACGATAAAAGAAGTAAATGGAAATGACGAAGCAATGAAAGCAATTATTGCATGGCTTCAGGAAAAGAACATTCATGCGGCGAAGGTAAACCTTCTCCCTTATCACAATACAGGATCAGGAAAATACCCGAAAGTCGGGATGTGTTACGAAGGCAATGACCTTCATGCACCGGATAAAGAAGAGATGAATCATTTTGTGGAGTTGTTCCAACAGGCCGGATACCATAATGTAAAAATAGGAGGTTAAGAAAATGGAAGAAAGAGGAATGAACGAACGTATCAAAAAACTGAGAAAGTTAAGTCTGGATACTCCTGCGCACATTGATCTGGAGCGTGCGCTCAGTGAGACGGAGACTTATAAGAAGTATGAAGGAGAACTGTCAGTGCCGGAACTGCGCGGACAGGTGCTGAAGGATTATTTTTCGAATAAAACATTATATATCGGTGAAGGAGAACTGATTGTCGGAGAAAAAGGTGACTCTCCGCAGGCGGCGCCTACTTTCCCGGAGCTTTGCTGCCATACAGTGGAAGATATGCATGTCATGAATGACAGAGACCTGATCAACTTCAAAGTTAAGGAAGAAGATTATAAGATTCAGGAAGACGTTATGATCCCGTACTGGGATAAGCGTTCTATGAGAAACAAGATCCTGCGCCAGATGACACCGGAATGGAAGGACGCCTATGAGGCAGGAATTTTCACGGAATTTATGGAACAGAGAGGACCCGGGCATACAGTCGGATCTGTTAAGATTTATGAGAAAGGTTTCCTTGACTACAAAGAAGATATCCAGAAGTCAATCGACAGTCTGGACTTCATGAATGATCCGGAGGCACTGGACAAGAAGAATGAGTTAGAAGGTATGAAACTTGCCTGTGATGCCATCATGATCCTGGGCGAGAGATATGCAGCCTATGCAAGGGAATTAGCCGAAAAAGAGACGGATGCAAAGAGAAAAGAAGAACTGCTCCAGATTGCGGTAAACTGCGATGTCGTGCCGGCACATAAGCCGGAGACCTACTGGCAGGCAATCCAGATGTACTGGTTTGTACACCTTGGAGTTACAAGCGAATTAAACCCGTGGGATGCGTACAGCCCAGGACGCCTTGACCAGCACCTGAATCCGTTCTATGAGAAAGATACAGAAGCAGGAATCATGGACGACGACAGGGCCCTCGAACTGCTGGAATGCCTGTGGGTGAAATTCAATAACCAGCCGGCACCTCCGAAAGTAGGAATTACGCTAAAAGAGAGCAGCACATACACCGATTTCGCAAACCTGAACACAGGCGGAATCACACCGAACGGGGAAAATGGCGTCAACAATGTCAGCTACCTGATTCTGGACTGCATGGACGAGATGAAACTCCTCCAGCCAAGCTCCAATGTCCAGATCAGCAGAAAGACACCACAGAAGTTCCTCAAACGTGCATGTGAGATTTCCAGAAAAGGATGGGGACAGCCTGCATTCTACAACACCGAGGCAATCGTGCAGGAGCTTTTGAACGCAGGAAAATCTCTGGAGGACGCAAGACGCGGCGGAACAAGTGGATGTGTGGAGACAGGGGCATTCGGAAACGAGGCTTATATCCTCACAGGATATTTCAATATCCCGAAAGTATTTGAACTGACACTGAACAATGGTTTCGATAAAATGACGGGCAAACAGCTCGGACTGAAGCTGGGGAATGCAGTAGATTTCAAGACATATGAAGAGCTGTTTGAAGCTTTCCAGAAACAGATGAAGTATTTCATAGACATCAAGGTGCAGGGAAGCAACGTGATCGAGAAGATCTATGCAGAAAATATGCCGGTTCCGTTCCTCTCTATCATCACAAATGATTGTATTTCCAAAGGGAAGGATTACAACGGCGGCGGTGCAAGGTACAATACCAAGTATCTGCAGGGCGTAGGTATCGGAACAATCACAGACTGCCTTGCAGCTGTAAAATATAACGTCTACGACCAGAAGACATTTACAATGGAAGAACTGATGAAAGCGCTGGATGACAACTTCGAGGGACACGACAGAATCGCAAATCTGGTTCGCAACAAGACGCCGAAATACGGTAATGACGATGATTATGCAGATGATATCATGAGATCCGTGTTTGAATATTACAGGAGCCAGGTAACGGGACGGCCGAATATGCTGGGGGGAATGTACAGAATCAACATGCTGCCGACAACCTGCCATGTTTACTTCGGTGACGTTATGATGGCAAGCGCCAACGGACGCCTGGCACACAAACCGGTATCCGAAGGAATTTCCCCGGAGAAGGGTGCAGATACAAACGGTCCGACAGCTGTTGTAAAATCCTGTGCGAAGATGGAC
This sequence comes from Faecalicatena orotica, assembly GCF_905197545.1. NCBI lineage: Bacteria > Bacillati > Bacillota > Clostridia > Lachnospirales > Lachnospiraceae > Faecalicatena > Faecalicatena orotica. Next base: position 546,676 of record NZ_CAJJZH010000002.1, read on the forward strand.
CACCTGCAGACAGGCGGTACACTGCTGAATCAGAAGTTTACCCCAAGTGTCGTGGCAGGAGAAGAAGGCCTGGAACAGATGGCGAACTTAGTCCGTGCGTACTTCAACATGGACGGACACCATATTCAGTTCAATGTCATTGATAAAGAGACATTAATTCAGGCACAGAAGCATCCTGAGGATTATAAAGACCTGATCGTGCGTGTGGCAGGTTACAGTGACCACTTCAGAAATCTGAGCAAGGCACTGCAGGATGAGATTATTGAAAGAACAGAACAGAGTTTTAATTAAGAACCAATCTGAACAGAACATTGATTCATAAATGAAAAAAGAGACTGCCTGGCTATCCCAGTGCGGTCTCTTTCCCTATTGTAAAATGATCTGCTTTCAGTATTGCGTAGGCTTTTTCATAATTATTTTCGCGCATGTACTGGACCATTGTTTTTAAATTTTCATTCGTTTTTACAATATCCATTCCGTTCTTTACGGAATTCTGTCCCATGCGGATGAGTTCTGAGAGATTGTTTTCATAAATACGGTTAATGCGGTCGTTTTCATAGACGCTGACGATCTCCAGATGCATGTTCGTATCGGCAACCTCCCACTGGTAAATATCCCCGGCCGCGGCGCACATACGCACGATTTTTTCCTCGATCCGGTAGGAGTACTCTTCATAGCGGCCAGAGGTGAATATGAGCTGGAATGCATTGCCCTCCAGAAGTTCCCGCAGCTGGTAGATTTCCCGGATGTCCTTTTCCGTGATTTCCTTCACGGTCATGGACTTATAATAATCGGTGACGATCAGCCCCTCTGCCTGCAGCATTTTGATGGCTGTGCGCACTGGATTCCGGCTCATATTGAGATCGGCGGTGAGCTTTGCCTCGGTCAGCTGCATGCCGGGCGGATAAGTAAGATTCAGAATATTCGTGCGGATCGTCTCGTAAGCCTGGTCCGCCAGAGAAACATGTTTTTCGGCCATAATGATACCTCGTTTATATAGATTATGATGCCGCGCAGCAGGGTGCACGGCACGGAAAAATCCTAATTGTATACAAATTATAAAGTAAATCAGGACAGAATGCAATATTATTCCAGATATGTTATGATATAGAGTAGCAGAATGGAAGATATAAAGGGAAGGGGAAGAGAATATGGCAGAGGTAAGAAAGCATATTACCTTCTACGGAAGAGTACAGGGTGTAGGTTTCCGCTATACGGCAAAATATCTTGCCCAGTCACTGCAGCTTACCGGATGGGTGAAAAATGAATGGGACGGCACCGTTACGATGGAAGTGCAGGGACGTGAGCCAATGATTAATAAGCTCCTTGTGGGCCTGAATCAAGGCAGCTTTATTTCTATAGAATGGATGGACACAAAGGAGATACCATTGGAGAAGGAGAGCAGCTTCTATGTACGATAGAATTTCATGAAATAACGATTGACATAAAGCACTGAAAATGCTATATTGTATGCAAGAGAAAGAATTGTATACAAATTATGAATATGTATACAATTATGAAGCTTTAAGACAGACTCGGAGAGAAATACTCCCTTTGGATCTGATGAACAAAAAAGAAACGAGGAGAATGATTATGAAATTAGGATTTATTGGTACAGGTAACATGGCGGGAGCCATCATGGGCGGAATCATCAAAAAAGGAATCTTCAAACCAGAGGAGATTATCGGTTCTGACATCTTTGAGCCGGGAAGAGAAAGAGCGAAGGCTGAATACGGCATCAATGTGACAGCAGATAATAAAGAAGTAGTAGAAAGTTCTGAGATTGTAGTCCTTTCTGTAAAACCACAGTTCTACGCATCTACAATTGCAGAGATCAAAGATAGTGTAAAAGAAGGCCAGATCATCATTACGATTGCACCGGGCAAGACTCTGGAATGGCTGGGAGAGCAGTTTGGCAAAGCAGTGAAGATCATCCGTACAATGCCGAATACACCGGCTATGGTCGGCGAAGGTATGACGGCAGCATGCCCGAATGAGCATGTAACAGAAGAGGAACTGAAGTATGCGGTCAGCATTTTGAGTGCGTTCGGTAAAGTCGAAGTAGTTCCGGAAAGACTGATGGATGTTGTTGTTTCTACAAGTGGAAGTTCACCGGCATACGTGTTCATGTTCATCGAAGCGATGGCGGACGCAGCAGTTGCAGACGGAATGCCGAGAGCACAGGCTTACAAGTTCGCAGCACAGGCTGTATACGGAAGTGCGAAGATGGTACTTGAGACAGGCAAACACCCGGGCGAATTAAAAGATATGGTATGCTCACCGGGAGGAACCACGATCGAAGCTGTTAGGGTTCTCGAGAACATGGGATTCAGAAGTGCAGTAATCGAGGCAATGAAAGCATGTGCCGAAATTTCTAAAAACATGTAATCTGTTTAAAGATTAAGATTTTTTTATCATACAAGGACAGGCCCACTCCAAATGCATATAGAAGCATTTGGAGCGGGCCTGTCCTGTTTTAGGATATTTATCATCTTCTGCATCAGGTGCGGAACCGCCTTCGATATGACAACGGACTGCAGTATACATATTTTTTAAACACGGAACAGAAGTAGTTGCTGGATGAGAACCCAGTATCAAAAGCAATGTCTATGATCGGCCGTGATGTCAGTTCCAGCTGCTGCTTGGCGTATTCCACCCTTCTCCTGGTCAGGAACTCGGCGGGGGTTATACCGACCTCTTCCCTGAATTTCATCTTAAAACGCGAGAGTGAATATCCGGAGACATCAGCGAGCTGTTCCAGACTGAGCTCCTCGCGGAAATGCCCGTCTATGTAAGAAACAACTTTTTGTATTGGGGTGTCAGAATGGGCCTCTTCTTCCGTCACCGGTTTTAGGTTCTGCAGTTCGAACAGAAAGCAGCAGAGATACTGGACACCGGCATAGTAGCGGGCCGTGTTCTTGGATTGAAGCCCCTCGAATGCCTTTTTCAGCATATGGATCCCGGTGCTTGTTACTTTCAGATGCCTGTTAGGGAGTGAGGTGAGCATGTCGGCTAAAAATCGGCTGTACTTGGCATCCAGCCCGAGCAGGCTCTGCTTCTCCTTAAGGTCGATCTGGAATCCGTAGAATTCACAGGGGGATTCTGCGCTTGCAGTGGTCTGGTGCAGTTCATAGGGGAACGTAATAAACAGCTCGTTCCCTGTAATGATGTAATGATTATTGCCTACCGTAGTCTCCCGGGTGCCCTTGGCCAGACAGTGGATTTCAACGATGTCAGAATGATAATGAAGGGGAGTCGGCTTTGAGGCATGGTTGATATTCCAATGTGCAAAGTTTTTAAGCCCTACAATCTGATGAAAGTCAAATGTAAGGACCTGCTTATGTTTCTCCCAGCAATACTCGTCAAATATTTCCCTCAATATGATCATCCTCCTGTCTGATATTATAATTTATGATACCATAAAAAACAACTTAATTATGCAAAAATGATAAAAACAGCTCCTGAAATGAAAAAAAGTACAGCAAAAACATATGCATTATGCACAAATAGTATAAAATTGTACTCGGGATGATGTTAAATGCGCAAAAAATAAAACGATATTATAATTGTTTTATACAAAATAATCAATTGGACTTCAAAGATGTTACAGATTTGACCAAAGAAAGTGAGGGTGTATATGAGAGTAATTCAGGACGGTGTATGGCCGGTCATGATCACACCATTTACAGAAGACAACAAAATCGACTATAATCAGGTACTGAAACTTCTGGAATGGTATGATGGACAGGGAGTAGCCGGGGTCTTTGCAGTATGTCAGTCAAGTGAGATGTTTTTCCTGACAAAGCAGGAGAGATTTGAACTGGCTAAGTTTATCATCGACAATGCCCCGGAAAATATGGGGGTTGTTGCTTCCGGACATGTTGCAGAAACAGTGGAGGATCAGGTAGAAGAAGCAAAAGCCGTAATTGATGTAGGTGCAGATTCTTATGTGTTTATATCTAACCAGTTTGCGAAGGAAGGCGGAAGTGAGGATGAGGCAAAAAGAGGAATTGAAACTCTGATCAGCCAGATCCCGGCGGAGAGTTTTGGCATTTATGAATGCCCATTCCCTTATAAGCGGGTACTGTCGCCGGAACTGCTGAAATTCTGTGCGGAAACCGGAAAGTTTTCATTCCTGAAGGATACGTGCTGTGATCTGGCCCAGTTAAAAGCGAAGACAGATGCTGTGAAACATACAGACCTTAAGATTTTTAACGCGAATGCAGCTACACTGCTTGAAAGCCTGAAAATGGGATGTGCGGGATACAGTGGTGTGATGGCAAACTTTCACGCGGACCTATATACATGGCTCTGTGAGAATTTTGAAAAAGAGCCGGAGAAGGCGGAGAGAATGCAGAACTTCTTAGGAGCCGCGTCATTGGTGGAATGCCAGGTCTATCCGGTCAATGCAAAATACCATATGCAGCTGGAAGGGCTTGAAATGTCTACATACTGCCGGACAAAAGACGCCGCAGAGCTGACTGCAAGTAAACAGATGGAAATTGTACAGTTCAGGGCAATGGAGCAGGCGTTCAGGGAGAATTTTTTTAAGTCATAATACCGCTGGATAAATACGGCGGGAACAGGAAAGAGAATAAAAAAGAATCATAGCTCCGGCGCGGCTCAGTAGGCAGCCATCTGTGCAGGAAGGGGCATGAGATAAACGAAAATAGGATTCCTGAAAAGGAAAATCATGAAAGAGGTATGGAGGATATTATTATGAGAAAAAAATTAGTGACAGTATTGTTGACCGTGGCAATGACAGCAAGCTTACTGGCAGGGTGCGGAAGTGGAAAGTCTGAGGACGCAGGAGACAAAAAAGCTGACGGTGCATCTTCCGGGGAAAAGGTGGAGCTGATCTTCACATCGGTATCTGTATCAGGCGATTCCCATACAAAGGCAATGCAGGAGTTTGCCGATAAGGTGGAAGAGCTTTCTGACGGAAGCGTGACATGCAAGACATATTCAGATGGCACACTGTTTTCTTCTGAAAACGAATTTGATGCACTTCTCTCCGGGGAAGCGGATCTGGCGTATATTTCCTTCCAGACACTTTCCACGCAGTCAGGGCTGGAGTGGTGTTCCATGTTTGGTTCCGGATATTTCTGGGATTCCTACGACCATATGACAGGAACATTAAACGGTGAGACCGGACAGGAAATCTTTGATAAGATTTCAGACAATGTAAACTGCAAGCCGCTTTCTGCATTCTATCTGGGAAGCCGTATCATCAATACAAGGGCAAAAGAAGTAAATAAATATGAAGATATGTCAGGACAGCTTTTGAGAATGCCAAATTCCGAGGCATGGCTGAACTTAGGGGAAGCACTCGGCGCGAACCCGACCCCGCTTTCCTTCTCAGAGCTGTATACCGCGCTGCAGACAGGTGCCGTGGATGCGCAGGACAACCCGCTTCCGACATGTATCAGTGCAAAATTCTATGAAGTTGCACCTTACTTTGCAATCACTAACCATGTAGTAGACTCTGTCATCCCGTGCATCAACACAGATACATGGAACAGCATGTCAGAAGACCAGCAGAAGGCAGTGACAGAGGCAATGGAATACGCAAGGACAACCAATGACGAAGCAAGAATCGCCGATGAGGAATCTGCCATCGAGACTCTTGAGTCTGAAGGCTGCACAGTTACTTATCCGGACCTGAAGGCATTCAAAGAAAAGGTTACAGCTTATTATGAAGGCCATGATGACCAGACATCCACATGGGACATGGATATGTATAACAAAATTCAGGATGAAGGCGCGAAATATGAGTAAATGTATCTGAAATAAAAGAGATAGAGAAATACAGCGATCCGTGAGGCTTCGCTGTATATTCTCCGACTGAGAGGAAGGGAGGCTTTACATTGGAGGCATTCAAGAAGGCGGGAAAGAAAATCATGGATTTTCTGGGATATTTTGTGCCCAGCGTCACATTCACTGTGATTTTCGTTGTGTTCATGGTTTCCATTATCTGCAGATATTTCTTAAAACAGCCCGTGACATGGAGCTATGAAATATCCGTGCTGGGTTACATGTGGACGATGTTTTTCGGGGTGGGGCAGGCAATTAAGGCGGACGAGCATGTGGTGTTCGGGCTCGTATACGACACATTGAAGCCAAGAGGGCAGTTTATCTGCATGGTAGTTTATAATGTCGCCCTGGTTATACTGCTGGCGATTACGTTTATACCATGCTGCAGGACACTGCTTGGAAAGCAGATGGTGACGGGGGTACTGAAACTGCCTTATACTGTTATATTTGCACCATTTATCTACATGCTTGCAGAAATGATTATCCGATCTGCACTGAAAATCGCCGAGGCATTTAAGACATACAAAGAATCACAGGGAGGTGCGAAATTATGAATACAGCCGTGATTGTACTGTTCGTAGTTATGGCAGTCTGTTTTATAATACGTATGCCGGTATCGTTATCTATGCTGGCGGCGTCTATCGTGTATTTCCTGATTTCCGCACCGGATAATTTAGGACAGGTATTTTCTGTTATTACGGGAAACATGTTTTCAAACTACACCATGCTGGCAGCGCCGCTGTTCATCTTCATGGCAAATGTGCTGAATGAGGGTGAGGTTACGGATAAGATATTTTCTTTCTGCAACGGACTTCTGGGACGGCTGAAGGGTGGCACGGCACAGGTAAATGTATTTATTTCCCTAATCTTCTCTGGAATGACAGGATCGGCGATTGCAGATGCATCCGGAATCGGCCTGATGGAGATTGAACAGATGAAAAAAGAGGGATATGATCCGGAATTCAGCTGCGCGATTACGGCAGCATCCGCAACGGTCGGACCTATTTTCCCGCCGTCTATCCCGATGGTCATCTATGCCATGCTTTCCGGTGCATCCGTAGGCAAGCTGTTCATGGGCGGTATGGTGCCCGGAGTGCTTCTGGCAATCCTGCTGATGATCTATGTAGGATTCGTTTCACATAAACGTAACTACCCGGCAGGGGTAAAAATGAGCCTGAAACAGTTCGGACGTGCGACCCTTGTTGCAGCACCAGCGCTCTTTACTGTAATCCTCCTGCTGGGAGGTATTTACTCAGGTATATGTACACCGACAGAAGCCGGGGCGGTTGCATCAGCGTATGCGTTACTGATTTCTGCATTTGTATACAGAACTCTGGGATGGAAAAAACTGTTTGGAATCATTAAGAAATCAGCGGCGAATACGGCAACACTTGCACTGCTGTGTGGAACCTCCATGCTGTTTTCCTACATCATTTCACTGGAGCAGGTGCCGAACGCAGTTGCAGCCCTGTTTACAGGACTGACAGACAATAAGTATATCTTCCTTTTTGTTGTGAATATTATTTTCCTTCTGCTGGGATGTGTACTGGATGTCAGTACGATCCAGCTTGTATTCGTACCGATGGTGCTGCCTCTTGTGAATGCATTCGGCATCGATCTGGTCCACTTTGGCGTAGTGATCTGCCTGAACATGATGATCGGACTGTCAACACCTCCTTTCGGCATGCTGCTGTTCATCGTATCCGGTCTTGGGCGGACGAAGATACAGGGCGTCATAAGGGAGATCATTCCGATGGTCGCAATCATGATTGGTCTGTTGTTCCTTGTGACTTATATACCGGACATTATCCTGTATATACCGAATCATTTTATGTAACTAAAATAAAAATTTTAAGAAGGCTCCGTTCTGAGGGATGAGGGCCTTCTTGCTGTATGGAGACTGATATGGGATTAAAAAGCTTGAAAGAAATACAGGAAATGCTTGCAGACCCGGACAACACTTACAGGAGTGCACCTTTCTGGGGATGGAATGCAAAATTAGAAAAACAGGAACTGCACCGGCAGATGCAGGAGATGAAAAAAGAAAAAATGGGGGGATTCTTCATTCATTCCCGGGAGGGACTGGAGACAGAGTACCTGTCAAAGGAGTGGATGGACCTTGTAAGAGATTCCGTGGCGTACGCAGAATCACACGGGCTGGAGGCATGGATATATGACGAGGATAAATGGCCTTCCGGTAGTGCGGGAGGGATGGTGAGCGCTTCCGATCCGGAGCGGTTTACTGCAAAGGGACTGACACTGGAGGTACTGGACGGAAAAAATGCCCGGGTGGTGGAAGACGGTGATATCCTCGGCATATTCCGGCAGGAGGGAAAGACGCTGGTATTCCGGCAGGAGACCTCAGGCCCGAGTGAATGGTACAACGGGATGGCCCCGACGGATAATCTGAATCCGGATGCCGTGAAGACATTCATCCAAATGACCCATGAAATGTATCAGGAGGCATGCGGGGATGCATTTGGAAAAACGGTAAAGGGATTTTTCACGGATGAACCTAATTTCTGCGATTTTTTCAGCGTTTTTACTAAGGGGCGTCCCTGGCTTCCCTGGAGCGGGGGATTTGCGAAAGAATTCAGAAAACGCCGCGGGTATGACCTGCTGGAAAAGCTTCCCGGACTGTTCTATGACTGTGGGGACTGCAAGAAAACCCGCCATGATTACTGGTGGACCCTGACAGAGCTGTTCGGGGAAAACTATATGAAACAGCTGTATGACTGGTGCAGTGACCGTCAGCTTATGCTGACCGGACATGTGCTGTATGAAAACGACTTGGGTTATGGGGTCCGGGTCAGCGGGGGCGCTATGCCGCACTACCAGTATATGCACGCGCCCGGAATTGACATTTTAGGGGAGCAGGCGCAGGAATATCTGACGGTGAAACAGTGTACCAGTGTGGCAAACCAGTATGGCAGAGAGATGGTTGTATCTGAGACTTATGGATGCACAGGCTGGGGGCTGACCTTTGAAGGACAGAAGTGGCTGGGGGACTGGCAGTTTGTGCTCGGCGTGACGAGGCGATGCCAGCACCTTGCACTTTACTCTATTACCGGATGCAGGAAACGGGATTATCCGCCGGTGTTCAACTATCAGAATACCTGGTGGAAGGACCTGCATGTGCTGGAAGACTATTTTGCAAGGCTTGCCGTATGCACCACGGCGGGGAAAGCAGCAAGGGATGTTCTGGTGATCCACCCGCTGACAACGATATGGACAAAAAGCCGTTCGGCGCCGTGGGAAGATTTGAACCGGGTGGAAATGAACATGGGATGGCTCGATGAGAATCTTTTTGGCCTGAACAGGGAAGGCGAGCGCTATAACCGTCTGGCAGCGGCACTGGCAGGGATGCACTATGACTTTGATTTCGGGGATGAAATGATCATGGCAAAGGAAGCTCGTGTGGAATCAGGGAAGTTCTGGGTGAAGGAGGCGGCGTATTCAGTTGTAATTGTCCCCCCAGTTACTACATTATTCGCTTCGACTGTGGATAAGTTGGAGGAATTTCTCCGTGCAGGTGGAAATGTAATCTGGATCGGCGGCATGATCGGCATGATTGAGGGGGCGCCGTCAAGAATGGCCGGCGTGCTGAGAAATTATGAAGGGTTCTGTCAGGCGGAGGATGAGGAGCATGCTTACCGGATGCTTGAGAAAGTGCAGCCGCGCATCATTTCCCTGAAAGACCCGAAAGGCTGTGAGGCAGGGGATATCCTGACGATGGTAAGGAAAACAGTGGATGGATATGTTGTATTTCTGGTCAACCACAACCGGGAACATGGAGTATCGGTCAGAGCTTCTTTCCCAGACTGTAACCAAATTGAAGAATATATACCGCTGACAGGAAAAATAAAAAAAGCATCGTTTTACGCGGATCAGAACCGGACCAGATTACAGATCCATTTCTCACCTGCTGAAAGTAAAGTGTTCTTTTTAAAGTGTGGAGAGAAAACGGAGGCGTCTGCCTGCGGACAAGGGCCGGGAGTATTGGAATTCCCTTACCTTCATCCGCACAGGGCAGACAAAGTATGGTGTGTGCTGGGACCAGAGGCGGACATATCCTTAAATATGGAGAATGCACTGACGTTAGATACATGCAGGGTGTATATGGGGGAAAACTGTCTCAAACTGTTGTCGGAGGAGGAACTTCCGGTGTGGAAAGCACAGAAGCTTTTGAGGGAAACACTGGGGATGCGGCAGGTTTACTATAACGGTGCACCCCAGAGATATACGTGGGTCCACACACCGTGTGAGAACGGAGGAACCGCATTTAAGCTGGAATTTGAAGCCAAGGTGCAGGACGTGCCGGAAGGAGACGTTTTTCTGGCCGTGGAGCACCCGGAAGGACTGGAAGTATCCTGCAACGGTGTAATATGCCCGGCATCCGGAGACTGGTTCCTTGAGCGGGGGATACAAAAATTTAAGGTGTCCGGGCTGACGGAAGGGACCAACACATTGACTGTATCCGGTAATTATAAGAATGATATGGAACTGGAGGACATATACCTGACAGGAGATTTCGGTGTCGATGTCAGGAGGTACATCGTAAAGCCGGTGAGACACCTTTATTTTGGAGACTGGTGCCTGCAGGGGCTGTTCCACTATGCGGGTGATGTCTCTTACCGGTTCCTGATACAGGCGGAAGTTCCGGCAGGGGCACGGATTATGCTGAAAGCAGGTGCATATAAAGGAGTGCTTGTCAGCGTCCGGGTCAATGGTGAAGAGGCGGGGGTCCTGATTGGCAGGTCGTGTGAAGCTATGGAAATCACGCCGTATCTGAAGAAGAAAGTGAATGAGATAACCCTGACAGTCACCGGCAGCCTGAGGAACCTTATGGGGCCGTTCCACCAGACGTATACCGGATGCAGCAGGTTAAGCTGGGAAGATTTCAGGACAGAAGGGAATCTTTATACCCCGCAATATGTAACAGAGCCTTATGGACTCATGGAACAGATCGTACTGTCAGTTGAGGAAGGAGAGGGACGATGATCGTTGATAAGATAGAACATTTGCCACAGTACCAATTATTCAGGGAGGATGAATTGGACTTTATCCTGAATTTCTGTAGAAAAGCAGTGGAAGAAGATACAGAAGAGGGTAGAGCAGACTTTTATGGCGGGGGCTTATATGCCCTTGTACAGATCTATGATACAAGGAAGAGAGAAGAGTCCGTCATGGAGGCGCACAGGGAGTATCTGGATTTGCAGTATATTGCAGAAGGAGAAGAATATTTTTATATCCACGAGACTTCTGAATGTAAAGTAAAAGAGGATATGACGCCGGAAAAAGATGTCATATTCCTTGAGTGTGGTGAACCGGATGTGAGGGTGAAAGCAAAAAAAGGAATGTTTGTGCTGCTGTTCCCCCAGGACAGCCACATGCCCTGTATTCAGACGGGGCGGAAGGAAAAAGTGAAGAAGATTGTATTTAAAATCCGTATAAAAGACAGGAATCAAAAATAAGTCAAAAAAATTGTCCCTTAACTTCCGATTGCAGACTTGTGATTTTATGGTAGAATGGTATATATGAAATCTATGAAAAAGAAGGGCTGGGGATTATGGAAACTACGGAGAATAAAGGTGTAAAAGCCAGAATCGTGTCGGCGGCATGGCAGCTGTTCCATGATAAAGGATATGATCATACGACAGTGGATGATATTATTGAATTATCGGGAACTTCGAAGGGATCTTTCTACTATTATTTTAATACAAAGGATGAGCTGCTCAGCACGCTGTCCACGGTTCTGGATGATTACTACGAAGAACTGCATGTGGATATGGACAAGGAGATGAATAATTACGACAAGCTCCTGTATCTGAATTATAAAGTACATTCCATGATTGAGGAGCGGATCAGCATCGATCTTCTTGCTTCTCTTTATTCTACACAGCTGATTGCAAAAGGACAGAGGCACCTTCTTGACCAGAACAGGGTATATTACCGGCTGATATCAGGAATTATCGAGGACGGGCAGAAAAAAGGGCAGATACGTCAGGACAAGTCAATTAGTGAGATTACAAAATATTATTCGCTGTGTGAGCGAGCGCTGATTTCTGACTGGTGTCTGAGCAGGGGGGATTATTCACTGGGAGAGTACAGCAAGGCATATATGCCGATTATGATGGAGCACTTTAAGGCCTGAAGCGGTTTTTAACAGAATATCCGTATGAGTTACAGATGCATACGGCGCATGAACAGGGAAGGAGAACCGTGATGAATATTCAGGGATTACAGAAACTTACACTTTTAGATTATCCGGAAAAGGTGGCCTGCACGATTTTTACTGCCGGCTGTAACTTCAGATGTCCGTTCTGCCATAATGCTTCACTGGTTACTCATGTGGATCCGGATAATCATATACCGGAAGAAGAGGTGCTGGCCTTCCTGCAAAAAAGGAAGGGAGTCCTCGACGGTGTATGCATTACAGGCGGGGAGCCACTGCTGCAGCCGGATCTCGCAGCATTTATGGAAAAAGTGAAGGCACTCGGCTATTCGGTCAAGCTGGATACAAACGGAAGTAATATTGGCAGGCTTAGACAGCTTGTGGAACAGAATCTGGTTGATTATGTTGCTATGGATATTAAAAACGCCCCGAATAAATATGGTGAGACGATCGGAATCAAGGAATACAATCTGGAAAATATTCTGCAGAGTGTGGATTACTTAAAGTCGGGGGCAGTCTCTTATGAATTCCGGACGACCGTTGTCAGGGAATTCCATAAAAGGGAAGACTTTGCCGCGATCGGCCGGTGGCTGAAGGGGGCAGAGCGCTATTACCTTCAGGGGTTTGTGGATTCGGGGGACCTGATCCGGCCCGGACTGCGGGCGTATACAAAGGAAATTATGGAGCAGGCTCTGGAAATTGTGAAAAGGAATATACCGTGTGCAGAACTGCGCGGCGTGGAATGACACATTTCGTTTGGATAAGTGAACAACAATATGTAGTTAGAAACTAAAAAGTTGCATACTACATATTGTTGTTTTATATTGACAAGATATTAGCTCAGTGATAGAATAATTTCAGATGCCCAACTGAAAAGGTTGGGCAAAAATTATCTCAATTCGATTCGAGTATAAGAGAAAGGGGCGACCGTACAGTATGTATCAGGTTACAAAAAGAGACGGAAAAATAGCGGACTTCAATCTGGCTAAGATCAGCGAGGCGATCAGAAAAGCATTTGAGGCCCAGGAGAGGGAGTACAATCAGGACATTATTGATCTGCTTGCATTGAAAGTTACAGCAGATTTTGAACCAAAAGTAAAGAACAGCCTTGTGTCAGTGGAGGATATTCAGGACAGCGTAGAGTCTGTGCTGATCAAGACCGGTTATGCAGATGTAGCGAAAGGCTATATCTTATACAGAAAGCAGAGGGAGAAGATTCGTAATCTGAACTCTACACTGCTCGACTATAAAGAAATCGTGGACAGTTATGTTAAGATCACGGACTGGAGGGTAAAAGAGAATTCTACAGTCACATACTCTGTCGGGGGACTGATCTTAAGCAACTCCGGCGCAATCACGGCTAACTACTGGCTCTCTGAGATTTATGATGAGGAGATCGGGAAGGCACATAAGAATGCGGATATCCATATCCACGACTTGTCCATGCTGACAGGATACTGCGCGGGATGGTCACTGAAGCAGCTGATTCAGGAAGGGCTTGGCGGCATTACGGGAAGGATCACATCATCACCGGCAAAGCATCTGAGTGTACTTTGTAACCAGATGGTAAACTTCCTTGGCATTATGCAGAATGAATGGGCCGGAGCTCAGGCATTCTCATCCTTTGATACCTATCTGGCGCCGTTTGCAAAGGCCGATAACCTGACTTACCCGGAAGTAAAAAAATGCATTGAATCCTTTATTTATGGTGTGAATATCCCGTCACGCTGGGGAACACAGGCACCATTTTCAAATATCACTCTGGACTGGACCGTGCCGGACGACCTGGCAAACCTTCCGGCAATTGTCGGCGGGAAAGAGCAGGACTTCACCTATGGCGACTGTAAGGAAGAGATGGATATGATCAACAAGGCTTTCATCGAGACGATGATCGAGGGAGATGCAGACGGACGTGGATTCCAGTATCCGATTCCGACATACTCTATCACAAGAGATTTTGACTGGGCGGATACAGAGAATAACCGTCTGCTGTTCGAGATGACTGCCAAGTATGGTACACCTTATTTTTCAAACTACATCAATAGCGACATGGAGCCGAGCGATGTAAGGAGTATGTGCTGCCGCCTGCGTCTGGACCTGCGTGAACTTAGGAAGAAATCCGGCGGATTCTTCGGAAGCGGTGAGAGTACAGGTTCTATCGGTGTCGTTACGATTAATATGCCGAGAATTGCCTATCTGGCGGCGAATGAAGAGGAATTCTACAAGAGGCTGGACAAGATGATGGACATTGCGGCTGACTCCCTCCATACAAAGCGGACTGTCATTTCCAAGTTAATGGATGAGGGATTATATCCGTATACAAAGAGATATCTCGGCTCATTCGAGAACCATTTTTCAACGATCGGGCTGATCGGTATGAACGAAGCCGGACTGAATGCAAAATGGATCAGAAAGGACATGACAAGTACCGAGACGCAGGAATTTACAAAGGAAGTTCTGAACCATATGAGGGCGCGCCTCTCCGATTATCAGGAAATGTACGGCGAATTATATAATCTGGAGGCAACTCCTGCCGAGTCAACGACATACCGCCTTGCTAAGCATGACGTGGAACAGTTCCCGGATATTATCACAGCTGCAGAAGGAGACGGAACACCGTACTATACGAATAGTTCCCACCTGCCGGTAGGATATACGGAGGATGTATTCGAGGCACTGGATATTCAGGACGAGCTCCAGACATTATACACATCAGGAACCGTATTCCATACATTCCTGGGTGAAAAGCTTCCAAGCTGGAAGTCGGCGGCGTCACTGGTGAAGAAGATTGCTGAGAATTATAAACTTCCTTATTACACGATGTCACCAACATATTCGATCTGTAAGAACCACGGGTATATTTCCGGCGAGCACTTCAAGTGCCCGGACTGCGGGGAAGAGACAGAGGTTTACAGCCGTATTACGGGATACTACCGTCCGGTAAAGAACTGGAATGACGGAAAAGCACAGGAGTTCAAGGACCGTAAGGTATATGATATTTCCAATTCTCATTTGAACGTGCATACGTCAGAGGCAAAAAAAGTGGAGTGTGAGACTGCGGCACCGGAAGGTGAGATGAGAACACTTCTGTTTACAACAAAGACCTGTCCGAACTGCAGGATAGCGAGCAGTTCACTGGAAAAGGCAAATATTGCATATGAAGTAGTTGATGCCGAGGAAAATGAGGAGTTAGTAAAGAAATATGGTGTGATGCAGGCACCGACCCTGATCGTAATCAGCGAGTCCGGTGTGCAGAAAATGGCAAATGCTTCGAATATAAAAGCATACGCTGAGAAACACTAGAATAAGAATATAAACGGCAGTTTTGAAATGGCATGGAGGAATAACTATGTATGATATTGGAATTATCGGAGGTGGTACGGCAGGCATGACGGCTGCCATATACGGCCAGAGGGCCGGGAAACGCACGGTGATCATCGAAAGCATGAACTTTGGCGGACAGATCACGGCATCCCATAATGTAGAGAATTACCCGGGAATTGCCAGTGTAAGCGGAAGTGAATTTTCCATGAATCTTCTGGACCAGGCTATGAAACTTGGAACCGAGACTGTCATGGAACAGGTGACAGGAATCCGCGACGAAGACGGAATCAGGATCATAGAGACAACAGGCAAAGAGTATCCCTGCAGAACGGTGATTCTGGCAACAGGGGTGACACACAGACATCTTGGCATCGAGAAAGAAACGAAACTGACAGGATCCGGAGTTTCCTACTGTGCGACATGTGACGGGGCGTTTTTCCGGGGGAAAGATGTAGCAGTGATCGGAGGCGGGAATACCGCACTGCAGGATGCAGAATTTTTGTCTAATTACTGCAGCAAGGTTTATGTGGTTCACAGGAGAGACGAGTTCCGCGGAGACAGCAGTCTTGTGAATGTGTTAAAAGGAAAAGACAACGTAGAGTTTGTTTTAAGCGCAACTGTAAAGGATATTGTCGGTGAGACAATGGTAGAAGGACTGATCCTGAATAATAAAAAGACAGGGGAGGACTTTACAATAGATGTGTCAGGGGTCTTCGTCGCGATCGGCCAGATTCCACAGAATAACATCTTCAGAGAATATGTCAGACTGGATGCGGATGGTTTCATTCAGGCTTCGGAAGACTGCATGACCTCACGTCCGGGCGTCTATGCAGCCGGTGACTGCCGTACAAAAGAAGTACGCCAGCTGACAACGGCTGCAGCTGATGGAGCAGTTGCGGCGCTCGCTGCATGCAAGTATCTGGCAGGGGCATAATAGTATATAGACAATAAAAAACGTTCTGTCTGCTGACTTTCTTAACCGAATCAGCAGGCGGAACGTTTTTTGTTTTAATTCTATCAGGACCTAATCCATATAAAACTTGGAGCCCATCCAGCCGCGGATGTGTCCGAGCATTGTCTGGTCAGGTTCGATAATGATACATGTATTCTTCTGGTCCAGAGAGATCATGATGGCGTATGCTTTCGCACTGGCATCTCCGGAAGAATAGTCAATCGTCTTCTCCGGATGGCTGGAGCCCAGTCTCGGAGATCCTTTCGGGGCGATAATCTCGGCCTGCTGGATATCAAAAGTGATTAGTTTCTTTCTTTTGGCCTTATTGTAAATCGCATCTACCTGCATATCATGATTCAGCAGAGTATATTCATATTCCACATTCAATTTTGGAAACACGAAATAATAGGCGAGGAAAGCAAGGACCACAGTGATGAGGATTCCCAAAAAGCCTAACAGGGGAAAGGTAATAAGCAGGATGAGCGCAAGAAGCACAATAATCGCAATGCGGATTACCATATCTGTGGGACGGGATTTGCGGGCTACAAGTTGTTCGTAAAAAGCATCATTCATATCAGGAATTCCTTTCTGTCTGTAAATAGTTGATAACCATAGTGGCTATTTTAAATGTCATGGCGTCTTCGAACTTTCGGATGTCCAGGCCTGTCCGTCTTTCAATCTGTTCGAGGCGGTAAATCAGGGTGTTTCTGTGCATATGCAGCTGCCGCGAAGTCTCGGCGATATTCAGGTTATTCTGAAAAAACTTGTTGATCGTGGCAGTAGTCTCTTCATCAAATGTATCGGGAACCTCACCGCGGAAAATTTCTTTCAGGAAGTTCTCGCAGATGGTTACAGGGAGCTGGTAGATCAGACGGCCAATCCCGAGCTGGTTGTGCGGAAAAACAGTCTGCTCGGAGTAGAACAGTCTGCCGACTTTCAGCGCAAGGCTTGTCTCCCTATAGGCACCCGGCAGATCCATGAGTGTGTCTATCGTGCCGCTGTATGCTACCTGAACATGGGCCAGGGCCTCCATATTGAGCGTATCCACGATCATATGTGCAATATGGCTGATATCCTCCGGTGTCTCAGATGATTTCAGAGGGCGCAGGATGACAAGGCTGCGTTCCCCCATGCTGACCTGATAAGTCTTGGACTGAGAGGGGAACAGGTTTTTCAGGACCTCTGTAATGGTGTCGTCCACAGGGTTCTTTGTCTCAATCAGAAACAGGACTCTGGAGGTCTCTGGTTCGATATGGAGGCGCGCCGAGCGTTCGAATATATCATATGCCGGTATCCCATCTGCCATTAAATTCTGCAGAAAGTGGTTCTTATTATACTTCTCCTTATAGGCAAGTGAAAGGCAGTGCATCTGATTGAGGGCGAGTTCCAGTTCTTCCGGGGTATCTGCCCTGACTTCAAGGGTAATACCGGTAATCCGTTTTAATTCCGCCAGTGCCTTTTCGAGTTCCTGCGCAGGTCCCATACGAATCTCCTTTTGTCCAAGAATTATAGATATCAAATAATAGAAGCAAAATGGTTACTGTTCACTCCCCAGCCTATCACTACGCTGATAGGCTGGGGGCCGTTACGTAAATCGGCCAGTAAGCCTGCCCCCTCGCCGTAGGCGAATCTAAATGGGCAGGCGCGTTACTGTTTACAGGCGTGCCTGTGGACAGTAATTCAAAGAGGCCGCACTTAATAGCACAGCCCCTCTCATTTATATATTCTTATTCTAAAGCATTAATTTAAAATCGTCAACTCTGTATCTTTATCAAATACATGAATCTTTTCCATATCCAGAGCGAATACTGCATCATCACCATTTCTCAAAGGTGTACGAGGATTAACGCGGGCTGTCATCTGAGTACCTTCTACATCAAAGTATAAGTATACTTCTGCACCGAGCAGCTCATAAACTTTGATCTTGGATCTGATTACACTGTCAGGTGAGTTTGCAATGAATGATTCTGAATCATGTACATCTTCCGGACGAATTCCAAGAACAACTGTCTTTCCGTCATAACCGCCATCAATAAGAGCTTTTTTCTTAGAAGCAGGAACTTTCAGTACGTGCTCTCCAACTGTAAGAGTTACATCGCTGCCATTTACTTTTACAATAGCATCCATAAAGTTCATCTGAGGTGATCCGATGAATCCGGCAACGAACAGGTTGCAAGGTGTATTGTAAAGGTTCTGAGGTGTATCTACCTGCTGAACAACTCCGTCTTTCATAACTACGATTCTTGTACCAAGTGTCATAGCCTCTGTCTGGTCATGTGTTACATAGATGATGGTTGCGCCCAGATTTTCATGAAGCTTGGAAATCTCGATACGCATCTGAACTCTCAGTTTTGCATCCAAGTTGGAAAGAGGCTCATCCATAAGGAATACCTTAGGATTACGCACGATTGCACGTCCCATAGCAACACGCTGTCTCTGTCCACCTGATAAAGCCTTTGGCTTACGGTCTAATAATTTCTCAAGGTCAAGGATTCTTGCAGCCTCACGAACCTTCTTATCGATCTCATCTTTCGGAACCTTGCGCAGCTTCAGTCCGAATGCCATGTTGTCATATACTGTCATATGAGGATACAGAGCGTAGTTCTGGAATACCATCGCGATATCACGGTCCTTTGGCTCAACATCGTTCATAACTTTTCCGTCAATCTCAAGAGTACCGCCTGAAATATCTTCCAGACCTGCAATCATACGAAGAGTAGTTGACTTACCACATCCAGATGGTCCTACGAAGATGATAAATTCTTTATCTTCAATATCCAGATTGAAATCTTTTACTGCCTGAAATCCGTTAGGATATACTTTTTGAATTCCTTTTAATGATAAACTTGCCATTTTAATAGCCTCCTTGAAAAAATGTTGTTTCGTTGTTTTCTGAGATAAGTATATCTAAAAAGAGAGAATGGGACAATGTCACGAGTAACCAAAAAATCCGAAAAAAAATGTACATAACAACTATACATGCCCTTGCATTCATTCCGGACCTCCGGAGGAAAGAAAAAAGATTAGTAAAGAAATGGAAAAATGTTGTTTGGAAGATGAAAAGGAGTATGATATACTATGAAAGGTTTGAAAAGAATTCCACGCATAGCGGTGGATGATGATAAAGCTGATAAAGGAGAATAGATGAAGAACCAGAAGAAGAGTCTGATATCAATACATATCGCTGTCCTGCTGTTTGGACTTGCAGGCCTGTTTGCAAAATGGGTCCTGCTGCCGGCCGTGATCATTGTTCTGGGACGGGTTATTTTTTCCTCTCTCTCCCTGTTCTTTCTATTAAAAGTGAAAAGGGCCCGGGTCCGCCTTGATAAGGGGAGAGATTATATACTGATGATTACCGCCGGGATTGTACTGGCGGTCCACTGGACGACGTTTATGCAGTCGATCCAGACCTCCACGGTTGCGGTCGGGACACTTACGTTTTCTACATTCCCACTGTTTGTTACATTTTTGGAACCGGTACTTTTCCATGAAAGGCTGAAGTCTTCCAGTGTAGTCTCGGCAGTAGTGATGCTGGCTGGTGTGCTGCTTATTGTTCCGGAATTCCATCTGGGGAATACGATGACACAGGGAGTTATCTGGGGAATGGCGGGCAGTCTGTCCTACGCAGTCCTGTCCCTGATGAACCGGATGTTTATGGAGAAATATACAAGCAGCCTGACTGCATTTTACGAACAGGCAACTGCGGCTGTTGTACTGCTGCCGTCCCTGTTCCTTTTGAAGCCGGTGGTTTCTGGGAAGGATATCCTCGTTTTGGTTCTGCTTGGGGTAGTTTTTACTGCTTTTGCACATACTATGTATATAGAAGGATTAAAACATGTGAAGGTCCAGACCGCGGGAATCATATCCGGTCTGGAATCTGTATATGGAATTATAGCGGCGTTTCTATTCCTCGGTGAAAAGCCGGGGATCAAAGAACTTGCGGGCGGCGTGATTATTTTGGGTGTAGTCTTTTATTCGACGCGTTTATCATCCCGGGAAGAGTGATTACTGTACACACCTATAGGGAGGGGATGTACAGTAACAGGTGAAGTCGGCTCGTCGGGAGAACTCAGGAGGCAGATATGAAAAAATTACTGGATTATTTTACAATAGATGGTGAAATCGGCGGGAATCAGGAATGGTTCCGGAATGTGGTCATGTATGTCGGCGGCTGTGCGGCTGCGACCGCGTGTGACAGTTGTATTTATTTTGCGCTGCATCAGGGGCAGGCCCACCTGTATCCCTATGATGTCCATAATCTGGAAAAGGAAGATTATATACAGTTCTCGATGAAGATGAAACCGTACTTAAGACCACGCGCCGGCGGGGTGAAAAAACTAAGCATGTTCATTGACGGATTTTCAAAATATTTAAATGACACAGGGGACGACCGGCTGAGTATGCAGGAGTTTGCCGGAGAGCATACCACCACTGAGGCGGCAGATCTTATCAAAAAGCAGATCGATGCCGGATTTCCGGTGCCTTATCTGATGCTGCGGCATAAAAAGCCGGAATATAAAGATTTTGTATGGCACTGGTTCTTGTGTTACGGGTACGAGGAAAAAGAGGATGATTTCCTAATCACCGTGGCAACGTACGGAGAGGCGTCAACCTTCTCACTGAAGGACCTGTGGAATACGGGATATGAAGAAAAAGGCGGTCTGATACAATACTGCGTCAGGTAAAAGAATTGATTTTAGCCATAATAAAAAATGAAATTTCAAAAAGATTTCATAGAATGGGCACAAATTTCTTTTACAATATGAATGTTCAGAGGCTAATTTATCGCAGTGAAAGGAAATGTTTTATGTTAAAAGAACCGGGAAAGAAGAAAAAGTGGATTGTACCGACGCTGCTGATCATTGCAGGAATCGGGATATTTGGGAGAACCACGGCCATTTCTGCGATGGAGGCGACTGTCAGCAGGATATTGGGCACTCCGGATGAAGAACAGACCGTGGCGCTTACAGAGGAAGAAGAAAAGCAGCTGGAAGAGATCAAGAAGACTTACGATACTGCGGGTCAGGCTAAGATCGTTAAAAAACTTGAGGCGAAAAAAGCTAAAAATGAATATACGATAGACAATATGCTGATTCAGTATAATCCGTTTGGTACGAATACACAGTCGGCATATGTCTACTTCAAGACAGAGAATCCCGCGAAGATTACATACACCGTCAGTGTTTCAGACAAAGAAATCAAAGATTTTACGCGTGAGGTTTCTCAGGAAAAGGAATACCAGACAGAGCATGAGTTTCAGGTGATCGGGCTCATTCCAGATATGGAAAATAAAGTAAAGTTCACAATTACGGAAGAAAACGGGATGGTGACAACCCGCTCCTATGCCTATAATATGGGGAGCCTGCTGGGAGACGAGGAAGTGAAGCTTGAGACAGATATTGATGAGAAGGCAGAGGAAGAGCTATCAGATGGATTGTATGTCATACTCGGGAACGATGACTCGCATCTTGATTTCATGTATTATTATGATAATGACGGCATCCTCAGAGGCGAAGTCCCCCTGCTCGGCTACCGGAGCCACAGGATTTTATTTGATGAGAGCGCGATGTACTACAGTATATCAGAATCCAAAATAGCCGCAGTAAACCGGCTGGGACAGGTTGTCTCCGTATATGACCTGGGTGATTACAGCCTGCATCACGATTATGTCTTCGATGATGACGGGAACATCCTGATACTGGCAACCGATAATAAACAGGACAGCGTAGAAGATGTAGTGGTAAAACTGGATATCAGGACCGGCCAGGTGACAGAGGTACTCGATCTCGGCGACCTCCTCGGAAACTATAAAGCCTCCTGTGTGGCAAATGCAGACGGAGACTTAGACTGGATGCACATCAATACGATTCAATGGATGGGATCAGGACAAGTTCTGTTAAGCTCAAGGGAGACATCGACGATACTAAAAGTCAGCAATCTGTATACAGCTCCCCAACTCGATTACATGATAGGGGCGGACAAGTTCTGGGCCGGTACCGGATACGAAAATCTCCTTTTCACAAAAGACGGCAGCTTCACAATACAGGGCGGACAGCATTCCGTTACATATGTAAAAGACGATACGCTCAAAGAGGGACAATATTATCTCTATATGTTCAATAACAACATCGGCTACAGCGAGACAAGGCCCGGCTTCGACTGGAGCAGCACAGGCCTGACCGAAACAAGCGCAAAAGACGGAAGCACTTCCTACTATTATAAATACCTTGTAGACGAAAACAACAGAACATTCAAACTGGCAGATTCCTTCAAAGTGCCATATTCAGGTTATGTAAGCAGTGTACAGGAAATTAGCGGGAATGTACTGGCAGATTCAGGGTTTGCGGGGGAATTCAGAGAATATAACAAAGAACACAAACTAATAGCAAGTTATAAAATGAATGCGGAAAAGTTCATATACCGTGTATATAAATATCAATTTTAAGTCAATTGGGGACGTAGTAAACCTTAAGTATACTACGTCCCCAATTGACTTAAGTGGTGTACCTAATTGACTAATCTGACTTTATCCGCTACAATAGACGTATTGAATTTATAAGAAAAGAGGAGTTTATTATGGCTAATCCAATTGTTACGTTCGAAATGGAAAATGGGGATATTATGAAGGCGGAATTATACCCGGAGATCGCACCGAATACGGTGAAAAACTTTGTATCTCTTGTAAATAAAGGGTTTTATGATGGTCTGATTTTCCACCGTGTTATCAGCGGATTTATGATTCAGGGCGGATGCCCGGATGGGACAGGCATGGGCGGTCCGGGATATACGATTAAGGGTGAGTTTTCACAGAATGCGTTTGCGAATGATCTGGCCCATGAAGCGGGAGTGCTCTCTATGGCACGTGCAATGCATCCGGATTCAGCAGGATCCCAGTTCTTTATTATGCACAAGAATTCTCCGCATCTGGATGGTTCTTATGCAGCATTTGGCAAGATCACGGAGGGGATGGATGTTGTGAATAAGATTGCCGAGACTGCAACGGATTATAGTGATAAGCCGTTAGAGGCACAGGTGATGAAAAAGGTGACTGTCGATACTTTCGGTGAGGATTACGGCGAGCCGGAGAAGGCATAGGAGAAGGAATTACCAATGGAAAAGCGATTACAGAAACCGGCAGTCGTCTGTCTGCTGGCGTTAATCTGCTGTGCGTTATGGGGAAGTGCATTCCCATGCATTAAAGTTGGATATGAGTGGTTTGGAATAGAAGGAACCGGGAGCCAGATTTTATTTGCTGGCTACCGGTTTTTCCTCGCCGGTGTCCTGACTTTTGTGTTTGGATGTATTTTGGAAAGACGGTTCCTGACGATGAAACGTTCTTCTATTCCCTATATCCTCAGACAGGGACTCTTACAGACTACGATACAATATTTCTTCTTTTACGTTGGGCTGGCGAATACGACGGGAACAAAGGGATCAATTATCAATGCATCGAATGCATTTGTCTCCATTGTTGCCGCACATTTTATGATTAAGTCGGAGAAAATGACATGGAAGAAGGGGATCGGGTGTTTGCTGGGACTCGCGGGAGTGGTGGTGATCAATCTGGCTCCGGGGGCATGGGGGACGGGATTTTCGCTCAAAGGTGAAGGTATGGTGTTTATCTGTACGGTTGCCTATGGGGTGAGCACGGTTGTGCTGAAAATC
Organism: Faecalicatena orotica; assembly: GCF_905197545.1. Classification (NCBI taxonomy): domain Bacteria; kingdom Bacillati; phylum Bacillota; class Clostridia; order Lachnospirales; family Lachnospiraceae; genus Faecalicatena; species Faecalicatena orotica. The sequence goes on from NZ_CAJJZH010000002.1 coordinate 570,606, forward strand.
ATCTCAGATAAGGAAAGCCCGATGACGATTACTTCTTATCAGATTTTATTCGGAAGTGTACTCCTGATCATAATCGGTCTGGCACTCGGGGGACATGTAGAGGGATTTACCCTGAAATCTACGATCCTCCTGATTTATATGGCACTGATCTCTGCAGTTGCATTCAGCCTTTGGACGCTGCTGCTGAAGTATAACCCGGTGGGCAGGGTGGCGATTTATGGCTTTACGATTCCGGTATTCGGCGTCGTGCTCTCAGCCATTTTCCTCGGGGAACAGTTCGTTTCCCTGAAAAACCTGTCTGCGCTGATACTCGTCAGCGTGGGAATACTGATCGTCAACAGTACGAAGTCCGTAACAAAAAAATCACACAGCACCGTCTAAATAGCAGCACTGTGTGAAGGAGACAAACAAATATAAGTACTTAGGTAAAGCTGGAAAATCAGTCATAGTAGATTTTCCGGCTTCCGTCTATTGTATTCCCGATTGAAGCCTGTATCCATTCGATGGCGCCGTCTGTATCGCGATCCCGGATAAAGGTCCAGAGCGTATGTGTATTCTCGTAGAGTGCAGGTATCCCGTAGAGGGTACAGAAACGCTCCCAGAGAGTGGAAACCGGCGTGCGGAAGGACTGGAAGATCAGCGGGATCAGTGTATTATGGGAGAGCAGAGCAAATTCATGCTGGAATTCAAAAGCTGCCTGGGAGGCTTCTGTGATAGAATCCGTCTCCCGTATCCGCTCCTTTTTTTCACGGAGGAGTTCCACTTCCTCATCAGAAATCCGGTCAATACATAATTGTGCTGCAAGGGTATCCAGAGCAATCCGGACCTCCAGAATAGAGCGGATTTCTTCGTTGCGCAGACGCCCGCCGTTATATTTCATAATCGCCATCAAAGTATCCAATGTGCCTTTGCGCCGGTAATCGGCTACAAAGGTTCCGATTCTCGGTTTTACGACCAGAAACCCTTTCCGCTCCAGTTCCCCCAGACCCCCGTTTACTACGGCCCGGCTCACCTGCATCATTTCAGCCAGCTGTCGTTCGGGCGGAAGCTTTTCTCCGATTTTTAATTTTCCTGACAGAATCAAATGTTCCAACTGTTCCACAAACAAATCCCGAAGTGAGGGTGAACTTATTTTTGAAAATTCCATATGCAGATCTCCAAATTACCGGCATGGTGAAAACCGGTTTTTTATTTGCTATTATAATACATAAAATTCGTTTAAACAAGCTTGGAAACCCAGAAGGATGCAAATGAATACTGTGTACGTTGCTTTGTATACTAAAAGGTATACGCAGTAACAGACAAACTGGCCTTGCCTGACTACGCATAATTGTACCTTGCCAAAAGCCAGTTGATACCGTACAATAGTGGACAGCAGGCATACCTGCGTAGTATAATCAAAAATATTTCCTGTACGGTCAGGCAAGAATGGCCGGGGATGAAAAAATAACGGAGGCACAGCTGATATGGATATGGTCCGATCAGAAAAACTGATTTTTGAATATGAAAAGCGTGATGAAGAAGGCAATGTGACAGGGATGAACCGTGCAGTCGACGGGGTAGACATCCAGATCGCACCGGGGGACTTCGTGGCGATACTTGGACACAATGGTTCCGGGAAATCGACTCTCGCGAAACACATGAATGCGATACTGATCCCCACAGGCGGTACGATGTGGGTGAATGGCAGGGACACGAAGGATCCGTCAGAATTGTGGAATGTCCGCCAGTCTGCAGGGATGGTGTTCCAGAATCCGGATAACCAGATCATTGGCACCGTGGTGGAAGAGGACGTAGGATTCGGTCCGGAAAATCTCGGAGTGCCGACAGAGGAAATCTGGAAACGGGTTGAAGACAGCCTGAAGTCGGTTGGTATGCTGGAGTACCGGACAAATTCGCCGAATAAGCTGTCCGGAGGACAGAAACAGCGTGTTGCAATTGCGGGAGTCATTGCAATGGAGCCGGAATGTATTGTGCTCGATGAGCCAACCGCCATGCTGGACCCAAACGGCCGGAAGGAGGTCATCCGTACGATTCAGGAACTGCGCAGACGCAAGAAGGTCACGGTCATCCTCATCACACACTATATGGAAGAGGTCATTGACGCTGATCAGGTGTATGTCATGGACAGCGGCCATATTGTCATGCATGGCACACCGAAGGAAATCTTCAGTCAGGTAGAAGAGCTGAAAAAGTACAGGCTGGATGTTCCACAGGTGACCATGCTTGCAGAAGAACTGAGAAAAAGAGGCTTGAAGCTCCCGAAAGGAATCCTAAGGACACAGGAGCTGGTGGAGGCATTATGTCAATTAAATTAGAGCACATTAATTATATATACAGCCCCGGAACCGCGTATGAAAAGCAGGCGTTAAAAGACGTCAGTCTGGAAATCACACAGGGAGAATTTGTCGGCATCATCGGGCATACCGGGTCCGGTAAATCTACACTGATCCAGCATTTCAATGGCCTGATGAAAGCAACAGACGGCGTCTTATATTATGAAGAAAAAAATATTTACGACAGCGGATATAACATGAAAGAATTGAGGAATCAGGTCGGACTTGTCTTTCAGTATCCGGAGCACCAGCTTTTTGAAGTTGATGTACTCAGCGATGTCTGTTTCGGGCCGAAGAATCAGGGACTTCCTCCTGAAGAGTGTGAAAAAAGGGCCAAAGAGGCTCTGGAATTAGTCGGTTTTCCGGAGAAATATTATAAACAGTCCCCATTCGAGCTGTCCGGCGGCCAGAAACGTCGTGCAGCGATAGCGGGAGTTCTGGCGATGCGGCCGAAAGTCCTTGTATTGGATGAGCCCACGGCGGGGCTGGATCCCAGAGGCAGGGATGAGATTCTCGATCAGGTTGAATATCTGCACAAAAACACCAACATGACTGTGATTCTCGTATCCCACAGTATGGAAGATATCGCCAGATATGTTGACCGGATCATTGTCATGAACCACGGCGAAAAGATGCTGGATGACATTCCGAAAAGGGTGTTTGCACATTACAAAGAACTGGAAGAAGTAGGACTTGCAGCACCACAGGTGACATACATCATGCACGCTTTGAAGGCCCTCGGGCTGGATGTGCATACTGATGCAACAACTGTGGAGGAAGCGGCAGAAGAAATTATGAGGAGTTTGCATGATTAGAGATATTACAATCGGACAGTATTATCCGGCAAAAAGTGTCATTCACAGATTGGACCCAAGGGTGAAGATCGTCTGTACCCTTCTGTTTCTAATCTCTCTGTTTTTGCAGAGCAGCATTCTGGGGTATGTGATTGCAACAGCATTTCTCGGGGGCATTATCTGTATGAGCAGAGTACCGTTTAAGTACATTGTAAAAGGGCTTAAGCCCATTATAATGCTCCTTCTGATTACGGTACTGTTCAATCTGTTCCTGACAAGAGAAGGGAACGAACTCGTTCACGTATGGATCTTCCGCATCACAGATAAAGGGCTTAATGTAGCAGTATACATGGCGATCAGGCTGACTTACCTGATCATGGGTTCCTCCATTATGACATTTACGACGACCCCAAATTCCCTGACAGATGGGATCGAAAAGCTGCTTCACCCGCTGAATAAGATCAGGGTCCCGGTACATGAAGTCGCGATGATCATGTCCATCGCCCTGCGGTTTATCCCCATTTTGCTGGAAGAGACAGACAAAATAATGAAGGCACAGATTGCGCGCGGGGCTGATCTGGAGAGTGGAAATATCATACAGAAGGCGAAGGCGATGATACCGATTCTCGTGCCGCTATTTGTATCCGCATTCCGGAGGGCCAACGATCTGGCAATGGCAATGGAAGCACGCTGTTACCGGGGCGGAGACGGCAGGACGAAGATGAAGCCCCTTGTTTATCAGGGCAGAGACCGCATGGCTTATGCGGCTACGCTGATTTATGTAGTGCTCGTGTTCTGCATTGGGCGTTATGTCCCCTTCCATCTGTGGATTTTCTAGAAAACGTTGAATGAGCGGAAAAATAATAAAAACTGAAAGTGAAGCTATGAGAAGAATCAAACTTACGGTAGCCTATGACGGCACAAATTACTGCGGCTGGCAGATACAGCCAAACGGAATTACGATAGAAGAAGTATTGAATAAGAAATTATCCAGACTGACAGGGGAGGACATACGGATCATCGGGGCAAGCCGTACCGATTCGGGAGTGCATGCGCTCGGAAACGTGGCAGTATTTGATTCTGAAACCGGCATCCCGCCGGAACGTCTGGCCTACGCGCTGAACCAGAGGCTTCCAGACGATATCGTAATAACGAAATCTGAAGAGGTCCCTTTAGACTGGCATCCGCGTTACTGTAACTGCACAAAGACATATGAGTACCACATTCTGAATGCAAAGATCCAGGACCCGACAAGAAGACTGACGAGGTACTTCGTATCCTATCATCTGGATCTGGAGAAAATGCGCAGGGCGGCGGGGTATCTTGTGGGAACACACGATTTCGCAAGTTTCTGTAATGTGAGAACGAACGTGGAAGATACCGTGCGCACGATTTATGAGCTGAGTGTGATCGAAGAGAAAGATGAGATCACGATCCGCATCAGGGGAAACGGGTTTTTGTACAATATGGTGAGGATCATCGTGGGGACACTTTTACGTGTCGGAAGGAACTTCTATACACCTGAGCAGGTGGAAGACATATTGGAAGCAAAGGACCGGCAGGCGGCAGGGGTCACCGCACCGCCGCATGGACTGATGCTAGTGGGTATTGAATATGAATAAAAAAGAACCGGAGCTTTCTGGTTCTTTTTTTAATGTGCCTGACTCAAGACGTATATATCCGGGAATGCAACGTAATGATGTATGCAGATTCCGTTTTCTTCTATTCTATAATCTAAATTACAAATGTTATCTGAAAATACTTTCATAATTTTTGAAAAGTGCACAAAAAAGAAAAGATTTTTTATTTATATTCAACGAAAAAGAAATTTTTTCCTAAAAAGTATTGTAATTTACGGAGCGAATGATATGATGAAAATAAGTTACAACGAAACATTAAAAAAACAGAGAAAACAGAAGGAAAACAAAAGGATTCAAAAAGGAGGAAAACATGATGAAACCAGAAGAGTTAAAAGAAGCATTGAAAGGTATTTGCGCGATTGCAGTAACACCAATGACAGAAGACCGGCAGGTTGATTATGAGGGGATGAAAAAACATATTCGTTTTCTGAAGAGCAAGGGGATCAGCCGTGATAATCACTGTACACTGGTTGTCGGCGGAAGTACCGGTGAGTGCGGGGCGCTTACGATTCCCGAGAGAAAGAGGCTTATTGAGACTGCAGTTGCAGAGGCGGGGGAAGAACTGCCGATCATAGCAGGCTGTAACCACAGCAATATTGAAGACGTAAAAGATCTGATTTCTCATGCAGAACAGGCCGGCGCAGCCGGAGTAATGGTGCTTTCTCCTTATTATTACGTACCGACAGATGAAGCTGTCTTAAGATTCTATAAAGAGATTTCCAAAGGTACGAATATTGGAATCTTACTATATAACAACCTTGAGGTTACACATAAAGATGTACCGCTTGAAGTAATGGAGCAGTTGGTTGGCGCGTCAAATGTAGTAGGCATTAAAGAATGTACACCAAACTTTGCCAAGATGGAAAAGGTGGCGCGTAAAATCGGAGATAAGATCACGGTTATTAATGGACATGGGGAGTTTCTTGAACCATTTGCGGCGATTGCAGGTACAGCAGGTTTTATTTCCAGTACATCTAATTTTGCACCTGAAATTGCAGTGGAGATGTGGAAAGCCAGAAGTGTGGGGGATTATGTAAAAGCGAAGGCTATCCGCGACAGACTTACCCCGTATCTTGATCTGGCCGCTTCTGAGAGTGCGACAGGCGGTGAACCGGTAGTGCTTGCAATATTGAAACGGGCCGCTACACTTGTAGGTTCTAATTGTGGACCGGGCAGGATACCACTTCCGGAGATTGATGAAGTACTGGATGCCAAAATTAAGAGGATGCTGGAGGAAGTAGGATTAGTATAAAATAGAAATGAGGGAATATTTATGAAAAAGAGAATACTGGCATTGCTAGTTTGTACTGTAATGGTTATTTCTATGACTGCATGCGGCGGATCATCAGACAAGAAGGCGGAAAAAGAAGAAGGCGGTTCTAAGGACGGCAAGACAGAATTAACTTTATTAAGACTGGGCGACCTGACAAAGGCAGAACCTATTTTCAAGCCGATTGTTGAAAGCTTTGAACAGGAGAATCCGGGTGTTAAGGTCAATTTTGAGGCGATGGCATGGGCAGAGGCTACAACAAAACTGAAACTTCTCGGTGCACAGGGCGATTTACCGGATGTGACATTTACAAATATAGCAAATGGATGGGATCTGGCTTCGGAAGGATATTTGATGGATTTGTCCGATATGCTGGCATCAGATGAAACAATGAGTGCTGAATTACCGCAGTCTGTTATTGATATTGCAACTACAGAAGATGGAAAGATGTACTGGGTACCCGCGGCTACAGGCGCCTTTGGACTCTGGTACAATAAAGATTTATTTAAGCAGGCAGGACTCGACCCTGAAACGCCTCCGAAGACGGTGGAGGATATGGTGTCCTATGCCAAAACCATTACTGAGAAGACAGGTGTTCCCGGGTTAGGCTGGGGGATATCTGCAACAGAAGATTTCGCAAACGTAGTAGAAAGCTTTTATTCCAGTTATACAGGTACAGATATTTGGAGCGACAAGGACAAGTGTTTTACATTTGAAAAGGACGATAAGAACCGTAAGTTATTTGCGGAGGCTTTGGACGAATTAGCTGCCATTACAAACGATTATGGAATCACACAGGCGAATGTGATCGAATACAACCCTTATGCAATCAGGACGTTATTCAGAGACGGTGAAGTTGGTATGTATCTTGATGGTGTGTGGGCAGTGAAAGAACTGCTGGACGAGCTTAATAAAGGCGAAGAAAGTAAATTTAATACAGGATTGTTCCCGGAAGGTCCGGCCGGTTCACATCCAATTATGGGCTGTGATGGCTGGGCAATTCCGGAGGCCTGCAAGAATAAGGATGAGGCGTGGAAACTGATCCAGCACCTGATGTCTTCCGATAACCAGACGAGACATGCTTCTCAGTGGGGGCTGCTTCCAATACTCGAATCAGAGAAAGGAAAAGAAGAGTTCTCAGGTGAATACTGGAATGCATTGGTAGAGCAGGAGCAGACAGTTGCTTCCAGACCGAAGGATAAAAATGTAGCCATGATTGAACAGGCAGTTGCAGACGGGGCGCAGGCAGCAGCTACGAGAAAGATGAGTGCCAACGAGGCGATTGATTATATGATTGAAACTGTAAACTCAAATTACAGCGATTAGTTATTTTATGATGGGCAGGATAACTGCCCATCAGTTTTAATAACATTTTTGGAAGGTGGCAGGTATATGAAACCAAAGAAAAAAAGAAATAAGCTGCCTTATATTTATCTGATACCGGCAGTTGTTATCATTGTTGCAATTTTCGCGATCCCCCTTTTCAATTTGTTATGGTATTCTTTTGCCAAGGTAGATTTGATCGGTAATTTCCGAGGATGGGTCGGGCTGAAAAACTATGAATACCTGCTCACCCCGGCGTTTGGAAAAACGTTGGTCAGGACTCTGATCTGGGTAGTATGCGGTATCGCCGGAATCTTTTTAGTGGGGACGACACTGGCGCTGGCCCTTAATAAACCGATACCGGGAAGAGGTTTTTTCCGTACAGTTGTTATTATTCCCTGGGTCATACCGCATGTGTTCGCAGGCACGATGTGGAGCTGGGTGCTGAATTCTTCAAATGGGATTGTAAATACCATTCTTCTGAGTCTGGGGATTATAAATCAGCCGATTAGTTTTCTGGGGGCGGACCTTGCACTTGCTACGGTTATTTTTATCAGAATCTGGAAAGGTGTACCGTTCCTTGTTATGAGCCTCTTGTCTGCACTACAGACGATACCTTCTGAAGTGGAAGAGGCTGCAAGGCTTGATGGTGCTCTTGGTCTGAAATATTTTTGGCACATTACACTTCCGCTTTTGAAACCGGTCATGATTATGAGCGGTACCATTTTGATGGCGTGGTCATTCACGATCTTTGATCTGGTATATGTCATAACAGGAGGCGGTCCTTTAAATGTAACGGAACTGTTGAGTATTACCATATACAAAAAGGCATTTATCAATTCTGACTTAGGCGGTGCGGCGGCTATAGCAATCTTTACAATGATATTCGTGTCTATTATAGCATTCTTCCTTATGAGACATAACGCGAAGGAGGAGAATTAGATGATGAATATAAAGAAGCGTAAAAAGATAAAAAACTATGTCATCCGGTATTTTATTATAATTATGTGGGTAATCATTGCCCTTCTTCCAATTTATACAGCGGTAATGACTTCTTTAACCCCATTTGAAAAACTGGGAGAAAAAATGTTGTATCCGAAGTACTTTCACTGGCAGAATTATGTGGAACTGGCCGGACAGACGCCGATGTGGGAGTACTTAAAGGCTTCCGTCATTTATGCCCTCGGTACCAGTATCTTTACAATAGTGATTTCAATTCTGGCAGCGTACGCGTTATCCAGATTTAAATTTAAATTCAGGGTAGCGTTTATGATGCTGATCGTCGCTATCCAGGTTATTCCACAGATCGTAATAGTAACGCCATTATATGGAATCTCTAATTCCACAGGTCTGTATGATACGTACATTGTTGTAATTCTGGCGATGGTGGCGTCTGCAATAGCAAATCCAATCCTATTGCTGAAAGGATTTTTCGATAGTATTTCAGTAAATCTGGAGGAGGCTGCGGCGGTTGACGGATGTACGAAAGTAATGGCGCTTGTGAAAATAATTTTACCGATTTCATTGCCGGCAGTGACAACTGCATTCGCGTTATCCTTCTTTACGGGGTGGGATGCCTATTTGTATCCAATGATTCTGACATCCTCGGCTGGGAAAGTTTCTATGACAGTCGGGTTATCCAGAATGGTTGATATTGTAACACCTTGGAACTGGATTATGGCAGGAACTGTGCTGGCTATCGTTCCACCAATCCTGATCTATCTGATGGCGCAGAAATATCTGATTGGGGGCCTGACGGCTGGCAGCGATAAATAGTGGCTATTGTGTGGAGTCGTGTTTATATGTAATCAGGGAAAGAGAATAACAAAAAGGAGAGGAAAATATGGATGGAACAGGGATTTTAAAGATTGGTGTCAGCAGGTTCCTATATGGAAAAGGTGTGATTCAACAACTGCCGGACGAGATTTTGAGGTATGGAAGCAAGGCATTTATGGTTGGGGGGAAGACCACACTGCCCTTAGTCAGAGGTCTGGTAGATACACAGATGAGGGAGAAAAAGATTGCAGTGGTCTGGGTAATCATGGATGAACCAAATTCTGTTGATTTTGCAAAAAGGCTGGCAGCAGATGCAGGTAAAGAGAAGGCAGAGGTTATCGTAGCAATTGGCGGCGGTAAATGTATGGACCTGTGTAAAGTATTTTCAGATCTGGCCGGCCTGCCGCTTATAACAGTGCCGACATCTGTAGCTACATGTGCAGGGGCATCGGCTGTAAGTATTATGTATACAAAAGAAGAGGGGCGTTATGACTGTTCGATTCCGAAAGAAAAAGAAGTAGATTCCGTACTTGCGGATCTGGACATTATCGGGAAATCTCCGAAGCGGCTTTTTGCTTCCGGAATCATGGACTCAATAGCGAAGCTTCCCGAAATCGTAAATGGCAGAAAAGAGATGGATTACCCCGAGGTTACGATCTATAAATATATGGCATATGCGAACTCCAGATTTATATATAAGTTTTTAACGGAAAACGGATTAAAGGTGTACCAGAACCCAGAGGCAGATGAGAGACTCCTCACGGACCTGGTGCTCATAAATCTGATTATTACATCTATGGTGAGCGGCTTCTCCAGTGGTTCCGATCAGCTTGCGGTTGCGCACGGGCTGTATGACGGGACGCGGATGTTCTTCCCGGAAGAATCAAAAGGGGCGCTTCACGGAGAGATTGTGGCAGTAGGGATTTTGATGCAGATGCGCTTTAATGGGGACCCGGAGGAGGAATACCAGAATATCCTTTCCATGATGAAAGAAATGAATATGCCTACAAAACTGAAGAATATAGGGGTCGAACCGACGGAAGGAAACGTGGCAAAACTAAGGGAATATAATATTATGAAAAATAATATTGTACATGAAGATGACCTGAAGCGGTTAAACCTTGCTTTTCAGGAAATTATCTGACATTGGAATATCATAATCGCTCAGGGAGGAATTTATATGGGAAACAAAATATTGGATGCGGTCAGAGGCGGCCTGATCGTTTCCTGTCAGGCATTAGAAGATGAACCTCTGCACAGTTCTTTTATTATGCAGAGGATGGCTGTTGCAGCTATGCAGGGAGGTGCGGCAGGAATTCGCGCCAATACGGTCGAAGATATCGTTCAAATTAAAGAAGTGGTAGATCTTCCTGTGATCGGGATTATAAAAAAAGTATACGGCGATTCAGATGTTTTCATTACACCTACTATGAAAGAGATTGATCAGTTAATGGTGATTCGTCCTGAGATTGTTGCACTCGACGGCACAGACAGAAGGAGACCCGGTAATATCAGTCTGGAAGATTTCTTTAAAGAAGTCAGGGAAAAATACAAAGACCAGTTATTTATGGCGGACTGTTCTACGCTGGAAGAAGGGGTTAGGGCAGCAGAATTAGGATTTGACCTTATCGGGACTACTTTGAGGGGGTATACAGAGTATACAAAGGATGTCCGCCTCCCGGATCTTGAGATGATGAGGACGCTGGTAGAAAAGGTAGAAAAACCGGTTATAGCAGAGGGAGGCATCTGGACGCCCAGGCAGTTGAAAGCCGCATTAGATACGGGTGTTCTGGCTGCGGTAGTAGGAACGGCAATTACGCGGCCGATGGAAATTACGAAAAAATTTGTCGAGGTTTTATAAAGAGATAGCGGATCAGAATAAAAATTTATGAATAAAGTTGTTGTGCTGCACTGAGAACAGGGGTTAAAATGAGATTAAAACTTATGCGTTAAGCAAGATCATATGGGAGAGGTAGAAATATGAGCCAGGATAACTTTACAATGCAGATACGCTCGGCATATCCTCATTTAACAAAGGCGGAGAAAAAAGTTGCAGATTACATACTGGAGAAAGCTTCTGAAGTTCTGTACATGTCGATTACAGATCTGGCTGATGCGTGCAAAGTCGGGGAAACGACAGTATTTCGTTTTTGTAAAAGCTTGAAACTGCAGGGGTATCAGGAATTTAAGATTCAGCTCTCCCTTAGTATTCAGGATGAAGACAGGAATAAAGGCCAGGAAATTCTGACAGAAAACGTCAGTATGGAAGACAGCTTTCAGGTTATGTCCCAAAAACTGCTGAATTCGAATGTCAGTGTGCTTATGGAAACGCAGGCCCTGCTCGATTACGGGAAAATAGAAGAACTTACAGACAAGCTGATTCAGGCACGGAGGATCTTCTTCTTTGGTGTGGGGGCGAGCCAGATTATGGCGATGATGTCGGCAAATAAGTTCCTGAGGATTGTTAATAAAGTTTACTGCTATACAGATTCACACATGCAGACGATGGTGGCATCTACACTGACAGAGGATGATGTGGCAATCGTAATCTCTTACTCCGGTTCAACAAAAGATTCGATTTTAATTGCCAAACTGGCAAAGGCGGCAGGAGCCTATGTAGCAGATATTACAAGATTTGCAAAATCACCTCTTACGAATTATGCGGATGTTGTTTTACTGTGCGGCGCAAATGAGGGCCCCCTGCAGGGGGGCTCAACAACGGCTGTGATGAGCCAGATGTATATCATGGAGGTTGTTTATATCGAATACTATCGAAAAACATATGAATCCAGCTATGAGTATAATCAGAAAACTGCACAGTCTATCATAGATAAAATGTATTAGCAAACTGTGCCGGATACAAAAGAAGCCTCGAAGTAGACAACAGGATATTTTGAGGCATTTTTTGTATACCCGGATTTAGGAGGGATACAGTGAAAATTCTAGTTTGTATTAAACAGGTTCCCGGAACAACTTCTGTAGAAATCGATCCTGAGACGGGTGTCCTGAAGAGGGATGGCGTAGAATCAAAAATGAACCCATTTGATCTCTATGCGGTCGAACAGGCGCTTATCCTGCAGGAAAAGTACGGTGGAAATGTAGATGTAATTACAATGGGACCAGCCCAGGCAAAGGCGGTTCTCGAGGAAGCTATTTATATGGGGGCTGACAGAGGAATTTTGATCAGTGACCGGAAATTTGCCGGGGCTGATGTTGTTGCAACCAGTTATACACTCTCTCAGGGGATCAAAAAGGCAGGACAGTATGACCTGATTCTCTGCGGGAAGCAGACAACAGATGGAGATACAGCCCAGGTCGGACCGGAAACAGCGGAGTTCCTTGATATGGAGCATGTAACAAATGTAAAGGAGATATCAGCAGTCGAAGGTTATGAGGTTCTGGTGACGGAAAATCAAGAAAATTGTTTTAGAAAAATCCGTCTGAAAACGCCTTGCCTCCTGACAATTGAAAAAGATGTAAACTCTCCCAGACTGCCTTCTTATAAACGAAAGACGGAAATGAAAAACCCGGATATAGTTGAATTGTCGCTCTCAGATTTTGAGGATGTAAATGAAGAAAATTATGGGCTGCTGGGTTCTCCGACTCAGGTAGAGCGAATTTTCCCTCCCGAGAAGAATGAATCCAGACAGTTATTTGAAGGTCCGGGCAGGGAGCTTGGTGACCGGATATTTGAGATTTTGAAACTGAAGAAGTTTGTAGTTTAGGTGGATAACGGTTTTGCAAAGACTCAGGAGGATAAGATATGGGAGTTTTAAAAGTGCATCAGGACCGGGTAAATGAAGAAACGGCGGAGGAAATGTGCAAAATGTGCCCTTTCCATGCGATCACATATGAAGGTAAAAAGCTGGAAATCGGGGCCGGATGCCGGATGTGTAAAGCGTGTGTAAAGAAGGGGAGTTCAGGTGTCATTACATATGAGGAATTTCAGAGGCCGGAGATAGACAAAGATGCGTGGAAAGGAATTGTAGTATATGCTGAATGGGAGGATGACCGTATTCATCCTGTGACATTTGAACTGATCGGAAAGGCACGGGAGCTGGCGGAGGTAAACAGGCAGCCGGTATCGGTCCTTCTGATTGGGGACAAGCTGGGAAAAGCGGGGGAGGAACTCAGACATTACGGGGTTGACTGCATTTATACTTATGAGGATCAGAGATTCCTCGAATTTAAAGCATCTCTTTATGCCAATATTGTAGAGAACTTTGTGGAAAAAGTCCACCCATCAGTCATGCTGTTTGGAGCAACGATAAAAGGCAGGTCGCTGGCACCACGGATTGCGGCCAGATTCAGGACAGGACTGACAGCCGACTGTACATCGCTTGAAATGAAAAGCAACACAGATCTTGTACAGATCCGACCAGCCTTCGGAGGGAATATCATGGCGCAGATAAATACACCAAACTCCCGCCCGCAGCTATGTACCGTCCGGTACAAAGTGTTCACCGCGCCTGAGCGAAATGAGGGCGCAGATGGCATCATCAAGAGTATGGATATTCCGGAAGAGAAGATGAAATCAGGAATAGAAGTACTTCACAGAGTTGAAAAACCCAGAGAGGTTGATCTTGCAGAGGCAGAGACAATTATAGCAGTCGGCCGGGGAATCCGGACCCAGAGTGACCTTCTCATGGTGAAAGAGCTTGCGGGCCTGCTGAATGCACAGGTGGCATGTACAAGACCACTGATTGAAGCAGGATGGTTTGATGCCAGGCATCAGATCGGATTAAGCGGGAGGACCGTAAAGCCGAAACTGCTGATAACTCTGGGCATTTCAGGTTCTGTTCAATTTGTCGCGGGAATGAGGGCGGCAGAGTGTATCATTGCGGTGAATACGGATAAGCATGCAGGTATTTTTGATGTAGCCCATTACGGATTTGCAGGAGATCTGTATGAAGTGCTCCCGGTATTACTGAGACAATTGAAAGGCGGTGCGAAATGAAGTTAAACGAGGAACAGCTCATTTATTTAAAAAGGCTGATAGAGCCAGCAAGAATACAGACAGGAAAAGAGATCGGAGAAGACTACAGTCATGATGAGCTGGGAGGTATCACCGCGTATCCGGATGTTCTTATAAAAGTGATATCGACAGAAGAAGTTTCAAAAATCATGACATATGCATATAAACAGGATATTCCCGTTGTAGTCAGGGGCGCAGGGACCGGGCTTGTAGGTGCGGCAGTAGCCGTATGCGGGGGGATCATGATCGAGACAACCTTGATGAATCATGTGCTAGAACTGGATGAAGAGAATCTCACAGTGACGGTTGAACCCGGTGTCCTTTTGATGGAACTGGCACAATTTGCAGAGGAACACAGTTTTCTGTATCCGCCTGATCCAGGGGAAAAGTCGGCGACTATAGGGGGAAATATAAGTACAAACGCCGGAGGAATGCGGGCGGTGAAGTATGGTGTTACAAGAGATTATGTAAGAGGACTGACGGTGGTGCTTCCCAATGGGAAAGTAGAGAAATTTGGCGGCAAAATAGTAAAGAATAGTTCGGGGTACAGCTTAAAAGATCTGATCGTCGGCTCGGAGGGGACGCTGGGTATCATTACAGAGGCAATTTTGAAATTAGTGCCTTTACCAAACAAAAGTGTGAGTTTACTGGTTCCCTATGAGAAAATAGAAGATGCGATCGAAACAGTACCAAAGATTATTAAATTAAAAACGACTCCCACGGCTATTGAATTTATGGAGAGAAATGTCCTGCTTTTTGCCGAAGAATTTCTGGGAAGAAAGTTTCCGGATACAAAAAGTGAAGCCTACCTTCTGCTTACATTCGACGGTAGTTCTTCTGTGCAGGTTGAGTCAGAATACGAGACAGTAGCACAGTATTGTCTGGAGCATGGAGCCAGAGATGTCTTTATTGTAGACACGCCGGAGCGCAGAGACGCGGTATGGTCTGCAAGGGGGGCTTTTCTAGAAGCGATCAAAGCATCAACTACGGAGATGGATGAGTGTGATGTGGTGGTGCCGAGAAATTGTGTGGCCGAATTTATACTATTTACCCACAGCCTTTCTAAGAAATTCAATATCAGGATCCCCAGTTTCGGGCATGCGGGAGACGGCAACCTGCATATCTATATCTGCCGGGACCGGCTTGCAGAACAAGAGTGGAAATGTACTTTGTCAGAAGTTTTCGCGGAAATGTACGAAAAAGCGTTAAAACTGGGAGGAGCGGTTTCGGGCGAACACGGCGTCGGATATGCGAAGAAAAAGTATCTCAGGGAACAGGTGGGAGATGAACAGATACGGCTGATGCGGGAGATAAAACGCGTATTCGATCCAAAAGGACTGCTCAACCCACAGAAGGTAATCTGAGGGTAAAAAACGTAAATAAATATTTTCCGGCTTCCCTTGACATTTTGTCAGCAGTTTGCTACTATTAAAACAATTTAAGAGACTGGGTTGTTACTCCAAGAAGGCAAAACCAGATTTTCCGGGTATAGAGGGTTTCTCTATACTCTGGGAGTCTGGTTTTTTTATTCCTTTTTGACAGAATTTGGTTTTGCTGTATGAAAGAACTTTCTAAATGATAACCCGTGTGTCTTTTTCCGATAACTGACTTGTGGAAAGTGTACCGCCCGGTATATAATAAAGCCAGCAATGAGGTAAAAAATAAGTGATAGTGGAGGAAAAAAACTATGAGAATCATCGAAACAAAGGATTACGCAGACATGAGCAGAAAGGCAGCGAATCTGATTGCAGCACAGGTTACTATGAAACCTGATTGTGTATTGGGGCTTGCAACAGGATCTTCACCAATTGGTACATATGACCGGCTGGTAGAGATGTATGAGCAGGGAGACCTTGATTTTTCAGGAATTTCCACTGTAAATCTGGATGAATATAAAGGACTGGACCGCGAGAATGACCAGAGCTACTACTATTTTATGCATGAGCACCTGTTTGACCGGGTGAACATCAATGCAGAGCGCACAAATGTGCCGAACGGGATGGAGCCTGATTCTGACAAAGAATGTGCGGGATATGAAGAACTGATCGCATCATTAGGCGGCGTTGACCTCCAGCTTCTCGGACTGGGCCACAATGGCCACATTGGATTTAATGAGCCGGCGGAAGTGTTTGACAAAATAACTCACTGTGTAAATCTGACAGAGAGTACGATCGAGGCAAATAAAAGATTCTTTGCGTCAGCGGATGATGTTCCGAGACAGGCGTATACTATGGGTATTGGGACAATTATGCGGGCTAAAAAGGTTCTTTTGGTTGTCAGCGGAGAAGATAAGGCCGATATCGTGGCAAAGGCATTCTTCGGCGATGTGACACCGGCGGTTCCGGCATCCATCCTGCAGATGCATCCTGATGTAACGATTGTTGCTGATGCAGCAGCATTATCAAAAATCCCGAGATAGTCTGGCATAAGTCATAGAACTGCTTCAGGGATAGAAAGAAGGTTTTTGAATTATGATAATTAAAAATGTACAGGTTTTCGGAGAAGACAAGACATTTACTCCCGGTGAGGTAGTGATCAGCGGAGATGTTTTTGCAGCTTCTGCGGAAAATGACAATGAAGTGATTGACGGAGAAGGCTGTTTTGCCATTCCGGGACTCGTGGACATTCATTTCCACGGCTGTGTCGGGGATGATTTCTGCGATGCCAGTCTGGACGCTGTCAAACATATGGCAGAATATGAGGCGTCTATCGGTGTGACCTCCATATGTCCGGCAACAATGACACTCCCTGAGGCTGAGCTTCATGAGATCATGAAGACGGCGGCGGCATATGAAGGCGGCAGCGGTGCAAAACTGGTCGGCATCAATATGGAAGGTCCATTTATCAGCGCCAAGAAAAAAGGTGCCCAGGCGGCCGATCATATCCGCAATTGTGACACTGCACTCT
Organism: Faecalicatena orotica; assembly: GCF_905197545.1. NCBI lineage: Bacteria > Bacillati > Bacillota > Clostridia > Lachnospirales > Lachnospiraceae > Faecalicatena > Faecalicatena orotica. Next base: position 587,627 of record NZ_CAJJZH010000002.1, read on the forward strand.
ATCGCAAACTTCAGGAGGAGTCCGGCGGCTTGATTAAGCTGGTAGACATTGCACCGGAGAATGAAGGTGCAATGGAGTTTATCGAGGAAGTAAAAGATGAAACCGTGATCTCAATCGCACATACGACGGCAGATTACGATAAAGCGTCCGAGGCGCTTATGAAAGGTGCAAGCCATATTACGCACTTATATAATGCAATGCCCCCTCTTAACCACCGTGATCCGGGCGTTATCGGGGCGGCACGGGATGATGAGGACTGCCATGTAGAGCTGATCTGTGACGGCATCCACATCCATCCGTCTGTTGTACGCGCTACATTTGCTATGTTTGGAGCAGACAGGGTCATCCTGATCAGCGACAGTATGCGTGCGACAGGGCTGACTGACGGCCAGTATACGCTTGGCGGCCAGGATGTATTTGTAAAGGGAGCAAAGGCTACACTGAAAGACGGCACGATCGCCGGCTCTGCAACGAACCTGATGGGCTGCCTGAAAGTGGCGGTGGAGCAGATGGAGATTCCGCTCGAGGATGCCGTTGCATGTGCGACCATGAATCCTGCGAAAGAAATCGGAATTTACGATTCCTGCGGAAGTATTACACCAGGAAAAGCAGCAGACCTCGTTCTTTTAGATAAAGAACTGAATGTGAAAGCTGTTTATGTAAATGGGAGAAAACAAGCATGAATTTTGTCCGAAAACATCAAAAAGCAGTCTTTATAATCGGACTGGCGGTTATCCTTCTTTGTACGCTGGCATACTGGCAGCGCCAGTCGACGCTGTCCAGTGCGACGGCTACGAAGCTGAAAGATGAGCCGAGGAAGGGTGAGGCGGTTGTATCAACGTTTTACTACGACCAGCTCACCCGGAAGGAAGCCGCGGTTTATGACATGATGAAGAGCAGGCTCGACAATATGGAAGGCGGGGTTGTAGAATTCCCGGAAGCCATGAGCGGACCTGAATATCTCCGTGTTACGACTGCATTGGAAGATGAGGGATACAATTATTTTTACGGATTTTATGATATTCCGATGACAGAAGATGATGTCTATGTGAAGTATAAAAATACGGACCTGACGACCATCAAAGAAAAGAAGATAACAAAGGCCATCCTGTTCCTTTCCTGCGCGGAAGGGATCAATGAAGCCGGTGATTATGACAAAGACGGCACCGTGAAGAACCTGTCTGAGATTCAGGACGGACTGGCAGGAAATTCCGGAGACAAAGTGGAAGGGATTGTAAAAGTCCAGAATGAGACCGAAGAAATACTCTCTCAGATTATGGAGAAGCTTCCGCCAGATTACGGTGAGAAAAAGGCGGTGGATTATTTCCTGAAATGGCTGGATGAGAATATGTCCGTAGCTGTGGGCATCGGTGAGGACGCACTGGATTTCTCCAGTATGGAGGATGTATTTGAAGGAGCGTATATATACAACAACCTGTCGGCTGTAACGGAACATAAGGCGACCTCACTGGGATATGCGAAGATTCTGTCAGAGCTGTGCGGCCGTGCGGGCATGGAGTCACATATCGTGCTCGGGATATGGGGAAAGAGCAGTATGAATCAGGAAGGGTATGTATTCTGTGCCATCCAGATGAACGGACAGACCATCTACGTGGATGCCAGTGCTGCCAAAGGCAGTGACCTGGGAGGGCAGCAGTACCTGACCCAGCAGGAGGCAAAGAACCACCTGAAGTTTGTGGAATATTTTGAATACTAGATCTGTATGAGTAATTTGGTAATATTGTACGAAAATATTAAAAAAAAATAAACATTATAACCAAATTATAAACTGTTTCGCTGATAGAGGTTGACTTTGGACACTAATTTTGTTATAGTCTATTCATCAAGTTAATACCAATGGATTGTTACTGTAAGGCAGGCAAAACCAGATTTTATAAGCAAGGCGTACTACGCCATGCTTATAGGATTTGGTTTTTTTATTTCATAGGAATGAAGGATAATTATGGTAATTGAAAAGATTATTAACAATAACATAGTTTCAGCCTTCGACGAAACAGGCAGGGAAGTTGTGATCATGGGACGCGGCATCGGCTTCGGGACAAAGCCGGGAAGAGAAGTGGCACAGCAGAAGATTGAAAAGATCTTCAAGATCAAGAGCCAGAGTCTGGCGGAGCAGTTCAAAGAACTGCTGGCGAATATGCCTCTGGAACATGCGCAGATATCTAATGATATCATTTCCTACGCGAAGAGCCATTTAAAGCTGAAGCTGAACCAGAGCATATATGTGACCCTGACAGACCATATTAATTTTGCAATTGAGAGGTACAGTCAGGGGATTAAACCGGAGAATGCACTTCTCTGGGAGATAAAACGTTTTTACCAGCAGGAGTACCAGTTAGGGAAATATGCGGTTGATATTATCTGGGAGAGGCTGCACATCGCGCTTCCGGATGATGAGGCAGGATTTATAGCACTTCATTTCGTGAATGCGGAGTATGGGACTGATATCCGGGATGCACTGAATTTCCCGAATCTGATGAAAGACATTCTGGATATTGTAAAGAGTGAGCTGGGAATCGAATTCGATGAAGGTTCCCTGCATTATGAGCGGTTTGTGACACATGTGAAGTTCCTGCTCCAGAGAGTGTACCGGAAGGAGCTTCTTCCGAATGAGGAGAATGAACTCGCCGAGATGATGCAGATGAAATATCCGAAAGAGTATGCATGCAGCAGACAGGTGGCAAAATATATAGAGGATGCTACTAATAGTAAGATATCCGGGGAAGAGATCATGTATCTCTCGATTCATATCCGGAGAGTGACAATGGTGGAGAACGAAAAATAAAAGGAGGAGAAGACATGTTCGATTTTTTAAAGAAAAAAAGCAAAAAACATCTGCTCGGGGCACCGGCAGCAGGAAAGGCGGTATCAATCAAAGAGGTAAACGACCCGACTTTCAGTGAGGAGATTCTGGGAAAAGGAGTCGCTGTCATTCCGTCAGAAGGAAAGATTTATGCACCGGCAGACGGTGAGATTGGAATGGTATTTGATACGCTCCATGCAGTGAGCATGACGACTGATTACGGCGCAGAAGTGCTGATCCATGTAGGACTGGATACCGTAAAGATGAACGGGGAAGGTTTTGAAGGACACGTGAAGGCAGGAGATAAGGTGAAAAAAGGCGACCTTCTTCTGACCGTTGACCTGGAAAAAGTGAAAGCGGCCGGATATGATATCATAACTCCAATGCTGATCTGCAATACAGGAGACTATGCCGCTGTGGAAGCAATGGCCGGTAAGGATGTAACTGCCGGGGATGATGTACTTTCTGTGGAAGAGAAATAAGGTTACTGGTTCAATGTATTTTAGCCGGCAGTGTACCGGTTTAAAATAAATAAAGGGATTAATAGTCAAAAGGATTCGAGAAGGAGGAAAAATATGAAATATTTACAAAGATTAGGTAAATCCTTGATGCTCCCGGTTGCTTGTCTCCCGGTTGCAGCTATTTTACAGGGTATAGGTTACTGGATTGACCCGACAGGATGGGGCGCTAACAGCGTTGTTGCAGCATTCCTGCTCAAAGCAGGCGGTGTTCTGATTGACCAGATGGCGATTTTGTTTGCGATTGGTGTAGCGGTTGGTATGGCAGATGACAATGACGGTACCGCAGGACTTGCAGGACTTGTATCATGGCTGATGACTACAACGATTCTGTCACCTGCAGTTGTTTCTATGCTCTTAAAGATCGAAGTAGATGCAGTTGACCCTGCATTCTCAAAGATCCAGACCCAGTTTATCGGTATCCTCTGCGGTATTATCGCAGCAGGCTGCTATAACAAGTTCAAGAGCACGAAGCTTCCAGATGCATTCTCATTCTTCAGTGGAAAGAGATGTGTTGCGATTGTAACAGCAGGAGCATCTATTGTATCATCTTTAGTTCTGTTCTTCGCTTGGCCGGTTATTTACAAGGCGCTGATTTCATTTGGCGAGATGATCATGAACCTCGGCGCGATCGGAGCTGGATTATACGGATTCTTTAACAGACTCCTGATTCCGTTCGGTCTGCACCACGCACTGAACTCTGTATTCTGGTTCGACGTTGCAGGTATCAATGATATCGGTAAATTCTGGGGCAACATGGACGGCGGTATCCTTGGACAGACAGGTATGTACATGTCCGGATTCTTCCCGGTAATGATGTTTGGTCTTCCGGCAGCAGCGCTGGCAATGTACCATACAGCAAAAGAAAACAAGAAGAAAATTGCAGCAGGTCTGTTATTCTCAGCAGCGATTGCATCATTCTTCAACGGTGTTACAGAGCCTCTGGAATTCTCATTCATGTTCCTTGCTCCGGCACTTTACGGCATCCATGCAGTACTGACAGGTATTTCATTAGCAGTTGTGGCAATCCTGCCTGTGAGGGCTGGTTTCAACTTCAGTGCAGGTCTTGTTGACTGGATCCTGAGTTTCAAGGCTCCGTTTGCAGAGAACCCACTGCTTTTGATCCCGATTGGTGTCGTAGTTGGAATTATTTACTATGTCATATTCAGATTCGTTATTGTTAAATTCAACCTGAAGACACCGGGCAGAGAAGATGACGATATGGATGAAACACAGGTACAGCTGGCAAATGATGATTTCACAGCAATCGCTGAGATCATTCTGGAAGGCGTCGGCGGTAAAGAAAATGTTACAAGTGTTGACAACTGTATTACAAGACTTCGTCTTGAAATCAAAGATTATACAGCAGTAAATGAAAAGAAGATCAAATCAGCAGGTGTTGCAGGCGTTATCAGACCTAGCAAGACAGCTGTACAGGTCATCATTGGAACGAAAGTTCAGTTTGTTGCTGACGAATTTAAAAAACTCTGTAAATAAACAGAGTCAAATATAATCCCTTTTCTGAAAAGACCGCGTTAAGCGGTCTTTTTGGAATCATGGAGTAAGGAGCAGGAAATGAAATATATACTGGAAGCATGCGTTGACAGTGTACGGTCAGCGATAGAGGCGCAGAAAGGCGGGGCGGACCGGGTAGAATTATGCGGAAACCTGATTATAGGGGGGACATCCCCGGGGAAGGCTTTGTTTCAGCAGGTGAGAAAGTATACTGACCTGAAGATCAGGGTGCTTCTGCGGCCGCGGTTCGGTGATTTCTGTTATGATGATTATGAATTCGCCATGATGCAGGAAGACACCCAGATGTACAGGGAACTGGGGGCAGACGGGCTTGTCACCGGAATCCTGACTCCTGACGGGACACTGAATATGCAGCAGATGAAGGCACTGGCTGACACGGCAGGGAAGATGGATGTTGCACTCCACCGCGCCTTTGATGTCAGCTGGGACCCGTTTGTGACTCTGGAACAGGCTGTTTCTCTGGGGCTTAAGACCATACTGACAAGCGGAATGAAAAACAGTGCGTGGGAGGGCCGCGACCTGCTGAAAAGTCTCGTGAATGAGAGTGACGGGCGGATAGAGATTATGGCCGGCGCCGGGATCAGTCCGGAAGTAATCAGAGAACTCGTGCCATATACCAGTGTGACTGCCTGCCATATGTCTGGAAAAATTGTCAGGGACAGCAGAATGGAATTTCGCAGAGACGGCGTCAGCATGGGATTTCCCGGTTTCAGCGAATATGAGATATGGGAGACTTCGGCGGAGAACATAAAAGAGGCCGTGCGGGTATTGGGTGAGTTGTAAAAAATTTTGATTTTACTCCTTGACAAAAAGCAGGGAATAAGATAAGATTTCAGCGTAAGCAGCCATATATAGGATGCATCAATCCACAGGCAGATTCAGATGCCGGATTGAAAGATTGAATACTGGAAAAGCGTTGAAGAGAACAAGTAGTAATAATGCGGAGAAAACAGAAAGCAGCCGGCTGATGAGAGGCGCATGACACGGTTATTTACGAATACATCTCCAAGCTTCACACCGAACGCCGGACGGCGGTCCTTACAGGCCGGCAGGAAGCAAGTAGGCTGTGACGGAATGGTACACGTTAACGTACTGAGTGATTAAGCATGATAAAGCGGTTTTTGCCCCGTGTTTACCTGCCGGATACACTCACTGAGGCAGACGGTGCGAATTGTCTGCGAATGAAGGTGGTACCACGAGTTTATGAGCCCTCGTCCTTTCAGGATAGGGGCTCTTTTTGTATACAGATGTTCAGGTGTGAAAAATTATGAAAAGAAAGAAGGATGAAGACAATGACACTCTACGAAGAATTACAGGCCAGAGGGCTGATTGCCCAGGTCACAGACGAAAAGCTGATTGCTGATTTAATCAATAACGGGAAGGCGACATTCTATATCGGGTTTGACCCGACAGCGGACAGCCTCCATGTAGGACATTTCATGGCACTGTGCCTGATGAAGCGTCTTCAGATGGCGGGGAATAAGCCAATCGCGCTGATTGGCGGAGGAACAGGCATGATCGGTGACCCTTCAGGGAGATCTGATATGCGCCAGATGATGACGATGGAGACAATCCAGCACAACTGTGACTGCTTCAAAAAGCAGATGAGCAATTTTATCGATTTTTCAGAAGGCAAGGCGCTTATGGTCAACAATGCTGACTGGCTGCTGGATCTGAATTATGTCGATGTTCTGCGTGAAGTTGGTTCCCATTTCAGCGTGAACCGTATGCTTTCAGCCGAATGCTACAAGCAGAGGATGGAAAAGGGACTGACCTTCCTTGAGTTTAATTACATGATCATGCAGGCATACGACTTTTACGCATTATACCAGAACTATGGCTGTAACCTGCAGTTCGGCGGTGATGACCAGTGGGGCAACATGCTTGCCGGAACGGAGCTGATCCGCAGAAAGCTTGGAAAAGATGCAAGCGCCATGACAATTACCCTTCTCCTGAATTCAGAAGGAAAGAAGATGGGAAAGACACAGTCCGGTGCAGTGTGGCTTGATCCTGAGAAGACATCGCCTTTCGATTTTTACCAGTACTGGAGAAACATCGGGGATGCAGACGTCCTGAAATGTATCCGTATGCTGACCTTCCTTCCTCTGGAAGAGATTAATGAGATGGATAACTGGGAGGGAAGCCAGCTGAACAAAGCGAAAGAAATTCTGGCATATGAACTGACCCAGATGGTTCACGGAGAGGAAGAAGCGAAGAAAGCACAGGAGAGTGCAAGAGCACTGTTCAGTCAGGGAAATGCTGCAGAAATGCCTACGGCAGAGCTGACAGACGACGATATGACAGACGGTTCCATTGACATCCTGACACTGCTCTTAAAGAGCGGACTCGTTCCTTCTAAATCAGAGGCAAGACGTGCCGTAGAGCAGGGCGGCGTCGCTGTGGACGGAGAAAAAGTGTCAGATATCCATGCTGCATTTGCAAGAGATTCCTTTACCGGGGACGGTGCTGTTTTGAAAAAAGGTAAGAAAAATTTCCGTAAAGTTGTGATAAAATAGAGTCAGGTACAGTAACTTTATTATAGCGGATGTCCGGAGTGGTGCAAAAGCAGTTAAAACATAGTACTTTCCCGGAAGGTCCGTTTAATGAAACAGGAGGAAATGAATATGGGATTTAAAGAAATATCTGTGGAAGAACTTCAGTTTAATCCGTTTACCAAGATCGGAAAAGAATGGATGCTCGTAACGGCAGGAGATGAGACCAGCCATAATACAATGACGGCAAGCTGGGGCGGCGTTGGTGTCATGTGGGGAAAGAACGTAGTCAGCGTTTATATCCGTCCGCAGAGATACACAAAGGAATTTGTGGATGCCAATGACACATTTACACTTTCCTTTTACGATGAGGCCTACAAAAAAGCACTTGGCATCTGCGGAAGCAAGTCCGGCCGCGACTGCGATAAGGAAGCGGAGGCAGGTCTGACACCATATTATGTAGACGGAACGACTGCTTTCGAAGAAGCAAATATGATACTGGTGTGTAAGAAACAGTATCATCAGGATATGGCTGCAGAACATTTTGATGAAAAAGAAAACGATGAAAAGTGCTATCCCCAGAAGGATTACCATACCATGTATATGGCAGAGATTGTAAAAGTTCTTGTAAAAGAATAGTTATTTTGCCGGAGGCCAGACAGGGCTTCCGGCAAATTTGATCTTTGGCCCCTGCGCTGGCGAACATCAATAAAATGGAGGCTTTCTGTATAAAAATAACAGTAAACAGGTGATAAAGTGAAGCACAGGTGATATAATAGTGTGAAACAGATTATGTAAGAAAAGAATCATGAAGGAGGAACTTCTATGTATTATAAAGAGTATGGAAATACAGGGATGAAGGTGTCCGCCATTGGCCTGGGGACGATGCGCTACGATGCCGACGATGTCAGTGCGGGGAGATTCGAAAAGTGTGCGGAGATACCGCTGTATGCCTTGGAGAATGGCATCAATTACTGGGATACTGCTCCCGGCTACTGCGATGATAAAAGTGAGATTATCACAGGAATTGCGCTTTCACAGGTGAAGAGGAACGATGTATATATTACCTCTAAGACGAACTTTAATACAATAGGAGAGAACCCGACCAGAGATGATTTCAGAAAAAGACTGGAGATGTCACTTGACAGGCTGAAAACAGATTACATAGACTTTTATCATATGTGGTGTATGCTGGATCTGCAGTCATGGGAGAGGCATATGGAGGTCCTGTATGGATTCTTCGAGGAGGCTAAAAAAGAAGGCCTTATCCGTAATATTGTATTTTCCTCCCATATGCAGGGCAATGACATTGAGACTGTTGTGGAGACTGGGAAATTCAGAGGCATGCTGATCGGCTATAATGCCCTTAATTACCGTTTCCGTCAGAGCGGTATTGAAAAGGCGTATAAAGAAGGAATGGGCGTTGTCGTCATGAATCCGCTCGGCGGGGGAATGATTCCAAACAATCCGGAGGCATTTACATACCTTACAGAGGGAACTGACCTCAACGTAGCACAGGCAGCATTGAGGTTTGTCGCATCCCACAGGGAAATAACTATTACTCTGGCAGGATGTACGACAAAAGAACATGTGGACGATGCAGTAAAAGCTGTAGAGAATCTGGAAGAACGCCCGGCAGAGGAAATCATAAGACAATATGAGGGGAGAGGAGAATCTCTGAACAATCTCTGTACAGGCTGTGCGTACTGCAAAGGATGCCCGAAAGAAATCGAAATTCCAAAATACATGGATGCATATAACCAGTACATACTGACGGGAAATAAAAAGGCCATACCGGACCGCCTTGACAACCACTGGGATATCCCGAAAGAGAAAGTGCTGGAATGCATTGCCTGCAAAAAATGCGAGAAGCAGTGCACCCAGCATCTGCCGATCGTAGACCGGCTGAAAGAAATCGGAGAACTATAAATGAAAGTGTAACTGCACATTTTCAAAGGGGTCTGACCCCTTTGAAGCTGCTTGTTAAGAAATAGACAAGAACTGTACGCTATATGGAGGCATATCGAGCTGCCCGCTCAGTGTGCCTTCTTTTTGTGTGATCATGTCAGTATAATCGCCCTGAAGTTCGCCATTATTAGCAGTGAATTCAGAGTCAGATGCATTGATTGCAACCAATACTTTTTCTTTGTCACTTTTCCGCTCGAAAATGAGCTGGTGGTTGGTGATGACTACATTATGGTAGCCGCCGTTGCAGAGTGCGTCGCTTTCACGGCGGACCGCTATCAGCTGTGTAATAAACGCAGTCAGTTCATTCGGTTTTGGATCCTCAAAGGCCGGGCGCAGCGCGTAATCATTATCCGGTGCCTTGACGCCCTCCTCACCCCACTCACTTCCATAATAAATACATGGGATGCCGGGCATGCCAAACAATATGCCATAAGCCAGAGGCAGATGCTCCTTGTTCGTGAGAATGCTTGCGATTCTGGTAACATCATGGTTATCTACGAAATTCATCAGATGCTTGCCGCGGTAAATGCACCACTGTTCAGGTCCGTACTGGCGGTTTAGAGAGTGTGCAATCTCAAACAGGTTCATGCTGTTAAAACTGGAAAATATCCCTTTGTAGCATTCATAATTCGTACAGCTGTGAAGCATCTCATCATTGACGATAATGTTGTAATCACCGAAAAGAACTTCCCCGATCAATGCAAACCCGGGCTTCAATTCCTCACAGTACCGGCGTAAACGCTTCATAAAATTATGATCCAGACTGTAAGCAACGTCCAGACGCAGACCATCGATACCGAATTCCTCAATCCAGAAACGGACGCACTCCAGCAGATAATCCACGACAGCAGGATTCTGGAGGTTCAGTTTGACAAGTTCATAATGTCCCTCCCAGCCTTCATACCAGAAGCCATCGTTATAACCGCTGTTTCCATCGAAATTGATACGGAACCAGTCCTTGTAAGGCGAATCCCATTTCTTCTCCTGTACGTCCTGAAAAGCCCAGAACCCGCGCCCTACGTGGTTAAAAACACCATCCAGCATAATCTTGACATCGTGGGAATGCAGCGTATCACATACATATTTAAAATCTTCATTCGTTCCGAGACGGCAGTCAATCTTCTTGAAATCCCTGGCATCATAACCGTGATTGTCAGAATCAAAGATCGGGTTCAGGATAATAGAACCGATCCCAAGCTTCTGGAGATATTCGCTCCAGCCTGCAATCTTCCGTATTCTGGGTACTGTCACTCCATCGTTATGAACCGGGGCATCACAAAATCCAATAGGATATATCTGATAGAAAGTTTCATTATAAGCCCACATAAGTTCCACCTGCTTTCTAATAAGGTAATTGTTAAAGTTCCATATTTAATTAGTAAAACTGGAAATACTTTTAAAGTATAACATAAATATAAGAGCCTTGAAAGACCCCGCGAACTGAAAAAAATGTCCGGATGCTGAAAAATATGTTGACAATTGAATTCGTACATACTATAATAGTACAGCATGACAAAAGGAGAAACAGCATACACCAAAGCCCCGGAGTGCGCTGATTTCATATAAAAGCAAAGCAAGTTATATGATGATTATTATTAGGAGGAACACCCATGAAAACTTATATGGCTAACCCAGACAAGATTGAAAGAAAATGGTATGTGGTTGACGCTGAAGGATGTACATTAGGACGTCTCTCTTCAGAGATCGCAAAAGTTCTGAGAGGAAAGAACAAGCCAGAATTCACACCACATGTTGATACAGGAGATTACGTAGTAGTAGTTAATGCAGAGAAAGTAAAAGTAACAGGCAAGAAGTTACAGCAGAAGATCTACTACAATCACTCTGACTATGTAGGAGGTATGAGAGAGACTACACTGGCAGAGATGATGGCTAAGAAGCCGGAGATGGTAGTTGAATTAGCAGTTAAAGGAATGCTTCCAAAAGGACCTTTAGGAAGAGAAATGCTTACGAAACTTCATGTATACGCTGGACCAGAGCACAAACAGCAGGCTCAGAAACCAGAAGTATTAACATTTTAAGGAAAGGTTGAAAGGAGGACATTACTGTGGCTAACGCAAAATATTACGGAACAGGAAGAAGAAAAAAATCTATCGCAAGAGTATATCTTGTACCTGGAACAGGTAAAATCACTATAAATAAAAGAGACATTGATGAGTATTTAGGACTGGAGACATTGAAGGTTGTTGTCCGCCAGCCACTCGTTGCGACTGGTACAGTTGATAAATTTGACGTACTGGTTAACGTACACGGCGGTGGGTATACAGGACAGGCAGGAGCAATCCGTCACGGAATCTCAAGAGCACTTCTTGAGGCAGATGCTGAATACAGACCTACTCTGAAGACAGCAGGATACCTTACACGTGATCCACGTATGAAAGAACGTAAGAAATACGGTCTCAAAGCAGCTCGTAGAGCACCGCAGTTCAGCAAGAGATAATTCAACCGAATATCGAAAAAGAGCAACAAACCCCGAAAATCCAGTATTTTCGGGGTTTTCTTTATATTCTGAAAATCTATCAGACACCATCAAAACACACGAAAATGTTCCGGTAACTAACAGGTAACACACAGGTAACTAACACGAAAACAGGTGTCTTGTGCAATACTTTTGAAATCTTGTGCAAGACACATTTTTGCATAAAAAAAAAGGGCGATTCAATCACCCTTTTCTTTGCAGTATTCAATGATACATGACCGGACATCTTTTTTCGTCCGGCAGTGACAGGAATGACCGTCCTTGAATATGATGTCATATCCGTCGTGCATGTTTCCAGTGATTCCGGAAATCATTTCCCTGTTCTTTTCTGCAACCTGCATCGTGTCGAACATTCCGCACTGGTCTTTTCTGACAAGGTCTTGAATGTATGCGTTGATAGACATTCCCTTGTCTGCTGCGAGCGTCCGGATAATATCTTTCATTCCTTTAGGAACTGCGAGGTTTATTCGTTCATAATGCTCTTTATAAAAATTATTCTTGTATTCTGTTCTGTTCATGACATTGTCCTCCATCAAATCAAATTGATTGCCTCAAGTTTGGTCGGGAGTTCAATGTGGGTGTAGACGTTTTCGGTCACACCCTGTCCTTTATGCCCGACAATTTTCTTGATGAATCTCTCGTCAACTTCCTTTTCGGTAAGGAGAGAGATGCAGGTGTGTCTTGTATCATGCGGGCGGTGTCCGTCATAGACAGGTTCTCTTTTCGTTTCATCAATGACGAATTTCCCGAAACCGAACTCAAGCATCAGAGGAATCCAGTAAGAATCATAATAATTCCGGTACTGAAAAGGTTCGTCGTCGGGTGTACAAATCAGATGGTCACATTTCCGGTTCATCCAGTATTCAAAGAATGGTACAATCTTTTCAGCAATGGGAACTTCTCTGATTCCTGCCTCTGTTTTGGATTCTTTCACATAGAACCATCGTTCATCAAGATGGATGTCCTTTTTCTCAAGGTCGAGGAGTTCCCCGATACGGACACCGGAATAAATCATAATAAGGATGACGGTCACATATATGTTTGAATCCTTGCATTTCCACAGAATAGAAATCTCTTTCTTTGAAAAAGGTTTCCGGTTGTATGCGTTCGGATTTCCCGCCTTGCTTATATCGACATATCTGACCATGTCTCTTTTATCTTGAGACACAATCTCGTGAATGACAGCATAGTCATACATGAGACCCCACAGGATTTTCAAGGTTTTAAGTGTGGGAGTGTTTTTGCCGGAGTTATCGACGACACTTTGCAGGTGATCCAGTTTGATGTCAACAAATCTCATTTTCCACAGGGGTTTCGATGTGTTAAAAGCAGCCTTATAACCATTCGTGTCCTTAATTTTTTCAAAATGGATTTCCGACCAATTCTCATATACTTCCTCGAAAGTAATAGTTGCATGGTGTAAATCAAAGGGGTCTTTATTGTATTCCGCTAATGCAGTGAGAGCCTCTTTGCGTGTCGGGTAATATCCGACGGTTATATATAATTGTTTTGATTTTCCGGTTATAGGGTCAATTTCCCACCCTTTTGTCTTTTTTGCTACATAGGGATTTCGTCGGTTTCCGGATAATTTATAGACCGACCCGAACCCGTTCGGTAGTTTCATTCAATCACCATCCTAAAAAAGAGTATAAAAAATAAAACCAGTGCAAAAAGCACGGTTTTATGGTAGAATGAAACAGGATTCGGATTCTATCAAAATGCTTTTTGCAGGGCATGAGATAAGAGATTCCACAAAGGCGATTCGTGTTGCAGCACGGGTCGTCTTTTTATGTGCAAATCTATTTTTCAGAGCGTTCTTTCACAATTTTCCGATACTTGCGACCGATGGCAAAACAGCCGACACCCAACAGGATGGCAGCAACACCGCCAACAGGAACAGCAAGCAGCAGGAGCAATCCCAAAAGCACAAGCACAACAGCGAGAACCATGAGGATAATTCCGCAGACATTATATGTCCGGTCGGAATATTCCTTTTTCACTGGAGCAGGTGCGTCATAGGATGCGGATGTGTGTCCGTTTCCGGATGATGCACTTTTCACCACATCAGAGACCCCGACGGTCGTTCGACTATACACTGCATTATAAGCAGCCTTTTTCGGGTCATTCACAATCCCCATTCCCTTTTTACCATAAAGAGGATTCACAGCCTTTTTGACCTGCCTCTTTACTTTTCCGGTAGTCCTTGCCTTTATGCTCTTTTTGACATTCGGTTTTCTGACACCGTATTTCATGCAAAACACCTCCATTCTTTTGGACAAATCTGTCACCTTGTACACTTTCCTTACGAAAGGAGGTGAGCAGGATGAAAGTTTTGTTATGGGAAACGAGAACCTCAAAAGGGTTCACGTTGATGGAGTTGGCGAAGAAATCCGGAATCGGAAAATCGACGCTCAACAACATCGAAAACGGTAAGGTGTCACCGACATTGTTTCAACTCGAAACGATAGCGATTGCACTGGAGGTCAAAATCACCGACCTGTTTGAATCCGAATACAAATAATTGTATCACATGACATGTTCCGTGAGCGGGAACAGGAGACGATTTCCACAATTATGGAAATGAACTCCGATATTTCCACAATCATGGAAATATGTGATATGATGTGTTTCGGAAAGGGGTGGTGTTCCCTTGCATTACAAAGAGACTATCATTGAGTTAGTCGGTAAGATACAAAGCGAAAAAGTCCTCAAGAGGATATATAAATTCGTTTTATATCTGTACACCCATGAGACTGGCAGTTGAAAAAGACTGTCAGTCTTTTTTTATTTCACGCAGGTATTTCATCGAATCGTCCTCCGACAAGATTTTGCGTCCGAGCAAATAACCGGAAAGACTACACAAACGCTGAACCTGTTCCTCGTCATCAAGCATGTTAAACATTTCAAGCAAAATCAACTCTCGACGAGTGAGAGAATATAAATCAGATGCTTTTTTCATCATTTCTCCTCTCTCAATGAAATGTAATAATCAACAAGTCTGTCAAATGCCTTGATGTCATCATCCGAGGCATACAAGAGCATTTTTATCATATTTTTGCGGGTCTCATTTTCACCCGCCATGATGCGGTCGATTCTTTCAAAAAAGTCATCGTCGGTCTCGACGAACATTTCTCCCTCCCCAGTCGTCAACCACATATAATCAACACTAAATTCACGACAGATCGCTTTTATATTTGCATCGGTGAGAGAATTTTCACCTTTTTCTATTTTAGAAACCGCTGCCTTTTTGATTCCGAGCCTATCACCGAATTTTTCAAGTGTAAGACCGAGGGTCTTTCGCACTTCCTTGACACGCTCATTCTGCGTCATATAGTTTCACCTCCCTTGTTTTTCTCAAGCATATCACGGTAACTGACAAAAATCAATAAAAAAGTTTCCTCAAGATACAAAAAAGTATTGACAAAGTATCTGCGAGATATTATGATGTATCTACAAGATACAAAACAGGAGGAACAAAACAATGATGAAATCCGAATTTGAATCCCTTGCAGGTAGAAACGTAACAGATGAACAGTACAAAGCAATCGAGACATTATACATGAGTAGCAATCTTGAAAAAGCAGAATTTGTGAAAAGCATCAGAACAATGCTCAAGAGCATCCCGCAGCCGGAAAAGAAAAAGGACATCAAGAGAATGGCTGTGAGAGACCGGAGTGGTTACAGAAAGACACCGAACGGGTGTTATTACCATATCGAATACGTTGAACTGGTGGACATCGACATCAAAACAGGGAAATACATCATCAAGCCACTTGAGGACAAGGATTTTGAACAGTTGGCAAAAGACGGACACGATTTGAATTTGAACACATGGTTTGATTTTGATTATGAGGATTGCATCGACGAGAAGAAAAGACCGATTGAATTGAATTATTAAAGCCGAAACGGGGCAGCAGTCGCCCCGTCAGCGTCCGGATGGCGACCGACGCTCTGACGATGGCAAGCCGAAAGACAGCGTCGGAATACCGTGAGAAACATGGCAGCGGGTGAACTTGCTAAAAGGTTCATAGTTGGATGACAGGTTTTCGGTGACTTTTTAAGGCGAAAAGACACAACACGGTAAATTCAGCCGGAACAGAGGCGAGGTCATGAACAGACCGAGAGAGCCTCCACAGGAGGAAACAGGATGCAGGAAATGAAATATTTCAACGAGGGAAATGATTGCGACATCTGCAAAAACCAACTCATGACAGGACGAGACGGAACGGTCGAGGATTGCCGGAGGAGACAGAATGGGTTGTCATGCAGATTCGAGGAGCGTGACATTCGGACATGTCCGGTGTGCGAACATGAGGTTGATCGTGAGGATATGTATTTCACAAAGGATTGTCATGGAATCCCGTTCAGACTGGTGTGTGACAGATGCTATCAGAGAATCATGTCAAAAGGATATGACGGGGAATATTACACAGAGGCAGACGAACAGATTGAGGACGACTATTGAGAGCCGAAACGGGCAGCAGTCGCCCGTCTGTGTGGGATGACCGCCCACACATTGACAAGGCAGGTCAGAACAGGAGGTCAGACGGATGGAAGTCGGACGTATATTGCCAACCGAGGCAGCAGTCATATTGAATGTATCACCGCAATTCATCCGAATAGCGATGCAGCAAGGGAAACTCCCTATCGGAACAGCGGTGCAGATGTCATCAATATGGACTTATCACATTTCGGAGAAACTGCTTGCAGATTATTCCGGAAAAGACATACAGGCAGAACTTGAGAGAATCAGAGGAAAGAGAGGAGCGTGACATATATGTCAAAGGATGAAAGAAAAGAAATGATTGAGAATATCGCAGAGCGGTTCACACAGATGGATGACGTTGACAAGTCCTATATTGCCGGATATATGGCAGGAAAACAGGAGGAACGTCAGAAATGGGAGCAGCAGGGAAAGACAGCGGTTGCAACAGCGTGAGGATGACTTGTGTTTGATACGGAGGGGGCGATTTACGAGGAATACACCTAAAAAATGAATATGCAGAGCATGAGAAAAAAGAGCAAAAAGAAAGGAGACCGTTGCAGCGGTCTCCCGTTTAGCAGTCTGTGTCAGACGCTCAAAACCTAAAAATATTATAGCAAATCTGACACCATATTGCAAGCATGAAAAAGCGGGGGAAACCCCGTGATTCAAAGGGTTTCAGACCCTTTTGACGACCTTGTGATGGATAGTAACAAGTCGTTGAAAAGTATATATAAGGGCAGCAGGAGGAACGGTGTCAGAATGGCAAAGAGAAAGAAAGGGATGACGTTCATCCCGTATGACTATGAGGCAGCATACAACAAGAGCCTTGAGGACATGAATGAGTTTTTTGTTGAGCAGATGTTCAAGCATGGGAAAAAGGTTGTATATGCACTCAAGGAGATACGAGCAGGAGACCAGTTCGAGGTTGAGATATATCCACAGTTCAAGAAAATGGATGAAGTACCTCCGGAGGGTCGGAGTATCAAAAAGGACAATGACAAGGCTCAAAGGAATCTGAATGACAAGAACGCAAGGAAATATGTGGAGCGTCTTATCAATGAGAATTTCACGGACAGGGATTTGTGGCTCACGTTTACATACGACAATGAGCATCTCCCTCCAGACGGAGACATCGACGCAGCAATCAAGAACGTGCAGAAATTCATCCGACGGGTGAATTATCAGAGAAAGAAAAGGGGTCTCCCGAACGCAAGATATGTCTATGTGACCGCCTACAATCCGACAGAGGAAATCCGGTGGCATCATCACATTGTCATGGATGGCGACATGGACATGGATGTGGTTGAGGGATGTTGGAAACAGAGCAGCAGGAACGAGGTTCGGAGGCTGCAAAAGGACGAGAACGGTTTAACAGGAATGGCAAAGTATATCGTCGAGGAAAAGAACAGGGTGAAATCGGAGAAACGGTGGAACTCCTCACAGGGATTGAGAGACCCAGACATCAAGGTGGTTCATTCCAAGAGACCGACAGCAAAAGCCGGAGGATATAAGAAAATCGGAACATACGTCGAGACCATGAGAAAAGGACATGAGCAGGTTCGTGAGCAGATGTTGAAATGGTATCCGGATTTTGATTTTACGGATGCGGGAATCTATTACAACGATTTCAACTCAATGTTCTACATACGGGCGAGAATGAGGAAACGGAGGCAGCAATGAAAGTAAAAAGAAAGAGAAGAATGAGCAGGAGGAGACGGGAACGGACATATATTGCGGTGATGGTATTACTGGCGATCGCTGTGAGCATAGGTCTGACACGCTCTGTCATGCGAGATGACAAGGAATTTGAGGAGTATGAGCAGCAGTCGCAGGAGTTCAATGCACGGATGCAGAGAATCGACGAGAAAAGAGAGGCATCCGGACAAAATGCAATGCTTGAGCAGGTGCGAACATGGCAGCAGGACACAGAACCGGACAAGTATGCAGTATTTGACACCATGTCGGAAGACTGGGGAGGCGAGGAGGATGGATTCGTGCTCTATGAGATACCGGAGGAATACAGTCGGACAGGTGGCTATTTTCCGGAAAAGATGCAGGTATATACATATTGCGTCTGCAAGCAGTACGGGGTCAGATATGACCTTGTGGTCGCTCTGATTGAGAAAGAATCCGGATATAAATTCGACAAGGTTGGTGATGATGGTCATTCTATCGGGTACATGCAGATATATGAGGAGTGCCACAGAGACAGGATGGAGCGTCTGAACGTCACAGACCTCACGAACCCATATCAGAACGTACTTGTCGGGATTGATTACCTGTCGGAACTGATTGAGAGATACGGAACGATTCAAGATGCACTTGCAGCGTATAACTACGGGGAGCAGGGAGCAAAACAACACCTATGGAAAAACGGAATCTATGTGTATGAGTACAATCAGACCATCATGAGCCGGATGAAAGAAATTGAGGAGGAACTGGAGCAGGATGCAGGTGATTGAGAGGATTCTGCACATGTTGAGGGTCAAGGATTGCAGACATGTGTGTCTGTTCTGTGAATATTATGACATGTGCAAGCAGGAGACAGGCAGCAGGAAAGAGGTGAAAGAGAATGAACATGAGATATGCAATGAGAAGTGAGGACACGGAGCAAATCAATGTCGTGTCGTGGGCGAACTGGAATGTGAATCGTTATCCGGAATTGAAATGGCTGCATCATGTACCGAACGGAGGCAGCAGGAACAAGCAGGAGGCGGTCAAACTCAAACAGATGGGTGTCAAGGCGGGTGTATCTGATTTATGCCTACCGTACCCGAAAGGACTGTACTGCGGATTGTACATCGAGATGAAATTCGGTGATAACAGGCAGCAGGAGACACAAAAAGAGTTTCTTGCAGACATGGCAGCAGCAGGACATTTCGTCGCAACCTGCTATTCAGCAGAGGAGGCAATCAAGGTCATTGAGGAATATCTGAAATTAGAGAAAGAAATACAAACGGGATTTTTCGAGGATGCGGAAAGAACAACAATGAGCATCCCGAACAACAGCATCCTCAAGAACGGGGAAATCAAAGAGAGCAAACCGAGAAAGAAATGAGGAGGTGCAGCAGGATGACGGTCAAGGATATTATGACGTTGCTTGAAAGTCCGGACAGGGTTCGGGTCATCAAGGACGGTGAGGAGATATACAACCAGTATTTTGCAAACATGGAGGTTGACAAGGACATCGTCGCACAGATAGGAGATGCAGAGGTCAAGAGATTCCGAGCAATTCCGGAGATCACTCACAGAAAATACAAGGAACGGGGTCTCATTGCACCGATGAAACCGGAGGAAACACCGGACTATTCTTTCAGAGATTTGCAGTTGTGCATATACCACACAATCACGATATAGCGGGGAGGTGAGGACATGAGGAAAATCATCATTGTGGCAGCAGTCGTTGTCATAGCACTGGGAGCAGGGTTCACATATACACTCTACAAGGTGGGCGAGGGGATGCACCTGCACCGCTGCGGATGGAGACAGCCGGACGACAGAGGTTTCATGTAACAGGTAACAAGAGGATAACAGGAGGAACAGAAAAAATGAGAATTATTGCAGTTATGTCACCGAAAGGTGGAATCGGAAAGACAACGACATCGGATGCAATCGCCTACATGTTGGGGGAGGAGCAGGAGAAACGTGTTCTCATTCTCGACGGAGACCCGCAGGGAGATACATCAAAGACATTTGAGGCATACGAGCCGGAGGGAACAGGAATGAGTGAACTGCTTGAGCGTCATGTGAGCGTGGGCGGGTCATACCGGACAACGGACTTGATAAGACCCACACAGTACAGTCACATTGACATCATTCCTGCAAACGGGTATCTCATGCAGACAGACATGAAACTGCTGCTCAAGCAGGAGGCAAATCAAGTCACGAGGCTGCGGGATGCACTGGAGGAAATATCCGAGGCATACGACTATTGCATTTGTGATTGCGGTCGTCTGCTTGATATGGTGGTCATCAACATTCTACTGGCAGCAGAACTCGTCATTGCACCCGTAAAGGTCGGAGGATATGAAAACGAGGCGATTCACAATTTGCAGGAGCAGGTTGACGACCTGCGGGAAATCAATCCGGAACTCCGAATCAAAGGTCTTGTGACCATGAGGCAGAAAAACAAGACATCACTGGATTTCGAGGAGTGGATGAAAACCAGTTCCGGATTTGACATGTTCGTCACACCGATTCGTCGGTCGATTGTAGCGGAAAAGGCATCCATGAGAATGGCAGTCCTCCCGCAGTTTTCAAAGAACTGCATCGTGTCACAGGACTATCGCAATGTGGTTCATGAATTACTCAAGGAACTGGAGGGGTAGACATGAGCGGTTTTTGCAGATGGTACGGGAAAGACATGGAGGATGTGACGGAACACGAACAGGAACAGTGTGAGGAGAACGGTCAAGACTGTCGTGAGTGTCCGGATTTAGTGATAAAGGAACAGGAGGCAGCAGGACATGAACGATACAATACAGATTCTTGAATTATTCGGGGGAATCGGTTCGCCCCGATGTGCCTTGAGAAATTTGAACATCCCGACAAAAGCAATCGACTATGTGGAGATCAATGAAAAAGCAGTCCGGTCATACAATTCGATGTTCCGTGAGGAATTAGAATATAAAACACAGACGGTCGTCGGATGGAATCTGAAACCGGATATTTTGATTCATGGTTCGACTTGCCAAGATATGAGCATCGCAGGGCATCAAGGAAAAGCGACGGGAGACGGAAGAATCAACAGAGGAAAAGGTTCGGACGAGGGGAGCGGAACACGTTCCTCTCTCATGTGGGAGACAATACATATCATTGAGAATATGGGAGAATGGCGACCTCGTTATGTGATATGGGAAAACGTGAAGAATGTGAAATCAAAGTACATGAGACCGAATTTCGACAGATACATGGTCGAGATGGAAAAACTGGGGTACACGAATAATTATGCGGTTTTAGATGCAAGAGAGTTCGGATTGCCACAGGCGAGAGAAAGAGTGTTCACGGTTTCTGTTCTGAATGGTGAAAAATTTGAGTTCGATGACCTCATAAGGACACCGATGCGAAACCTGCAAGAGTTCCTTGAGGATGACGTTCCGGACATCTACGATGTGACACAACCGTCCGTCCTTGCATGTATCGGAGAAAAAGGAATCCGGAGAGCGACGGTCATCAAAGATTGTGCATATACAATCACAACAAGGCAAGACCGGACACCTGCACAGGTCATCGACCGAGGAGATGGACGGTATCGGTATTTGACAGAGCGTGAGTGTTGGAGATTGATGGGATATACAGACGAGGATTTTGACAGGGCGAAAGCAGTTCAAGAGAGAAACGGGAAATATTACAAGGCTTTATATGACCAAGCAGGGAACAGCATAGCAGTTCCAATATTTGAGAGCATATTCAGAAAGATAATTTTGCAGGAGGTCGCATGAGAGCGACAGAAAGAGAGGAATGAACATGGGAAACATCATCAACACAGCACCGTGCCGATTCTGCGGACAGATGGTGCAGATCGACAGTGAGGAGAAACTGACACAGCCACAGGCAGAGGAACAGGCGACAATGTCCTGCACCTGTGAACAGGCGGTTGAGTATCAGAAAGAGAAACAGAGGAAAGAAAAGGCGATGCAGAACGTCGCTGCATTGTTCGGAGAGGCAGCAGCACCGGAAAAGAGATGCAGTGAGGGCATCGTGAACATTCTCAAGGCAGCAGTTGAGGAGATATACACCGGAGGACTGGCAAAGGTCACTCTGAACCTCCGAGGGGGGGGTCAAAGCATCTATATCACAGAATAGCAAAGGCGAGATAAACGTCGAGCGTACAGAGACCAAAAAGCAGAAATTAACAGAATAGGGGAGCGGATGCGTGTGACCGAAAGAGAGATATGCGGGTCATTCCGGAGAGCGGAGAATCAAAAGCAACAGATTCAGATTTTGACGGAACTGACCTGCAAGAGCAAATATCAGATAATCGGTATATTGCTGCGGAATGGCGAGAAAGTACCGAAAAGCATCGAAAACCAGTTATACAAGAGACTGGACGCACTCGACGCACAGATTTTCGAGTGTGAAATGGAATACAAAGAAATCGTGACCGCACTGACGGGAGAAAACAGGAGGAAAGAACATGGCAACAGGATTCAGCGTCATGGACGCACTGAACAAGAACAGTAAGGCAGGAGTTGACGAATCACCGAGGGCGAGATTCCGGACAAAGGACATTTCAATTTTCAAGATGTACCGGAACAAACTCAATTTCTACGATTTAGCAGATATTGAGGAACTGGCAGGAGACATCCTCATGTATGGTCTCAAACAGAATCTTGAGGTTGTATTTGAGCCGAATGAGCAGGGTGAATATAGAATCGTCGCAGGTGAGAGACGGTGGCTTGCACTCAAGCACCTTGTCGAGCAGGGATATAAAGATTTTGAGATTGCGACTTGTAAACTGACCACACCGCAGGACGAGGACGAGGAGCAGGTGGAAATCATCATCGCAAACGCATACCGGACAAAGTCTCTCAAAGATGTCATCGAGGAGGAACAGCGTCTCAAAGCGTGTCTTGAGCGAATGAAAGCGGATGGAAAGAAAATCAAGGGATATGACCTCCAGTCCGGTCGCCTCCGTGATGTCATCGCATCAATGCTCAAGATGTCAAAGACCAAGATCGCACAGATTGAGAGTGTCAACAACAATCTGATTCCGGAGTTTCGAGAGGAACTCAACAACGAGCGTCTCACATTCTCCGCAGCGTATGAGTTGAGTGGGATGTCTCCGGAGATGCAGCAGGAGGCACTTGCAAAGTACAAGGAAAACGGAGAATTGTCCTATACGGAAATTAAGGACATGAAATCACCGCAGAAACAGGAACAGGAGCAGGATGCAGCAGGGCAGCAGGACACCGTGTCAGATTCAGACACAGCAGGGCAGCAGTCATCCGAAAACAGCATGAATCCTCCGGAGGAAAAGAAAGCGGGCGATGATTATGAGACACCGCATCCGGAGGGAATCACATCAATCTGCTATTCCTGCACCGAATACGAGACATGCAACGTAAAGACCGGAACATGTACCTCATGCGACCAGTACAAGAACCGTGCAGAGGCATACAAGACCGATGAACAGAGATACAACGAGGAGCAGGATGCAATCGACCGTGAGACGAAAAAGAAACTCCGTGAACAGGCAGAGGAGGAGAAGATGAACAACCTCCCGTCAGATACACAGGAGAACGGTCAGAAAGTACATCACATTAAACTGGGAGCAACATTTTTTGAGGAGGTTGCATCCGGAGAAAAGACATTTGAACTCCGGAAGAATGATAGAGGCTATAAAAAAGGCGACATCCTTGAGATGATGGAGTTCAAGGACGGAAAGAACACCGGACGCACCGTGAGAGTGCTTGTGACATATATCCTTGAGGAGTTTGCGGGTCTTGAGGACGGATATTGCATCATGGCAACATCACTCGTGAAAGAGGGTGCTGAATGATGGAAAAGAAAAGAAACGTGTGCGGAGTTGTAGTCGCAGGAGACGGAGACCTGTTCCATACCGGAGAGGTGATTGAACCATCCGAGGAGCAGGAGGCAACTCCGGAACAGGAGACAATTTCGGAAATGGACAATATAGAGGCGAGGAGGTAAAAAAACAATGGATGACATCAGACGAGGAGAGATATTCTATATCGCACGAGGGGGGGGCGACGAACGGGAGTGAGCAATTTGCGGACAGACCCGCAGTCGTAGTCAGCAATGACGAGAACAACAAGCACTCCGGAGTGATTGAGGTTGTGTATATGACGACGCAGCCGAAAACAGACCTCCCGACGCATGTGACCGTCCGCAGTACCGGACGATTATCCACAGTATTGTGTGAACAGGTGTCGTCGGTATCGACCGACCGTGTGAATAACTACATCGGGCAGGTATCGGAGCAGGAAATGAAGAACATCGACATCGCTCTCATGATTTCCTTACAGTTGAGTGGTGGAGGAAAGACATCAAAGCAGTACAACGAGACGATTCAGAAACAGCAGGAGGAAATTGAATACTATCGCAACAAAATTCAAGCGATGCAGCAGTCGTTAGAAGAAAAGGAAACAGAAAAGCCACAGGAGGAAGCAGGAGAGACATCGGAGATCGTTGTGAGACTTGAGACGGAGCGTGACACATACAAGGCATTATATGAGAAGTTATTCGAGAGGATGCTGAATGGAGGAACGGGAAAGTGAAAAAAGGACAATTAAAAGCATTATTTATCGAGACAAAGGGAACAGGTCAGAAATATATCGGTGTAATGATTCAGACAGAGGGCAGCAGTGAACCGGAGGTCGTCATCAATCCGAAAGAGAATTTCAATGCAAAATTCGACTATTACATGGCAGCGTATGACGATGATTTGATTCTGATTACTGCAAAAGGGAAAAAGGACATCAGAATCACGGGAGCAGCAGCGGGAGCATCGTTCGAGGACATCCAGTCACAACTCATTGATGAAAAAGCGTCATCCGGATGGAAAGAACAGATTGCGGATGCGGTGGACAGGGTCGTTGATAAGATGCTGAAAGAAACTCCTCCGGAAACGGAGGAGGAGAGACAGAACTGCGAGACCATGAGAGAGACAATCAAAGGAATGTTCCTCACGCAGAGACGTTCAAAGACAGAGGCAGCGTTCATCACCGAGAATATTGACAGATACGAGGAATTGTTTGAAATCTGCATGAATGGCGATGATACAGAGTTCAAAAAAGGCATCACGGAATTGCAGAAAGCACAGAATGAGTATATTTTGCAGAAAGAGAGGGAAAACGGATGAACAAGGTCATTTTGATGGGTCGTCTCACGAGAGACCCGAATGTCAGATATTCACCGAGGAACAATTCACAGGAGGAAATGGCGATCGCACGATATACACTTGCGGTTGACCGTAGAGGAGCAAAAGACGGGCAGCAGTCAGCGGATTTCATTTCCTGCGTTGCGTTTGGACGAGATGGAGAGTTCGCAGAAAAATATCTCAAGCAGGGAACGAAAGTGGTTGTCACTGGACGGATTCAGACGGGGTCATATACGAACAGAGACGGTCAAAAGGTCTATACCACAGACGTGATTGTCGAGGAACAGGAATTTGCAGAGAGTAAGAAAGCAGCAGGGCAGCAGGACGGGAACAACGGAGGGTATTCGGATGCAGGTGACGGTTTTATGAATATTCCGGACGGAATCGACGAAGAACTCCCTTTCAATTAGGTGCGGAGGAGGATGGAGACATGGGATTCGTGGAAAAGGTGAAAAACGTCATTTCAAGACTGCGGGCAGCGGGAAAGACAGAGAAAGAGGTGTCTGAAATCATCGAACAGGCAGCAGAGGCAGCAACGGTCTTGAAAAAGACGGAATCTCCGGAACATCCGGAGAAAATCAAGTCAGCAGGAGGAGAAAACCTGCAAGATGCTCTTTTGAAAGCGGGAATCAGTGCAAAAGAGGCATTGACCGCATTTGAGAGCATATACAGACCGAGGCGACAGGAAAAGTCAAATAATTGGAGGAAATATCATGGATTGCCTCTGAAAAGGTCAAAAGGAGGAAAACGACGTGGAGACAGAAAAAGAAACGACAGCAATTCAGAAAACGCAGGTGTATCTTGAGAACTATCGGGAAATAGAGCGATATATCAAGGACGCAATTTCAGAAGTGTCGCAGATTGACGATGTATCAAGATATAACATATCGGCAGAAAAAGCGTTCCTACAGTCTATCAGAGAGTGCAAGGCAGAGACGGTCATTCTGTTCGAGCACATGAAAAAGGCTCTTGCATCGCTGAAAGAGGATGCAGAGGCAGCAGGTGAGGGGTACAAGTACGACGCACTTGAGGCAGTATATATAAAGGGCAAGTCATACGAGGATATTGTGAGGGAGACAGGATGCGGAAAGAACTCACCGAAAAAGTGGTGCAGATCAATGACAGAACGTCTCTCAATCAAATTATTCGGTGCAAAAGCAATCGAAAATGACAAAATCGGAGTGAAATGAGAGTGAAAACGGGGTGAAATGAGGGTGATTTCGGGGGTAAAAAGTGGGTGAACAAAAGCAAATATAAACGTGCTAATATGATAGCGTGAACAGTTGAGTGAGCGATTGCAGAGATGCAGTCGCTTTTTTCTTGCCTGTTTGCCCTCCTGTTATATGCGGGCAGCAGGACACTATCATGTGCGATGTATGCCCGCCTCTTGAAAGGCATGAGAGGCAGCAGGAGACTGATGGACAGAGAGGAGTGAGCAGTGTGTTATTGAAAGCATGTAAGGGATGCGGTCGCCTTATCCCACAGGCATTGACCATGTGTGAGCAGTGCGAGGCAAGGCAGCAGTCAAGGCATGTGACATATAACAATACACGCAGAGACCCACGAGCAGCAGAGTTCTATCTGTCAAAGGAATGGCGGGAGTTGAGACCTGTCATCATGAGTGTGTATGAGTATGTGGATATATATGCTCTGTATGTCGAACACCAGTTGATAACGCTGAAAGATTCAGACCCCATCCACCACATCATAGAACTTGAGGAGGACTGGGAGCAGAGGTTGAACCCATTGAACTTGATACCCTTGAGCCATCGGACACACAACACAATCACAGCACTATATAAACAGAGCAATGCAAGCATGAAAGCAACACAGACACAGTTGAGGTCGCTGATTGATTACCATTTCAAAGAGGCAGGGGGATATGAAAAAGTTTTATGTGACCGTTTCCTAGTCGCACCCCATCTTTTCTTTGGAGAAAACTCCCCACGAGAAAATCAAGACGCAGGGGAGTGACGAAAAGGTGTCAGAATGTGACACGAAACTCGTGAACACTGGACGGAAAGGGGGTTGATGCTGCATGGCAGGACAGAGACAACCGACCGATTTGGTGGTCATGAAAGGAAAAAAACACCTCACAAAAGCAGAGATTGAGGCGAGAAAAAATGCGGAGGTGGTCGCCCCAAACGACAAAGTCAAGCCTCCGGCATATTTGACACCGGAACAAAAGAAGAAATTCCGGAAATTGTCAAAAGAACTGCTTGCAATCAAACTCATTGCGAACGTGGATTGTGATGCACTGGCGAGATTACTGATTGCACAAGACCAATACATCGAGATAACGGACAAAATCAGAGAAACTCCGTTGATGGTCGATGTTCCGGTCTATGAGATGCGAGAGAATCCGGACACAGGAGAACAGGAACGTGTACAGGTCGGAACACGGGAGGTTGTGAACGGTGAGAGGGAGCGTCTCATGATTATACAAGACCGCTGCATGAAACAATGTCGGCAGGGGGCATCGGATTTCGGAATGACGGTCAGCAGTCGGTGTCGGTTGGTAGTTCCGAAAGCAAAGGAAACAAAACCGGAGAACAAATTCGCCAAGTATGCGAGTTCATAAATGGCAGCAGGGGCAACAGTGACCGACCGTTGCACACAATACGCTCTTGATGTCGTTGCAGGTGTCATCATTGCAGGTGAATATGTCAGACTGGCATGTCAAAGGCATCTTGACGACCTCGAAAAAGCGAAAGCAGCACCATACAAATATTATTTCGACGTTGAAAAGTCCGAGGAAATCATCAATTTTGCGGAAGAATTGACAATCGCAGAGGGTGACGAACAGGAAAATGTGACAGCGTACCCGTTCCAGTGTTTCATTTTAGGGTCTCTGAATGGGTGGAGGACAAAAGAAAAGGGTCACAGACGGTTCAGAACGTCCTATGTACAGTTAGGCAGACAGAACGGAAAGTCGTTCATCAATGGTATTTTAGCGTGTTACTATGGCAATTTTGACGGGTACAAATACGGAAAAATCTTTTGTACTGCGACAAAACAAGACCAAGCGAACATTGTTTTTGATGAAATTGTAAAATTCATCAATTCCGACGAGGATTTGTCGGAGTGGTTCAAGGTGCATGAGCATAATCACACGATAGATTGTCTCTGTACACATTCGGAAATCAAGGCATTATCCGGAGATACCAAGTCACTGGACGGACACCGTGCATATTTGGGAATCGTTGACGAATACCACGCTCACAAGACAAATCAGATGTACAAACTGCTTGAGGGAGGTATCAAGAAATTAAAATCCGCACTGATCTCCGTCATAACGACAGCGGGGTTCGATTTGAAATCGCCTTGCTACAAGTTATATGAGTATTGCTGCAATCTGCTGAAAGGTGTGTTTGAGAACGACAGTCAGTTCGTGTATATAGCACAGTTGGACACAGCGGATGACCTATACAAAAAGGAGAACTGGATAAAAGCAAACCCGATTCTCGAATATGACGAGGATGCACTGGAGAATCTCGTTCCGGTTGCGAATACTGCCCGTGATATGGGCGGGGAGGATTTGCGAGATTTCCTCGTTAAGCAGTTAAACATGTGGATGCAGTGGTCAAACGCACTGTACATCAAGGACATTAAAGACTGGAAACGATGTGCAGCATTGCGAACGCTCAAGGATTTCAGAGGCTCAAAATGCTATGTCGGAGTTGACCTGTCGTCCGGAGGCGACTTGACATCCATCGCAATCGTCATCCCGTACATGGTTGACGGTGTGAAAAAGTATTTTGTGCATACTCACTCATTCATACCTGCGAGCAGAGTGGACGAGCATATCAAGACGGACAAAGTTCCGTATGATGTATGGATTTCAAAAGGTCTCGTGACAGTCACGGAGACACTAGGAGGAATAAAGACAGATTACAAGTACATCATCAAGTACCTTGAGGATTTAATCAAACAGAATGATTTGAAACCTCAACTTGTGTGTTATGACCCACACAACGCATCTGCGTTCCTGTCAGACCTTGAGGCACTGGGATTCGATTCTGTGGCAATTACACAGACAGCAAAGGAACTCAATGACGCAACAGTTGATTTCAGACTGGAGATAAAAGCAGGAAACGTCGTGATTGAGGGAACAGAAGTCGGAAAAGGCAAGGTTGTTCCGTTCGATGAACTGCTGACGTGGTCGATTGCAAACGCAAAGACTATCTCGAACAGTTACGGTGAAATCAAAATCGACAAGGCACTCGACGAGGACAGAATCGACCCGATTGACGCAATCATCGACGCATGGAAAGCAGCAATGAAAGAGGAGTACAAGCCGGACACAAATGAGGTTGTGAATGAATGGCTTGAAATGTATGAGAAATACATGGGGAAAGGCGGTGAGAAAGAATGAACCCATTTAGAAAAATAGCAAACAGTTTGATGAACTGGTGGAAAGGTGAAACTGCACCGGAGGTCGGTGATTCAACGGAACTGACAGGCGGGGTGATGACGCTCAACTCACCGTCATTCCTTGAGAGCATGGGTTTGAGCAGGAGGAGAAAGACAACATCAGAGGTGACATATTTCACATGTCTCAAGATGCTGTCGGAAACTCTTGCGAAAATGCCTATCAAATATTATCAGAGAACGGACAAAGGAATCATTGAGGCAGAACAGACGGACACGTCGAGACTGCTGACCAAGAGACCGAACCCGTTCATGACACCGACGGTATTTTGGAACACAGTGGAAATCAACCGCAATCACTACGGGAACGCTTATGTGTACATGAGAAAGAAATTCATCCGGAAGAAATACGGAGGAGAGGTCAAAATTCTTGACCTGTGGGTGATGCAGTCGAATTGTGTTCAGATTGTTGTGGATGATGCAGGCATATTCGCAGGAAAAGGACGCTTGTGGTATGTCTACACAGACCCGACATCCGGAAGTCAGTATGTATTTGACACGAGTGAGGTCATGCACTTCAAAACATCATTCAGTTTTGACGGTGTGACAGGTTTACCAGTGCAGCAGATTCTCCGTGACACAATCTCCGGAGCATCGGCATCACAGAGGTACATGAACAGCTTGTATGAAAGCGGATTGACAGCGAAAGCGACGCTTGAATACACGGGAGAGTTGAATGATAAAGCAAAAGAGGCACTCGTGAAATCGTTTGAGGATTTCGGCAGCGGAGCGAGAAACACAGGAAAAATCATCCCCGTACCGTTAGGGATGAAACTGACACCACTCGACATCAAATTGTCAGATTCACAGTTCTTTGAATTGAAAAAATACACTGCATTGCAGATCGCAGCAGCGTTCGGTGTGAAACCGAATCAAATCAACGACTATTCAAAGTCGTCCTATGCGAACAGTGAGTTGCAGCAGTTGTCTTTTTACGTTGACACAGAACTGTTCGTCATCAAGCAGTATGAGGAAGAAATCAACTATAAAATGCTAACGGACGAGGAACAGGATGACGGTTTTTATTACAAATACAATGAAAAAGTTCTTTTCCGGACAGATTCAAAGACACAAATGGAATACCTGAAAAACGGTGTCAGTGGCTCAATCATGAAACCGAATGAGGCACGACGCAAACTTGACCTCCCCGATGGAGAGGGTGGCGACACTTTACTTGCAAATGGCAGCATCGTTCCGCTGACAATGGCAGGAGCAGCATATCAGAAAGGTCAAATCGAGCAAGAGGAGACCGAAAAACCGGAGCAACCGGAGGAAGAAACAGAGCCGGACACAGAGCAGCCGGACACAACAGGACAACCGGACGAAACCGACGAGGCAGAGGACGAGGAAGAACAGGAGGGAGGTGAATAATCATGGCAAAGAAAAGACGTTTTGATTTCACAAAAAAGAATAAACGCAGCGGAAAAGTTGAAAATGTCGGCTATTTGGATTTGGAACAGGACGAGGAACAGAGCAGATGTTCCTTGTATTTCTACGGTGACATTGTATCAGCAACATGGGAATCCATGTGGTTCGAGGAGGACAGATGCCCGCAGGACATCGCAGATTTCCTCAACCAGTTGGATGGGTATGAGGACATCGACATCTATTTCAATTCCGGTGGAGGTGATGTATTCGCAGGACTGGCAATCTATAACCAGTTGAAACGATACTCCGGACACAAAGTCGGATATGTTGATGGAATGGCTGCGTCAATCGCATCTGTCATCATGTTCGCATGTGATGAACTGCATTTTGCGACAGGAGCACAGGCGATGATTCACAAGCCTTTATGTATGGCATGGGGCAACGCAGACGATTTCAAAGAGGTCATCAAACAACTTGATTTATGCGAGGATTCAATTCTCGACGTTTACGAGGAACACTTGAAAGAGGGTGTGACGAGAGACAAAATCAAGTCTTTCATGGCGAAAGAAAAGTGGTTCAGCGGTGCAGAACTGGCAGAGTATTTCGACGTTTTGATTGATGAAAAGGCAGCAGTCGCAGCGTGTGCATCAGATTATTTTGAAAAATACAACCATGTTCCGGAGAGCATCAAAGGAACAGCCACAAAGGACATTGTCGATGCGGTGCTTGCGGAACTGGAGAACAGGAACAATGCAGCAGCAGAGGCAGAGAAACAGAGAATCGAGGCAGAAAAGCAGGATATTCTTGCAGACCTCGACATGTATGGAATTTAAGAAAGAGAGGACATGATTCATGAACAAGGAAATGCAGAAACTGTTGAAAGCAATCAACGACAAAAAGAATGAGGTCAAGAGCCTTGTGAACGATGGAAAACTCGACAAGGCAAAGGCAGCAAAAGAGGAACTCAAAGAGTTACAGGAAAAGTTTGACCTACTGTTCGATTTGGACGAGGAGGAACATGAGGAGATCGAGGACAAGGTGGCGACGGGAACAGCAAAGACCATCGGGGCAAAAGCAGACAAGAAAAACCTCGTGAAAGCGTTCGTCAATATCGTCAAGTGCGGATTCTTAAAGAGAGAACCGGACGAGGGAGATGTCAAGGTGTACAAGGATGCGTTAAGCACAGACACCACAAAGGGAGACGATGATGAAATGGGAATCGGTGTCACCGTTCCGGAGGACATCAGAACAGACATCATCGAGTTAAGACGTTCAGAGGACAACCTGGAGCAGTATGTCAATGTGGAGGGAGTGACAACAAAGAGCGGTTCTCGAAACATTGAGGTCGATGCAGATTCCACTCCGTTCGACAATGTGGACGAGGAGGCGGATTTCCCCGACATGGATGAGCCGAAGTTCAAAAAGATTGTGTATGCAATCAAGAAAAAAGGTGGCATCTTAAAAATCACCGCAGAACTGTTTGAGGACACCGCAGCCAATGTCATGGCATACATCAACAAATGGATTGCCAAGAAAACAAAGGCGACAAGAAATGCGATGATTCTCAAGGTTGCGGACGAGATGACAAAGGGAAAAGAGGTTGTGATTTCCACAATCGACAGCCTCAAGGACGTGTTCAACGTGGGTCTCGACCCTGCTATCACAACCGGAGCAATGGTCATCGCAAATCAGAACGGGTACAACTACCTCGACAAGTTAAAGGATAAGGATGGAAAGTACATTTTGCAGCCGAATCCTACACAGCCGACACAGATGATGTTGTTCGGTAAATATCCGATTGTCAAGGTGTCAAACAGGACTGTGAAATCTGAACCAGTGTACTCACCTGCGTTCACAATCTCCGGTAGCAAATTAGCAATCGACGGAACAACCACAGCAATCGACGCATCAGCAACGTCCGACGTAACAGCATGGAAAGTCGTGAAAGGAAAGTATATTGTAACTTGCAAAGGACAGGAGCAGGAAACGACAGTCGATGCAAAGGTGTCAGCATACAAGCATCCTGTGTATATGGGCGATTTAAAAGAGGCTATCACATTATTTGACAGAAATGTCATCACAATCGACATGAACGACAAGGCAGCAGGTTTGTGGGAGAAAGACATGACCGGAATCAAGGTTCGTGACCGTTTCGACGTGCAGCCTGTTGATGATGGAGCAATCATCAAAGGCAACATCACGGAAGTTGTGCAGGGATAAGAAATGCAGCAGGGCGGGAACACCCGCCCTGTGATTGAAAGCAGGTGAATGAAATGACGGACGAGGAAAAGAAAGAGTATAGAGACAAACTGGTTGAGGACTGCATGAAATACAATCACATCGACTATGACGACGACAAGGACATTGTCGAGACTATGGTTGAGGCGATTGCATCAGAGGAGTTGATGGAACTGATTCCGAATTTCGACCCATACAATTTGACCGCCCGTCAGAGATTGCTTGTATATTCTTTCGTCAAGGAATTGTACGACCACAGGGAGAAGTATCAGAACGGTACACAGCAACTCACAAATGCGGTCTCAACCATGCTACTCAATGAAAAGTATGGAGGGAGCAGTGAATGACCGGACGGGTGAAAATAATCAGAGTGACCACAGAAATCAAGGCGGGCAGGAAAGAACCGACAACAGAGGTGTTTTATGAGTGTTGGTGCGATGTTCAGAGTTTGGGAACAAATGAGAAATACACAGCACTGCAAGCAGGTCTTGAGAACACCATTGTTTTCAAGGTTCGGAATTGCAAGCGGATGAAAGAGGTCAGAAAGAAAATGAAAGAGTTCTATGCAGAGTATGACGGAACACGATTCGACATCTATGACGCATCACCGATGTTCACAGATAACGGATGGGTGCTTGTGAAATGTCGTGCGGTTGCATAGGTGTCACATTCTGACACGGAGGTGAGGACATGAAAATTGACATGGAGTTCAAAGGACTGGAGGAACTGGTGAAAGCGTTTGAAAGTGCTGCATCGGATGAAGATATTGCACAGGTAAATAAAACGATCGCTGAAAAAGGTGAACCGGTTGTACAGAGAATCATGTCCGGAAAAATCCCAAAGTCAAAGGACATCAAAAAAAGTGGGCGAGGGTTCGGTTCAAAATCATCCGTGTCCGCACATGCAGCAGATGAAATCCCTATCGGGAAAGTAAAGGTGAACGGTACGGGAGCGACAGCAGATGTCGGATGGGAAAAGAACACACAGGACGAGGGCGGTCATTTCTACGTCCGTTTTATTAACTGGGGAACGATTTACAGACCGCCACAAGAGTTCATATATGCAACAGGCAGGGAGGCAGATGCAGAACTGCAAAAGATAGCAGAACAGGAATATCAAGCGTATTTAGACAGGACAGTGGGGTGATAAGCATGGACAGCAGTCCGGACATTATAAAAGACGCATCAGACGCACTCAAGCCGATAGAGGACAGAGGAATCACCGTGATGCAGGGGTGGTATGACAAAGACCTCAACAAATGTCATGTGACATTGTGGGATTTGGGCGAAACCGATGACAATTTTTCGGATGATGATGCGGAGGGAGTGACACTTTCCTTGCAAATCACCATTTTCTCAAAGGAGGACGAGGTGGAACTGGCAAGGGAAATCAAGTCTCTCATGAAAGAGAATGGGTTCTCATTCGAGGGGAGAAACGGAGACGATTCAAAACCGGAAGATGGAATCTATATGAAAGCACAGCGATTCACAAAATATTATGAAAGCGAGGAAAAATCATGAGCGAAACAGTAACACAGGTAAATGAAACCACACAGCAGATTGTAAGGAGTAGAACTTGCGGTCTGAAAGATTTCTACATCGCACTGGTGCAGAGCAATACTGCAACAGCATACACAGCCGGAACTCCGGTGAAATTAGCGAGGGCAATCAAAGCGAAAATTGATGAAAAGTGGACAAGTGAGAAAATCTACTCCGACGATAACACCGAGGAGGTCATCACCTCATACGAGGGAACAGATGTCGAACTGGAGATCAATGCTCTTGCACCGCAGGACAGAGTGATTCTGTTCGGGCAGTTGTACGAGAAAGGATTCTTGAAAAAGTCATCTGACGACAGAGCACCGGAGGTCGCTGTCGGATGGAGAGAAAGAAAACTCAACGGGAAATATGAGTTCAAGTGGCTTTATGTCGGAAAGTTTGCAGAGGGTATCAGCGAGGAGGCAAGCACTAAAGAGGGAAAACTGTCACCTACAACCAAGAGCATCAAGGGCAGTTTCTACGAGCGTAGCATCGACAATCTGTATGAGGTATCTGTTGATGAATCCAACCTTGTAGCAGAGGACACGGATGCAGCAAAAGCAATCAAAGACTGGTTCTCAAAAGTGCAGGAAGTACCGGACGCAGCAGCGTAAAACAAGAGAGGATATAACAGGAGGATAATTCAATGAATAGAAAAATTATCGTGAATCATAAAGAGTTCAAAATGGAGAAAATGTCTGCGGACACATACATGGAATATCTCGAACTTGCAGAACAGATTGACGCTGCGACATCCGAGAGAGCGTCAAAAAGATACTCACGACAGGAAATTGAGGCGATGATGTTGTTCATCTGCAAAGCATACGGAAATCAGTTCACGGTTGACGAGTTAAAGGACGCAGAGAGCGGACTGGATGCAGCAGGAATCGTCATCGAGTTCAACATGATTGACATGGGAATCGCAGAGGAAATGAACAAGAGAATGGACAAGATGATGAAAAATTTTCAGAGTGGCAAGTGATTCCGGAAATAACAATCACTTGCAGCACAGGAAAAGTATTCATCAATAACATAACGGTTGAGCAGTACAAGAAATATGCTGCACTCATGGAGAAAAACGGTTCGGACAAAATAACGGATGCACTGTTTTTCAACAAAAGAATTATTCAAGAGATATTCGGAAACAGGATGTCTCTCGATGAACTGGGTGAGGTGGATGTCATTGAATTTCTGACAGCATCAAAGGGGATTCATTTCATCATGCAGGATATTGTTTCCGATGCGTTGCTGAACATTGTCGAGACAGAGCCAATCGAAAGAGAGACATCTGCGTTCGACGAATATGACCGTGAGAATGGATATGAGGACGAGGAGCAGGAAGAACAGAACACATGGAAGATATGCGGAGAAATCGTTGACCGTGTGACAAAAATTGCGATTCGGCTCATGCGGGAATCATACGGGCAGTGCATGAAAGAAAATATCATTGAACTGCTGAAATATCTGAAATTTGAACTTGAAACGGTGAACGAGAACACATAACACAGAGAGGAGGAGAACCGATGGCACATACAAGCGTGAAGATTTCAGCAAATTCGTCTGATTATCAGTCACAAATGAAATCTGCTGCGTCACAGATGAAAGTGTTATCCAGTGAGTTCAAACTGGCACAGACGCAAGCAAAAGCGTTCGGTTCGGCAGCAGACCAACTCAAGGCGAAAGCCGAGAGCCTCACTCAAAAAATCACTCTGCAAAAGAATATCGTTCAATTAAACAGTGAGCAACAAGCAAAACTCACGCAGAAACTTTCAGACCAAAAGACAAAGCAGGAGGAATTGAAAACAAAGGTCGAGGCAGCAAAGAAAGCCTATGAGGATTCAACAAAGGCGACCGGAGCAAATTCAGAGCAGTCAAAGGCACTGAAAGAGGAACTCGACAAACTGGAGCAGGAATTTAAGGCAAACGAGACAGCAATCGGAAAGACGGAGACTGCTCTTGCAAATCAGACCACAAAGACGAACGCATCAAAAGCATCACTCGTCGAGATGGAATCTGAACTCGAAAAAGTAAACAAGGAACTGAAAAATCATAAACTGAATGAATTTACAAGCGGTTGTGACAAAGCAGGACAAAAGATGGAGAGTTTCGGAAAGAAAATGTCCGTCGTTTCTGCGGGAATTGCTGCAATAGGAGCAGCATCAATCGCAGCGTTCAAGGAACTCGACGAGGGATATGACACGATAGTGACAAAGACCGGAGCAACCGGAGAGGCACTGGAGGGATTGACCGCATCTGCGGACAATGTTTTCGGAAGTATGCCGGAGGACATGTCAACGGTCGGAGAGGCTATCGGTGAAGTAAACACGAGATTTCATTCGACAGGAGAGGAACTGGAGAGCCTGTCAACGCAATTCATTCAGTTTTCGAGCATAAACGGAACGAATGTGACACAGTCTGTTGACCAAGTGGACAAAATCATGAAAGCGTGGAACATAGACACATCACAGACGGGGAATCTGTTGGGATTGCTGACATCAAAAGCACAGGAGACAGGAATTTCCGTTGACAAACTCGAAAGTTATGTACTGGATAACAATTCAGCGTTCAAAGAGATGGGGTTGTCATTACCACAAGCAATCAATTTGATGGCTCAATTCGATGCGAACGGTGTTGATTCTACGACAGCACTGGCAGGACTGAAAAAGGCATTGCAGAACGCAACAGCCGAGGGAAAGTCAATGGATGTCGCACTGGAGGAGACAATCGGCAGCATTAAGAACGCAAAGACGGACACAGAGGCTTTACAGATTGCGACAGAACTGTTTGGGAAAAAGGGTGCTGCGGAAATGGCGACAGCAATCCGAGAGAACAGAATTGACCTCACAAGCCTGTCATCCTCAATGTCGGAATATGGAACGACGGTCGAGGACACATACAACGGAACACTCGACCCGATTGATAATGCAACAATAGCGATGAACAATGCAAAACTGGCATTGTCAACACTGGCGACAACAGCACAGACCGCAGCAGCACCAGTAATCGAAAAGGTGACGACAAAGATTCAAGAACTGACAAAGTGGTTCACCTCTCTTGACGAGGGGCAACAGCAGACAATCATCAAGGTCGGTCTTATGGTGGCTGCGGTGGGTCCTTTAGCAATCGGATTCGGAAAAGTAGCACAGGGAATATCGACGACGGTGAAAACGGGTCAACAGTTTGCATCGTTTGTCGGAGGAATCATCGCAAAGATAACAGCCAAGACAGCAGCAACCGCAGCAGGAACAGCAGCAGACACAGCAGGGGCAGCAGCGGAGGCAGCACATACCGCAGCAACAGCGACAGCGACCGGAGTGACTGGAGGAATGACGGTGGCACAGACCGCCCTCAATGCAGTCATGAATCTGTGTCCGATTATTTTAATTGTGACACTGATTGCAGGACTGATCGCAGCAGGAATCGCTTTATATAAAAACTGGGATAAGGTCAAAGAAAAATTATCCGAGTTGTGGAGTAACGTCAAGGAGAAATTCAACGCAATCAAGGAAACCATAACGGGAGCGTTCTCGAAAGCAAAAGAGGCGGTCACGAATAAGGTGAACGAGATAAAAGATTCGGTTGCGAATAGTGCAGTCGGACAAGCAGCGACAAAGACGTTTTCAGCGGTGAAAAATACTGTCACAAAGTTCATGGGGGCAGCAGTTGACACCGCAAAGGAGAAACTGGGGAACATGAAAACCGCCTATGAGGAAAACGGGGGCGGTATTAAAGGAGTAGTTGCAGCAGGATGGGAGGGAATCAAAGGCTATTACACAGCCGGATTCACGTTCGTTGATAATCTGTCGGGAGGAAAACTGACAGAAATCAAGACAAAATTCTCCGAAAAGACATCGGAAATCAAGACGAAAGTCTCCGAGGGTTGGGAGAATATGAAAACGACGGTCACATCCAAGATGACCGAGTGGAAAACAAACGCATCAAATAAACTGACGGAAATCAGAACCGATTTCACGACGAAGATTTCCGGAATACAGTCCTATGTGTCAACCGGATGGTCTCACATGAAATCGACGATTTCAACGACGATGCAGCAGTGGAACACAGATGCGAGCAACAAACTCCTGTCACTCAAGAACGATTTTACAAACAAGGTCGAGAGCGTAAAACAGGGATGGTCAACGAGGTTTACAAACATCAAGGACACAGCGACGAATCTCATGGAGACCGCAAAGACCAATGTTTCCACAAAACTGGAAAATATGAAATCTGCCTATAACGAAAAAGGCGGGGGCATGAAAGGAATTGTGTCGGCTACATTCACAGGCATCAAGGACACGATGAACTCACTCATGTCCACAGCGAACACGTTGACAGGTGGAAAACTCGACAGCATCAAGTCATCTTTCTCGACAAAATTGAACGGTGCTCTTTCAACGGTCGGTTCAGTCATGGAGAGCATACGAGCAAAATTCAGCGAAAAGATGGAATCCGCAAAGACAGCGGTCTCAAATGCTATCGACAGAATCAAGGGATTTTTCAATTTTGAGTGGTCATTGCCACATTTGAAAATGCCACATTTTAGTATATCCGGTTCGTTCAGTCTGAACCCTCCATCTGTACCGTCATTCGGTGTTGAATGGTACAAAACAGGAGGAATCATGACAAGTCCGACAGTGTTCGGAATGAATGGAACGAGGCTCATGGTCGGAGGAGAGGCAGGAGCAGAGGCAATCTTGCCACTTGCAGAGTTTTACACAGAATTGAACTCAATGCTTGACCGAAAGCTGAAAGCGATCAATCAGAATGTGAACGCTTTTATCGAGGTTCACAACTATATTGACGGAGACGAAGTGGCAAGCAGAACGACCGAAAAGGTCAGTGATAATCTTGCAATAGCAACAAAAAAACGGAGGTGAGGACATGAAAATTGACAGCATAGACATTCGGTCATTCGATGCAAAGCAGTTGACAGTTGATTTCGAGCCTCCACAGACGGGGGTGACGGTGGAGATGTTCGACGGGGCATTGATACCGTCGGAATCCGAAACATACACACCATTGTCCGGACTGACAGTGACAGTCCTGTTCAGAGGAAAAGACAGAGACGAGGTTCAAAAACATGTCAGTGATTTCAATGCAGAGTTGCAGAAAGGTGTTGTCCTTACACTGGACGGGTACAGTCGACATTTTAAGGCATATATGACGGGGAACTCGTTGAGCAAGACAATAACGAAAACACGGTACACAGCAGAGTTCAAATTCACGGGGTACTGGTTCAGCGACGAAGTGAGTTTGAACTGGCAGGGAGCGTATGAGGCAATATTTGAGGCACAGGGAAACAGGGCGACACCGTGCAGACTGACAATCACAGCAACGGAGTACATTGAGCAGTTAAGAATCAACGGTCTTTCCTGCGGTGAAATTATTATCGACACGATTCCGAGAGGAGCAACCGTCATCATTGACGGAGAAACAGGATTCGCAACGATGGACGGAGAGAACAAGTTCAAGGATGTGTCATTGATGGAATTTCCGTATCTCACAACAGGGCAGGAAAAGGAACATCATCTCATTTTCTCTGACAATAACGCACTTGTCACATTGCAGTATAAACCTATGTGGTTATAGGAGGCGGTCAGATGGATTTGTACAATGATTCACACGAAAAGGTGTGTATTTTATCCGGAATAAAAGAAACGTGCATCACAAGCACTCTCAAGACTGGAGATAAGGAAATCACATTCGAGTTCCGAAAGACAAACAGGTATGCAGCGGACATCAAAGAGGAGGGATATATCAGAACCGACACGGACGAATTTGTTATCAAACAGGTCGAGCCGAGCGGGGAATGGTACAAATGCACCGGAACATTGAACGTCGAGGAACTGGAGGGCAAACAATATCCGCAGGGATTCGAGACTGTGGAAAAGACGGTCGATGAATGTCTAACAGAGGCAATCGACGGAACTGGATGGAAAGTCATCCGGTGCGATGTTTCCAAAAAGAGAACAATCCGGATAGAGCAGAACTGTTCTGCATGGGATGTCGCTCAACAGGCAATTACAACGTATAGATGCGAGATGGTGTTCGATTCTCTGAACAAGGGAATTTCGGTATATGAGAAATACGGAGAGGACAGAGGAGCATATTTCATTGAACGTCTGAACCTCAAGCGGTTGCAGGTGCAGTCAAACTCATACGACTTTGCAACAAGGCTCATTCCGATAGGGAAAGATGGATTGATGTTGAATATCGACGGGAAAAATTATGTTGAGAATCACCAGTATTCAAAGAAAGTGAAAACGATGACGTGGAAAGATGAAAGATACACGGATGCGGAATCACTGAAAGAGGATGCGGAGGCGAAACTGGACGAACTTTCCAAACCATACAGGTCGTACACAGCAGAAATCATCAATCTTGTTGAGGCAGTGCAGGACGAGGAGAAAAAAGAACAGTACAAAGAGGTGTTCAGTATAGCACTGGGAGACACGGTGCTGCTGATCTCAAAGTCAACGGGAATCCGTGAGAGCCACAGGATTGTGAAATTCTATGAATACCCGTTGACGAAAGAAAAGAACAAGGTCGAACTGGCAAACACAAGACTGTCATTCGAGGAGGTTCAGAGAACCGAGCAAGAATTGTCATGAGGAGGTGAGAAAATTGGAAATCATTAGACACATCAAAGTGGATTTGTATGGAGACACACAGCATTTTGCAGTTGCAGCGAAACAGATGGATATGGGAACACGGTACATCGGAGTGACGCTCATGGAGGACGGTGTCGTGTATGAGATACCGGACAATGTGGAGGTCATTATCAACATGACCAAACCGGACAAGACACACGTTCACAACGATGGAGAAAAGTCCGGAAATGAGGCTCTCATTCCTCTCACAAGAGGCATGTTGCAGGTTCACGGAACAGCATTGTGTGAGGTGCAGTTGTATCAAAATGGTGCATTGCTGACGAGTGCGACGTTTGAGATGGAGATTTTTCCGTCACAGCGGGATGAATCGGAAATCATTCACTCCGGAGAATATACAAGACTGGAGAACACCATTGCAGCAGCGAGAGAGGCTCTGCAAATCGCACAGGACACACAGAACACCATTGATGCAGCAGAGGCGGTCAGACAGGCACAGGAGCGGTTGAGAGAGGCTGCTGAAAAGGCAAGAGAAATCAAAGAGAGCCGGAGAGAGGATGACACCGCAAAGGCGATTGCAAAATGTGTCGAGGCGATGGAGGCAGCAATCGAGCAGACAAAGAAATGTCTGACAGCGACCGAGGAGGCAAACAAAATCATCATCAGTCAGTCCGGTCTTGATGCGATACTGGCAGCAGTCAAAGACTACTATGAACGCATCAGAGAACTTGAGACGGACATCAACATCAATGTGGACGGAGGAACACCAAAATCAACCGACCTCCTGCTTGTCAAGGGAGGAACACCGTTCACGACCGATTATGACAAGTACATCGCAGGAACGTCACACACAATTTGAGAAAGAGGTGAAAAAGAATGGCAACAGCAACAATCACTTTGAAAAAGGGAACGACCGCAGAGTGGACGGAGAGCAAGAGGGTTCTCGATGATGGAGAACTGGGTCTCGAAACCACGACAAGCGGTCACAGAATCATCCGAATCGGTAACGGTTCGACAGAGTTCATGAGCCTCCCTGTCGCATTTGACATCGAGGAGGTCAGAGAAATCAAGACCGGAATGGACGAAGATGCAAAAACGTACTATGACGACATGGTAAAAAAGGGAACGGAGTTGCTTGCAGAAATGAAAGCACTGGCAACGACTGTCGAACTGGAGGACGATGCGACACAAATCAAGTATCGAATGGGTATCTCAAACGGTACGTTGTATTTTGAGGAAATCACAAAGGAGGCAAGTGAATAATGGCAGCAGGTGACAGAATATTCATGGCGAAAGAATCCACGTCGCAGGAGATTCTTTCCAACACAAAGAAAATTATCGAGGACGCAAAAGCAAAACCGAAAAGATACGGAATGAGAATCAACCTCCTCGACAGCAATCCGGCAACCCGTGTCAAATATCTTTATGATGCGGTTGGAATGACACCCGCAGGAATGAATTTCGCAGGAGGCGGGTTCGATTATGGAGACTGGGGAGATATTTGGTTCGTAAAGAAAAACCGTCCGGTCATGGTAAGAACTGACGGAACGGTTGACTATGAACTGAATCATGAAAACCATGCTCTCAAGCTGAACGGAGGAGCATCGGACATCACAAAAACATCATACGGTGGAAATGCAATGTCCGAGATTCCTCTGATTTGGGTCAAGAGATGGACACAGAACAATTATCATTTTGTTGTGTTCTGTGAGGAGCAGTACGATGACACATACAAAGCATACGCACACACCGACGCAGACGGAAATGTCCTGCCTGTGACATATTTCCCGATGTACGAGGGTTCGGTTGTCAACAACAGGATGCGTTCACTC
This sequence comes from Faecalicatena orotica, assembly GCF_905197545.1. Lineage (NCBI taxonomy): Bacteria > Bacillati > Bacillota > Clostridia > Lachnospirales > Lachnospiraceae > Faecalicatena > Faecalicatena orotica. The sequence continues at coordinate 630,805 of NZ_CAJJZH010000002.1, forward strand.
TCCGGTCTCACACCGACAGCGTCCATGACAGACGAGCAGGAGACGACCGCAGCAAAGCAGAACGGTGACAGATGGGATAAACAGTCATTTTCTGAAATCAACCTCATGTATGAAATGTGTACGATGATTACATGCAGCACCAACTCACAAGGCAAGTTTGGAAACGGAAACAGTCAGTCCGACAATTTCTTGCAGACCGGAACGCTCAACGGAAAAGGACAGTTTTTCGGTTATACATCGACCACACAGGCAGTCAAAGTATTTTACTGCGAGAACTTCTTTGCGAACTACTGGAAACGTTTGAGAGGTCTGCTGCTTATCAACGGAGTGTATCATGTGAAAGCAGTTCCTCCGTATAACTCAACAGGTGCGGGGTACACAAACACAGGACTGACACCGTCCGGAACATCCGGAGGCTACTGTTCAAGAATGGAAATGGCATCCGACATCGGAAGAATCCCGACCGTTGCATCCGGAAGTGAGACCACATACGAATGTGATGGGTTATGGTTCAACAATACGATCGTTGCAGTTGCCCTGTTCGGTGGCTCCCGTGGCTACGGGTCGGGGTGCGGTTTGTCGTGCTGGAGTGTGTACAACCCTGCGACGGGCGTGAGCACGGACCTCGTGGCGAGCCTTTCTTGTAAACCGCCTGTTGCTGCTGCGTAAGCAGCGAGGGGGAACGGGGGAGATACTCCCCCGCAATAAAAAGGGAGGTTCGGAGGGTTTACCCTCCGAGGTGTCCGGTATGACAAGGATTTTCCACGATGATGGAAACGGGAGGCACATCCGACACAAACAGAAAAAATTGTGATAGAATCTCCGACATGACAAAAAGATGACCTTGACATGACAGGGGAATCGGTGTGCGTCATTGCCCTGTTCGGTGGCAACCGTGGCAACGGGTCGAAGTGCGGTTTGTCGTACTGGAATGTGAACAACCCTGCGACGAACGTGAACACGAACATCGTGGCGAGCCAATCTTATCAAATTATGGAGCATTTAACCAAAAGCACACCTTTTTCCTACACCGCAGGGTGTTGAAATACACCTAACCAGTGGAAATGATACCGATGCAGGCAGGGTCGAGTAAGAATATCAGAAAGACCTTGAGGTGATAAGAAAGATGGGAAAGAAATCCGTCAATAACCTGTACAAGCCTATGTTAGAACATAGCAATGTTGAGCAAAAATTTCATAAAGCAGCAAAGGGCAAGACAGAGCGTCCGGACGTTGCAGTGATATTAGAGCCGACCAACATTCAGAGACATGTCAAGAACGTCGTCGAGCAACTTGAGAACACTGCACCGGAGGGGTACGACGTACCGCATCCGGAAAAGGCATGGAAACCATCAAGACACGGGAAAGTCTGCATCAACGAGGGAACGAGCAGAAAAGTGAGAATGATTGAGAAACCTCGATACAATTATGAGCAGGTGATTCACCACATTGTCGTCTCTGCGTGTTATGACATTTTCATGAAAGGGATGTATGAGTTCTCGTGCGGGAGCGTACCGAACAGGGGTGCTCATTATGGGAAAAAGTACATCGAGAGGTGGATTCAGCGAGACAAAAAGAACTGCAAATATGTTCTCAAGATGGATATTCGACACTTTTTCGAGAGTGTTGACCATGATGTCTTGAAAGCGTGGCTCAAGAAGAAAATCAGAGACGAGAGAATGTTGCACATCCTCGAACTGATAATTGACGGGAGCGAGGTCGGGTTGCCTTTAGGGTTTTACACATCGCAGTGGTTGTCAAATTTCATGTTGCAGCCTCTCGACCATTTCATCAAAGAACAGTTGAAAGCGGTGCATTATATCCGGTATATGGATGATATGGTGGTGTTCGGAAAGAACAAAAAGGAACTCCACAGGATGCAGCAGGAGATTGAGAGATTCTTGAGAGAAAAGTTCAACTTGCAGATGAAAGGAAACTGGCAGGTGTTCCGGTTCGATTACACAGAGAAAAAGACCGGAAAGAGAAAAGGGAGACCACTCGATTTCATGGGATTCCAGTTCTATCACGACAAGACGATTCTGCGGGAAAGCATCATGTTGAGTTGCACACGGAAAGTCAACCGTGTCGCAAAGAAAGAGAAAATCACATGGTACGATGCAACCGCAATTCTGTCATACATGGGTTACTTGAGCAATACAGACACATACGACATGTACCTGCAAAGGGTCAAGCCTTATGTGAATGTTAAGAAATTAAAGAAAATAGTTAGCAAACATTCAAAGCGAAAGGAGCGAGAAAAACATGAAAGAATGGAGAGAAGTGTTCGGAACGGAGGCAGAACAGCCGGAGGAGTTCGACACAACAGCGTCACCGACAACGGTATATCAGAGACGCAATATCAAGAAAGCAACGAAAGAGGATGCAGACGGAAAGAAAATCACCGGATGGCAGCGAGAGGAGCGTGAGATGTCACGGGAGGAATATGACAGATTGACGCTCATGCAGGAGGTTGTTGCATCCAACACAACAGGAATCGTTGAATCCGTGACACAGTTTCAGAAAGATGCAGTCATCGACGAATACACACAACAGTTGATTGAGGAGGGGTTGATTTAATATGAAAATGCTTGTCGAAAGTCTGAAAAGAATGTACAAGAAAGGCACTCTCACCGAGGAACAGATCGCAGAGCGTGTCACAAAAGGAAGTATTTCAGCGGAGGAATATGAATACATCACGGGAAAAAAATATTCCGGTGGTGAGGCAAAATGACACCGCTTGAAATAATATCACGGTTGTGCGAGATAACGGAGGAGTTGTCCGGAATCGTGAAAAAGCAGCAAGAAATGATTGAACGCTCAAAAGTGGAGGAGGGGGTCAAAGAGGAACTCCGGAACATGGTCAATGAGGCAGACGGGAAACTGGATGTCCTTGAGTACCACATGAGACGATACTGCGACACCGACGACGTGGGAGCGTTCGGAAAGGAGCAGCAGAGTGACGATTGAACTCTCATTGTTGTTGAGCGGGATTTCCGTCGCATTTGCAATCTTTTTCGGGATTTCCAATAAAAAGCGGAATGACAAAAAGGATGCAGAGCAGGAGACGGAGGAACGTGCGACAGCGAACACACTCATGATGACAAAACTGGAGAACATTGCCGACGATGTCAAAGACATCAAACGTGACTACAAAGAGACACGGGCAGAGGTGCAGGATTTACACGACAGGGTTCTCATAGTTGAGCAGTCATTGAAATCGTATCACAAGAGACTGGACGGGATGAATTTGAACATTAAGACCGACCAATAACAGGAGGGCGGGAACAGGCAAGAATCAACCACATAAAGGAGGCAACAAGTGAACAAAAGCAGGATGACGAACGCAGAGCGTCGCATGTATTTCCGGCATAAAAGAAAATTGTACCGGATAGAACAGCGGGCAGCAAAGCGGAAAAACAAAGTCTCCGGTCAGTTCATGAATCGTGTTGTTATCTGTATGATTCTTGCAGCATTTATCTACACAGTTGTGGCGATTATAGTGTTTGTGAGAGTGGGTGCTGAACCATCAACATTGACAGAGAATGTATTTCGATTCCTGTCAGTGGAGGGCGGTGCGATGGCACTCATTAAGTCAGTAAAGACGGTTACAAAGAAAGATACAGGAAAACAGCACGAGAACGAACCGGATGACATCAATGCAGACAATAATGAGGAGGTGCAGGGATGAAATTCATCGTTGAAAATTGGTTTGTTATCGTGGCAATAGCAGCAGTGGGAGGCTCTATCGGGTACGCAATTTATTCTTTTGTGAAAATGCCATCTGATAAGCAGTTGAACAAGGTCAGAGAGTGGCTCTTGTATGCGGTGACAAAAGCAGAAAAGGAACTAGGAGCAGGAACAGGAAAACTCAAACTCCGGTATGTGTACGACATGTTTGTGGCAAGGTTTGAGTGGCTTGCAAAGGTCATCACATTCGACATATTCAGCATGATGGTGGACGAGGCTCTTGAGCAAATGAGAACGATGCTTGACAGTAATGAGGCGGTGCAGAAACTCATTGCGAACGAGGCAGGTGAGGGCAGTGAGTGAAATTGAGATTTTCATGTCACAGCACTGGAGCACGATGGTGACGGTGTACATCATCGGGGCAGCAGTTACATTCGTTTTGACGTTTGTTATTTTTTGGATGCTTGAAAGGCAGTCCGAAAAAGAGGAGCGGGAAAAAGAGTTGTTTCCGGAATACTACGAGGAACAGGAAACGAAACAGGACAGAATCATGGTCAAACTGACATTTTTCATTTTGTCGGTATTGGTGGCGGTGATATGGATAGGAGTTCCGTTCATACTGGCTTTTATATTCATTATGTCAGTGATAGATGATTCCGGAGATAAGAAACAAAAGGAGGAAAAGAAATGATTTCAAATTGCGGACACGACGAGAGAGGAAAATATTCCGGAGGAAAAGCCGGAGATCAGACGGGAACAGAGTGGCAGGTTATAAACTGGTATAACAGACCGTGGAAATGCGTTCTCCGTCATCCGGATGCAGCAACGAGAAAACTCATTGCACAGATGGCAAAGGCAGCAGCAGTCAACAATATGGTCGGATATTGTCAGTCGCACAGGGGAACATTTTGGACGAACCTTGCGGATTCAAATTTCGACCCTGCTCAAATCACAGTTCCGTGCGAGGCTGACTGTTCGTCCGGTGTTGCTGCAATCGTAAAAGGTGCAGGATATAGACTGAAAAATGAGAAACTGAAAAATGTGAGCACTGCATGTTATACCGGAAACCTGCGGGCAGCACTCAAGGCAGCAGGATTCGAGGTGCTGACAGATAAAAAATATCTGACATCAGATGCGTATTTGCTTGAGGGTGACATTCTGTTGAACGATGGTGCTCATGTGGCGACGAACCTCACCAATGGAGCAAAGGCATCCGGAGGAGGTACATCGCAGACAGTTCAAATCAATAGCAACGTGAAACTGGAGACCGCAAAAGGGTTCAACAAGAGCCTTGCAGGAACGTACAAGGTAACGGGAGCAGGAGCGTTGAATCTACGGTCGGGAGCAGGAACAGGAAAAGACAAGAAAGTCTTGACGACAATGCAGAGCGGAGAGACGTGTCAGTGTTATGGATATTACACGGATGTGTCCGGAGTGAAGTGGTTGTATGTAGCATATAAAAACGTGGTGGGATTTGCGTCGAGCAAATATCTCAAAAAGTAGCAGAGGAGGGCGAAAACATGTTATACTATTTAGGCAAAGGAACGGAGTTCAAAAAAGAGGACTGCAAGGAATACAAGACAATCGAGGGAGCGTTGAAAGCAGCAGCAAAAAACGAGGAACTGGTTGTGTGGGATGAAAACGGAAACGTCATCGGCTCACTCACGGACAATGTTCCGGAGGGAGCACTGGAGACAAATCCCGACGGTAGCGTGAACACCTACAATGCAGACGGGAACAAGGTCGGCACGATGACCGCAGAGGAACTCAAAGCAGCAACAACCCTCACCGATGAAAAGGATGCAGAGGGGCAGCAGGGCAACGCAGGAGCGTCCACAGACGACGAAAACGGAGGCACTGGAGGAAATACACCAGTAGAACCGGAAAACGGGCAGAATGGGGCAAATAGCGAGCAGGAGAACGGACAGCAGACATCCGGTGATGGAGACGATGCAGCAGGGCAGGAGACATCCGGAGACGATGCAAGAAAAACAGAGGAACAGGTGTCCGATTCTGACACAATCTATCCGGAAAAGACCACAAGAGCGATCGTTGATTGTGATGGTGCTCTGAATCTCCGTCGTTCTGCATCATGGGGCAATGAAAGTATCTGCGGACGTGCAGTGAGAGGACAGTCGTATTATATCAAGGCAATTCACACAGTAGAGGGAAAGAAAATGCTTGAGACTATCGACGGAATTTTCCTGTCCGGTCAGCCGGAGCATGTTCGCATCATTGAGGTGTAAGTTCCGGACGGGTGTGTTATAATAAAACAACGGGAGAACTCTCCGAGTGGTTTGAGTAACACACGGGTAACTGACAAAATCCTTGAAAAGCCTTATTTTTCAAGGGTCGGAATTATGCAAGAGATAGGCAATTGCATATATTTATTGCATGGAAACCCACAGACATCAAGTTTGTGGGTTTTTTTGAAGTGATTGCTGTGGTACTTATATTGTCAAAGATATGTTGTTAAGAATATATGTTAAAGATTTCGTCCACTGAAAGATATTGATGTTTTACAGATTCCTGTACGGTAATGAATGATACTCTTGCATGGGATATTTGTGGGAACCGGGATAATACAATGTGCTTGGATATTGACCCAGACACATTATACGAATTACCGTTTGTGAAAGAAAAGATAGCTTAATATATGGATAGAAGATAGTATGCCTGTATATAAAAGAATTATCAGAACCCTTGGAAACACAATGTTTTCGAGTGCTTTTGCGTCCCGGAAAGTTATCAGAATATGTGGGGAACTATCAAACACGCCCCCCACCAGCCACACTTGATACAGTACAAATAATCGTATATAATCTATATATAAATCTTATCGAAACATGGGGAGGGCTGGAAATGGATGACAATGGGATTGTCCTCCTTGTAGAGGACGACAAAGAGATACTGCGCATCAACAGACGTATCCTGGAGAAAGAGGGATTCACGGTGCTTTGTGCTGAAAGTCTTTGTGAGGCGCGGCAAAAGCTGGCCGGGCAGTCCCCTGATGTGTTGGTGCTGGACATTATGCTGCCTGATGGCAGTGGCCTTGATTTCTGCCGGGAGGTACAGGATTTTACAGTCTCTCCGGTGTTGTTCCTTACCGCTTTAGATGAAAATCATGAGATCGTAGAGGGGCTGGCGGCAGGTGGCAGCGATTATATTACAAAACCTTATGACATGGAGCAATTTGTGGCCCGTGTCAAGTCTCATCTCCGGCTCGCGCGCATGAACCAGAGGGCGGCAGAGCAGGCGAAAACTCTCGTACGGGGGCCGCTTACGCTGGAGATGGTGTCAGGAAGAGCTTATTTGAACGGGACTGACCTGCTATTTAATGCCAAGGAATTTGCGCTGCTGCGGTTTCTGATACAAAATGAGGGTACTACATTTTCTAAAGAAGCTTTATATGAAGCTGTCTGGAATTTGCCTGTTATCCATGATGCCCGCGTCATAAAAAGCCATTTATCCCGTGTGCGTGTAAGACTTCAGGGCAGCGGCTACACAATCGAAACAGTGTGCGGGGTGGGATATCGGTTCGGACCTGTGAAGTAAAAAAGAACAGTGCCAAAAGTGTGAAGGTATAAACTTTTCAACCTTCACACTTTTTTGTGTCTTTTGTGGTAGAATAAGGAAAATAAATGGAGTAATTGAACAGAAAGCTATTTCGGGCCTTCTGTTTTATTTTTTTATAACTTATTTTATTAAATTTATTAAAAAAGAATAAAAATTACGAAAGGGTCTTGACAATGATAAAAAATCGCATATACTTTGACAGACAGACAGACAGACAGACAGACAGACAGACAGACAGACAGACAGACAGACAGGTAGATAATAAGGGTCTGTTTTTTTCTGATGTTGTTATTATATTGGCATTAAACGCGCCGTTCACCGGGACTTTGTCCTGGTGAGCGGCGCGTTTTTGCATTATACAAGCCGGGTGTATGTTTTTATGTCCGGTTCTGCCAGATGAGGCAGATAATTATTAAGAAATGGAAGGAGAAAGAACATGAAAAAGAGGATTTTAGCGTTTATGGTGTGCGTATGTCTGATGGCTGCAGTGTTTTTGGTGCCGTCTGTAACAGCACTTGCAGATGGAGGGGGGAGTTGGTCAGACGAATCCAACAGGGATACTGCGTGGACAGATGGAGCGATATCCACGCCGCAACAGCTTGCGCAGTTTGCTTATTTGGTGAACTCGGGAAGTTATAATGGGAATGGAGAAGTCTGGCTTGTATCAGATATTGACCTTGCGGGAAATGAATGGGTACCGATTGGTTACCGGGATAATGATAATTTTTACTCTGGTTTGTTTAACGGCAATGGATTTACTGTAGCGAATATGAGTATTACAAATTTTACAAAAGACTACAACGAAGTAGGAGCCTATGGCCTGTTTGGAATTGTTGGGGGGACTGTTCAGTATGTCAATGTAACAGGTGATATTATCTGCAGGGAATTTTCACAATACTATTATAGCGGTGGTATCGCAGGATATTCATATTATGGTAAAATCATCGGATGTACAAGTGCTGTGAATATGTCTTTTGATGCTGACCCGACAGTTAACGCTTCGTCTCTGGGAGGGATTGTTGGGGCAAATTATGGAGAAGTGACCGGGTGTACTAATCATGGTAATATTTATCTACGTGACGGAAACGCATCACCAGTTGGTGGTATTACTGGAGTTAATGCAGGTATTATTGACCGCTGTCAGAACAATAGCAGCCTGCAGGGGGTAACTACTTATCTGGGCGGGATTGCTGGTCAAAGCTATTTTCAAGCAGGCTATTATAATAATCCCCAGATAACTAATTGTGTCAATACGGGCAGTATCATAGGTACCAATAGTTCTGAGTGGAATTATTGTGGAGGAGTCTGTGGCTACGCTAGCAGGACTGAAATGAGGAATTGCTATAATATAGGTGAACCGGTCGATATGAAAGCCACCTATGGAAATCTGGCAGGGCAGCTAAGTGACAATCTTGTATTAGATAATTGCTATTATATGGAAAACGGGAGTTTTGGTCTTGGCCGTTACGGAAATACGTTCATGAAAGACGATCCATCATTGGATCAGGGCGAAAAACGGACCGCTGCTGAAATGCAGTCGGAGGATTTTCTTGCAGCATTGAATGCTTCAGAGAATGCTTTTATCAGGGGGACAGACTATCCGGTGCCCGCCCCGCTGCCGTTAACTGTTACGATTCATACTGAACCAGCAGGGGCTGATTTAACTGTCATGCAGGGGGATACAGAAATTGCTCCTCAGTCAGATGGAACATATCTTCTTATTCCGGGGGATTACAGTGCAGCAGTAAATGCCGAAAATTATGCATCTAAAACAGAGGCATTTACTGTGACCTTTAATCAGGATACGCATAAAGTTAATATAGTACTTGATATCTTACCGGCTGATTATCAGGCAGTAGATGAAGCAATTGCCAAAGCAAATGCATTGAAAAAAGAAGAGTATAAAGATTTTATGGCGGTAGAATCGGCAGTGAATGCAGTTGACCGGAGCAAGAATATTACCCAGCAGGCGGAAGTAAATGCAATGGCAAAAGCAATTGAAGATGCGATTAGTGGGTTGAAGTATAAAGATGCGGATTATACGAAAGTAGACGAAGCAATTGCCAAAGCAGAGAAACTGGACAAATCCAAATACAAGGATTTTACGGCGGTAGAGTCGGCTATAAAAGCGGTTGTGAGAGGAAAAAATATCACAGAACAGTCAGAAGTGGATGCTATGGCGAAAGCAATAGAGGATGCAATTAATGGACTGGAAAAGAAGCCTGTTACTCAAACAACTAACAAGACTACTTCCAAACCTGCAGCTAGTACAGGAAAAGGAACTCCACGAACAGGGGATTACAGTAATATGCATGTCTGGGTTGTTCTTCTACTGATTTCAGGAGTGGGAGCCATTGCCGTGATAAGTTATGTCAGAAAGAAGAAAAGAGTATAGAAAAGCAATTTGCTAAAATATGGAAGTGTGCCGCAAAATCATCATTTATAGATGATTGAGCGGCATCTTTTTAAGCTATGCACCTATATTCCAAAAGAAGCCCGGTCTGTTTCAGATATTCCTCAAGCGCATCCAGCTCATCTCTGTCCCCGCAGTTTATCTGGAGCAAAAAGGTATCCCCCAATGCACATTCAAACAAGGAAATTAAATCTCCGGGTTCCATGTAACACTTTCCGGCCCTGATCATGCCGCGAAAAGAAAAGTGCTCCAGCATATAGATATAATCGGAAAAATTTTGTACTGTATCCAGATGAATCTCATAAGTTGTCATAACCGGCACCTCCTGAAGTTTTATTGATTCTAACAATATTATATGGTAAAATGAGGAATCAAAACAGAATGGTTTCACAGAAAAAAGTGTGATTTTCTCAGGTGATATTAACTTGCTGATTACTTCGGAAGGTACGAGTTGGTGTATATGAAGCAGAACAAAATAACAGAGTCACTCACGGTTGTAAAAGAAATTCAGAAAAATCCGGGGGAGCAGTCTCAAGTGATACTTCCCCGGGAAATGCTGAAACATAATTATAATGAGTTAGAGCAGCATTATTTTATCCATGATCTGCAGAATCTAACGTCGGGGTTTCCTGAAAATGAAAATATTTATATATTAGGCCATGAAGTGACAGAAGATTTCCCGAGGCATAATCATGACTTTTTTGAAATGAGTTATGTGTGCCAGGGGGAGATTCTCAATGTGATCGATGATGTGGAACTCTATATGAGCCCCGGCGATATGATCCTGCTTAACCAGTATGCACTGCAGGAAATACGCTGCATCAACCCCAAGGCGCTTTTGATTAATATCTGCATAAAAGAAGAGCTTTTTTCCAGAACACTGAAAGAGTTTGTTATGGATAATAACCCAATATCGGAATTTCTGCGCCATGATAATCGGGGAAAGCAGAAATACATGTTTTTCTCAACCGGATACAGCAGAGAGATTCCTGTATTTATGAATAATATGGTAGAGGAATATACACAGGCTGGCTTTCACCAGACATTTTCTCTGGAGGCGTGGCTGCTTCTGTTGTTTGACAGCCTTGTAAAAAGCGGGCGGTACAGTTACTCGGGAATTGATAAAAATGCGCTGAAAATCATTCAGTATATTCAGGAACACTGCATCCATGAAAGCATGGAAAGGATGGCATCGGAGCTTGGATATAATGCAAATTATCTGACCGGGTACATTAAAAAGCATACGGGCAGGAACTGCCGGGAGATTATGAAGGAGGCCAGACTTAAGGAGGCCCTGCGGCTGCTGGCAGATACAGCCCTTTCGGTTTATGAGGTCTCGGAGGCATGCGGGTATGCGAGTCCCAGTCATTTCTTCAGGATATTCAAAGAGACCTATCAGATGTCCCCGAAAGAGTACCAAAGGCAGATTCATAAGAACACTATGCAGTAAAATAAGAAACAGGAGATACGGTGCAATGAAAAATAAAGTAGTCATAGCAGGTGCGGCGATTGTCGACATACTCGTGTCACCGGCAGAGCTGGATGTCTTTCAGACGGGTTCTTATCCGGCCGAGACGATTCATATGTCAGTAGGCGGGGATGCCTTGAATGAGGCGACCATTCTTTCAAAACTTGGAGTAGACGTAAGATTGGAAACTGTAATCGGCGGTGATATGGCTGGGGAGATGCTCTGGAATCACTGCAGACAGACGGGAATTGAAATCAATACACGCTGTAAGCGTAAAGAGATGGACACAGGGATTAACGTAGTGCTCGTAAAAGAAGACGGAGAACGCGTATTTCTGACGAATCCCCACGGCAGCCTGAGGAAACTTTCACCGGGCGATATTATGCTGCCTTTCCCGGAAGATGCCGGGATCTTATGTTTTGCAAGTATTTTTGTGTTTCCGATGATAAATGATGCAGAGATGGCATCCATCTTCAGGCAGGCAAAATCTCAGGGAATGACAGTATGCGCGGATATGACGAAATGTAAAAATGGGGAGACGGCCGCGGATATCGCGGAATCTCTTAAGTTAATTGATTATCTGATGCCAAACAAAGAAGAAGCAATGCTGGTGACGCAAAGCAGCTCGGTGGAAGAGGCGGCAAAATGCCTTCTCGATGCAGGGGTTCAGAATGTTGTAATCAAATGTGGTGCGGATGGCTGCTTTGTGAAAAACAAAGAGTGTGAAATGTGGATAACTGCTGAAAAAGATGTGGTTTGTGTGGATACGACAGGTGCGGGAGACAGCTTTGCAGCCGGATTTATTTATGGCCTGCACCAAGGTTTTTCATTGGAGGCATGTGCAAAGTATGCCAATCAATGCGGTGCAAAATCGGTAGCCCGGATAGGTGCGGCAGACTGGTCGTTTCAAAATGATAACTGATGGGAGTATGTGTAAAATTATCCTGCCAATACGAAAAGTGCACAAATAATGCATACTCAGCTATATTGTAAATTGACGAAATTTAATCTTCTGGTAGAAAAATCCTTACAGGAAAAGCTGCAAAATGATAAAATATATTTATAATCAGGAGCAGGATGACGCTTTGAAAGGAAGGATGTACAGCATGAAACCGGGTGAAGTTGTTGTTTACAAGTGTAAGGGTATTTATAAAATCGAAAATGTCGGCACCCTGAATTTTTCGTTTGCGGATAGGAAGAAGAAATATTATACCCTTCAGTCATTAGATGATTCCAAAGAGAAGGCATATGTCCCTGCTGAGGACAATGTAAATGTCAGAAAGCCGCTGAAACGGGATGAGGCGTTGGAACTGATTCATAACATCGACGCCATAGATGTTCTCTGGATCCAGAATGAAAAGCTGAGGGAAAAAGAGTATAAGGAATGTATCTCAAACTACAGCCCCAAAGAGTGGATTTGTGTATTGAAGACCTTGTATAAGCGCACAGTGAGCAGGGGATCTGTCACCAGTATGGACAAAAAATACCGGCAGCTGATCGAGCATGCACTATACAGTGAATTAGCTTATGCGTTGGAGATACCGGTTAACAAGGTAGAGAAATTCATTCAGGAGGAAGCAGAACAACATATATTGTAAGGAAGACAAAGATGTTTTATGGGAAAATGGAGCCGTTCCCTGCGCATGAAAGTTTTTTCATATGCACAGGAGCCCGGCTCCATTTTTTTGTTGTAAAATAATAGATAACTTGTGTAAATGGAATTGACAAAAGTATTATTTGTATTATAATGAATAATACAAAAAGTAATAAACGTATATAAAAGCTATCTTATAAAGCAGACTACTGCGGATATCTGGTTTTAAGGAGGTGGATGTTTTGATTATAGAACTGAATATGGCTGGGGAGGTTCCTATTTATGTTCAGCTAAGGAATCAGATTGTTATGGGAATCGGAAAGGGTGAGCTTAAGGTCGGTGAAAAGCTCCCTACCGTGCGCCAGATGGCACTTGACGCGGGGGTAAATACTATGACAGTGAACAAAGCCTACCAGGTTTTGAAAGCAGAGGGATTTATTGAGATAGACCGGCGGCACGGCGCTACTGTCCGGCCGGCAGAGGATGTAAGCGGGGCATTCAGAGAAAAGCTGGAAGAAGAATTGGAACTGCTGAGTGCCGAGGCAAGGCTGAAAGGCGTGGAACAGTCGGAGTTTCTGGCCCTTTGCGAGAAGATATTCTCCGGCATGAGTCCTGAATGGGAGGCTGTATAAAAGACAGGGGAGCATTATAAGAAAAGCAGTATCATAAGACAGAATCAGCGGAGGTATGGCAGATGATATTTTCACTCATGTTTGCATTTATTGATCTATTTATCATAATTATTTTTATGGCTGTCTACGGTCGGAAGAAAAAGTATAGTGAGGGGATGCTTCTGGGAGTGCACATTCCGGCTTATGCGATGCAGGACCCGGAAGTGGAGGCGTTTCTGGAGGATCACAATAAGCGGTCAAAATGGTTTTATGCTGCGAACGTGATCATTTCCACTGCAATATGTTTTTTGAATCTTTTCTATTTTTCTGCCTTTATTACGTTGTGGTGCCTGTGGCTGCTGTTTTTTTGCTGTGGAGCCTTTTTTCTCTTATTCAGGGATCACAGAAGAATGTATGATTTAAAAGTGAAGCGGGGGTGGCAGGGGGCATCCGGCAGTAAAATCGTTGTGGTTGATACGAATGTCAGTGCGTCCGGCGCTAAACTTCCATTCTCTGTCCTGTGGCATCTCCCTGTACTGGCAGCCGGGACAGCGCTTACTTTTGTCCCGGGGATCAGCAGGCTTATGAAGTATTCTGCAAGCTGGATATTTATCCTTATTTTTGGATCGATGTTCCTTCTGTTTTTCTGTATGCATTTGGTGACAAACAGGGTGCGCAATAAGGTTTACAGCAATGACTCAAAGATAAATCTTCAGGTCAACCAGTTGGAAAAACGTGTTTTCTCAATGGTCTGGCTTTCGGGGAATTATGCGAACCTGGCAGCCTATGCCGTGTTTGTTTATTTTACGGTAAAACAGGAATGGATGGGCAGCTGGGCGCTCATATGCTATATTTCTATCCATACCGCGGTTGGACTGGCAGTGCTAGCAGGCATGTATTACCTAAGTTTTAAAAAGAAAGAAATTCTGGACACAGATGATAAACCATTGTTTTTAGATGACGATATTTACTGGAAAAACGGATGGTACAGCAATCCGAACGATAAGAGGCTGTGGGTGCAGGACCGGTTCTGCAGCGCCAACTATACTACGAATATGGCCCGCCCGGCAGGCAAAATATTGACAATTGGTATGGTGGCAGTTGTTGGCGTCATGCTGGTATGGATGTGCGCCATGTTTTTAAAAATAGACCTGACTCCCCGGTATTTAAAAGTCGAGGGAGAGAAAGTAACGGTATCTGCACCATTTTATTCGATTGATTTCAATGTAGACGAGATTAAGGATATAGAACTGGTGGACCAACTGCCGGAAGGCAGTTTCACAAGGACAAACGGGATGTCGGATAATAAGCAGATGCTTGGAAAATTTGAGGGGAAAGAAGCAGGCGAACTGAGGATGTATATCTTCAGAGATTATTCTCCTATTTTGAAAATTGAACTGCCGGATTATACGGTGTATATTAACAGCCAGAAAGAAGGAGAAGCAGAGCAGTGGTACAGAGAACTGCTGCTGTTGAGACAATCTGGTGCACTTCATGGCGCGGAATCGGAATCAATGAAGGGGCAGTCGCGGTAGTTTAATAAAATGTTTGCAATGTGAAAGTACACATGCTAAAATTGTATTATATACGATACAATTTGAGGTGAAATTATGAATGTAAATAGTCCTATACCTCTATACCATCAGTTTGCAGAGGAGATTCGGAGTCAGATCATAAAGGGAGAATTGAAGCCCGGAGAAAAGCTTCGAGCGGAAGGCTGGTATGTCGGGCATTATAATGTCAGCCGCGTGACTGTAAGGAAAGGGCTGGAGGAACTCGTACAAAGCGGATATGTAGTGCACGAAACGAATAAACGGTATTACGTGAATGAAGGCAGTTTTGAAAATTGGAGCCATAAAGAAAGTGTTTATGAGATTTTAACCTCAAGAGGGATAAAAGTAACTTCTAAGATTCTGAAGATGGAACTTCAGAAGGCCGATGATAAAGTAAAGGCCGGACTGGATTGCAGCCAGAATGCTCCGGTAGTTATGATATACCGCCTGAGGCTTGCGGATGGAGAACCATTCGCACTGCAGAAGATATGGCTGTTGGAGTCAATGTTTCCTGAATTTAATCCGTGGGAACTTGTACAGGGTTCTCTGAGAAAGACAATGGAACAGAAGTATTGTTATCAAATATTAAATACCAGAGAAGCGATCAACGCCTGCATGCCTGATGATGAGATGATGCTGTACCTTCAGATGGATGAGCCGCAGCCTTTAGTGCATATTCTGACTAAGGCACTGACAGAAAATAATCTGGTGGCAGAGTATTCAGAAACTTTTTTTTTAACAGAAAAATTTGATTATATTATAGAGCATTAAGCTTTGATGAATGAAAAACGTTCCTTTATGGAACGTTTTTTTGCGTAAAATTGTAGCATATAAAATACAATTATTTATAGCATATCTTGACAAATGTATTATAAATGATACAATAAAGAAAATGAAGTCGAAAAATGTAATAAGAAAGGAAGGGAAATGTAATGGAATACAGACAATTAGGAAAAACTGATTTGAGGGTATCACCAGTTGCATTAGGTACCTGGGCTATTGGCGGCAAGAACTGGGGAGAGGTAAATGACGGGGACTCTATAAGGGCAATACATAAAATGATTGATAATGGTGTCAACTTTATAGATTGCGCGCCAACCTATGGGATGGGGCATGCAGAGGAAGTACTCGGCAAAGCACTAAAAGGAAAAAGAGAGGAAATTATCCTTCTCACAAAATGTGGAATCAGATGGCCCGATGAGGCACATAAGGATTTCAGCAAAGGCGCAATTCGTGACAGCAGTAAGAAAAGTCTGATGAAACAGGTTGATGATTCTTTAAGACGTCTTCAGACAGACTTCATAGATGTCTATTTGATTCATTGGCCGGATGTAAACACACCTTTGGAAGAAACAGCAGAAGCGCTGAAGGAGATGAAGGCAGCAGGAAAAATAAGATATACCGGAATCTCTAATTTTACAGAGCCGATGCTGAGCCAGTTGTATTCACTGGGGGTTCTTGATGTTGTGCAGTTCCCGTATTCGATGGTGAATAAAACAAGGGAAGCAGATTTAAAGAAATATTATGATTTGGGCGTTGGAACTATGAGCTACGGTTCACTTGGAGCAGGAATCCTGACAGGGGCGGTCAGAAAACTGCCAAACTTTGAACCAGGGGATGCGAGACTAGGATTTTATGACTTCTTTGAAGAACCAAAGTTTTCAAAAGTTATGGAATTATTAAAGGTTATGGATGCCATATCTGATAATAGGCACCACGTGCCGCTTGCACAGATCGCATTGAATTGGAATATTCAGAAAGGAATAGTGACTTCCTCTATCATGGGAGTACGCAATGAAGCAGAGGCAGATGAAAACTGTGCTGCATTAAACTGGAAATTGAATGAGGAAGAAATGAAAGAATTGGATGATTCAATCGATAGAATAATGGCTGATTAAATGGAAGGGTAGAAACTATGAAAAAGATTTATACAGTTTGCGGTGAGATTTCCACAAAAGAACTAGGATGTACCCTCTTGCATGAGCATCTTGTTGCAACTGATTGGAATGTCAGGATGGGGATCCCCGGCTGGCTTGATTTTGAAGCGGTTTGTAGGGAAGTCGGTGAAAAGCTCAGGGTGATCAGCCAACAATATGGAATCCATACGATTGGGGATTTAAGTACATGGGGGCTTGGACGGGATGTAAACATCATGAGGCGTATTTCTGAGATTTCGGGAGTTCATGTTTTTTGTGCTACGGGATTTTATGCAGATGATAAACCGTTTTTCAGAGGGGCAAGCGATGAAACTATGCTTGAATATCTAATGGGAGAAATTCATGATGGAATACAGGGAACCGGAATTCGTCCGGCAGTAATTAAGTGTGCGACGACAGAAAAAGGGGTTACACCCCATAATGAACGACAGCTTTGGGCTTGTGCAAAAGCACAGATGGCAAGCGGACTGCCTCTTTTTACCCATACTTATCCCCACAACGAAAGTGGTTTGAAGCAGCAGGATGTTTTTGAAAAGGCTGGCGTTGACTTAAGACATGTTGTGATTGGGCATTGCGGTGATTCAAACGAGATAGAATATTTAGAGAAAATCCTGAAGCGGGGAAGTTATATCGGACTGGACAGATTTGGCCAGGATAAACACAATACATTTGAAAATAGAATGGCCGTATTGATTGAATTACTGAAACGGGGATATATCCGGCAGATTATCATTTCACATGACCACATTTGTTATGAAAATAATGATAAATACGACAGAAAAGCGAGAGTAGAAATGGAAGATGAAACGATTGACCTGAGATATATTCACCGGTTTGTGATTCCCAGATTGAAAGAGGCAGGTTTTTCGGATCGTGATGTAGAGCAGTTGTTGGTAGAAAACCCAAAAGATATTTTTGAAAAATAGGCAATGAAAAGAGGAATGGATTATGGGATTAATAAAATTGAGTAAAGTTTTAACGCCTGCAATGGAGCAGGGATATGCAGTAGGAGCTTTCAATACGGCAGATTTTAATTATACAGAAGGTCTGGCCCGTGCAGCGGAAGAGTCAGGCAAACCACTTATCATGATGCTTCCCAGTTATTATTTTGATATGCAGGATATGGAATCATTTTATGACTTTAATTTGGATCGAATAAAAAAGTCTACAGGTAATATTGTATATCATCTGGATCATGGACAAAGCTTTGATATTTGCATGAAGGGCATTCATGCGGGATGTAACTCTATTATGTTTGATGGCTCCAGGCTTCCGTTTGAAGAAAATATAGCAATCACAAAAGAGATTGTAAAGATTGCCCATGCGTGTAATGTAGAGGTCGAAGCTGAGATCGGACATGTGGCTGCGCCGGAGGGGAATCCTGAGGGCAGTGTGGCAAAAGAAGAATTTTTTACGAATCCGGATAATGCGGTAACCTTTGCAAAAGAGACCGGCGTTGATGCATTGGCTGTAGCAGTGGGCACCGTGCATGGAGTATACCGCGGCAGACCCAAATTGGATTACGAGAGACTGAAGGAGATCAGAAGAAGGGTAGACGTTCCTCTGGTTATGCATGGTGGGAGTGGACTGCCTGAGGAAGATTTCCAGAATGCGATTAAACTTGGAATTACAAAAGTGAACTTTTTCACAGAAATGATGCTTAAGACAATAACGAATATGTACAATGCCATAGAAGAAAAGAATGGAAAACCACGTTATATTGATTTGCAGCAGTTAATCGTCAAAACTGTCAAGGAATGCGCTGAGGAGCAGATGGAGATATTTGGGACTCCTCCTATGAAATGAGGGAATAATAAGGGCAGGTCATGATAACAAAAAGAAAACGAAACACAAAGAACTCCATGTGAAGGGGATGCTCCCTGCATGGAGTTCTTTCTTGTTTACAGTGGGGAATTCTATCTTTTGACTCACTAACTTGGCACAGTATTTGCGTAATATAAAGATAGATGGATTAGTGAGTGTATCAAATCAAAAGGAGGTTTTAACATGTTAGTGACTATGAAGGCAATTCTGGACCGTGCCAGCAGAGAAAATTATGGTGTGGCAGCCCCCAACATTTTTAGTGAGTTAGATGCAAGGGCGTTTATAGAGGCGGCGGAGGAGCTGCAGGCGCCATTGATTCTGGATATCGGTGCAAAAGGGTGCAAGGATATGTACTTTCTTGGACATCTGGTAAGGGACCTGGCCCGAAATGCAACCGTACCAATTGCAATCAATTTGGATCATGGCGGAGACATATCGGAGATTTACAGGGCGATTCAGGCCGGGTTTACATCTGTTATGGTAGATCGTTCGACGTTATCCTTTGAGGAAAATGTCAAGCAGGTTAAAGAAGTTGTTGATATTGCTCATTCAATAGGTCTCTCTGTTGAGGCAGAGTTAGGGCATGTAGGTCAGGCAGTCCAGTACGATGTGGATAGAGATGCAGCACTGACAAGTGTAGAGGATGCTGTAAGATTTATTGAATTAACAGGAGTTGACTGTCTTGCAGTAGCAATTGGAACAGCGCATGGGATATATCCGGAAGGTTTTGTGCCATACTTAGATTTTGAGAGACTATCAGAAATAAAAAAAGCAGTTAATCAATTTCCACTTGTACTTCATGGGTCATCAGGAACAGACAATGAGTCCCTTGCTAAAGCGTGCTCTATGGGGATAAATAAAATTAACATATGCGGAGAATTGTGTCAGGCAGCCAGTGAGGCTGTGCAGAGAGCGGACCTGTCGGGCAATAAAGCATATTCCGTATATGATGTTTCCCGGGATGCAGCAAAAGCAAAATTAAAAGAAAAGATGAAGGTATATGGATCCGAAGGCAAAGCATGGCTGGCTAAACCGGAAGGTGTTCATGCGGTTAACAGTGACTTATTCGGTTAGGATACCGTATACCAGGAGGGAGGAATCAGAATGGGTAAAATAGCACTTTGCAGAGTGGATTACAGGCTGGCCCACGGGCAGGTTGCTTTTACATGGGTCAGGGCACTGAATGCAAAAAAAATAGTGATTTTTGATAACGAGGTGGCAAAAGATAAACTATCATTAAAGATTATGCAGACAGGCATGAAAGGGACTAAAGTCGTTGCGTATCCTATCGAAAAAGGTGTACAGGAATACATGGAGACAAAGTTTGGACCCGGAAATATTATCGTGATTTTTAGAAATGTGGAAAATGCATATAAAGCTTACCAGCTTGGATTCAAATTTAACCATTTGAATGTGGCACAAGTTCCGATGGAAGAGGGCAGGAGACATGTTGTAGCAACCATTTGCTTAAATGATAAAGAAATGGAAATGCTGACAGAACTGCATAATGATGGCGTAGATGTTTATAATCACCAGACTATTACAGATACAAAAAACAGTTATGAAACGATCTTAAAGATAATGACAAAATAGGCATTAGCATTGAACGTAAAGGAAATGCATTACAAGGAGGAGCAGGAAATGGCAAAAAAAATGTTAGTTGTATCAGAACATCAGGAAAACTACGAACGATTCAGCAAAGGTGCAGTTTATGATGTGTTTAAACGTACGGCAGATAAGTACGGCTATGATCTGGAAGTGGTATACGATGATGGTCTGGGCTGTGAGGGGGATGGATGGCGGGAGGCCGCGCTTAAAGTGGAGACAAGGGGACCGGGATGGGTAAGACATTCGCCGGAATTTTTAAAAGCGGTAGAAGATGCAAATATTATTGTCGTATCCTTTTCAGCTGTGGGAAGACAATTACTTGACGCGGCGAAAAATCTGGAACTGGTAGCTGTTATGAGAAGCGGAATAGAAAATATCGACATGGAGGCATGCAGGGAAAAAGGGGTTCCGGTCTGCAATGCACCAGGAAGGGTATCAGAGCCGGTGGCTGATTTTACATCTGCATTGATTCTTGATATTAACAGGGGGATTACTTACGTAAATAAATTCTGGAAGCCCGGTATGGAAGAAGAACTGCTGCCCTATTTTCATCCGGAATTATATAAAGACCTGACGATTGGTATGGTTGGGTTCGGTATCATAGGAAGGAAAGTACTTCACAGACTTAAAAATTTTGGATTTAAGTTTATTGCATATGACCCTTATGTCAAACAAGAAGATGTGGCAGATCTGGGTGTGGAAATTATGTCATTGGATGAAGTGATGTCAAAAGCAGATACAGTAACGGTCCATGCAAGACTCCTTCCTGAGACGAAAAATCTTATAGGGGCACATGAGATATCTCTCATGAAGGAAAGTGCGTTTTTGGTAAATACGGCAAGGGGAGGTCTGGTCGACGAGAATGCATTGATTGAAGCATTAAAGGCAAGGAAAATAAGAGGGGCGGCGCTTGATGTATTAAAAACTGAACCCCTGCCAGATGATCACGTACTGAGGACGCTGGATAATGTAATCCTGACTCCCCATATGGCAGGGATGGCAGGAAATATGTTTGTGGTGTCTGCGGAAATTATTATGTCAGATGTTTCGGAATTTATGGCGGGGAGGCCTCTGCACAGTCAGATTAAATAAATGTTATGTAAAGAGAAGAATGGGAGAGCGTAGTGTGCTGTACAAATACATCAGGGTATAACAGTGCATAGCATAAGAAAGGAGAACCGTATGTCGTTTACTTTTTTTGAAGCACTTATTGTAGGTATTTTATACTATTTAGCATATTGTGAATTCAGTATTCCTTTTATCGGGGCCGGATGGCAGGACCCGGTAACAATTGGCTTTTTAATCGGTCTTGTGTATGGAGATGTTAAGACAGGCCTTGTTGTAGGGGCCTCCATAGGCATGATGTACATATCAAATATAGCGGTAGGAGGCAATCTGCCGTCAGACGGAGTGCTCGCGGCATGCGTCACTGTCCCGATATCTATAAAGTTTGGCCTGGATGCAACAACTGCCGTTGCCTTTTCCATACCATTTGCAGTATTAGGAACATTTGTTGATAATGGTCGTCGTTTAGTTAACGGTATGTGGAACCGGCGTGCAGTTACACATGTAGAGAATGAACAGTACAAGAAATTGTGGGTGGATGCGATTTTAGGTCCATCTGTGGTATCAATGCTGTTTCGAATTGTACCATTAACTCTGCTGCTTTGGCTGTTCGGAGGAGCGGCAGGGGATATTGTCTCACAGCTGCCGGCATGGCTTAGCAATGGATTATCTGTTATTGGCGGGATGCTGCCTGGTTTGGGGTTAGTGCTCTGTGTAAACTTTATGGGAAAGAAAGAGCTTCTTCCATATTTTCTGGTGGGATTTTACGCAATAACCCTTGGAAAAGTAAGTATCGTGTTTGTTGCATTGATCGGTGTATGCCTCGCATTTTTGCATGTTCAATTCTCCGCATCCAGATTTGAAGAGGACGATGAAGAAGACTACGAGGAGGAATATGAAGAGGATGATACATCACAGTCGATCTATGGAGATGGCTGTGCATTTAAGAGCAAAGGGCATCTGTATTGGTGGGGATTTAAGTTCTGTTGTTTCTTCCGTATTTCACAGTGTCTGGAATACTTTTATGGTACGGGTATTGGATACATGATGCTGGAACCGTTAAAGCGTGTTTATCAGGAAAACCGTGAAGGTTATAAAACAGCAATACTCAGGCATTTACAGCCATTCATTACAAACCCGTCATGGGGGGCTGCACTGGTTACAGGATCTATCGCAATGGAGGAAGACATTGCAAAACATGGTGATCCGTCAGGTGAAAAAGGCGAAGCAATCCAGACATTTAAGACAAGTCTTATGGGACCTCTGGCAGGAATTGGAGACAGCTTCGAAGGATCTATCATGATGCCGCTTTTTAAGTCAATTTGTTATCCGCTTGCACTGGCCGGCAATGTACTGGGTGCATTTCCATATGTATTGTGGTTTGGATGGATGACAATTGTAGCACTTTTTATGGATAAACTTGGATATGAACAGGGAAGGAAAGGCATTGCAAAGTTAATTAATAGTCCCATCGTTAATAAGGTACTTTATGGTGCGGGTGTCCTTGGAATCATGATGATGGGTGCACTTTCAGCAAGTTATGTGTCACTGAATATTAAAATCGGCTGGGAGACAAGTATGGGTGCAACAGATGTGGCATCAATTGTAAACGGTTTAATTCCGAGTTTCTTTACACTGCTGTTTTTAGGTATCTGCTATCTGCTGTTAAGCAAAGGAAAGTCATTTGTTAAAGTATTAATTGGTGTTGTTATATTTGGTCTGTTAGGTTCCTTGATAGGGATTGTTTAGGTCTGGTCAAAACAAAAATTAGAGGAGGAATGCAGCGTGAAAATTATTTTAGCATCACATGGCGACCTGGCAAAAGCATTTCTGGATGCAGCAAAAATGATTGTAGGGCCACAGGAAGATGTATTTGCTTTTGGGTTATATCCGGAAGCGAGCCTTGAGAAGTTTGAAAAAGATATCACAGAAAAAATCAAAGAATTTACAGAGCAGGGAGAAGACGTCATTGTCTTTACAGATGTTTTTTTCGGAACACCGTTCAATGCAGTGGTACACATAATGAATTGTTTGAAATTTTATCACTTTACAGGGATCAGTCTTCCTATTTTGCTGGAGGTACTTTCTCTAAAAGATATAGAAGATGCGGAAACGCTGAATGCCCATATTTTAGAAAAAAGCAGTTCAGTTTTTATAAACGTGAATCATTTTCTAGAGGAACAAAATTAGATTAATCTAAACGTTATCTAAGGATGTTCGATAAAAGAAAGGAGCCGGGAAAATGTACATTTTTATTTTTGCAGTGACTTTTATTATTTTAGTGCTGGTACAATTGGGAATTGACCGTATGAGTTTCAGCAGGATCGGAAAGTGTGAAATGGAGGTAAAAAGTACGGTTGAAAAGATGGATCTGCTGACCCAGTTCTTTCGAACCAGCCTCTGTTTTCTGATTGCAGGCTACTACATTTATAAAACAGGAAATGAGTTTTCCTATCACATCATGATTTTTACAGCAATTATGGGGGCACTGGCAAGTAAAATCTTTTTCCCGGTTATCACAATTTCCTGTTTTTCTGATGCATGTGGAATTTATGAAAATGGAATTGTGACGATGTGTGGTACGAAGTATTTTAAAAACGTAAAATCATTTTCCGTCCATGTTAGAAGCGACGCAGCCATAGCTGATAAAAAAATGATGCTTGTATTTCAGTCGAGGTTCCCTTATGTATCCAGACCATCCTATTTTTATATCAGTAAAAAGAATTATAACCGTGCGGAAAAATTGCTGGCAAAAAAATATCATGTATCGAAGGTACAGGCATAAAGGAGAAGCTCGCATAAAATAGCAGGAGGAAGAAAATGTTAGTTTCGATGAAGGAAATTACGCAGAGAGCGTATGAAGATAATTATTGTGTTATTGCACCAAATGTAAATTGGGAAATTGAGGCGAGGGCGGCAATAGAAGTGGCTGAAGAAATGCGGGCACCAATGATTTTGGATTTTGTTTATGGCTGCCACCCGGATATTATATTTTTGGGGGAAATACTGACAAAGCTTGCGGAACGTGCAAGTGTTCCGATAGCTGTAAATCAGGATCATGGTGCATGTATGGCACATAATATTGCAGCAATAAGGGCTGGATTTACAGGAATTATGGTAGACAGGTCATTACTCTCTTATGATGAAAATGTAGCACAAGTAAAAGAGATGACGTCTATTGCGCATAGTGTCGGCGTGGGCGTCGAGGGGGAACTGGGCCATGTAGGGGCGAATGATGTGAACGCAGAGGATAGTTCTCTGTATACAGATCCTGACCAGGCAAAGAGCTATGTAGATGCGACAGGCATCGATCAGCTGGCAATATCTATTGGAACAGCACATGGGGCATATAAGGGAAAGCCCGAGCTGAGGTTTGACATATTGGAGCGAATCAAAGAGACGGTGGATGTGCCTCTGGTGCTTCACGGCAGCTCGGGAACAGGTGATGACTTGTTAAAGAAAGCTTGTGAGCTGGGGATTAATAAAATGAATATCTATACCGACTTACTGACAAGTGCTGCCCGGGAAGTACAGAAGATGGATTTGGAAAAGGATTTTCTCCTTGAGTTTTATCCGAATTTGATAAAAGGATTCAAACGCAGATTAAAGGAAGTCGTGGAATTCAGCGGGAGTGCAGGAAAGGTCTGGGAGGCCGGGGGCGGCATTTTAGATCGCAGGATTATATTTGATGAGGGTGAGGTAAAACAGTCACATTAACACACTATTCTTTATAGAAGGGAGAAATAGGTATGGATTTAGGATTTCATGGAAAAACAGTAATCGTTACCGGAGGTACAAAAGGAATAGGAAGCGGGATAACAGAAGTCTTTGCAGAAGAAGGGGCGGACCTGATTGTAGATTACCGGTCAGATAAAGAAGGCAGTGAGGCTTTTATTCAGTCTATGCGTGATAAATATCATGCCAGAATATTTGGCGTTCAGGCTGATGTCAGCAAGCCGGATGATGTGATGCGTATCTTTGATTTTGCAGAAGAGACGTTTGGACATCTGGATGTTTTGATTAATAACGCGGGTGGGGGCATCACGACAATGATCTGGGACATTTCTCTGGAAGAGTGGAAGGAAAGTCTGGATAATAATGTGACAGGTATGTTCATGATGTGTAAAGAATTTGCAAAAAGAATGATTGCAAAGGAGCATAAAGGCTACATTGTGAATGTTTTAAGTAAGGCATCCCTTACGACAACGACGAAGGGCAGAGCATGCTATGTGACAAATAAAACGGCAGAAATGGGTCTTACGAAGCAGCTGGCGGTAGACCTGATTGACAAGGGAATTATCGTAAATGGAATCATGCCGGGGTCTGTTATGAACCAGATGATGTCGAAGTGGACTAAGGAAGAAATGGAGGCAAGGATTAAACGGTGTCCGACAGGAAGACTTGGACAGCCATATGAATTTGGCAAGATGGTTGCCTTTCTCGCGAGTGAACAGAACCAGCTCTCTGTTGGAGCCCCGGTTGATTATACTGGAGGGATGATGCTTGGCTTCTAGGACAAGGATAGATGAAAGGAGTAACTAGGATGGATAAAGTTCCGGTTGTGAAATTAGCAAATGGTGTGGAGATTCCCCAACTTGGGATTGGTATGATGAATGCACATACCCAGGAGGAAATGGATGCGGCTGTATCCAGCGCGTTGGAGGCCGGCTATACGTCATTTGACAGTGCTTATTGCTATAAGAATGAAAAAGAACTGGGAATTTCCCTGCAGAAATATGCAAAAAGCAGACAGGATATATTTCTTACAAGTAAATCCAGAACACTAAGACATGCTTATCAGGATGCAATAGATACAGTGTATCAGCAGCTGGAAGATCTTCAGACAAATTATTTAGACCTGTATCTGATTCACTGGCCGCTGCCGGTTAAACCAGCATTATATCTTGAGGCATGGAAAGCCTGTGAGAAATTATATAAAGACGGGATTATAAGGGCGATCGGTGTAAGTAATTTTTTTGTCAGGCACTTTCAAAAAATTATGAAGGAATGTGAAATTATTCCTATGGTAAATCAGATACAATGCCAGCCTTATTATGAAAATCTGGAAGTTACAGGTTTTTGCCGGGAGAATGGAATAGCTGTGGAATCATGGCAGCCATTAGGCGGTGGAGTTCTGCTTCGGGATGAGAAAATAGCCGCAATTGCGCACACAAGGGGAAAATCACCGGCCCAGATTATTTTGAGATGGCAGATACAGAAAGGATTTATAGCGATTCCGGGATCTGTAAAACCAGAACATATTAAACAAAATATTGATATTTTTGACTTTGAACTGACAGAAGGGGAGATGGATACAATTAATAAGATGGAATGTCAGCGACCGATTCTTCTTCCTATAGTGGATGAATATAATCCGGATGATTTTCCTATTTTATGGTAATTATGCGCAGAGACGGGGAACATATCATAAAAGATATGTTTCCTTTGCGTATTTAGGCAGACTGCGGAATATTTGTCCCCCGCGGGAATTTGAAAATATGTACTTTGAAAATTAAATAGTGAATGGAAAATAAAAGCCATGTCTATCTGTGTGAATCAATCTTGTAGAAAACAATTTTCGTATGATATACTTATAGAATACTATTGCTTTTTAAAAATAAGTTAAACGAAAAGAAATGGAGAAGCTTGATGATAGAACAATAAAGGGATGGAAGGGATGCGGCCATGATAAAAAGACAAGATATAATTTTAAATAAGGTAAAAGAGCTTTCTTTACAGGCACTTGAAAGGCATGAGGAGCCAGGAGTAACTGCACAGGAGGCGGCAGAACTTTTAAAGATGGACCGCGGAAATGTAAGCAAGGAGCTAAACCAGCTGGCTGCTTCAGAAAAATTGTTGAAAAAGGATGGAAGACCAGTCAGATTCAGTGATCCGGATACTTATGACCAGTATATTTTTCTTATAAACAGCGAAAAGATACAGCAGGCGTCATCGGAAGAAAGACAGGATGTAAATCCTTCGTTTCAGGATATTATTGGACAAGAGGGGTCATTAAAAATGCAGATTAAGCAGGTGAAGGCTGCGATGCTCTATCCGCCTCATGGTCTGCATACACTTCTGAACGGACCAACGGGTACAGGAAAAACAATGTTTGCCCAGAAAATGTTTGAATATGCCAGGCATATGAATATGCTCAAGCCAGATGCAGAGTTTGTGATATTCAATTGTGCCGAGTACGCAGAAAATTCCCAGCTGATTGTATCCCAGATCTTTGGACATAAAAAAGGGGCATTTACGGGGGCTGACAGAGATAAACCGGGGTTGATTGAAAGAGCGGATGGAGGAATACTCTTTTTAGATGAAATCCACCGCCTTCCGCCAGAAGGGCAGGAGATGCTTTTCAGCCTTATGGATTATGGCAAGTACCGCAGGCTGGGGGAGACGGAACGGAACCGTGAGGCAAATGTCCTGATTATAGGGGCTACTACAGAGGATCTGGGGGTCGTCCTGTTAAAAACATTTATGAGACGGATGCCGGTTGTGATTCAGCTGCCGGCACTGGAGGAGCGTCCCTTATTGGAACGTCTGGAAATGATTGAGATGTTCCTTATGCAGGAGCAGAAGAAAATATCTGTTTCAATAAAAATAGAAAGAGAAGTGATTCTAAGCCTGCTTTTATATGAATGTACAGGCAATATCGGACAGATAAAAGCAGATATACAGCTTTTATGTGCAAGAGCCTTCTGGGAGTATAAAGTGGGTGAAAAACATACAGTAGATCTGGACAGGCAGATGCTGCCGTTTTATATAGAACAGGGATATCATAAAGCAGCAGAGTCGAGGAACAGCCTGATCCAGTTTCTTCTGCATGGTGAAGAACATTACATATTTACCATAGGAACAGATCAGGGTGAGAACAGGCAGAATATCATCAGTAAGAAATATCTGATTTTTCAGAAGTTTTACTCCAAAAAGAAGGGCGCAGAGCAAGAACAGGAAATGAAAGACTATATTTCTTCTATGATTGAGAAAGAAAATGAAGACAGAAGAATATTTAGTAAAGATGCACTTAATAAAGTAATTACCGGAAAAGTATATTATGCGATTGAGGAAGCCCTGGAATTTGCAGAAATGAAGCTGAAAAGGGAACTGTCCGATAATGTAAAGATCGGTTTTGCACTTCATATCAATGCCCTGATAGAAGGGATGGATAAGAAAGGGGATATCCTTGAGGAAAGGCTGCAGGAAATTATAAATGCTCATCCGAAGGAAGTAAAGGTTGCTAAACTCATATTAAAGATTCTGGAAGAAGAACTGAACATCAATATCAATAAAGGGGAAATCGGTTATACAACCATATTTTTATGTGCCAATGAAGAAGACCGGGAAGTGAGAAAAATCGGAACCATAGTAATTGCCCACGGAGATAATACTGCCCAAAGTATAGCTGATGCCGCAAACAGACTTCTGGATACCAGTCACTGTAAGTTTATTAACATGCCGCTGAGTGAAGATGTGGAAGAGGTATACAGGAAAGCCGCACAGATGGTAACTCGTGTGAATGAGGGGCGCGGGGTGCTTTTAATGGTGGATATGGGATCACTGAATATGTTTGCAGAAAGGCTGGAGGAGGAGACGGGCATTCCTGTAAAGTCTGTAGGGATGGTCTCTACACTGACAGTACTGGAAGCGGTTCGCAAATGTACTTCAGAAGATTCAGAAATAGAAGAAGTAGCAGATTATCTGGATCAGATGATGGTACGTATGGTAGAGGAGAACAAGAGACAGAAAAACACAGAAACATGTGAAACCAGAGCAGCTATTCTGGTAACGTGCATATCAGGAATGGGGGCCGCCAAAAAAATTGCAGAGATGGTAAAGGCCATTACAGGTATAGAGGAAGAGGACCCTATTGAAATTTGTTGTATTGGGATCGATGGAAAAGATGCAGAAGGTATTTTTTTAGGAGGATATCAGGAAAAGGAGGTTCTTGCAGTTGTAGGAACGGCGGATATTCAATTGGGGGCAGTACCTTATATTTCTGTAGATGAGATTGTAATAGGTTCCGGGATTGAACGGTTAGAGCGGATATTAAGTGGTAAAAATGCCGGGAAAAATTATTCTGAAAAGAAAGGCAGAGCTGTTGATGAGCATGTTCTTACAGCTGCAATGCGTGAACTTCTGGAGTTTTTGGACGCTGAAAAGATTATGCCTATGATACTTGAAGGATTTTACCAATGCGAAAAACGTTTGGATATAAAAGATCAGGAAAACCGTATTGTGCGCTATACAATCCATGTAGCCTGTATGATAGAACGGCTCCTTAGAAAAGAGATATTACCATACCATGAAGTGGAAGAATATGAACGAAATCATTCTGAGGAATTTAAAGTAGTAGGTGAGACATTAGAGACGATAGAAAAGATGTTTCGGATTGAGGTACCATTTACCGAGAAGGCTTATATAGTAGAACTCTTAAATGGGGAGGGAAAATCATGAGGTACTTGAAATATGTAAGAATTGATGAAAGGCTGATTCATGGCCAGGTTCTGATTAAATGGCTGGAGAAACATGAAAGTAAAAGGGTAATTATTATAGATGACGCAATTATGGAGAACCCTATATTGATTAGTGTCATGCAAAGGTCGCTTCCGAAGGAATGTAATCTGGATGTGTATGGATGTGAGGACGGGGCCCGGTTTCTTTCACAAGAAGTATTTCAATATATACCAATGATTTTGGTCAGGACGGTTTCTACATTAGTTTGTCTGGAAAAGAAAGGCATTTTATTTGAAAAGATTAATATTGCACGTATGCCTTATTCACTGGGAAAGGAAGAAATATGTGAAAATGTTTATATGGACCATTCAGAAAAGGAGCTGATTCAATACTATTTAAAAAAGGGAAGCAGTGTGTATGTTCAGATGGTACCGGACAGTGAGAAAGTCTATTTGGGAAGGATAATAAAATAAGCAAGAGAAGGGAGTTTCCATACAAGTAAAGGAAGCTCCCTTTTTTTAGAAAGTAGGTAAATATGGAGAAAACAAGATATAGATATGTAATATTAATTCTGGTCTGTATGTGTGGTCTCAGCGCCTGTTACTGCCAATACCAGATGGCTCCGATGGCTCAGAAGATAATGGATATTTATGGGATAAGCCGTCAGCAGTATGCAACGGTGTTTTCTGCACCAATGGTCCCTGCTATATTGTGTAGTCTTCCGGCGGGCATGATTGTTGACAAAATAGGTGCCAAAAGGATTGTTTTAATCTGTCTGATTCTTGCAGCGGCGGGACTGTGGCTCAGAATTTTTGCAAAAGGATATGTAATGCTGTACCTTTGTATGCTATGTCCGGGATTTGCAGCCACTTTTGTAAACGCAACGAATGCAAAAATTTTCAGGGAATGGTTCCCTGTCAGACAGACAGGACTGGCGGTGGGGATTTTTTTAGCAGTTAGTGCGCTGGGTATGACAATTGGAACGGGAACAACAGCAATGCTGCCATCCTTGAAAATTGCATTTATTCTGGCAGGTATACTCACAAGTGTTACTGCCGTCTGCTGGAAAGTTTTTATGAGGGAGAGAAAAGATGTGCTTTCTATGGAGGATGGTGTAAAGGGGGATACATTATCATACCTGAAAACGGCGGTTATGAATCGCGATATTATATTAGGGAGTATAGGTATAATGTGTACTTTTGGAAATTATATGGTAATTAGCACATACCTTCCGACAGTACTCGAGAATAAAGGTATGACGTCTGTATCCGCAGGAGCGACGGCTTCAGTGGTTTCAATAGGATATCTGGCCGGATGTATACTGGTGCCTGTATTTGCAGATAAAGTGGGGCGGATAAGGCCGGTTATTATTGTGCTTTCTCTCATAGGGGCGGCTTTAAGTGCTTCAATTTATATCTTACCGGCAGGGGCAGTACTTACAGCAGGACTTTTTATGACGGGGATATGTATAGGGGGACTGCTGCCGCTTTTTATGTCATTTCCCGTAAGGATATCTGCAATCGGGGCAAAAAGGGCCGGTACGGCCGGGGGGATTATTTCAACGTTTCAATTACTGGGGGCGGTAATTATTCCCAGTTATATTATTTCTCCGATAGCCGGTGGCAATGATTTTATGCTATTTATACTAGGAGCATGTTTTAGCGCAGCAGTTTGTGTATTAGCTTTTTTCATGACAAAGGCAGTAGAATTATAAGAAAGGTGGCTGCATATGAATTTGGGATTAAGAGGAAAAATGGTGATTATATCAGGCGGGTCTAAAGGAATAGGGCTGGGATGCTGCAAGGTTTTTGCAGAAGAAGGGTGTAATATTGTTATGAACTTCCGTTCGGACGAAGAAGGGGCCAATAGGGAAGCACAGACATTGTACAGGCGATATGGCGTGAACGTCATGACGGTTAAGGCAGATGCTAGTGTGGAAGAGGAGGTAAAGAGATTATTTAACTATCTTGATGACGAAGGGGCAGAACCATGTTTTCTTATAAATAATGCAGCAGATACACGTGTGCGCCAGACTCCTTTTCAGGATATCGCGACAGATGACTGGCGGCATAGTCAGGAAGGGACATTAAACAGTGCTTTTTTTATGTCCAGGGAATTTGTAAAAAGGCTGATTATCAGAGAGCAGTCCGGGAGTATAGTAAATGTATTGTCCAAGTCCGCTTTTTTGTCCAGCAGCATATATAATAGTGCTTATGCGACAGCAAAAGGCGGGCTTGCGGTGTTTACCCGTTCACTGGCAAAAGAAGTGGCAGCGAAAGGAATCAGGGTTAATGGGATTATCCCCGGTTATGTGAAGACAGAACGGAATTATCGGAATGGAGATCCCAGAACGGAAGAGAAAAGAAGAATACTTCCTTCGGGGGAGTTCGCTGCCCCTAAAGATATCGGCGCTGCCGCAGCTTTTCTATGCTCGGATGCCGTGCGGAATATAATGAATGGGGCATTGCTTGATTGTACGGGCGGGACATTAATATAGCGTATAAAAATGGTATGTCAGACAAGATTAGCTGACATACCATTTTTAGAATTATGAAAAATAGGAACCTGTGTTATAGTCGGTGTAGATTAATTTGCTGATTTCCATTCTGGACTTTAAAATGGATGTCGGAGACATAGAGAGTTCGTCAATCCCGTATCTGATGAAAAGGGGCTGAAGCTTTGTATCTCCGGCAGATTCGCCGCAGATTCCGCAGGGAATGCCATTTTTATGGGCGGCTTCGATAGTATACCTGATCAGGGACAGAACTGCGGGATGGCGTGGATTATAAAGGTGGGCGACCTTTGGGTTGCCCCTGTCGGCAGCAAGTGTATACTGGGTCAGGTCATTTGTTCCGATAGAGAAGAAATCAACCTCTTTTGCAAAATCATCTGCCATAACAGCAGCACCCGGAACTTCTATCATCATCCCTACAGGGATTTGTGCACTGTAGCTGAATCCCTCTTTACTCAGGCTCGTTTTAACCTCATTCAAAACCGCTTTCGCTGCCCTTAGTTCCTCTAAGCTGGATATCATAGGAAACATAATCTGCAGATTTCCATAAGAACTTGCTCTTACTAAAGCTCGAAGCTGTGTGCGGAATAATTCCGTTCTGTCAAGACAGATCCGGATGGCACGATAACCTAAAAAAGGATTATCTTCCTTACTTAGGTTTAATGAAGGCAATTCTTTATCTCCTCCGATATCCAGTGTTCGTATAATGACCGGTTTGGGATTCATTTTTTCTAAAACGGCTTTATATGCTTCAAACTGAGTTTCTTCGTCGGGTAGAGTGCCGCTGTCCATATATAAAAATTCGCTGCGGAATAATCCGATTCCTTCTGCGTCTGCATCTAACACTTTATCGACATCCTTTGGAACCCCGATGTTGGCAAAAAGAGACAGCTGATGTCCGTCTTTTGTAATTGTAGGTTTACCTTTATAGGTGTTATAAAGTGCATGCAGCTCGGTTTCTTCCTGCTTAGCTTTAAGAAAACGGTTTATGGTTTCCTCAGTAACTTCTGTTTCAACGGTTCCATTTGTGCCATCTAAAAGTACCTGCATCCCGGTGCGTAATACATGTACTGCATCAGGAATCATACTTACAGCCGGTATGCCCAGATTTCTGGCTATAATAGCAGAGTGTGAGGCAGGACCACCTGTTTCAGTGATAAATCCGGCTACCTTGTCGAGATTCATGCGTGCTGTATCAGAAGGCGTAATCTCATAGGCAACAATAATATGGTTTTCTTCAAGGTTATTCAAATCAGTGTTCTGTATTCCAAGCAGATGTCTTAACAGGCGTTCACGGATATCCCTTGCATCAAGGGCACGGGCCTTCATATACTCGTCCCCCATGTTCTCAAACATGGAGATAATCTGATTGAACTGAAAGTCTGTTGCTTTTGCCGCATTCCAGTGATTATTACGGATTGCATCCGTGATTGGGATGACGAGGGAAAATTCATCTTCCAGTATTTCTTTGTGTGCAAGGAAAATTGCAGCATCTTCCTTAGAAAGTGTCTGGCATGCCTTTTCGTAGAGAATGCGATTTTCTTCTAAAGCACAGGTATGTGCATGGTTAAATCTCGAAATCTCTTGTTCCACATCTGTAATTGTATATTCCGGAACCAGTAGTGCACTTTTTTTAAGAACAATGACATTAGCTAATGCAGTTCCGGAAGATATTTTCAGGCCCTTTAACATAATGCATTCCCTCCTAACCTTTTATCTCTTCACCCAGGCCATTTTTAATCGCAGCCGAGATGAAATCAAGAGCCTTGTTTTCATCTGATCCGTTAATCTGCAGCTCAATCTCATCTTTGTATTTTACACAGGCTGAAAGAACAGAAAGAATAGATTTTCCATTATATATATTACCGCCTTTCGAAAAATGGACTGTGCTTTTAAATTGTCCTGTAGTCTGTACAAAATTACTTGCAGGTCTTGCGTGAAGACCGGAAGGATTCAGTACAGTAATTTTTTCGGTTACCATAGTAGTACCTCCTTAGCTGATATTAGTCTGAGTCCAGAAGCAGCTTTTTTAAATCAGCGACATGTCCGTCTTTGTCCTGAAATCTGGAGATTAAAAGTTCTGGAAGTTTAGTACAGGGATACTGTTCCCTTAGATCCAAAACCGCTATCAATAAATCCATACTTAATCCGGAGAGTGCTTCGGCGCCGTATTCATGTGTATAGCAGGCCGCAATATTATAGGGCGTGCCTCCAAGAATATCAACGAGGAATAAGAATGAATATCCTGATAAATCAGCCATTGTTTTCGAGATTGACTCTTCATAGTCTTTTAATGACATGTCAGGCATAAGGGAAAAGGCTTTAATATCATTTATTTGCCCGCCTATTACCATTTCCGTGCTTTTTATAAGTTCCTGTCCCCATAATCCATGCGTTAAGATGAAAATAAAGGTTCTCTTCATATGCTGCTCCTTTTGATCCACATTTGTATATGTAGCCTCAATTTATTATTTCGCAAAAATCATGCCAAGTTAGTGAGTCAAAATACTCACTGGTAACTGCGTCGGTCAAAACTGCCCTTAATCCCCAGTTCCTCACGGTATTTAGCAACTGCACGCCGGGAAACTTTTATATCCTGATTTTCTAACAGTTTCGCTAGTGCCTGGTCACTATAAGGCTTTTTCTTATTTTCGGCAGCAATATATTCTTTGATATATTGTTTTACCAGAGCAGACGTAATATTACCCTGCTCATGGGAAGAGACAGGTGCAGTAAATAAATTTTTCATAAAAATGCTGCCGCCCGGATATTGCAGGTACTTTCCTTTTACAGCCCTGCTTACGGTAGAAGTATGAATTCCGGCTTTTTCAGCAACATCGGACATGGTCATTGGAACGAGGGACGCATGGTGTTCAAAGTAATCCAACTGTATGTCCAAAATTACGTTTGTGATAGAAATAACCGTTTTTCGGCGCTGCTCGATACTGTCCAGAATAAATTGTACCCGGGTCAGTTTGCTCTTAAAATATGTAATTAAATCAGGGTCTGTCGAAGTCTCCATCATCTTAAGGTAATAGTCGTTGACCTGATAGTTTTCAATCCAGGAATCATTCAGCTGAATGGACCAGTCAGAGGACTCCTTTTTGAGAATGATGTCAGGAATAATAAAGCTGTTTTCACCGGAGTGGAAACCTGAGAGCGGATGTGGGTTCAGCCGCGCGATTAGTTCTATATTTTTGCGGACTTCTATTGTGGGAATATGCAGATTGCGGGATATGTTACTTATTTTGCCATCTGCTATATCCTGAAGATGACAGCGGATCATAAGTGTCAGGATTTCGGTATTCATATCCAATGCATCAAGCTGCCTGAGAAGACAGTCTTTGAGATCAGCGGAGAAGATACCATAGGGTTCTAATTGCTGCAGTGTAACGAGACACTGCCGGACCAGTGATTCGGAAGCACCGGTTTTTTCGGCAGCTTCTTTGACAGGCATGGTAAACAGGCCGTTATCATCCAGACATTCAATGAGATAAATAAAAAGTCCCCATTCCTGCCTGCTATAAAGTCTGCTGTCTAGCTGGCTTAAAAGATAATCACGAAGCAGATTCTCTTTCGGGGCGGCAAAATCCCGTGAGTGGTCATCATCGTCATCGACAGAGCTGAAACCTGCTGCACCACTGCTGTTTTGTGTTCCGTAATAAGCAGATAAAGGTTCTGCAATGCTGTCACCGTATGGTTCTTCGCTATGGTCTAACAATGGATTTTCTAAATATTCAGTTTTTAAAAATTGATTCAGCTCAATGCTGTCCATAGCCAGAATTTCCAGTGACTGAATCTGCGCCTGAGACATCTGCTGACGCTGCTGTAAAGTCAAATTTAAATTCATAAAAACACCACCTATTCTAATAAGTAAATAGTAGCATACAGTGAGAAAGCATGACAAGTGTAAAGATCATAAGGATAGGGGGATACAGGTTAATGAATTAGCGCTTGCAAGACGGCCAACTTCATGATATACTCCTTCTAAAAACATTTTAGGAGGAGTTATTTTTTATGGATTCAGACCCTGACGGGAACACGGTTATTTTTCAATTGTTACTTTTATTATTTTTCACTATCATGAACGCATTTTTTGCCGGGGCCGAGATGGCTGTGGTTTCTGTGAACAAGAACAGGATCCGGAGTCTGGCGGAGGAGGGTAATAAGAAGGCGGTTGTGATTCAGAGCCTCTTTGAGGATTCCACGAAGTTTCTTTCAACGATTCAGGTAGCGATTACATTTGCGGGATTTTATTCCAGTGCATCTGCAGCGGCGGGGATTGCCCCGGTACTTGCGGGATGGCTCGATAGTATCCACATACCTTACAGCACGGCCATCGCCAGAAACGGGGTGACCTTACTTTTGATGTTCTTCAACCTTGTGTTCGGGGAGCTTGTGCCGAAAAGGATTGCACTGCAGAAGGCGGAGACTTTCTGTATGTTTACTGTAATGCCTATCCATTACATCTCAAAGATACTTTCCCCGTTTATCAGGCTGCTTTCTGTCTCAACGAAGGGAGTGCTTAAGCTCCTGCGGATGAAGACGGAAGACCAGGAGGAGGCGGTGACAGAAGAGGAAATCAAAGCTCTTTTGAAGGCGGGAAATGAAAATGGAACATTTGAGGATGAAGAACGTGAGATGATCAATTCCGTCTTTTCATTTGATGACAGAAGCGCACGTGAGGTTATGGTGCCGAGGCGCGATGTTTATGCACTCGATGTGGAAGAACCGTTTGTCACGCTGGCGGACGAGGTGCTGGAATCCAGACATTCCAGAATTCCGATCTATGAAGGTAACATCGATAATATTATAGGAATCCTGCATGTAAAGGATGTCATGATCGAGGTTCATAAAAACGGATGGGATAATCTGGACATCAGAAAGTTAATGAGAAAGCCATTTTTTGTTCCGGATACAAGGGATGCGGATGAATTATTCCGTGAACTCCAGAAACAACGCAGGCATATGGCTGTTCTTGTAGATGAATACGGCGGATTTTCCGGTATTGTTACTGTGGAGGACCTTGTAGAAGAGATCATGGGAGAAATCAATGAAGAATACGAGGAAGTCGTGCAGGAGATTATCATGCTGGGTGAAAATGAGTATCTGCTGGACGGCGGTGCGCTGGTGGATGATATTAATGAAGAACTGGGATTGAAACTGAAGACGGAAAATTATGATACATTGTCGGGCTACCTGATCGAGCAGCTGGGATATATTCCGGATAAAGACAGCCGGGAAAAGCTTACTGCCGGCGGGGTTGAGTTTACGATAGAAGAAGTCGGGGGGAACCGTATCAGCAAGGCTAGGGCGGTCCTTCCTGCATCCCCGGAAGGTACTTTAGAGACGGATCAGGATTCCTTATCGTAAAATGCTGCGGAGGGATATCATGCCCGGACCGGTTTTAACAATAACCGGAAAGTCCGCAGGCGAAATGAAAAATCTCTGCTTAGTTATTGAACTTACGTTAGTTCGCGGGTATAATAAAGCTGTATTTAGAAAAAACATGGAAGATAAAGGAGAGCCATCTTATGAAAATGTTATCAATCGAGCAGGAATTAAAGGGCAACTCTTATCCTGGAAGAGGAATCATCATCGGTAAGAGTGAGGACGGCAAAAAAGCTGTGACTGCTTATTTTATCATGGGACGCAGTGAGAACAGCCGTAACCGGGTTTTTGTGGAGGATGGAGAAGGAATCAGGACACAGGCATTTGACGAGTCCAAACTGACAGACCCAAGCCTGATTATCTATGCACCGGTGCGTGTTCTGGGGAACAAGACGATCGTGACGAACGGGGACCAGACAGACACCATCTATGAAAGTATGGATAAGCAGATGACATTTGAACAGAGCCTGCGCTCAAGGGAATTTGAGCCGGATGGCCCTAATTATACACCGAGGATTTCAGGAATTATGCATCTTGAGAATGGCAATTATAACTACGCCATGTCGATATTAAAGAGCAACAATGGAAATCCGGAAAGCTGTAACCGCTATACATTTGCATATGAAAATCCGGCTGCAGGAGAAGGGCATTTTATCCATACATATATGTGTGACGGAAATCCGCTGCCGAGTTTTGAGGGAGAACCGAAACTAATCTCTGTTCCGGATGATATCGGGGCATTTACAGACCTGTTATGGAACAGCCTGAACGAGGATAACAAAGTTTCCCTCTTTGTACGTTATATTGATATTGAATCAGGCAGTTATGAGACAAAGATTGTAAATAAAAATCAATAAGGAGCAAAAGACAAATGAAAGAATTAGAATTGAAGTACGGCTGTAACCCGAATCAGAAACCTTCCAGGATCTACATGGAGGACGGAAGTGAACTGCCGATCAAGGTGTTATGCGGACGTCCGGGATATATTAACTTTCTGGATGCATTCAATGGCTGGCAGCTTGTAAGCGAACTGAAAAAAGCAACCGGGCTTCCGGCGGCTACTTCTTTTAAACACGTTTCCCCGGCAGGGGCAGCGGTAGGACTTCCTCTGGACGAGACGCTGGCTAAGATTTACTGGGTGGATGATCTGGGAGAATTATCCCCTCTGGCATGTGCATATGCGAGAGCAAGGGGCGCCGACAGGATGTCTTCTTTTGGGGACTTCATTTCATTGTCTGATGTATGTGATGCTGATACGGCAAGACTGATCAAGAGGGAAGTTTCTGACGGCGTCATTGCCCCGGGGTATGAACCGGAAGCACTTGAGATTTTAAAGCAGAAGAAAAAAGGCAATTATAATGTAATCCAGATCGACCCGGACTACGTTCCGGCTCCGTTAGAACGCAAAGAAGTATATGGAATCACATTTGAGCAGGGAAGAAATGAACTCGTAATTGATGATGAGTTTTTTGCAAATGTAGTGACAGAGAATAAAGAGATACCGGAATCAGCAAAGATAGACCTTGCTATTTCTATGATCACCCTGAAATACACACAGTCTAACTCCGTGTGTTATGTAAAGGGAGGACAGGCAATCGGAATCGGTGCAGGACAGCAGTCCCGTATCCACTGTACGAGGCTGGCAGGGCAGAAGGCAGATAACTGGTGGCTGCGCCAGTGCCCGAAGGTTCTGGGGCTTCCGTTCAGGGATGGTATCAAACGTGCCGACAGGGATAATGCGATTGATCTGTATATCGGGGATGAATACATGGATGTTCTTGCTGACGGCGTATGGGAAAATACATTCAAAGTAAAGCCGGAAGTATTTACAAGGGAAGAGAAGCGTGAATGGCTGGATAAGCTGACAGATGTCGCACTGGGCTCTGATGCATTCTTCCCGTTCGGGGATAACATCGAGCGTGCCCATAAGAGTGGCGTGAAATATGTGGCACAGCCGGGTGGTTCTGTGAGAGATGATAACGTAATTGATGTGTGCAACAAGTATCAGATGGCTATGGCCTTTACCGGCCTGCGTCTGTTCCACCACTAGGATATGCCATGTCAGTAAAGTTTGAAATACGAATGACAACGCAGACTATGTACAGTTTTATGCTGCATCACAATTATACACACCTCCCGGGAATTGTGGGGGTACTCTGCGGTGCAGTGATTTTTCTGATGGGAATCAGACAGGCAGAAGGCGGCAATACTGCAAGTGGTGTCCTTCTGTCTGCCCTTGCGGTCTTTATGATCGTATATCCCCCTGTTATGCTGTGGATGCGGGCAAGACGCCAGGTTGAGGCTTCACCTGTATTTAAGGAACCACTTTACTATGAACTGACGGACAGCGGGGTGAAGGTAACCCAGTATGGATCTGAAAATGAGAGTTCCTGGTCAGAATTCCAGAGAGCTGTATCTACGAATCAGGCACTGGTACTGTATATGGATAAGACTCGTGCGGTCATTTTCCCGAGGGCGCAGATAGGAGAACAGTGGGCGGCGGTGGCAGAGGTGATATCCACCCATATGCCGCCTGATAAGGTGCGGATCCGTCAGGTAAACTAAACTGGAAAGAGGATATGACATGGTACTGGAAACAAGGAGTCCCGAGCAGACATTCCAGATCGGAGTAAGGCTGGGGCAGAAGGCAAAACCGGGGCAGGTGTATACACTGACCGGTGATCTTGGAGTAGGGAAAACTGTATTTACACAGGGATTTGCACAGGGACTGGAGATAGAGGAACCCGTGAGCAGCCCTACGTTTACGATTGTACAGGTATATGAAGAAGGGCGTCTGCCGTTCTATCATTTTGATGTATACCGTATCGGTGACATTGAAGAAATGGATGAGATCGGATACGAAGATTACGTGATGGGAGAGGGAGTTTCCCTGATCGAATGGGCGAACCTGATTGAGGAGATACTGCCCGAAAAGCGTACGGAGATTATTATTGAAAAAGATCTGGAACAGGGATTTGAGTTCAGAAGAATTACGATAGAAGAACTACCATGAAAAAGGATGCCGGTGTTGGAATCAGCACCGGTATGTCTGTATTATAGAGAGGAAATTAATTATGCGGGTATTGGCAATTGACAGCTCCGGGCTGACGGCGACTGTGGCAGTCGTGGAGGAAGACAGGACAGTCGCAGAATATACCATAGACTACAAGAAGACCCATTCACAGACTCTGCTGCCGATGATCGATGCGGTGGCAAAGATGGTTGAGCTGGATCTTTCGACGATAGATGCAATTGCAGTTGCCGGGGGACCGGGGTCTTTTACCGGGCTTCGGATTGGTTCTGCCACGGCAAAGGGATTAGGACTGGCACTTGATAAGCCGCTGATCCATATTCCAACGGCGGACGGACTGGCTTATCAGGTGTACGGATGTGAAGATATTATCTGCCCGATTATGGATGCCAGAAGAAACCAGGTCTATACAGGGCTTTATACATTTTCCAGAAAAGC
Source organism: Faecalicatena orotica (assembly GCF_905197545.1). Lineage (NCBI taxonomy): Bacteria > Bacillati > Bacillota > Clostridia > Lachnospirales > Lachnospiraceae > Faecalicatena > Faecalicatena orotica. The sequence goes on from NZ_CAJJZH010000002.1 coordinate 671,972, forward strand.
AGGGGAAAAAGAAGGGACAAGGCGGGTTGAACCGGTATTTCAGGTAATGCGTATGCAGATGGCGGTTTCCATCGATGATCTGATACACCGGCTGAATACTTACGGGAGGCCGGTCGTATTTTTAGGGGACGGTGTGCCTGTTTACCGGGATACGATTGATAAGTATATTCAGGTGCCTTATTCTTTTGCGCCTTCTTATATGAACCGTCAGCGCGCGGCAGTTGTAGGGGCCCTGGGGATTAAGTATTTCAAGGCCGGGAAGTTTGAAAGTGCGATGGAGCACCAGCCGGATTACCTGCGAGTCTCACAGGCAGAGAGGGAACGTGCCGAGAAAGAAAAGAATGCGGAACTCAAATGCAGGACACTTCGTGCCGAGGATGCGGCGGCTGTAGCAGAAATGGAACATCAGGTCTTTGCGGACGCATGGAGTGAGAAAAGTGTGCTGGAGACAATCAAGCTTCCGAATACGATCTGCATCGCGGCAGAAAAGGCCGGAAGGCTTGTCGGATATATGCTTGCCTACGAGGCGGCAGGAGAGGCGGAAATCGCCCGTATTGCCGTGGACAAAGAGATGAGGCGTCAGGGCGCTGGCGGCCATTTGATGCTGGCACTGGAAAATATCTGCGAGGAAAGAAAAATCAATAAACTGCTTTTGGATGTGAGGGAAAGCAATATGGAGGCCCGTTCATTCTATGAGGATGAAGGGTTTACAGAGGATGGCATCCGCCAGAAGTTTTATACAGACCCGGAAGAGGATGCAGTACTGATGAGCAGGGAGCTTGGAAGCACTTCCCACTAGGAAAGTGCCTGCCGGGCCGTTATAATGAAGGCGTAGCAAAAGCACACAACACAGGAGGAATTTGTATGCGCCAGTATCAGATGAAAGAAACAAAAGAAGTAAATAAAATTATTTGTAATAAATGTGGCAAAGAAATACCGGTTATAAATGGACGGGCGGAAGAAGGCGTATTCAGCGTGGATTACACATGGGGATATTTCTCTGAAAAAGACGGGGAGAAGCATTCCTTTGATCTTTGCGAAACCTGTTATGACGAACTGCTCCGTTCGTTTATGGTGCCGGCAGAAATAGAGGGATAATATGTTAGATGTATGTTTACTCGGGAGCGGCGGGATGATGCCGCTTCCTTATCGGTGGCTGACTGCACTGATGACAAGGTTTAATGGCAGCAGCCTGCTGATAGACTGCGGAGAAGGGACACAGATTGCGATTAAAGAAAAGGGCTGGAGTTTCAAGCCGATTGACGTGATCTGTTTTACCCATTATCACGGGGACCATATCAGTGGCCTGCCGGGACTGCTCCTGACGATGGGGAATGCTGACCGCCGGGAACCCCTTACCCTGATCGGGCCGAAAGGTCTGGAAAGGGTAGTTAATTCTTTGAGGGTGATTGCGCCGGAACTGCCTTTCCCAATCAAGTGTGTGGAGATTGAAGGTGCCTCCCAGACATTTGAAATGAATGGGTACCGTTTAAAAGCGTTTAAAGTAAATCATAACGTTTTGTGCTACGGATATACCCTGGAGATTGACAGGGCAGGAAAGTTTGACGTAGAACGGGCAAAAGAGCAGGGGGTGCCGCAGAAATATTGGAGCCGTCTGCAAAAAGGTGAATCCGTAGAAGAAGATGGAAAGCTTATGACGCCTGATATGGTACTTGGTCCGCCGAGAAAAGGAATCAAGCTTACTTATACGACAGATACAAGACCGACTGACTCTATCCGGGAAAATGCAAAAGGCTCGGACCTGTTTATATGTGAAGGCATGTACGGTGAAAAAGAAAAAGCTGCCAAGGCGGTAGAGTACAGGCACATGACTTTTTATGAGGCGGCGCAGCTTGCAAAAGATGCGGAAGTGAATGAATTGTGGCTGACGCACTACAGTCCCTCGCTTACAAGGCCGGAGGAGTACATGGACGAGGTGAGGAAAATTTTCCCGGATGCGAAACCCGGGAAAGATAAGATGTCTGTAGAACTGGCATTTGAGTAAAAAGAAACATCCAAAGCAGAGGTGCATTTTATGAAAGAAATCAGAAGTATAAACATACTGGCAATTGAAAGCTCGTGTGATGAGACTGCCGCAGCGGTTGTCAATAATGGACGGGAGGTTCGGTCTAACGTGATATCTTCACAGATCGAGCTGCATAAACTGTACGGCGGTGTCGTGCCTGAAATTGCGTCCAGAAAGCACATAGAAAAGATAAATCAGGTCATTGAGGAGGCGTTAAAAGAAGCAGGGGCGACTCTGGATGACATAGATGCAATCGGGGTAACATATGGGCCGGGGCTTGTCGGCGCACTTCTTGTGGGGGTGGCAGAGGCAAAAGCGATTGCATATGCAAGGAAACTGCCTTTAATCGGTGTGCACCATATTGAGGGACATATTTCGGCAAATTATATAGAACATCCGGAATTAGAACCTCCGTTTCTTTGTCTTGTCGTATCTGGGGGGCATACCCATCTGGTATGTGTCAAGGAATATGGCAAATATGAAATACTCGGCAGAACAAGAGACGATGCTGCCGGGGAAGCTTACGATAAAGTTGCCCGGGCAATTGGCCTTGGGTACCCGGGGGGGCCGAAAATCGACAGGCTGGCAAAAGAGGGGAATGCAGAGGCCGTTAATTTTCCAAAGGCAAACATAGACGGTGCACCTTATGATTTCAGCTTCAGTGGTTTGAAGTCAGCGGTCCTGAACTATATTAATGGCTGCCAGATGAAGGGCCTGACTTATAATCCCGCGGACATTGCCGCATCTTTTCAAAAGGCGGTCGTGGACGTTCTGGTAGAAAAGTCTATGCATGCAGTGGAAGAATACGGGATGTATAAGTTCGCGATTGCGGGTGGAGTGGCATCAAACAGCGCCCTGAGAGAAGGGATGAAGAAAGCGTGTGAAGAGAGGGATATTCAGTTTTACTATCCGTCGCCCATTTATTGTACGGATAATGCAGCTATGATCGGTGCGGCGGCTTATTACGAATATCTTGCAGGAACAAGGCACGGATGGGATTTAAACGCGGTACCTAATCTGAAGCTTGGAGAACGCTGACCAGAGGTCTGAATACAGAACCCGGCATTGATATGAGGAGGAGAGAATATGGAAAAGGCACATTGTACAGCAATCGTACTGGCAGCAGGCCAGGGAAAACGGATGGGGACAAAAGTACATAAGCAGTATCTCGAACTCGCCGGAAAACCGGTCTTATATTATTCGTTAAAGGCTTTTGCATATTCAGATGTGATAGACGAGATCTATCTGATTACGGGGCCGGGAGAAGAAGAATACTGCCGTCGGGAGATCATAGAAAAATATGAGATCCCGAAGGTTACCAAGATATTGCCTGGCGGTGCACAGCGATATCATTCGGTATGGAATGGAGTACAGGAGATGGAAGAAGAGGGATATGTCTTCATCCATGATGGTGCGCGCCCGTTTGTCAATCATGAGATTATAGAGAGGGTTTTTCAGGAGGTGATTCATCATAAGGCCTGTGTAGTCGGCATGCCTGTGAAAGATACCATAAAAGTGGTGGATGACAATGAATTTGTGAAAAACACGCCGGACAGGAAAAGCCTGTGGATGATACAAACACCTCAGGTTTTTGAAAATCATTTAATAAAAGGTGCATATTCTATGCTGATGCGGGAATCCTATATCAATGTAACGGATGACGCGATGGTGGTAGAGCAGATGTTGAAGTACCCGATTAAACTGGTCTGCGGTTCTTATGAAAACATAAAAATAACAACACCAGAAGACCTGGATATAGCAGAAGTCATGATTGCCCGCAGCCAAGAGTGAAAATAATATGAAAATAATGTAAAAAAGGTGTTGACATATATTTCATGTATATGCTAGAATAACCATTGTCGCGAGAGCAGACAGAACAACAGAGCTTATTAGTGATAAAGACTGATAAGAATATGGAGAGGTATCGAAGTGGTCATAACGAGGCGGTCTTGAAAACCGTTTGTC